>NZ_PNOS01000034.1 GCF_002869745.1 Oceaniglobus roseus
TGCCTCGTCAACTTCTACGGCGAGGGCGCGCGGATGGGGCTGCACCAGGACCGCGACGAGGCGTCGTTCGACTGGCCGGTGATCTCGGTCTCGCTCGGCGACGAGGGGCTGTTCCGGATCGGCGGGGGCGGGGAGGGGGGGAGCACCGGAAGCGGCTGGGCGGCCCCCCGCGGCGGGGGGGGGGGAGCAGCAAGAGGCCCCCGCCGCCGCCTCACTTCCGACAATCCTGCAATTTCCTGATGTCCGCGGCCCCGGTTTGCGCTTAAAAATGCACAAATCGAACAACGCCGTGAGGGCCCCATGGGGGAACGAGCCTTGATCGCAGACGACCTGCGCAGCCGCATCATGTCCGAGCCCGACGTGATCCTCGAGGATCTGGACCTGATGCGCGCCCTGATCGCGGGCAACGACCGCGCCAAGGGCAGCAACGTGGTGGACCTGCGGGCCATCGCGATGGAACGGCTCGAGAACCGGCTGGAGCGGCTCGAGGACACCCACCGCAGCGTCATCGCCGCCGCCTACGAGAACCTCGCGGGCACCAACCAGATCCACCGCGCCGTGCTGAAGATGCTGGATCCGGTGGATTTCGAGGGCTTCCTGCACGGGCTGGCCACCGATGTCTCGGACATCCTGCGCCTCGACGCGCTGCGGCTGGTGCTGGAAACCGATCTCGCCGACAGCGATCCCGACATCCGCAGCATGTCCGACGTGCTGTCGATCGCCCAGCCCGGCTTCATCAGCGGCTATCTCACCCGCGGCCGCAACACGCCCGAGCGACGCGTCACCCTGCGCCCCTGCGACGGCGGCGATCCCCGCGTCTACGGCGCGGCGGCGGGCGACCTGCGCTCCGAGGCCTGCCTCAGGCTCGACTTCGGCGACGGCCGCCTGCCCGGGCTGCTGGCCCTCGGCAGCGAGGATCCGCACATGTTCACCCCGGCCCACGGCACCGACCTCCTCGGCTTCTTCGCCGGGGTGTTCGAACGCTCGATGCGCCGCTGGCTGGCCTGATTCCGCGCCGATGATCTCGCCCGCCGCCCGCGACGCGCTCCAGGCCTGGCTCGACGGCATGGGCGCCATGGGCGGCGCGGCGGACAACACCCTGACCGCCTACCGCGCCGACGTGCTCGGCTGGCTCGAATTCCTGCAGATGCACTTCGGCCAGGGCACCGGCATCACCACCATCGCGGGGGTCGGCATCTCCGACATGCGCGCCTGGATGGCCCACGAACGCGGCCGCGGCGTCCAGGCCCGCTCCCTCGCGCGGTCGCTTTCGGCGGTGAAGAGCTTCGCCCGCTGGCTGTCCGAGCGCGAGGGCTTCGACCCGACCGCGATCCTCTCCACCCGCTCGCCGAAGTTCCGCCGGAAGCTGCCCCGCCCGCTCTCGGAAGACGCGGCGCGCGAGATGATCTCGACGGTCGAGCTGCAGGCGACGCAGGGCTGGGTCGCCGCCCGCGACGTCGCCGTGGTCACGCTCCTCTACGGCTGCGGGCTGCGGATCTCCGAGGCGCTCGGCCTCACCGGCGCCGACCACCCCCTGCCCGATCCCCTGCGCATCCGGGGCAAGGGCGGGAAGGAGCGCATCGTCCCCGTCCTGCCCGCCGCGAGGAAGGCCGTCGCCGCCTATGTCGCCCTCTGCCCCCACCCGCTCGAACGCGACGCGCCGCTGTTCCGCGCCATCAGGGGCGGCCCCCTCGCCGCGCGCACGATCCAGAAGGTGATGGAGCAGTCGCGGATGCAGCTCGGACTGCCCGCCACGGCGACGCCCCACGCCCTGCGCCACTCCTTCGCGACCCACCTCCTTGACGCCGGGGGCGACCTGCGCGCGATCCAGGAGCTTCTGGGTCACGCCTCGCTTTCCACGACCCAGGCCTACACCGCAGTGGATACCGCCCGCCTGCTGGACGTCTACGCCCGCGCCCACCCCCGCGGCTGAGGCCTGAGGGGCAACACCGCCGCCGCCCGCAGCGCCCTCGCTCCCTCCCCCGCACCCCCTCCCATCTTTGCTTATATAAATATCCCGGGGTCCGGGGCAGAGCCCCGGTCCCGCACTCTCCACCCGCGCGCCCCCCCGGACAAAAGGGAACCGTTTGCACCCCCGCCCCGTTTGCGCCATGACATGTGGATGCTTCCTGCGACGCGCGCCCTTCTCGTACATCTCCTGACCGCCACCGGCGCGGTCTTCGCCATGCTGGCCATGCTGGCCGCCGTCGAGGAGGAGTGGAGCATGATGTTCCTCTGGCTCGTCGTGGCTTTCGGCGTCGACGGGATCGACGGGCCCCTCGCCCGCAAATACGACGTTAAGACCCACGCGCCCCAGTACGACGGGGTGCTGATGGACCTGATCATCGACTACCTGACCTATGTCTTCATTCCCGCCTACGCGCTGTTCAAGTCGAACCTGCTGGAGGGCTGGACGGGCTGGACCGCGATCATCGTCATCACCTTCACCAGCGTCGTGTACTTCGCCGACACCCGGATGAAGACGAAGGACAACTCCTTCTCGGGCTTCCCGGGGTGCTGGAACATGGTGGTGATCGTGATGTTCGCGCTCGCGCCGAACTTCTACGTCATCCTCGGCATCGTCGTGCTGCTCGCCATCGCGATGTTCCTGCCGCTGAAGTTCGTCCACCCGGTCAGGACCGAGCGCTGGCGCGCCGTCACGCTGCCCATGGCCCTGTTCTGGACCTTCTGCGCGGGCTGGGCCGCCTGGGTGGACTTCGACCCGGCCTCCTGGGCGCACTGGGGGCTGATCGTGACCTCGATCTACCTCGTCCTCGCGGGCATCGCGCAGCAGATCATCCCTCAGCCCGACTGAGCCAGCCGCAGCCGGATCGGCCCTTTCGCATCCCTCGCGTTGACCCGCTCCCCTTTCTGCACCGCCTCGATATCCTCCAGGCCGTCCGCCACGCGCCGCACGTCGTCCATCAGCGGCCGCCAGTCCTGCGCAAGGGCGCGGGCGGCTTCGGACGGGCAGAACGTCTTGTCCGCCCCCCGCCGGTGAGCGAGGTCCAGGAGCGTGTCGCGGATCCGGGCGTCGGTGATGGGCATTCTCATGGACCTGGTTTGGACACGCTACACATAGCGCCCGCCCGACACTTGTCTTGAACGAACCCGTTTCGCACCGAGGGCAGCCCCCGACCGCCGGCGGGAGAGTAGCCCCCGGTTGTCATTGTCGCGCCATTGATGCGAGAGACAATGGCGACGAGGGCGGTCGGGAGTTGCCCGGGGTGACACCCGGGCGCGTCGTCCGAGCTGCAGCACATCGCACCGCAGCTCGGAAAACACTTCAGCTTGTCAGGCCAACCCGTTCGCAAGAAACGGGAAACCCTGCATCATCCCAGCGCCGCGTCGCACCGCCCGCACACCCCGGGATGGGCGTGCGTCCCGACGTCGGGCAGGATCTTCCAGCACCGCTGGCACTTCTCCCCCTTGGCCAGCGCGAAGACCACGCCGATCCCCGGCACGTCCGGCAGGCGGAACGCCGACCCGGGCGCGGGATCGCCCGAGAGGGTCATTCCCGAGGTGATGCAGATGTCGTCGAAGGCCACCGTGCCGAGGTCGGCAAGCAGCCGCGCATCCTCGACATGGACCACCGGCGCCGCCTCGAGCGAGGCGCCGATCACCTTGTCCCGCCGCTGCACCTCCAGCGCCGCCGTCACCACGCGGCGCGCGCGGCGGATGCCTGCCCACTTCTCCGCCAGCGCCTCGTCCCGCCAGGCGGCGGGCGTCTCGGGGAAATCGACCAGATGCACCGAGGAGTCCTCGCCCGGGAACCGCTCCAGCCAGACCTCCTCCATGGTGAAGACCAGCACGGGGGCGAGCCATGTGGTGAGACGGTGGAACAGCAGGTCCAGCACGGTCAGCGCCGCGTTGCGCCGCTCCGACGGCCCGTCGCAGTACAGCGCGTCCTTGCGGATGTCGAAATAGACCGCCGAGAGGTCCACCGTGGCGAAGGTGAAGATCGCCTGGAACACCCCCTGGAAATCGTAGGCGGCATAGCCCTCGCGCACCACCTGGTCGAGTTCCGCCAGCCGGTGCAGCACCCAGCGCTCCAGCTCGGGCATCTCCGCGGCCTCCACGCGATCGGCCTCGGTGAAGCCCGCAAGGTTGCCGAGGATGAACCGCATGGTGTTCCTGAGCCGCCGGTAGCTATCGGCGGTCCCCTTCAGGATCTCGTCGCCGATCCGCTGGTCGGCGGTGTAATCCGCCTGCGCAACCCAGAGCCGCAGGATGTCGGCGCCGTACTGCTTCACCACCGTCTCGGGCTGCACCACGTTGCCGAGCGACTTGGACATCTTCATGCCCTTCTCGTCCAGCGTGAAGCCGTGGGTGACGACCGCCTTGTAGGGCGCGCGCCCCCTGGTCCCGCAGGCCTGCAACAGCGACGAATGGAACCACCCGCGGTGCTGGTCGGTGCCTTCCATGTAGACGTCGGCGATCCCGTCCGGCGCCCCGTCCGCGCGGTCGCGCAGGACGAAGGCGTGGGTCGAGCCGGAGTCGAACCACACGTCGAGGATGTCGAACACCTGCTCGTAGTCGTCGGGATTCACGATCCCCGACAGGAACCGCTCCTTCGCGCCCTCGACGTACCAGGCATCGGCGCCCTCCTTCTCGAAGGCTTCGACGATGCGGGCGTTCACCTCTTCGTTGCGCAGCAGGAAATCCGCCGCGTCCGGCTTGGCCCCGACCCTGGTGAAACAGGTCAGCGGCACGCCCCAGGCACGCTGGCGCGACAGCACCCAGTCGGGCCGCTGCTCGATCATCGCGTGCAGCCGGTTGCGGCCGCGCGGCGGCGTCCAGGTCACCAGCTCGTCGATCGAGGTCAGCGCCCGCTCGCGGATCGTGCTGCCGTAACGGTCCTGCCCGTCACCCACGGCACGGTCGATGGCGGCGAACCACTGGGGGCGGTTCAGGCGGATCACCGGCGCCTTCGACCGCCACGAATGGGCGTCCGAGATCGTGATCCGCTTCAGCGCGAACAGCGCGCCCGGCTCCTTCAGCTTCTCGATCACCGCCTTGTTGGCGCCGCCGGGCTTGCCGTTCGGCTTCAAGACCGCCTCGCCGCCGAAGAACGGCAGGTCCGCCCGGAAGGAGGAATCGTCGAGGATGTTGAAGGTCATGGGCAGCCCATGCTTCAGCCCGATCTGGTAGTCGTCGTCGCCGTGGGACGGCGCGGTGTGCACGAAGCCCGTCCCCGCATCCGCCGTCACATGTTCACCCGGGAACAGCCGCACGTCGAAGTCCCACTCGCCGTGCGCGCCGTCGAGCCCGCGGAACGGATGGGCGCAGACCACCCCGGCCAGCTCCTCGGGATGGACCGGGCGCAGCCGCCGCACCATGTCCTTGTCCAGACGCCCGGCGGCGAAGACCTCCTCGGCCAGGTCGTCGGCCACGACGAACAGCTCGCCGATGGCCGCCCAGCATTCCTCGGGCCGCCCGGTGACCTCGTAGAGGCCGTAGGAGATCGACGGGCCGAAGCAGATCGCGCGGTTCTGCGGGATCGTCCAGGGGGTCGTCGTCCAGATCAGCACCGCCGCGCGCTCAAGCTGCGCCTGCCGGGCGGATCCCGCCGCCGCCACCGCCTCGCGCGTCTCCGGCGTCTCCTCCTCGAAGGGGATCACGTTCTCGCGGTCGTAGATGTCGGACTGCGCGCTCGCCACCGGGAAGCGCACCCAGATCGCCTCGGTCTGGCGGTCGTGATACTCGACCTCGGCCTCGGCCAGCGCGGTCTTCTCGACCGGCGACCACATCACGGGCTTCGATCCCTGGTACAGCGTCCCGTTCATCAGGAACTTCTGGAACTCCGCCGCGATCACCGCCTCGGCGTGGAAGTCCATGGTCAGGTAGGGATCCTCCCAGTTGCCGGTGACGCCCAGCCGCTTGAACTCGTCGCGCTGGATGCCGATCCAGCCCGCGGCGAATTCCCGGCACTCCTTGCGGAACTCGACCACCGGCACGGCGTCCTTGTCCTGCCCCTTGGCGCGGTACTTCTCCTCGATCTTCCACTCGATCGGCAGGCCGTGGCAGTCCCATCCGGGCACGTAGCGCGAATCATGGCCCATCATCTGGCGCGAGCGCACTATCATGTCCTTGATCGTCTTGTTCAGCGCGTGGCCGATGTGGAGGTGCCCGTTGGCATAGGGAGGACCGTCGTGCAGCACGAAGGGCACGCGACCCGCGGCGGTCGAGCGCAGCCGGCCATAGACGCCGATCCGGTCCCACCGCGCCAGCCACTCGGGCTCGCGCTTCGGCAGGCCCGCGCGCATCGGGAAATCGGTCTGCGGCAGGCGCAGGGTGTCCTTGTAGTCGTGGGAAACGGTCTCGGAGGAGGTGTCGGAGGACATGGGTAAAGCCTCGGTCAGTCAGTCGGTGAAGGGGCAGAGGAAGGGCGGCGCGGGTCCATACGCCTTGTCCCGGCAGCTCGGTTGGTCAGAGCGCCGGGCCGCTAATTCGGGCGATGATCGCACGAGGGCTCCACATGGGCAGGGGTATAGGCCGCACGCTGCGCGGAAACAAGCCGTCCCGACCGTCCCATGGCTCACCGGGGCGCGTTCACATGCTCCCACACCGCCGAGATCACGACCGACCCCTCGCCGACGCCCGAGGCCACCCGCTTGACCGACCCCGCCCGCACGTCGCCGACGGCGAAGATGCCGGGATGCGAGGTGGCGAAGAAGCTGGCACCGCCCACCTCCGTCCCGGTCCTGACGAAGCCCTTTCCGTCCAGCTCGACCAGCCCCGAGAGCCACGCGGTATTGGGCGCCGCCCCGACCATGACGAAGACGGCGCCGGTGCGGATGTTCCAGTCCTGCCCGCCGACACGCTCGTGAACGGTGATCCCCGTCAGGTGCTCATCGCCATGGAGCGTGGTCATCTCGGTGCAGTAGTGCAGCGTGATCTGCGGGTTCCGCTCCAGCCGCGACAACAGGTAGTCGGACATGGAACTCGCCAGCGAGTCGCCGCGCACCAGAACGTGCACATGCCGGGCGGTCCGGGACAGGAACATCGCCGCCTGCCCGGCCGAATTGCCGCCGCCGATCACAACCACCTCGGTATCCCGGCAGTACCGCGCCTCGACGTCCGTCGCGGCATAATAGATCCCCGCCCCCTCGAAATGCTCCAGCCGCTCCAGCGGCAGCCGCCGGTACTGCACCCCCGTCGCCACCACCACCGCGCGCGCGCAGACCACGCGGCCGTCGTCGAGCGTGACGCAGAACAGCCCGTCCTCCCGCTTCTCCAGCCCCACGGCCCGGCGCGGCATGGCGAAACGGGTGCCGAACTTCATCGCCTGCACCTCGCCGCGGAAACACAGGTCGGCGCCGGAGATGCCCGTGGGAAACCCCATGTAGTTCTCGATCCGGCTCGACGTGCCGGCCTGCCCGCCGATCGTCAGGTCCTCGATCACCAGCGACGAGAGCCCCTCGGCCCCGGCATAGACTCCGGCGGAAATGCCCGCGGGCCCGCCGCCGACGATCAGCACGTCGAACACCTCGTCCGTCCCGATGCCGAGGTCGAGCCCGAGGCGCGCC
The DNA here is from genome assembly GCF_002869745.1 of Oceaniglobus roseus. Taxonomy (GTDB): domain Bacteria; phylum Pseudomonadota; class Alphaproteobacteria; order Rhodobacterales; family Rhodobacteraceae; genus Oceaniglobus; species Oceaniglobus roseus. The sequence continues at coordinate 7,530 of NZ_PNOS01000034.1, forward strand.
GCCACCCGCGCGGGCGTCGGATCGCGGATCACCTCGTCCTTGCCGAACAGCACCGCCGGTTCGGTCACGGACAGCGAACAGGCATTGGCCAGCGCCTCGGCCTCGTGCTCGCCCAGGGTCAGGCTGCGGCAGGGGATGCGGTTGCGCCCTGCGAAGGCGGCGATCTGGCGGATCTCGCGGCTGACCTCGGCCCCGATCAGCGTCAGCGATGAACTGCCCGATTCGAGCGCCCGCCGCCGCCGCGCCGCCAGCACCGTCACCACGATGTCGCCCATCTCGGGCACCGCCGCCATCAGCGCCAGCATCCGCTCCCGCGGCACGCAGAGCAGGCGCGAGGGCTGCACCGTCCGCGCGCCCAGCATCGCCTTGCCGCCGTGCAGGAAGGTGATCTCGCCGAAGAACTGCCCGGGCCCGAGCGAGGCGTTGCCGTAGCGCCCGCCGGTCTGCGGGTCGATCGCCTCCAGCTCGCCCTCCAGCACGTAATGGAAGGTCTCGACAGGGGCGCCGACCTCCTGGATCACCTCGCCCGCGCCGTGAGCGGTCTCGACCCCGACCTTCGCCATGGCCGCCACGTGCCCGGGCAGCAGCGGCGTGCGGATCATCGTCGCGAGATCGGCCGCCATGCTCTCCATGCTCAGTCCTCCTTGCTGCCGGGGAACAGCCCGCTCAACGCCCGGCTGACGAGCCGCGAGACCGAGGGCCGCGGCGCCCCGTGGAACGGCAGCGGCCGGCAGACCTCGATCGCCGCGACACCCACGCGCGCCGTCAGCGCCCCGTTCACCACGCCCTCGCCGAACCGCCGCGACACCCGCGACAGGATCCCGCCGCCCGCGAACGAGCCGATCAGGTCGTCCCCCACGGCGACCGCCCCGGTCGCCACGAGGTGCGTCATCACCGCCTTCGTCAGCCGCCAGCTGCCCAGCGTCCCGCCCCGCCCGCCGTAGATCTCGGCGATGCGCCGGATCATCCGCAGGTTCGATGTCAGCGCCGTGACGACGTCGGCCAGAGCCAGCGGCACCAGCGCCGTGACCATGGCGACCTGCCGCGCCGCCGCCTCCACCTCCAGCCGCGCCCGCGCGTCGAGCGGCGCCAGCAGCTCGACCTCGGCCAGGTCGAACAGCCCGTCGGCATCGAAGCTGTCGCCCCGCCGTTCGGAAAGCCGCGTCCGCCCCCAGTCGAGCTCGGCCCGCCCGGAATAGAGAGACACCAACCGGTCCACGACGTCGCGCGCCGCCTTCAGGTCGCCCGAGGCCCGCGTCGCCACGGCGGCCTTGTGGACCCCGTCGAGGCGCTGAAGACGCGCCAGCGCCGCCCATTCCTTCAGGGCGATCAGCACCAGCACCAGCACGAAGGCCCCGACCAGCCCCATCGCGGTATAGCCCAGCACCGGGTTCGCCGCGATCAGGGAGGTCACGATGTTCCAGGCCGCGAGCGACAGGAAGAAGCCCAGCATCGCGACCAGCGTCCGCCAGAACCACCGCGCCAGCGCCGAGGGCTTGCGCGCCGCCAGCGCCGCCATGGTCCGCATCGCCTGCCCGCTTGGCAGGTCCATGTCGGTGTCGGGTACCGGCGGCACCTCTCCGGGTCCGGGGCGCGCGGTGGCCATGACCGTCACCTCGTCCTCGATCAGCACCGGCCCCCGCTTCGGCTCACGCATTGCATCCCTCCCCGCGCGCAACAAGGACGGCGCCACCACCCGGCACGCGCCGGTCCGCAACCCCGGAGCGCATCCCCTGCTTCTTCTTTGCCCAAATACTCCCGCCGGAGGCATCCGCACCCTCGACCGGCGCGACGCCGCACAAGACGCGCGCGCTCACAGCCGGTCCCCGATCAGGAACTGCGCCGCCCGGTCCAGCCGGATGTGCGGCGGCCCCTCGCCCGGCTTCAGAGTCAGCGGCTGCGGCGCGAAGGACATCACGGCATAGTCGCCGTCGAGCCACGCCTCCGCCCCCTCCCGCGCCGGGGCGAGAAGATGCATCGGGTCGGCGGGCAGCTCGCCCGGATAGAAGGCCGCCCGCTTGCCCGAACCCAGAAGCTGCCCCCGCACGACGTCGAGCGTGCCGCCCTGGTGGTCCACGGTATCCTCGGTCGTGGCGCGCAGGGCGGCGATGGCCATGGCCTCGGTCCGCGCTCCGGCGAAATCCGCGCGCCCCTTCGCGTCCGCCACCAGCGCCGTCATGATCGCCGCAAGCCGCGCGTGCTGGGTGTGGTGCAGGTGGTCCGCCTTGGTCGCGGCGAAGAGGATCCGCTCGACCCGTCGTCCGAGAAACAGCTGGCTCAGGAAGGCGTTCCGGCCGGGACGGAAGGCCGACAGGATCTCGGCCATGGCGCGGCGCAGGTCCTCGACCGCCTGCGGCCCGGCGTGGATCGCGCCGAGCGCATCGACCAGCACCACCTGGCGGTCGATCCGGGCGAAATGGTCGCGGAAGAACGGCTTCACCACCTCGCGCTTGTAGGCCTCGAACCGCCGCTCCATCTCGCGCCAGAGCGCGCCGCGCGGCACCGTTTCGGGCTTCGCCAGCGGCGCGAAGGTCAGCACCGGGGAACCGGCGAGGTCGCCGGGCAGCAGGAACCGCCCCGGCGTGCAGTCGGAGAACCCCTCCTCCCGCGCCGCGTTCAGGTAGGCGGTGAAGACCGCCGCCAGCCGCTGTGCCACCGGCTCTTCCAGACGCGCCGTGCCGTCGGTCGTCCCCGCCAGCGCCAGGTACTCCGCCGCGAGGGGGCGCGCGGCGATCCGCGCCAGCGTCTCCTCCGCCCAGGTCGCGTAGTCCTTGTCGAGCAGCGCGAGGTCCAGCAGCCACTCGCCCGGGTAGTCGACGATGTCGAGATGGACCGTCCGCACCCCCCTCAGTCCCGCCATCAGCCCCGTCGGCTGCACCCGGAGCGACAGGCGCAGCTCCGATACGGCGCGCGTGCTCGCAGGCCAGCGCGGCGTCGGCCCCGTGAGGTCGGCGAGGTGCGTCTCGTAATCGAAGCGCGGCAGCGTGTCGTTCGGCTGCGGCTGGAGATAGGCGGTGCGGATCGAGCCGTCCGCCGCCGCGGCAAGCTGCGGCATCCGCGCCCGGTTGATCAGGTTCGCCACGAGCGAGGTGATGAACACCGTCTTGCCCGCCCGCGACAGGCCGGTGACGCCAAGGCGGATGACGGGGTCCGAGAAGGCCCCTGTCACGCTGGACCCGACCGAGCCGATGCTGCGGCTCAGCCCTTCCGCGATGTCGCCGATGATCACGTCTGCCGCCTCCTTCACTCGTCCGCAACATAGGGGCGCCCCCGTGCCGCCGCCAGTGCGATCGCCGCGCGACCGCCGCCCTCCGATTGCCAAGCCCGGCCGCCCGCGCTAAAGCGCGGCCCATGCCCCGCTATGCCCTGAAGGTCGAATACCACGGCGCCCCCTTCGCGGGCTGGCAGCGCCAGAAGGACCAGCCGAGCGTCCAGGGCGCGATCGAGGACGCGCTGCGCCGGATCGACCCGGACCACCCCGGCATCGCCGCCGCCGGACGAACCGACGCCGGAGTCCATGCCACGGCCCAGGTCGCCCACTGCGACCTCGCGCGGTCCTGGGATCCTTTCCGCCTCTCCGAAGCGGTCAATTACCACCTGAAGCCCCTGCCCGTGGCCATCACCGCCGCCGCCGAGGTCGCACCCGACTGGCACGCCCGCTTCTCCGCGATCCGCCGCGACTATACCTTCCGCCTGATCGCCCGCCGCGCGCCGCTGGTCCACGAGAAGGGCCTCGCCTGGCAGGTCCGTCATCCCCTCGCCCTCGTGCCGATGCAGGAGGGCGCGCGCCACCTCGTCGGCCACCACGACTTCACCACCTTCCGCTCGACCCTCTGCCAGGCCGCCTCCCCGCTGAAGACACTCGACCGTCTCGACATCGAGGAGAGTGCCGTCCCCGGCGGCCGCCTCTTCACCTTCCGCCTCTCCGCCCGCAGCTTCCTGCACAACCAGGTCCGAAGCTTCGTCGGCACGCTGGAGCGGGTCGGCGCGGGCGCCTGGGCGCCCCGGGACGTGGCGACCGCCCTCGCCGCCGGCGACCGCGCGGCCTGCGGCCCGGTCTCTCCGCCCGAAGGACTGTACCTGACCGGGGTCGGCTACCCCGGGGACCCCTTTGCAGATGCACAACAGTCGCAGGCCGAAGCCAAATTGTGATTTGCCCGGCGCAGGGAGAGATGACAGTCTTGCAGCCATGGCAGACACGCCGGACTCACCGTAAAAATGCGGGATCCGGCCAGATACAGACAAGGCAATGCAGATGAAATCCATTTCGCTGATGGCCGCGCTCGTGCTGGGCGCCTCCGTGCTCACCCCCCTGGCCGCCGAGGCCGGCATGATCGAACGCGCCTGTCTCGGCTCCGAGCGCAAGGCGGCGAATCGCGCGCTCTGCGGCTGCATCCAGCAGGTCGCTGACCTGACCCTCGACCGGCGCGACCAGCGCATGGCGGCCCGCTTCTTCCGAGACCCCGACCGGGCCCAGGTCGTGCGCCAGTCCTCCAGCCGCCGGGACGAGGACTTCTGGAAGAAGTACATCCAGTTCGGCTCCACCGCCGAGGCCTACTGCCGGTGAGCCAGACGGACTTCTCGAGAAGTCCGTCCCGCTTTTCTGAAGAAAAGCGGGCCTGCCGCACCCGACCGTCGACGCCGAACCGGACTTCTGAAGAAGTCCGGTCCGCTTTTCTTCAGAAAAGCGGCGCGTGATCTTCGTCCTGACGGGCGCGGGGCTGTCGGCCGAAAGCGGACTCGGCACGTTTCGCGACGAAGGCGGCCTCTGGTCGCGGTACGATCTGGCCGACGTGGCGACTCCCGAGGGTTTCGCCCGGGATCCCGCCCGCGTCCACGCTTTCTACAACGCCCGCCGCGCGAACTGCCGCGCCGCCGAGCCCAACGCGGCACACCTCGCCCTTGCAGGGCTCGAAGCCGCCCTCGGCGACCGCGTGGAGATCGTCACCCAGAACGTCGACGATCTCCACGCCCGGGCGGGCAGCCGCCGCGTGATCGCGATGCACGGGCACCTCATGCAGGCCCTGTGCCACGCCTGCGCCGCCCGCTGGCCGGCGCCGGAGACGATGTCGCCCGAGGACAGCTGCCCGCGGTGCGGCGCCACCGCGACACGACCGGACGTGGTCTGGTTCGGCGAATTTCCCCATCACATGGAGCGGATCGAGGCCGCCCTCGCCCGCGCCAGCCGCTTCGTCGCCATCGGCACCTCAGGCAGCGTTTACCCGGCAGCGGGCTTCGTGGCCGAGGCGCAGCGCCGCGGCATCCCCACGCTCGAACTGAACCTCGAGCGCACCGGAAGCTCCGCGCTGTTCGACGAGACCCGCGAGGGCCCTGCAACCCGCGTGGTGCCCGCCTGGGTGGAGGAGATGCTCGCCACCGCCTGACGCCGCGTCCGTGCGGACGACACGGGATGGCCCGCGCGACCGGAGGCGGGCGAACTGCCTCTGCCCCGACTCAGGGCGCAAACGCGAAAAGCCCCGCTGCACCAGCGGGGCTCGGCCATCCGGGAGCCGTATGCGATCAGGCCGCGGCGCGGGCCTTGGCGATCTCTTTCTTCAGCTTCAGCGCATCGGGCGACAGCTCCGAGTCCTTCGCCTTCGCCATGAAGCCGTCGATGCCGCCGCGGTGGTCCACGGTGCGCAGGGCGGCGGCCGAGATCTTCAGCTTGACCGTACGGCCCAGCACTTCGGACATCAGCGAGACTTCGTTCAGGTTCGGCAGGAACCGGCGGCGGGTCTTGTTGTGGGCATGGCTGACATTGTTGCCAGACATCGGGCCTTTTCCGGTCAGTTCGCAACGGCGCGACATGGGTACATCCTCGATCTGTCGCCGCAGCGCGCCCGGAGGCGCGACCTGCGGCACTGCTTGACGGCGCCGCCGGGGCAGCACCATGAATTCCGTCCGCGCGTCTTAGTGGCGCCTCCCACGGGCGTCAAGCGATTCATCGCCGTCGCGCTTCCCGGGAAGACCGCGCGGGTATCGCCGCCGCCCCCCGGCGCTACCTTCCGCCGGTCAGCAGCGCCAGCACCTCCGCCGCCGCCGCCGCCGGGGGCCGGTCCCCCGCCCCCACGGCGTCGCCGAGCCGCGCCATCGCCTCCCGCGTCGCGGGATCGGCGCGCAGGTGGGCGAGCATCCCCTGCCGCACCTCCTCCTCGAACCAGTGCCGGTTCTGCTCTGCCCGCCGCTTGTCGAAATGCCCCTCGGCCCGCCGCCAGTCCGCCAGCGCGCTCATCTTCCCCCAGGCCGCCTCCAGCCCCTCACTGGTCTCGGCCGAGACGGTCATCGCCAGGGGAAACCCCTCGGGATCCTGCGCACGCTTGCGAAGCAGTCGCAGCGCCCCGGTATAGTCGGCCGCGGTCCGCACCGCCGCCTGCCTGAGCGCGCCGTCGGCCTTGTTGACCAGGATGATGTCGGCCATCTCCATGATGCCGCGCTTCACCCCCTGCAACTCGTCCCCGCCGCCCGGGGCCAGCAGCAGCACGAACAGGTCGCTCATCTCGGCCACCATGGTCTCGGACTGGCCGACCCCCACCGTCTCGATCAGCACCACGCCGAAGCCCGCGGCCTCGCAGAGGCTCACCGCCTCGCGGGTGCGCCGGGCGACGCCGCCAAGCTCGCTCTGGCTGGGCGAGGGGCGGATGAAGGCGTTCGGGTGGCGCGACAGCCGCTCCATCCGGGTCTTGTCGCCGAGGATCGAGCCGCCCGAGCGGGACGAGGACGGATCGACCGCCAGCACCGCCACCCTCTCTCCCGCCTCGCAGAGCCGCATCCCGAAGGCCTCGATGAAGGTCGACTTGCCCACGCCCGGCGTGCCCGACAGACCGATGCGGAGCGCCTGCCCGGCGCCGGGCGTCACCCGGTCGAGCAGCGCCACCGCCTGGTCGCGATGGTCGGCGCGGCGGCTTTCGACCAGCGTGATCGCCCGGGCCAGCGCCCGCCGTTCGCCTGCGACCAGCGCCTCGGCCAGGGAGTCGGCCTGGGCTTCGGGATCTCGGACGGGCATCGGCACCTCTCCTTCGGGGCGTCCTTTCTGTGCCCGCCGCACCCCGGCTTGTCCAGTCTCCTCCGCCGCCGCTGGAAACCGCGCGCCGCTTGCGCGATACCCCCGCCATGCCTGCGCCCCTGCCCATCGACGACGCCCTGCCCGCCCTTCTCGACGCCCTGCGCGCCGGGCGGCAGGCCGTGCTGCAGGCGCCGCCCGGCGCGGGCAAGACGACGCGGGTGCCGCTGGCCATGCTCGACGCGCTGGACCTGCCGGGCCGGATCCTGATGCTGGAACCCCGCCGCCTCGCCGCCCGCGCCGCGGCCGAGCGGATGGCGGAGACGCTAGGCGAAACCGTGGGGCAGACGGTGGGCTACCGCATCCGGGGCGAGGCGCAGGTGTCGAAGGCGACGCGGATCGAGGTCGTGACCGAGGGCATCCTGACGCGGATGCTGCAGTCCGACCCCGACCTGCCCGGTGTCGCCGCGGTGATCTTCGACGAGTTCCACGAGCGCTCGCTGAACGCCGACCTCGGCCTCGCGTTCTGCCTCGAGGTGCGCGAGGCGCTGCGCCCGGACCTGGTGCTGGTGGTGATGTCGGCGACCCTTGACGCGGGGTTCGTGGCCGAGCTCATGGGCGGAGCGCCGGTCGTCACCTCGGAGGGTCGCAGCTTCCCGGTGGAGACCCGCTGGCTCGACCGCCCGCTCGACCGCAGCCTCAGGTTCGAGCCCACCATGGCGGGGCTGATCGAACGGGCGCTTGGCGAAACCGAGGGCGGCCTCCTCGCCTTCCTGCCGGGCGAGCGCGAGATCCGCGCCGTCGCCCGCCTGCTGGAGGGCCGCCTGCCCGCCGGTGTCGCCCTGCGCCCGCTTTACGGCGCGCTGCCGTTGGCCGAGCAGCGGGCGGCCATCGCGCCGGCCGCTTCGGGGCGCAAGCTGGTGCTGTCGACGGCCATCGCGGAGACCTCGCTGACCCTCGCCGACGTGCGGGTGGTGGTGGACGGCGGGCGGGCGCGGCGCGCGCGGTTCGATCCGGGATCGGGCATGTCGCGGCTGGTGACGGAACGGGTGACGCGGGCCGAGGCCGACCAGCGGCGCGGCCGCGCGGGACGGGTGGCCGACGGGGTCTGCTTTCGCCTCTGGGCGAAGGCCGAGGAAGGCGCCCTCGCCGCCTATCCCCCGGCGGAAATCGAGGCGGCGGACCTTGCGGGCCTCGTCCTCGACCTCGCGCTCTGGGGCACCGCCGATCCGGCCGCCCTGCCCCTGCCGACCCAGCCCCCCGCGGGCGCCTTTGCCGAGGCGCAGGCGCTGCTGGACGGGCTCGGGGCGCTGCGCGACGGGCGGATCACCGATCACGGCCGCGCGCTGGCGGCGATGCCGCTGCACCCCCGACTTGCACATATGCTGCAACTGGCAGGCCCGAAGGCAACGGAACTTGCCGCGCTCCTGTCCGATCGCGACATTCTCGTGGGTGCCCCGTCCGACCTGTCGCTGCGGCTCAGGGCGCTGCGCCGATCGGGCGCCGACCAGCCCCACGTCGCCAACCGCGCCGCGGTCGACCGGGTGCGCAAGGAGGCGCAGCGCCTCTCCCGCCTGGCCGGTCCCGAGGCCGGCCTCACGCCCACCCAGGCGCTCTCGCTCGCCTTCCCCGACCGCATCGCGCAGCGCCGCCCGGGCGAGGCGGCGCGCTTCGTCATGTCGGGCGGCAAGGGCGCGGTGATGGATGCCGCCGACCCGCTGGCCGATGCGCCGCTCCTCGTCCTCGCCGACACCGACGGCAACCCGCGCGAGGCGCGGATCCGCCAGGCCCTGCCGCTGACCGCTGCCGAACTGCGCGAGGTCCACGGCGAGGCGATCCGCTGGGAAGACCTCTGCCAGTGGGACCGGCGCAGCCGCCGCGTCCTTGCCCGCCAGCAGGGGCGTTTCGGCGCGCTGGTGCTGGACGACCGCAGCTGGAGCGACGTGCCGCCCGAGGATATCGCCCGCGCCATGCTCGACGGCGTGCGCGACCTCGGCTTCGCCTTCCCGCCCGCCGCCGAGCGGCTGCGCGCCCGGGTGGCGCTGGTGCGCTCCGAGGGCCACGCCCTGCCCGACATGTCCGACGCGGCGCTGATGGAGGGGCTGGAGGACTGGCTGCTGCCCTTCCTCGCGGGCGTCAGGAGTGCCGGGGACTGGAAGGCCTTCGATCCGACCCCGGCGCTGGCGCAGATGCTCGACTGGGAGCAGACGCAGCTTCTGGACAGGAGCGCCCCCTCGCATCTCGTCACGCCGCTGGGGCGCAAGGTGCCCATCGACTATTCGGGCGAGCACCCGGAGGCCGAGCTGCGCCTGCAGGAGATGTTCGGCACCACGCGCCACCCGCTGGCCGCGGGCCGCCCGATCCGCCTGACGCTGCTGTCGCCCGCGAACCGCCCGGTGCAGACCACGCTGGACCTGCCCGGCTTCTGGGCCGACAGCTATGGCGACGTGCGGAAGGACATGCGCGCCCGCTATCCCCGCCACCCCTGGCCCGAGAATCCCGCCGAGGCCGCGCCGACCCTGCGCGCGAAGCCCCGCGGCACCTGATGCCCCGCCCAAGGAAGGAGACGAGATGAAGCTGCTCGAAGACCTGGCCGACGAACTGGCCCTCGAAGCCCTGGCCGCCGCCGACAACAGCGGCGACGCGACCATCGTCGACCAGATCGGCGAGGTGCTGGGCGCCTCCTCCCAGACCCTGCAGGAAGCCTACCTGACGGCCGTCCGGGTGCGCCGCGCCGAGCGGCGGGCACGCGAGATCCTGGCGCCCTACAAGGCCAGGACAGCACCCAAGGCGGGCTGAGACCGCCTCAGACCCCGAGGCACCAGCGCATGATCGCCTTCTGGGCGTGCAGCCGGTTCTCGGCCTCGTCGAAGATCACCGAGTGCGGCCCGTCCATCACCGCGCTCGTCGCCTCGTCCTCGCGGTGCGCGGGCAGGCAGTGCATGAACAGCGCCTCGGGCTTCGCCTTCGCCATCAGCTCCTCGTTCACCTGGTAGCCGCGCAGCTGGTTGTGCCGCCGCTCCCGCGCCGATTGCGGATCGTGCATCGACACCCAGGTGTCGGTGACGACCAGATCCGCCCCCTGCACGGCCTTGTGGGGATCGCGCTCGATCGTGATGTCGCCGAGCAGCTCCGGCTCGGGGTCGAGCGTGGGGGGGCCGGTGAAGGTCAGGTCGAACCCGAACTGCCTCGCCGCGTGCGCGAAGCTTGCGAAGACGTTGTTGCCGTCGCCGGACCAGACGACCTTGCACCCTTTGATCGGACCGTTCCGCTCCTCGAAGGTCATCACGTCGGCCATGATCTGGCAGGGATGGGTGCGGTTCGTGAGGCCATTGATCACCGGCACCGTGGCGTGTTCGGCCATGTCCAGAAGCGTCTGCTCCTCGAAGGTCCGGATCATGATGAGGTCGACATAGCGCGACAGCACGCGGGCGGTGTCGGCGATGGTCTCGCCATGGCCGAGCTGCATGTCGGCGCCCGAGAGCACCATGGTCTCGCCGCCCATCTGCCGCACGCCGACGTCGAAGGAGACGCGGGTGCGGGTCGAGGGCTTCTCGAAGATCAGCGCGACCATGTGGCCCTTCAGCGGCTGTTCGTCATCGGGCGTGCCCTTGGGGCGGCCGCCCCGCGCCGTCTTCATCGCGCGGGCGTGGTCGATCATGTGCCGCAGGTCTTCGGGCGCGGTCTTGTGGATATCGAGGAAATGGTTCATTTCACTGGCTCTTTTCTGAGAGCGCCGGGGGCTGTCTGCCCCCGGACCCCCGAGGATATTTGGAAAGCAAAGATGAAGCGGTCCGGCTTCCGTCCGGGAAGCACGCTATTCCGCGGCGTGTCGCGCCTGGGCGGTGGCGGCGGCGCGGTCGAGGCGGGCGACGGCCTCGGCGATGTCGCCGTCGGTGAGCGTCAGGGAGGGCAGCAGGCGCACCACGTTGTCGGCGGCGGGGACGGTCAGGACGTGTTCGCCATAGCCCGCCTGGACCACCTCGGCGTTCGGGATGTGGCACTTCAGGCCCAGCATCAGGCCGGTGCCGCGCACCTCGGCGAAGACGCCCGGGTGGGCGGCGACGAGACCTTCGAGGGACTGGCGGAACAGGCCCGCCTTGCGGTTCACCTCGTCGAGGAAACCGTCCCGCGTCATGATCTCCATGACCTTCGCGCCCACGGCGCAGGCCAGCGGGTTGCCGCCGTAGGTCGAGCCGTGGGTGCCCGCGGTCATCCCGCTTGCCGCCTCCTCGGTCGCCAGCACGGCGCCGAGGGGGAAGCCGCCGCCGATGCCCTTGGCCACCATCATGATGTCGGGCGCGATCCCCGCCCATTCATGGGCGAAGAGCTTGCCGGTGCGGGCCATGCCGCACTGCACCTCGTCGAGGATCAGCAGGATGCCGTGGTAGTTGCAGCGTTCGCGCAGGCCCTTCAGGCACTGGTCGGGAACGGGACGGATGCCGCCCTCGCCCTGGATCGGCTCGATCAGGATCGCGGCGGTGCTGTCGGTGATGGCGAGGCCGAGCGCCTCGTGATCGCCGAAGGGGACGTGGGTGAAGCCCGGCAGGAGCGGGCCGAAGCCCTTGGTCATCTTCTCGGACCCCGCCGCGGCGATGCCGGCGGCGGAGCGGCCGTGGAAGGAGCCGGTGAAGGTGACGATGTCGGTCCTTTCCGGATTGCCGCGCTCGTAGTGGTACTTGCGGGCCATCTTGACGGCCAGTTCGCAGGCCTCCGTCCCCGAGTTGGTGAAGAAGCAGGTGTCGGCGAAGGTGTGTTCGACCAGCAGGTCCGCGAGCTTCTGCTGGGCCGGGATCTGGTAGAGGTTCGAGACATGCCAGAGCGCCTGCGCCTGTTCGCTCAGCGCCGCGACCAGTTCGGGGTTCGCGTGGCCGAGGGCGTTCACGGCGATCCCGGCGCCGAGATCGAGGTATCGCGTCCCGTCCGCCTCGGTCAGCCAGCTGCCTTCCCCTTTCGTGAAGGAGAGGGGGGCGCGGTTGTAGGTGGGCAGGATGGATGGGATCATGGTTCTGGTCCTTGCACGGGCGAAGCCCATTGAGTGGCGCGGGTGGCCGGGGCTGTCAATATTCGGGCGGAAAGGCGTGTCATCTTCGCGGAGGATAGGCGCATGACACGGGGATGCACAGATGCGGCGCGGACGAAGGACGTCGCCCCGCGGGATCGGGTCAGCGTCGGCGTCGGAGGATGGGGCGCGAAGCGGTGTGCATGACGCGTCGTTAACCGCTCGGCACGGGCTTGGGAAGCGGAATCTGCGCCGGACCGCCGATTGGCCTTGCGGCCCCCCGCCCGCTTGCCCATGGATCGGCCATGACTCCGCGCGCGCCGAACCCCCTCCTTGCCGTCCTGCTGATGATCCTTGCCACCGCCTTCATCGCGGCGACGACGGTGCTGGCGAAGGCGCTCGGCACCGAGGCGCTCGGCCCGGCGCTGCATCCGCTCCAGATCAGCCACGGCCGCTTCGTCTTCGCCTTCCTGGCCTTCCTCTCGCTCGCCGCGGTGATGCGGCCGAAGATACGCCAGCCGAACCTTCCCGTGCACGCCGCGCGTTCGTTCCTGGGCTGGTCGGGGGTGACGCTGATGTTCGCGGCCGTGGCCCTCATCCCGCTCGGCGACGCGACGGCGATCAGCTTCCTGAACCCGGTGTTCGGGATGCTGCTGGCGATCCCGCTGCTGGGCGAGAAGGTGGGGCCCGTCCGCTTCGGCGCGGCGGGAATTGCCCTGCTCGGCGCCATGGTGCTGCTGAGGCCCGGCAGCGGCACGATCCAGCCCGGCGCGCTGCTGGCGCTGCTGGCGGCGGTGCTGATGGGCTGCGAGATCATCTGCATCAAGCTTCTGAGCGGGCGCGAGCCGCCGCTGCAGATCCTGCTGATCAACAACGCCATCGGCCTCGCGATCTCGAGCCTCGCCGTGATCTGGGTCTGGGCGGCGCCGACCCTGGCACAGTGGGCGGCGCTGGCGGCGCTCGGGGTGCTGATGGCCTGCGCGCAGAGCTTCTTCGTCAACGCCATGGCGCGGGCCGACGCGAGCTTCGTCGCGCCCTTCAGCTATGGCACGCTGCTGTTCGCGACGCTCTACGACTTCGCGGTGTTCGGCGTGGTGCCCGGCGCCGCCTCGTGGCTCGGCGCCGGGATCATCGTGTTCGGCGGTGTCGTGCTGGCGGTGCGCGACGGGCGGAAGCGCGCTCAGCCGGTGACGACGGCGCGCCTGTAGAGGTGCCAGGTGGCGTGGCCGAGGACCGGCATCGCCACGATCAGCCCGATCAGCGCCGGCAGCGAGCCGAGGGCGAGGCAGACCGCCACCACGAGGCCCCAGGCGGCGATCACCTTCGGGTTGGCCTTCGCCACGCGGACCGAGGTGACGATGGCGGCCACCAGCCCCACGTCGCGGTCGACGAGCAGTGGAAGCGACACGACGCTGACCGCGAGCACCACGGCGGCGAAGACGAAGCCGACCGCGAAGCCGACGACGATCATCGTCCAGCCCGCCGTCGTGGTCAGGGCGTCCCGCACCAGCGCGACGGCCGAGGCGGGCAGCGCGGGCCCGAGCGTCGCCTCGTAGATCAGCCCGGCGGCGCCGAGCCAGCAGAGGAACAGCAGGAACAGCACCGCGCCGACGCCGACGATGGGCGCGAGCGAGGGCGAGGCCAGCAGCGCGAAGCCGTCGGACCAGCGCGCCTCGAGCCCCATGACGCGGCGGCGGCTCATCTCGTAGAGGCCGATGGCGGCGACGGGGCCGAGCAGCGCAAAGCCCGCGACGAGCGGGAACAGGAGCGGCAGCAGCGCCTGGTGGAAGGCGAACCACGCCAGCACCAGGCCGATCACGGGATAGAGCAGGCAGGCGAACATGACATCGGTGCGGAACGCCGCGAAATCGTCCCAGCCGTCCCTCAGCGCGGCCCTGAGGTCGTCGAACGTCAGGCGGCGCGTCTCGGGCATGACGCCCGTGCCGCCGATCCGCCCCAGCCGCGGCGGCACCGCGCTGGCGCCGTCGCCCAGCGCGCGGGCCGTCCAGGACAGGGGGTTGCCGATGGTCTTGACCATGGTGAAGTCCTCCGGTTTTCGGCGCCCCGCGGGCAGCGCGAGGCGCTTCACCGGGCCATCCTAGCACGAAAAGCCGCGGGTGTGCACAACCGTGTGGACGTCGCGCCGATCAGGACTTCAGGCGGTATCCCTTGCGGAACCAGTGCCAGCACAGCGCCAGCACCAGTGCGGTGCAGAACAGCACGATCACGAGGCCGAGCCAGGGCGAGCTGTCGGAGCGGCCGATGATGCCGAAGCGCACGCCGTCGATCAGGTAGAAGACCGGGTTGGCATGGGTCAGGTAGAACATCGCCGGCGGCAGCGTCTCGATCGAGTAGAAGGTACCGGAGAGGAAGCTGAGCGGCGTGATGATGAAGTTGGTGATCGCCGCCATCTGGTCGAACTTGGTGGCGAAGATCGCCGCGACGATGCCGAGCCCGCCGAGGAAGGCCGCGCCGAGCACCACGAAGGTCAGCGCCCAGAAGGGATGCGCGAGCCCGGTGCCGAGGAAGACCGCCATGACCAGCCAGATCGCCACGGCCACGAACAGCCCCCGCCCAACGGCGCCGGCCATGTAGCCGACGACCAGCTCTCCGGCCGAGAGCGGCGGCATCAGCGTGTCGACGATGTTGCCCTGCACCTTGGCCACCATGATCGAGCTCGAGGTGTTGGCGAAGGCGTTCTGGATCACCGTCATCATCAGGATGCCCGGGGCCAGGAACTGCACGAAGGGCACGCCCATGACGTCGCCGCGGCTGGGCCCGATGGCAAGCGAGAACACGGTCAGGAACAGCCCCGCGGTGATCAGCGGCGCCAGCAGCGTCTGGGTCCACACGCCGAGGAAGCGGCGCACCTCGCGCTCGGCCAGGGTCTGCACCCCCAGCCAGTTGACGCGGCCGAACCTGCGGCTGCCCATCTCGAACGTCTTTTCCATGCTCATCCTCCGGCCTTGTCCGCGGCGGTCCTTGTATCCGCGACACGGGTGACTACAATAGGGCCTCAAGCCAAACCTCAAGGCCGGGCGTCGTCATTCGCACCCGGGCCTCTTCCTTTACTGCAAGGAACCTGCGCCATGTCCTGGAACGATGAACGAGTCGAGCTCCTGAAGAAGATGTGGGGCGAAGGCCAGTCGGCCAGCCAGATCGCCAAGGAACTGGGCGGCGTGACGCGCAACGCCGTGATCGGCAAGGTGCACCGTCTGGGCCTGTCGAACCGCACCGCCGCCCCCGCCGCCGAGGCGGAGGCGCCCGAGGCCGCCGCCCCTGCCCCCGAGCCGAAGGTCGAGGCCGCGCGCCCCGCGCCGCAGCCCGAACCCGAGGTCGCCAGGGACGAGGCGGAGGAGGAAACGCCCGCCCCGTCGATCAGCGCCGCGCGCCGCGCGATCATCCCGGCCGGCCAGCCCCTGCCGCCGCAGCCCTCGGCCAACGAGATCTCGCCCGAGGCGCTGGCCTCGGTGCGCGAGGTCGAGAAGACCAGCAAGAAGATCAGCCTGATGGAGCTGACCGAGCGGACCTGCAAGTGGCCCGTCGGCGATCCGGCGACCGAGAACTTCTGGTTCTGCGGACTCGCCGTGCAGCAGGGCAAGCCCTATTGCGAGGCCCATGTCGGCGTCGCGTTCCAGCCGATGAGCTCGCGCCGCGACCGGCGGCGCTGAGATGGCCGCGCCCGGCGTCGAGGGCGTGCTGGAGGCGGCGGTCTATGCCGCCGATCTCGACGCGGCCGAAGCCTTCTATGGCGGCACGCTGGGGCTGGAGCGGATCCAGCGCGTCGACGGGCGGCACGTGTTCTTCCGGACCGGACACAGCGTGGTGCTGGTGTTCGACCCCGACGAGACGGATCAGCCGCCGCGCAATCCGAAGATCCCGGTGCCGCCCCACGGCGCACGGGGGCCCGGGCATCTCTGCCTGAACGTCGCCGAGGCGGCGATGGACGCTTGGCGGGCGCGACTGGAAGCCGAGGGCGTGGAGATCGAGCAGGATTTCCTCTGGCCCAACGGCGTCCGGTCCATCTATGTCCGCGATCCCGCGGGCAATTCGGTGGAGTTCTCGTCCACACGCCTGTGGTTCGGCGAGGACCGCTAGCGCCCGAGCGCTAGCGTCTGCGCGCGAAGCCAGGCCATGAAGCCGCGCGGATTGCCCTTCCACGCCGCGATCTCGGCCGGGTCGAACGGATGGCCCACGCGCGGCGCCTGGGGCCTGTTCAGGGCGTGGACGACCTCGTGCAGAAGAAGCCCCTGGCGCAGGGTCGCCGAGATGCGGTTCGCCATCAGGTACCAGCGGGAGTTCTGGCCGGGAAAGTAGATCGGCAGCACCGTGGCGCCCGAGCGCTGGATCATCTTCGCGGTGAAGGGGTTCCACTCCGCCTCTTCCGCCGGGCCGAAGAGCGACCGTGACGACGCCACGACGCCCGAGGGGAAGAGCACGATCGCGCCCCCCTCCTCCAGATGCGCCATGGCGCGGCGGCGCATCTCGAGGTTCTGCTCCAGCGCATCCGCCTCGTGGGCAAAGGGCACGGGGATCATGAACTGCTCGATCTCCCCCACCCCGGTCAAAAGCGAGCGGGTCAGGATCTTGTAGTCCGTGCGGACCCGCCCGATCAGCTCGGCCAGCACCATGCCGTCGACAAGGCCGTGGGGATGGTTGGCGACGATCACCAGCGGGCCGGTCGCGGGGATGCGGGCGATCTCGTCGGCCGGGGTCTGGAGGTCGATCCCCATGACCTCCAGCGCCTGCTTCCAGAAGCCCTGGCCATGGGGCACGCCCATCCCCTCGAACTTCCGGATCAGCCGCAAGAGGTGCAGCTTGCCGGTCAGGAACTCCATCGCCTGGATGGTGCGGGCCTGGACGGGGTTGGTGAAGGTGCCCGCATAGGACAGGCGGCGGCGGTCATAGGGCTGGTCGGCCAGATTGCCGCCGTCGCCCTGGCCCTTCAGCGCCCGGGGCGGAGCATGCATCAGACGGCCCCTGTGACGGCTGCTGTCTGTCAAACCGCGTCTCTCCTGCCGGGTGGCCCGGGTGCTACATCTCTTCGCCGAAGCGGTCGGCCACCAGAGCTTCGAGCGCGTCGGCCAGCCGGTCGGCCTCGGGGCCGCTGGTCTGAACCTCGATAAAGGTTCCCTTGGAGGCTGCCAACATCAAAAGCCCCATGATGCTGTCGCCCGACGCGCTGAGTCCGTCCTTCGACACCGCCGCGCGGGCATCGTGCTGCTCGACCACCTCGACCAGGCGGGCCGAGGCGCGGGCGTGCAGCCCCTTCTCGTTCACGATCTTCAATCTGCGGCTGACCGTCGCGCTCATGTCCCGGTCTCCCTCCCCTGGACCTCGCCCTGGACCTCGAAGGCGTCGATATACTTGCGACCGGCGGCCAGGGCCATGCGCACCGCCTCGGGCACCGGAAGCTGGCGGGATTTCGCCAGCTTGATCAGCATGGGAAGGTTCACCCCGAAGACGATCTGCCGGTTCCGCGGGTTGCAGGCCAGGAGGCTGAGATTGCTGGGCGAGCCGCCGAACATGTCGGTGGCCACCACCACGCCCCCGCCGGTGTCGACCCGGTCGGCGGCGGCGCAGATCTCGGCCTCCTTGGCGGCGCGGTTGTCGTCGGGGGCGATGGCGATGGCCTCGATCCCCGGCTGGCGGCCCACGACGTGTTCGACTGCCGACAGGAACTCCCGCGCCAGGCCGCCGTGTGCCACGATGACTATACCGATCACGACACGTTACCCCGTCTTGACCGCCCCCGGAAAGGCGGCCCGTCGCTCCATCTCCCGGTGCCTAGTTGATACCTGCCACCCCTCGGCTGCAAGGGCCTTTGCCAGAAGTTCCGTAACGGCGACCGAGCGGTGTTGCCCTCCGGTACATCCGAAGCCGATGGCGAAATGGGTCTTGCCCTCGTCCGCGTAGGCCGGCAGCAGGCCGAGGCTGAGGTCGCGGACCCGCGCGAAGAAGTCGGCGAAGCGCGGATCGGCGATGACGTGGTCCGCCACCGGAGCGTCCAGCCCGGTCAGCGGGCGCAGGGCCGGGTTCCAGTGCGGATTGCGCAGGAAGCGGACGTCGAACACCATGTCGAGCCCCCGCGGCAGGCCCCGCTTGTAGCTGAACGACTGGACCGAGACGGCCAGGCGGCTGCCGCTCTCGGCACCGAACCAGCGGTCGAGTTCGGCGCGCAGGTCGTGGGGCGTGAGTTCCGACGTGTCGATCAGGATGTCGGCGCGGGCGCGGATCCCGGTCAGCAGGTCCATCTCGCGCTCGATCCCCTCGGTCGGGGTTTCCGCCGGGGCCATGGGATGACGGCGGCGGGTTTCCGAGAAGCGGCGCTGCAGCACATCGGGCGAGGCGTCGAGGTACAGCACCTCGGCCCGCACGTCCGGCAGCCGTTCCAGCACCTCGATGCAGTCGATCAGCGCCGCGGTGGAGAAGTCGCGGTTCCGGACGTCGAGCCCGAGCGCGAGCGGCCGGGTGAGCGGCCCGCCTTCCAGAAGGCGCGGCAGCAGGGTCAGCGGCAGGTTGTCGATGGCCTCGAACCCGAGGTCCTCCAGCACGTTGATCGCGCTGGAGCGTCCCGCGCCCGAGGGGCCGGTGACAAGCACAAGCCGCGGGCCCGTGGGGACCTGCGCCGGGATGTCGTCGGGATCGCTCATGGCGTGTCGGCCAGTCCGGCCTTGAGATACTGAATCAGCATGGCATCAAGATGGGGCAGATCGCCTCCTGCCAGAAGGGGCAGCGGCAGGCCCAGAATGTCGCAGGTCGCCGGGCGCGGCAAGCGGCCCTCGGACGCGCGGTCGAGGTCCACCACCGCGGCCAGCGCCGCCTGCGCCAGAAGGTCGGCCCGCAGCAGTCCCAGCCCCCGCGCCTCGATCAGCGGCGGCAGCGTCGGCGGAGCAGAGGCGAAAAGGATGCCACCCTGCCGCGCGATCCGGGTGCGGTCGTCGGCGACCAGCGCGGCGCCATGGGCCATGAGGCGCAGAGCCAGCGTGGACTTGCCGCGGCCTGCCGCGCCGCGGATCAGGAGCCCGCGCCCGTTCAGCGCGACGCAGCCGGCATGCAGGATGGTCCCGGGCGGGCCGTCGGCGGGGGGCGCCGGGCTCACACCGGCAGGCCCACCACGAAGCGGGCGCCAAGGGGGTCCGAGGTGACGTCGGCGTCGGTCGGGCGGATGTTCTCGGCCCAGATGACGCCGCCGTGGGCCTCAACGATCTGCTTCGAGATGGCGAGGCCGAGGCCCGAGTTGTTGCCGAACTGCCCCTCGGGGCGTTCCGAGTAGAAGCGGTTGAACACCTTCGTCAGCGCCGCCTCGGGGATGCCGGGGCCGGTATCCTCCACCACCACCAGCACGCGGTTCTCCCGCTTCCTCGCCCAGACGCGGATCGCGTCGCCGTCCTCGCAGAACGAGATCGCGTTGGTGATGAGGTTGACGAAGACCTGCGCGAGGCGGCTTTCGAGGCCGTCGATCACGATGGGCTCGGCCGGGAGGTCCGAAATGAACTCGACCCCCTTCGCCTTCGCCTCCTCGCCGAGATAGTCGGAGAGGTTCGCCAGCATGTTCAGCAGGTCGAACCGCTCTTCCTCCTCCTTCACCAGCTCGCTGTCGAGGCGGGAGGCGTTCGAGATGTCGCTGACCAGCCGGTCGAGGCGGCGCACGTCGTGGTCGATCACGTCGAGCAGGCGTTCGCGCTGCTCCTCCTTCTTGACGAAGCGCAGGCTGCCCACGGCGGAGCGGAGCGAGGCGAGCGGGTTCTTGATCTCGTGCGCCACGTCGGCCGCGAACTGCTCGTTCGCGTCGATCCGGTCGTAGAGCGCCGCGACCATCCCGCGCAGCGCCCCCGAGAGGCGGCCGATCTCGTCGGGGCGCGCGGTCAGGTCGGGGATGCGCACGCGCGAGGGCTTCACGGTCCGCGCGTTCCGGTCGCGCCCGATCTCGGCGGCGGCGGCGAGGTCGGACAGCGGGTTGGCGATGGTCGAGGCGAGGACCATGGAGAGACCGATGGAGACGAGGATGGCGATGACGAACATCTGCAGCACCTGCTCGCGCTCGATCCGAACCAGGCGGTCGATCTCGCCCGAGGCGGAGGTCAGCGCGACCACGCCGACCACCGTTCCCGCGACCTCGACCGGGCTGGCGACGGCGAAGAAGGTGGAGCCGCGGGCGTCGAGCCCGGTGCGCACCATCGTCGCGCCGCCCAGCGTCTCGGACACCATGGCGCGGGCCTGGTCCTCGGGCGTCTCGCTGGAGGTGTCGGGCCGCGCGGCCGATAGCAGGCCCGACAGCCCCTCCCAGAGGCTGTTCAGGAAGTTGGTCAGAACCGTGCTGCCGCCCTCGCCCTCCCCCGTCGGCTGACCGAGGCCGACGCTGGAGGCGGCAAGGCTGCCGTCGGGGGCGAAGAGGAAGATCTGGTTCGTCGCCGAAAGCGAGAGGTCGGCCAGAACGGCGGCCGCGGCGTCGCTCCCCGCGGCAAGGCTGCCCGCGTCCACGCCCGGCAGGCGCGCCTCGATCACGCTGGCGATCAGGCCCGCCTCCGTCACCAGCGCCTTCTCGCGCTGCTTCACCAGGCTGTCGCGAGAGGGATTGAGGTAGAGCACGCCGACCACCAGGATCACGATGGCCAGCAGGTTGAAGATGATGATCTTGCGCGCCAGGGGCGAGCGGTTGAGGAACAGCACGCCGCGCCGCTCGCGGCGGTCGCGAAGTTCCTGCTCGACCGTTGCGTGGGGACCGGTCCAGTCCTCGCCCAGCACGATTCCGCGCTGCCTGCCGGATCCAGATCCGCCCGCCTCCATTCCCGGCGCCATGGTCAAGGACTTACTCTTCGTTATAGCGGTAGCCGATGCCGTAAAGCGTCTCGATCGCCGAGAAGTCGCTGTCGACGCTGCGCATCTTCTTGCGCAGCCGCTTGATGTGGCTGTCGATGGTGCGGTCGTCGACATAGACCTGGTCGTCATAGGCGACGTCCATCAGCTGGTCGCGGCTCTTCACGAAGCCGGGCCGCTGGGCCAGCGCCTGGAGCAGCAGGAATTCCGTCACCGTGAGCGAGACGTCCTGCCCCTTCCAGATCACGGCGTGGCGGGCGGGATCCATCGACAGGTTGCCGCGCACCATCATCTGGCTGGTCTCGGCCTCGGTCATCTCCTCGCCCGAGAGCACCTCCTGGCGGCGCAGCAGGGCGCGGATCCGCTCGACCAGCAGGCGCTGGCTGAAGGGCTTCTTCACGTAGTCGTCGGCGCCCATTCGAAGGCCCAGCACCTCGTCGATCTCGTCGTCCTTGGAGGTGAGGAAGATCACCGGCATCGCGGTCTTCTGGCGGACGCGCTGGAGCAGGTCCATGCCGTCCATGCGGGGCATCTTGATGTCGAACACCGCCATGTCCGGCAGACGCTTGTTGAAGGCGTCCAGGGCGGCCTGGCCGTCGTTGTACGTTTCAACCTCGAAGCCCTCGGCTTCGAGCGTCATGGCCACGGACGTCAGGATGTTCCTGTCGTCGTCCACCAGTGCGATCCTCGACATGGGTGTTCCTCGTGCTGCTCGATTGATACTTTTGTATTTACACCATATTCCGCGCGCGCCAGCGCCAAATCAACTGTTAACTGCGAATCAGCCGACCCGTCGCGCCACAATCTGGCCACATAATCGTTAGGGATGGCTAAATTACCTCACTTTTAGGGACAATCCCCGCCACCGCCCCGCGGACCCGGCGGCGGCGCGCCGATGGTTGCGCTAACCTGCGACGTGGTTGCGCTAACGGAGGTGCCCCCGCCTGTTCCTCTTTGGTTTCAATATGCTACACTGTCCTCACCCCCTGAGCCCGCCGGTTCACAGCCGCGTCGGCCCAACAACATGAACAACGGCCCTGCGGTCGGCGGAGGAGAGAACCCATGAGCATCGGACGGGTCAACAAGGCCCATACCCTCGAAACCCAAGGGATCACCGGGCTCGGCACGGTGCATTACAACCTGCTGGAACCCGACCTGATGACCGAGGCGCTGGCGCGCAAGGAAGGCACGATGGGCCAGGGCGGCACGCTCCTGGTGACGACGGGCAAGTTCACCGGCCGCTCTCCCAAGGACAAGCACGTGGTCCGCTCCGCCAGCACCGAAAAGACGATCTGGTGGGAGAACAACGCGCCGATGGAGCCCGCCAAGTTCGACGCGCTCTACGACGACATGATCGCCCACATGAAGGGGCGCGACTACTTCGTGCAGGACCTCTACGGCGGCGCCGACCCCGCGCATCGGCTGGACGTCCGCGTGGTGACCGAGCTCGCCTGGCATTCGCTGTTCATCCGCACCCTCCTCCGCCGGCCCGAGCGGGCCGAGCTGGACGAGTTCACGCCCGATTTCACGATCATCAACTGCCCCTCCTTCACCGCGGACCCGGAAAGGCACGGCTGCCGGTCCGGCACGGTGATCGCGCTGAACTTCGACCGGAAGCTGATCCTGATCGGCGGCACGGAATACGCGGGCGAGAACAAGAAATCGGTGTTCACGCTGCTGAACTACATCCTGCCGGAAAAGGGCATCATGCCGATGCACTGCTCGGCCAACCACGCGCCCGGCAATCCGGTGGACACCGCCGTGTTCTTCGGCCTCTCGGGCACTGGCAAGACGACGCTCTCGGCCGACCCGGCCCGGGTGCTGATCGGCGACGACGAGCATGGCTGGTCCGACCGGGGCACCTTCAACTTCGAGGGCGGCTGCTATGCCAAGACGATCTCACTGTCTCCCGAGGCCGAGCCCGAGATCTTCGCCACCACGAAGAAGTTCGCGACCATCATCGAGAACATGGTGTTCGACCCCGAGACGAAAGAGCTGGACTTCGAGGACGACAGCCTGACGGCGAACATGCGCTGCGCCTACCCGCTGCACTACATCTCGAACGCCTCGGCCAGCGCCCTTGGCGGGCATCCCAAGAACATCATCATGCTGACCTGCGACGCCTTCGGGGTGCTGCCGCCGATCGCCCGGCTGACCCCGGCGCAGGCGATGTACCACTTCCTGTCGGGCTTCACCGCCAAGGTGGCCGGGACCGAGCGCGGGGTGACCGAGCCGCAGCCGACCTTCTCGACCTGCTTCGGCGCGCCCTTCATGCCGCGCCGCCCCGAGGTCTACGGCGAGCTTCTGAAGCAGAAGATCGCCAAGCACGGCGCGACCTGCTGGCTGGTCAACACCGGCTGGACCGGCGGCGCCTACGGTACCGGCTCGCGGATGCCGATCAAGGCGACGCGGGCGCTGCTGACGGCGGCGCTGGACGGCTCGCTCGCCAGGGCGCCGTTCCGCAAGGACAAGAACTTCGGCTTCGAGGTGCCGGTGACGGTCAGCGGCGTGCCCGACATCCTGCTGGATCCGCGCCGGACCTGGGACAATCCCGAAAGCTACGACCGGCAGGCGGCGAAGCTCGTCAGCATGTTCTCGGAGAACTTCGCGCAATACGCCGACCACATCGACGACGACGTGCGCGCGGTGACGATCGGCTGAGGCGCAGGCCGTCGGTCAGGATTTTGCGGCCCGGCGGCGATGTTGCCGGGCCGTTTTTCTTGTCCGGCGCGCCCGCAATTCCAGGCACGGATTCGAACTGTTCCAGCTTCCACCGCCCCGTTCCGCACAAAGGGGATCTCCCGACCGCGGGCGGGGGTATCCCCCGCGTCGTGCCGGAGGCACGCCTTTGGCGTGACGGGGCGGTCGGGGGATGCCCGGGTTGACACCCGGGCAGTACATCGCCGCCGGTGCGCCCGGAATTTCCCAAATTCCGGAAACGGCAACGCCCCTACCCCATCAACCCCTTCCGCAGCAGGTTCGCCCCCGCGACCACCAGCACCACCAGCGTCAGCCGCCGGAACTTCGCCTGGTCCAGCCGGTCCTGCATGGCGAAGCCCGCGACAAGGCCCAGCCCAGCGGGCAGCACCATCCAGAGCGACAGCGGCAGCGTCGCCGCGTTCAGCACGCCGGACTGGACATGGGCCGCCGTCAGCATCACCGCCCCCATGCCATAGACCACGCCCTGCACCCGGATCTGCTCGGCCTTCGGGGTGTCGAGCGCGGTGAGGTAGATCACCGTCGGCGGCCCCCAGACGCCCGAGATCCCGCCCACGAAACCCGCGAAGGCGCCGATCCCCACCTCGGCCCGCCGCCGCTGGTGGGGCAGGATGTCAAGCCGCCAGCCCGCAAGCTGCGCGAGCGAGAACAGCACCACCGGCACGCCGAGGATCAGGTACAGCGCCTGCGCGGGCAGCAGCGTGACGAGCTGCGCCGAGAACAGGATGAACGCCATGACCATCGTGACGAACAGCCAGTGCACCTTCAACGAGTCGAGCGCCGCAGCGGGTCCGCCCCTCAGCGCCTGCCAGAGGTTCGACAGCACCGTGGGCACGATCAGCGCGGCAAGCGCCAGGTTCGGGGCCATCACCGAGCTCAGGAGCGAGATCATGATCATCGGCATGGCGAAGCCGACCGCGCCCTTGACGAAGCCGCCAAGCAGGCCGGCGATGACGAAGACGCCCCAGGTGAATGCCGTGAACGTGTCCAACCGCCGCGCTCCCCTTTTCCGGATGGGGCCGTTATACCGGGGCGGTGGGCAGGCACCAGCGCGAAGCGACTGCGTCATTTTCGTTCAAACGAACGCCCCAAAAGGAAATCTTGTTGCGTGACGGCCGGGATCGCCCTATGTCATGCTGCAACTGCACGATAGGGAGCCGCCCCATGGCCCATGACGGACAAGACCTGCCCACCGCCGCCCCCACACCGATCCTGGAGGGGCTCCTCGGCCTGACCGCCGCCGCGGGCGACGCCGCCGGGACGCTGCTGGAGGCCGCCATCGCCACCCTGAAGCCGCGGGTCACGGCGGGCGGGCGGATCGACGCCGCCGCCATGGACGCCGACCAGCACGCCATGCACGGCCTCGCCTGGCTTGCCACCTATGCCGAGGCGCTGCGCCGGATGCAGGTCTGGGCCGAACGGCTGGAAAGCGCGGGCCAGTTCGGCGAGACCGAGCAGCTGATCCACCAGATCGCTTTCGGTGAGTACCTGAACCAGATCGCGGGCGGCCTGCCGATGAGCCAGGGCGAGATGCTGCGCCTCCATGACCTCGGGCTCGAAGACGCGACGCAGGCGGCGTTCCGCACGCCCGAGGTGACGGAGCTCTGTCGGCGCGGCAACACGCAGACCGCCCGCGTCCGGCTGGTCGAGCTGATGCGCGAGCACGCCGCCAACATCACCGTGGGGCGCAGCGGGATCGACGAAGAGCTCGAGATGATCCGCGAGCAGTTCCGCCGCTTCTCCGTCGACAGGATCGAACCCCACGCCCACGAATGGCACCTGAAGGACCGGCTGATCCCGATGGAGGTGATCGGCGAACTGGCCGAGATGGGCGTCTTCGGCCTGACCATTCCCGAGAACCTCGGCGGCCTCGGCATGTCGAAGGCGGCGATGGTCGTGGTCAGCGAGGAGCTGTCGCGCGGCTACATCGGCGTCGGCTCCCTCGGCACCCGCTCGGAAATCGCGGCCGAGCTGATCCTCTGCGGCGGCACGGACGCGCAGAAGGAGAAATGGCTGCCGGGCCTCGCCAGCGGTGAGATCCTGCCGACGGCCGTGTTCACCGAGCCGAATACCGGCTCCGACCTCGGGTCGCTCCGGACCCGCGCGGTGAAGGACGGCGACACCTACCGCGTGACCGGCAACAAGACCTGGATCACCCACGCCGCCCGGACCCAGGTGATGACGCTGCTGGCCCGCACCGATCCCGCCACCTCGGATTACCGCGGGTTGTCGATGTTCCTGGCCGAGAAGACCCCCGGCACAGACGAAGCCCCCTTCCCCACCCCCGGCATGTCCGGCGGCGAGATCGAGGTGCTGGGCTATCGCGGCATGAAGGAATACGAGATCGCCTTCGATGGTTTCGAGGTGAAGGCCGAGAACCTGCTCGGCGGCGAGGAGGGCAAGGGTTTCAAGCAGCTGATGGAGACCTTCGAGTCGGCCCGCATCCAGACCGCCGCCCGGGCCATCGGCGTGGCGCAATCGGCGCTAGACGTCTCGATGCGATATGCCGAGGACCGCAAGCAGTTCGGCCGCGCCCTGATCGAGTTCCCCCGCGTCTCGGGCAAGCTCGCCATGATGGCGGTCGAGATCATGGTGGCGCGTCAGCTGACCTATTTCTCGGCCTGGCAGAAGGACCACGGCAAGCGCTGCGATCTCGAAGCCGGGATGGCGAAGCTTCTCGGCGCCCGCGTGGCCTGGGCGGCGGCGGACAACGGCTTGCAGATCCACGGCGGCAACGGCTTCGCGCTGGAATACACGATCTCCCGCATCCTCTGCGACGCCCGCATCCTCAACATCTTCGAGGGTGCCGCGGAGATCCAGGCGCAAGTGATCGCAAGGAGGCTGCTGTCCTAGCAGATATCGGAAAGCCTCCGGGGGAGGCTTTGCCTCCGCGGCACGCGGAGATCCAGGCGCAGGTGATCGCCAGAAGGCTCCTCGGCTGGCAGATATCGGAAAGCCTCCGTGGCGGCTTTCCCTCCGCGGCACGCGGAGATCCAGGCGCAAGTGATCGCAAGGAGGCTCCTGTCCTAGCAGATACCGGAAAGCCTCCGGGGGAGGCTTTCCCTCCGCGGCACGCCGCAGATCGCGCGCGGCGCTACGGCGGCCATAGGCAGGCCGGTCCGCGCCGCTGTCCGACCGGATCAGGCCGCCGACAGGATATGGATCTTCCGGTCCGCCACCATGTCTTTCACCGCCTCGCCGAAGGCCTTCATGTGCGGCGCGGCGCCGTGGGCCTGGAGGTGGGCGAGGCTTTCCCATTCCTCGACCACCACCAGCACGTCCTCGCCATAGGGCGTCTGCGCCGCCCCCGCACCTTCGGTGTCGGTGCAGACCACGTACTTGAGGCAGCCGTCCTCGGCATGGACCTCGGGCACGATCTTCGCGAAGGCCTCCAGATAGGCCGGTCGCATCCCCGGTTTCGCCGTCAGCACCGCCACCACATGCACGCTCTCGGTCATGGTCTCTCCCTCAAATCTCCGTCGTCCGAGAGAACCACGCGGGCGCTCCGGGCACCACCCCCCTTGCGCCGCCGATGCCCAAGGGGCAAGCCTTGCCGCCATGAGATCCGCCCTCCTGATCCCGATGCTCCTCGCGGCCGCCTGCGCCGGCAAGGACGAAACCGTGTCCGGCTACATCGACCGCGAGGCGACTTTCCTGCTGGAAGAGCTCGACGGCGCCCCCTTTCCCGCCCGCGCCACCATCGCCTTCCCGTCGGAGGGCGCGGTGCGGGGCGAGGCGCCCTGCAACCGCTGGTCGGCGCGACAGACGGTGCCCTATCCCTGGATCGGGATCGAGGACATCGCGTCGACCCGGCGCACCTGCCCCGCGCAGGCGCAGGAAAACGCCTATCTGGCCGCCCTGCGCCAGATGACCCTGGTCGAGGGGCTGGGCGACGTCGTGATCCTGTCGAACGACGCCGGGCGCCAGATGGTGATCCGCGCTCAGAAGTGACGGCGGAACAGCGTGATCAGCCGCTCCCGCGCCGCCGGAAGCGGTCGTTCGCCCAGGGCCGGGGCCAGGTGGTTCTCCAGGAAATGTCCCGTGGTGCGAAGCCCGTCGAGCAGCTCCGAGGCCGAGGCCGTCCCCTGCCCGAGCAGGCAGAGCGGAAGGGGCAGCAGCCGCCCGGCCCAGTCCCCGGCGCCCTCCCGGCTTACCGCCCGCCCCGTCCGGGGCGAGACATAGGCCAGGTCCTCGCGGCTGCCGGTCACCGCGCAGGCGGTCAGGTCCAGCCCGAACCCCGCCTCGTCCAGCAGCGCCTGCTCCCAGTGGAGATAGGCCAGCGGCCAGTCGTCGTTCGGGCCCAGCATGTCCAGAAGCCGGATCGACCGGGCATAGAGCGCCGGATGCGCCTCCCGCTCGGGCAGGAGGAAGGCCAGCAGCGCCGCGACGGCGTTCAGCCCCGCCAGCGCCAGCCGGTCCTCCAGCACGGCCGTGCGGCTCCTCACCGGCTCGACGGTATAGGTGCCGAGGTGATCCTCCAGCCGCGCCCGCCAGGTCAGGTCCAGCTGCGCCCCGGGCTGGAGGATCGGAGACAGCTTGCGCCCCGCCCCGCCGCGCACGATCCCGGCATGGCGGCCATGGGCGGCGGTG
This sequence comes from Oceaniglobus roseus, assembly GCF_002869745.1. Classification (GTDB taxonomy): domain Bacteria; phylum Pseudomonadota; class Alphaproteobacteria; order Rhodobacterales; family Rhodobacteraceae; genus Oceaniglobus; species Oceaniglobus roseus. Next base: position 35,660 of record NZ_PNOS01000034.1, read on the forward strand.
AAGGCCTCGACGATGGCCGAGGATTCACCGTGACGGCGGACCGTCAGAACCACTCCCTGATCGCGCCAGTCCATCGCCTGCCCTCACCCCACACGCCCACCGCGCGCGACTAACCTAGTCTGCCGCACCCCGGCGGGCGAGCACGGTAACCCGCGCAGCCGGACGCGGTCCCGGCGCCGCACATGGAGCGCGCACGCAAGAACCCTGCGACAACGGCCCGGAGGAACCGAGCCGCAACGTCGCGGATCCGTCCCGCCCCCCTGTTTCTTCTTTTCACCAAATACTCCCGCCGGAGGCTCCCGCACCCGCAACCGGCGCCGAGGCCGGATCAGGCCCCCGCGCCGCGAAACCGCGTTACTCCGCCAGACCGTCCTCGTCCAGCAGGTGACGCCCGGCGCGGTCCTCCACCTCGATCACCCAAAGGTCCGGATCGAAGCCCCGCTGCCGCGCGATGGCGGCGTCGCAGTCCGCCTCCGCCCCCTCCGCCAGTACGGTCCAGACGCGCGCCCCCGACATCAGGTCGAAGCTCCTCTGGAACACCGTCGCGCGGCCGTCGAGCGTGTTCGACTTCACCAGCACCGCCCCCGCCGTGTCGTCGCCATGGGCCACGACGAAGGCGGGAATGTCGTGCAGTTCCAGCCGCCTGCGATAGGCGGCGACCCAGAAGGCGGCGGTCAGCCGGGTCAATTGCCGTCCTTGAAGTCCAGCCCGATCTCGGTATAGCGCGCCGCCTCGTCCAGCCAGCCGGGGCGCACCTTCACCTGCAGGAACAGGTGCACCTTGCGGCCCAGGAACTCCTCCAGCTCCGCGCGCGCGAGTTGCGAGACGGTCTTGATCGTCTCGCCCTTCTTGCCCAGCACGATGCCCTTGTGCCCGTCCCGCTGGACATAGATGAACTGCTCGATCCGGGCCGAGCCGTCCTTCTTCTCCTCCCAGCTCTCGGTCTCGACGGTCAGCTCGTAGGGCAGCTCCTGGTGCAGCCTGAGCGTCAGCTTCTCCCGCGTCATCTCGGCGGCGATCATCCTGAGCGGAAGGTCGGCGATCTGGTCCTCGGGATAGAGCCACGGCCCCTCGGGCAGCGCCGCCGCCAGCTTCGCCTTCAGCGTCTCGACGCCGTGGCCGCGCTCGGCGGATATCAGGAAGGTCTCGACGAAGGGAAAGCGCTCGTTCATCTCTTTCGTCAGCGCCAGCAGCACCGGCGCCTCGACGCGGTCGATCTTGTTGATGGCAAGGTACACGGGCCGCTCGCCCACATGTTCCTTCAGCGCGGCGAGGATCGTCTCGACCCCCTCGGTCAGCCCGCGATGCGCCTCGATCAGCAGCACCACGAGATCGGCATCCGCGGCCCCGCCCCAGGCGGCGGCGACCATGGCGCGGTCGAGCCTCCGGCGCGGGCGGAACAGGCCCGGCGTGTCGACGAAGACGATCTGCGCCGCGCCTTCCATGGCGATGCCGCGGATCCGGGCGCGGGTCGTCTGCACCTTGTGGGTGACGATCGACACCTTGGCCCCGACCATGCGGTTCAGCAGCGTCGACTTGCCGGCATTGGGCTCGCCGATCAGGGCGACGAAGCCGGCGCGGGTGGGCGTATCGCTCATGTCTCGGGCTCCAGTCTGGCAAGGAGGGCGGCGGCGGCGGCCTGTTCGGCGGCGCGCTTGCTGGTGGCCTGGGCCGACTGCCGCTCGCCGGATTGCAGCCGCACCTCGATGGTGAAGAGCGGCGCGTGGTCGGGGCCGGACCGCCCCGTCTCGACGTAGACCGGCGGCGGCTGGCGGCGGGCCTGCGCCCATTCCTGCAGCGCGGTCTTGGCGTCGCGGGCGTCCTCGTCCACCGATTTCAGCGCCCCGTCCCAGTGGCGCAGGATCACGCGGCGCACCGCCTCGAGCCCGCCGTCGAGATAGACCGCGGCCAGCACCGCCTCCATCGCGTCGCCCAGCAGCGCCTCCTTGCGCCGCCCGCCCGACATCATCTCGGACCGGCCGAGCTTCAGCACCGCGCCAAGGTCGATCTCCCGCGCCACGGCGGCGCAGGCCTCCTTCCGGACCATCGCGTTGAAGCGGGGGGCCAGTTGCCCCTCGGCGGCCTTGTCGTCGGCCTTCAGCAGCGCCTCGGCGATGACGAGGCCCAGCACACGGTCGCCGAGGAACTCGAGCCGCTGGTTGTCCGGCCGCGAGGCCGAGGAGATCGAGGCATGGGTGACGGCGCGCACCAGGTGCTCGGGCGACGAGAAGCTGTGCCCGAGGCGCGCGGAGAAGGCGGAGAGGTCGGCGGAAAGCTTCACTGGATCCACTTGAAGAAGCGGTCGGGCCGCCAGGTCCAGAAGTACAGCATGGACTTGCCCGCGGACGAGAAGATCACCATGTCGGCGCGCCCGATCAGGTTCTCGTAGGGCACGAAGCCGACGCCGCCGGTGTTCTGCGAGAACCGGCTGTCGGTGGAGTTGTCGCGGTTGTCGCCCATGAAGAAATAGCTGCCTTCGGGGACGGTATAGACCGGGGTGGTGTCGGGGATGCCGGGGCGGTTCTCGATGTTCAGGATGTCGTGGGAGACGCCGTTCGGCAGGGTCTCGCTATAGCGGTCCTTGATGCAGTCGCCGCCGAGCGGCGCGTTGTTCTTGCAGCGCGGCAGGTTGCCCACGGGGCCCTGCTTGTCATAGGTCTCGACGAATTCGCCCGCCGGTTCCTGGGGCGCCTCCTCGCCGTTGATGAACAGCACGCCGTCCTTGACCTGGATCTGGTCGCCCGGCAGGCCGACCAGCCGCTTGATGAAATCGGTGCCCTGCACCGGATGGCGGAACACCACAACGTCGCCCCGCTCGGGCTCCGAGCCGAGGATGCGCCCCGAGAACGGGCACATGGAGAACGGACAGGAGTAGCGGGAATAGCCGTAGGCCATCTTGTTGACGAAAAGGAAGTCGCCGACCAGCAGCGTGTCCTTCATCGAACCGGAGGGGATCCAGAAGGGCTGGAAGAAGATCGTGCGGAAAATCCCTGCGATCAGAAGGGCATAGACCACCGTTTTCACGGTTTCCATGATGCCGTCTTTCTTCTCAGCCATGCCCTGCCCGCCCCTGTCCTCTTGGTATGGCCGCTAGATGCGGGAGGCCCGCGGGGGAGTCAAGTTGCCACCCGCCCCGCGCCCTGCGCCAGGGGCCGCGCCTCGATCACCACGAAGGCCTGCGCCCAGGGGTGGTCGTCGGTCAGGGTGACGTGGATCACCGCCTCGTATCCCGCGGGCGTCATCGCCGCCAGCCGCTCGGCCGCCCAGCCGGTGACGGCCATCACCGGCTGCCCGGTCGCAAGGTTGCTCACCGCCATGTCCTTCCAGGCGATCCCCATCCTCAGCCCGGTGCCCAGCGCCTTGGAACAGGCCTCCTTCGCCGCCCAGCGCTTCGCATAGGTTCCCGCGACGTCGTGCCGCCGCTCGGCCTTCCTCTGTTCGACCTCGGTGAAGACGCGGTTGCGGAAGCGGTCGCCGTGGCGCGCCAGCACCCCCGCGATCCGCTCGATGTTGGCAAGGTCGGTGCCGATGCCGAGGATCATCGCACTCCCCCGCCCACCAGGACCGGGAGCCGCACCGCCCTCGCCCTGCCACCGCCGGATGCGGCAACGCTGCGGGGCTGTCCCCCCGCACCCCCCATCTTTGCTTTCCAAATATCCCCGCCGGAGGCACCGCGCCGCAAGGCGCGGACCGGCGCGCCACGCTTCGGCAGGCGCACCCGCTCCGCGGGGCCGCGGTGGTACGGCGCCCCCCCGGTCAGATCTGCTTCTCGGGCATCTGCACCACCAGCCCGTCCAGCGCGTCCGAGACCTTCAGCTGGCAGGTCAGGCGCGAGCGCTTCGGATCGGGCTCGTAGGCGAAATCAAGCATGTCCTCCTCCATGCTCTCCTTCGCCGGCAGCTTCTCCACCCAGTCCTCGGCGACGTAGACGTGGCAGGTGGAACAGGCACAGGCGCCGCCGCAGTCGGCCTCGATTCCGGGGATCCCGTTGTCGCGGGCGCCCTCCATCACGGTCAGCCCGTTCGGCACCTCCACCACGTGCTCCTTGCCGCCGTGCTCGATATAGGTGATCTTCGCCATCTCGCCGTCTTCCTTGCTGCGCGTCCGTCGCATCCGTTCCTAAAGGCTGGCGCGCCGGCGCACCAGTGGCATTTGCGCGCGCCGTTTCCGCGGCGGGGCCGGCCGGGCCCGACCGCCGCGGGGGCTGGACAGGCACCGCGGATGTTCCATATCTGTTCTCCATGACCGACCTGTCCCCCGAAGCCGGGCCCGCCCGCTGGGCCCGCCCGCCCTCCTGCCTGACCGCGGCCGAGCTCGAGCTGCCGCCGAGCGGCGCGCGCATCGCCGTGGCCGGGCTCGTGCTGGTGCGCCAGCGGCCGGGTACCGCCAAGGGGGTGATCTTCCTCACGCTCGAGGACGAGACCGGGGTGGTCAACGTGATCGTCTGGAAGAAGCTCTACGAGCGGTTCCGCCGCGCGGTGATCGCCGGGCGCTGCCTGCGCGTCACCGGGCGGCTCCAGCGCGAGGGCGGGATCACCCATGTCATCGCCGAGGAGATCGAGGACATCTCGTGGATGCTCGACGGCCTGCTGCGCACCGCCGCCCCCGATCCCTGAACTGTGCCGGGCCCCGCGAGGGCCGGACAGGCGGAGCGGTCCGGCAGGGTCCTAGTCGGCAGCCCGAACGGCGGGCCGGCGGAAAGCGCTCCTTTCAGACGCCATCGCCCGATGTCATCCCGCCAGCCGGACACGGCCCGGCAGCGGGCATCGCTAGGACGACCCGGCGCCTTCCGCCGGAGCGGTCCGATCACGCCGCCGTCGAATCGGCCCGGCCCGGATTGCGTCCGGAGGGTTGCCAATGCCGCCCGCCCTCCGCCATCGTTTCCGAACAGCCTACTTGGCGCCCCCGGTCCGGCCCCGCCGTTGCGGTCGGGCGGCAAACACCGGACCCTTGCGGCGCCGAGCCGAGGATCCCCGCGCCGTCGCCGCGTCCGCGGCGCACCGGCCATCGCCGTCCCGCCCGCACCCCGCCCCGGAGCATCACGCCATGAGCACCCTCTTCTTCATCGCCTCCAAGATCGTCGGCCTCCTGATCCGCGGCGAGACCTGGCTGGTCCTGCTGCTGGCGCTCGCCCTTCTCGGCCTGCTGCTGAACCGCCGCCGCCTGGCGGGCGCGGCCCTCGCCCTGGCCCTCGCCGCCGTCCTCGTCCTCACGGCCCTGCCGGTCGGACCCTGGGCCATGCGCCCGCTGGAACGGCAATACCCGTTCAATCCGCCGCTCCCGGCGCCGCCGGACGGCATCATCGTGCTGGGCGGGGCGGTCGAGGCGGCAAGCTGGAAGGCCACCGGGCAGGTCCACCTCAACGACGCGGGCGAGCGGCTCACCGAGGCGGCGGTGCTGGCGCGCCGCTTTCCCGAGGCGCGGCTGATCCTGTCCGGCGGCGGCGCCACGCTGGCCGAGATCGGCGGCGCGATCCCCTCGGAAGCCGCGGCCATGGCGGCGCTGCTGACCGGACTCGGGATCGACCCGGCACGGCTGACCCTGGAGGAGGAGTCGCGCAACACCATCGGCAACGCCACCTATTCCTTCGACATCGTGCAGCCGCAGGAGGACCAGACCTGGCTTCTCGTCACCAGCGCCTCGCACATGCCCCGGGCGGTGGAGACCTTCGCCCGCGCGGGCTGGACCGGCATCGTGCCCTGGCCGGTCGACCTGTCCACCGCGCCCGGCCCCCTCGGCCTGACCTGGGATCTGCCCTGGAACCTCTACTACCTGAACCGCGCGGTGAAGGAGTACGTGGGACTCGTCGCCTACCGCCTCGCCGCGCGCTGAAACCGCCCGCCCCCTGCGCCCCGGCCGGGCCGCGACGGCTGGACGACGCTTGCCCTCGTGATCGACTGCCACAGCCGCGAGCTTCCGGGCTGGCACCCGTCACGGTCCGGGAAGGCCACGACCGCTGCCAGGTCCTGGAACATGCCCTGATCAGCAGGTTCGGCACGCTCGGCAAGGTGCCAGGGAATTGAACGGTCCCGCCGATGCCCGGATGTCACCTGTAACCGGACCGCGCCCCGCCCGCCCGTCAGAGCGGCGCTGGACGCCATTTGGCGGCGCCTGCCTGCGCAGCAGGACCCGCCGCCGGATCTGTATCGTAAAGGCCCCGTCACCGGGGCGGTCGGCATGTGGGGTCAGTTGTTCAGGACTGCCATGTTGTCCGCTTCCCAACCGATCCAGACCGGATCGGTGCCGACCGATCGGCCGGTTTCCGCGTCAACGTAGGCCTTCAGCAGCGCGTTGCCCTCGCCCACGGCGATCTGCATCGCCATGCGGCTGCCGAGGAAGGTCCTGCCCACCACGCGCCCCTGCACCGCGTTGGCGGTCTGCGGACGTTCGACGCTGAAGCCCAGCTTTTCCAACCGGACCGAGGCGGTGATCGGCTCGCCCTTGGCGGGCAGACCCGCCGGCGCCTTGCCCAGAAGGGTCGTGCCCTCCCAGTCCATCACCACCTTGTCGCCCTCGGTGCCGCGCATCCGGCCCGACAGCAGGTTGGTTTCACCGATGAACTCGGCCACGAAGCGGCTGGCCGGGCGGAAGTACAGCTCTTCCGGGGTGCCGTCCTGCTCGACCTTGCCCTTGTTCATGACCACGATGCGGTCGGACATGGTCAGCGCCTCTTCCTGGTCATGGGTGACGAAGAAGAAGGTCTTGTTGGTGCGGCGCTGGATCGACTTCAGTTCCTGCTGGACCTGACCGCGCAACTTGGCGTCCAGCGCCCCCAGCGGTTCGTCCAGCAGCAACAGCGACGGGTCGGGCGCCAGGGCCCGCGCCAGCGCAACCCGCTGCCGCTGCCCGCCCGAAAGCTGCACCGGGTAGCGCGCTGCGTAGGACTCGAGCTCGAGGAAGGACATGATCTCGTCGGAGCGGCGCCGGATCGCGGATTTGTTCATGCCCTTCAGTTCCAGCCCGAAAGCCACGTTCTGCGCCACGGTCATGTGCGGGAACAGCGCGTAGTCCTGGAACACCATGTTCACGTTGCGCTTCTCCGGTGGCTGGCTGGTCACGTCCTCGCCGTCGAGGATCACCCGCCCCGAGGTCGGACGCTCGAACCCGCCGAGGATGCGCAGGGTGGTGGACTTGCCGCAGCCCGACGGGCCGAGGAAGGTAACGAACTCGCCCCGAGCGATGTCCAGCGTCAGATTGTCCAGCGCGACGACTTTGCCGAAATGCTTGGACAGGCCTTCGATGCGGACAAGCGGTGTCTGGTCGGTCATGCTCAGGTTTCCTTGTTCATGCGGCGGGTGAAGCGCTCGGCCCAGATGCCGATGGCGGCGGTCAGGATCAGCGCAATGGTCGCGATGGCGTTGATTTCGGGGCTCATCCCGGAACGAAGCTTGGCAAAGATCAGCACCGGCAGCGTCGGTTCGTAACCGCCCAGGAAGAAAGAGCGCACGAAGTCGTCGAAGGACAGCAGCAGGCAAAAGATCGAGGCGCCGAGGATCGCGGGCACCAGATAGGGTAGCGTGATCCGGATGAACGAGATCAGCGGATCGGCCCCCAGGTCGCGCGCGGCCTCGATCTGGCTCCTCGGCAACGTCGACAGCCGCGCCATGACCACCAGTACCACGAAGGGCACGTTGTGCACCGCATGGGCCCAGACGATCGCGCCCATGCCGGGTTCGATCCCCAGCCAGCGGGCATATATGCGGAAGGCAATGGCCGAGATGATGCCCGGCACCAGCGCCGGCAGCACCGTCATGCCGAAGACGGCGGTGCGGCCCCAGAACCTGCGCCCTTCCAGCATCACCGCGATCCAGATGCCGACAAAGACCGAGATCAGCGTCGACAGCACCGCGATGGCGGTGGAATAGCCGAAGGTCGACAGGACTTCGGCATCGGCGAAGACCCCGGTGTACCAGTCCAGTGTCCAGGACCGGATCGGGAAGCCGATGAACTTGCTGTCCTTGAAGCCCATCACCACCATCAGGATCAGCGGCACGAAGACATAGAGGACAAAGGCCCAGTAGACGCAGGCAAGAAAGATCCGGTTGCCGCGGAACAGCTCGGGACGGTCGTTCATTGCTTCTCTCCCTTTCGCAGGGCGCTCATCAGCTTCTGGAAGGTCGCCGTGAGGACCAGCGCCGCGGCGAACATGATCGTGGCAAAGGCCGCCCCGGTGGGCCATTCATCCCCCGCCACGTGGAAGAAGCCTGCGATGGTTTCGGCAAAGACCGTGGTCGAGGGCCCGCCAAGCAGGACCGGCGTGGCGTAGAAGCCGGTCGAGATCAGGAACACCAGCGTGCACCCCGACGAGATGCCCTCGATGGTCAGCGGCAGGGACACGCGGCGGAACCGGGTCCAGGCGCCCGCGCCCAGATCGGCGGCGGCCTCGTTCATGCTCTTGGGCAGCTTCTCCAGTGCCGAGTACAGCGGCAGCAACATGTACAGCGCGGTCAGGTAGACGATCCCGACCCCCATGGAAAAGCTGGTGTACATGAAGGGGATCGGCCGTTCGATCAGGCCGAGGCTCTTCAACAGAAGGTTCACGGCGCCGGTATTGCCCAGCAGGATCATGATCGCATAGGTGCGCACGATCTCGCCCACCCAGAACGGGATCAGCAGCAGCAGCAGGAACAGCATCTGGTTCTTGCGGCTGACGTGCCGTGCCAGGAAATAGGCCACGGGATAGGTGATGATCAGCGTGCAGAAGGTGAACACGCCGGCAAAGATCAGCGTCCGGAAGAACGGCATCCAGAAGATGCTATCCCCGAAGAAGCGGGCGTAGTTGTCCAGCGTGAAGTTCTGCTCGACACCCTGAGCGACCGGGTACGCATCGGTCAGCGACACGCGAATCATCTGCAACATCGGGCCAAGGTGCTGGGTCAGCACCCAGAGGATCGGGAAAGCGGCGAGGATCAGGAACTGGCGCCGGGGCGAGGCCGTGGTCAGCCGCATCAGCGCGTGATAGGGTCCCCATGCGGCCAGGCGGCCCCAAAATGTGCGGCCCGAACTCTCTTCTGTCATGGCTCGCTCGTCCTGCTGTGCGGAGGCGTCATACGTCATGCGGTCGTCTTTCGAGTGTGCCTGTGCCCCTGCCCCGCACCCGGCGGGACAGGAACAGGTTCGTTGAGGATGGCGATCAGGCGGCCTTGATCGCCTCGACCGCCGGGTCCATCAGGCTGTATTTCAGCTCGTTCTGCTCGGCGCGGAAGAATTGCAGTTTGGCCAGCTGTTCTTCGGGGAAAGAGGTGGATTTCCGCTCCAGCTCGGTCAGGTGCGGCGCCACGTCCTTGTAGGTCGAGATGAAGCCCGAGGCCTTGGTCATGGCCGCACCGATTTCCGGCGAGGACAGCAGCGCGTCGAGGAAGGTGTAGGCGTTGTCGGCGTTCGGCGCGTTGTTGGCGATGTTGAACGTGTAGACAAAGCCGTAAGAGCCTTCGCGCGGGATGCTCATCCCCAGAGGGAAGCCGTCATTGATTAGCGCCGCCGCCGGGCCGTTCCACGAATGGCCGAGGACGATATCCTGGTTGATCATCATCTGCTGGAATTCGGCGCCGCCGTCATAGTACTTCCGCACCAGCGGCTTCTTGTCGATCATGAACTGCTGCACCTCTGCCATGATCTCGGCCGCGCGTTCGTGATCGTTGGCATATTCGATGAAGTTGCCGTCATAGCCTTTCATCAGCATCACGATCGACAGCATGTCCTGGATGATATAGGCGTTCTGGCCCTTGTACTTCTCGCTGAAAAGCGTGTCCCAGGTCTGCGCCTCTTCCTCGCTGACAACCTCGGTGTTGTAGGACAGCACTTCCATGCCGGACAGGATCGGCACGCCCCACTTGTTGCCGTTGATCGTCGCCCAGTCGCCTTCCGAGAAGATCGGGTCGATCTTGCCCCAGTTGGTCAGCCGGTCCGCGTCCATCGGCGCCAGCAGGTCGTTTTCGATGAACTGCAGGAAACGGTGGCCGGCGACGGTCATGATGTCGACCGTCGGGTTCGGCTGCTCGGCGGCCAGCAGGTTGAACTGCTTGCCCTGGTCGTCGACCAGGCGAACGTTGACCTTGATGCCGGTGTCGGCCTCGAACTGCTCGCGGAAAGCCTCGGGAACGAAATCGTTGTAGGTCCAGATGTTCACTTCGCCGCCGGACTGCGCCGAGGCGTGGCGCAGGTAGACGGGCGAGGCCAGTGCCGCGCCGGTGGCGGCGGCGGTGCCAAGAAAGCGACGGCGGTTGAAGATCAGTCTCGACATGGTGTTTCTCCTTGTTGGTCCAGTGGTGGTTCTTCTTGTTGCCCCGGCGAGGGGTCTTCTCGGTTAGGTCTCCAGCGCGCGTCACGCGCTGGCTTGCTGACGCAAAAGCCCCGTCTTCGCGGCCGCCTTCAACTCGTCCAGGCTGAACCGCTTCAGGTCCAGCGCCGCGAGGATCTGGTTCTCGGCCTCGAAATCCCGCCCGTACATGGCGGAGAAGATCCGGATGCCGGCCTCGTGCAGCGGCGCGGGATGCCCCGCCAACCGGCCAAGCGCGGCGGTCAGCACCAGCCCGTAGGGCACGTCTTCGGTAACATAGCGGCTGTCGGCGGTGGCCGGACCCGTGCCGCCGTTGCCCTGCGCGTGCATCTGCTGGTTCATCTCGGAGATCGTGGCGACCGGCACGTGGAAGGACAGGTGGAAATGTTCGAAGATCGTCCGGACCTCCAGACCCAGCGCCTGCGCGATCTCCAGCCGTTCGCGGTCCAGCTCTTCCAGCAGGCGGCCCACCTTGGGCGTGATGTTCTGGCCCTGGGACCAGGTTTCGCCGCGCTCCATCCGGGTGATGTTGCCCAGGGCGATGCCCATGTGGTTCTGCGGGTTGAGGTTCGACAGCGAGATCGCCAGCAGCCCGTCGCGCGGCTGGAAGCGGTCGCCGAACAGCGCCTGGCACAGCGCCAGCGCGTCCGCAGAGCGGTCTTCCGGCACGGTGCAAAGGTCGACCCGGCTGCGCACGGTGTTCACCTTGACCTCGGTGCCCGAGTGCCGCCGCCCGGTGCAGATCGTCGTGCCCCATGCGGTGATCGGCGCGACGACGCCGCGCGCCGCCAGAAGCTGCATCAGGTAGACCGCCCCCAGCGAGGCATGGGAGGACACGATCACGTGGTGCCGGTCCTCGATATGCGGCGCCAGCGCGTCCAGCACGGTTTTGTGCCCATAGCCGGGCAGCGCGATGATCAGCACATCGTTCTCGCGCGCCAGGGTGGCCGCGCTGTCGGCAATCCGCGGGGTCAGCGTGGTTTCCACCGCGCCGGTGGCGCGCAGCGCCGCCCCCTGGGCCAGCTCTGCCGTGCCCGCGCCCGACGGCGACCACAGCATCGGGTCGTGCCCCGCCTCGTGCAGCACCGCCGCCGTTCCGAACGCGACCGAGCCCGCGCCCGCCAGTCCTACCGTCTTGCCCACACTTCCCCCTGATTCGCTAAGAGTCGTCTTCCGAACTCTACACCATTATTGCAGATTGAAATCCGTTATGGCGGATTTTAACTCAGGAGGTCGTTTCCGGCAGCCGCACCGGATCGCCCAGCACATGCATGAGGCGGTTCGCCCAGCCGAACAGCGAGGCCGACAGGATCAGGTCCAGAACCTCCGCCTCGTCCAGCCCCGCATCCTTCAGTGCCGCCATGTGGTCCGGCCCGGCCTGCGACGGCGTTTCGGACAAAGCCACGGCAAAGTCGAAGATCGCACGGTCGCGCGGCCCGAGGTCCGCCCGGCGACCGTCGCGGAACAGCCTGTCCGTCACTTCGGTGGATTTCTCGAGCTGCGCATGCCGCGCCGCGTGGACGGCGGCGCAATAGATGCAATGGTTGACCATCGAGGCCCCCAGCGCACCCAGTTCCCGCTCGGCCCGGCTCATCCCGCCCTTGTCGTACATGATGCCGTTGAACAGCGGCGAACGCACCTTCAGGCTTTCGACATCATGCGCCAGCGTCAGCACGTATTCCGACACCTTGGTGTTCGAGGGCGTGACCTTCAGCGCATCCAGCTGCTCTGCGCTGGCCTCTTCCAGGTCGACCGGCTTCACGCGCGGCTGCCAATGCGGCACGTTGCGGGTGAATTTCGTGATCACCTTGGTCATGGATAGGCCTCCTTCAACAGGCGCAGCCCGGCAATCACCCGCAGCTGATAGGCCAGGAACGCGTTCAGTTCGCACAGCCGCACGATATCGGCATCGGCAATCCCCGCCGCCTGCAGGCCCGAGATATCGGGCGCCGCGACGTTGCGGGTATCGGCGGCCACCTTGTCCATGAAGGCCACGACCGGCGCCAGCCCCTGCCCTGCACCGTCGTCAGAGGGATCGGCCAGCGCGGCATAGTCGCCCGCATCCGCCGCGTATTGGCCTGCCAGCGCCTCTTCGCCGTTCAGCACCGCGATGCGGGCCGCCAGCGCCGCGCGCAGCGCGTGCGACCAGGGCCCGCAATCCCGTGGCCGCAGCACCGCCGCTTCGGCCTCCTGGGTCATCTCGAAGATGCTCGCGCGCCCCTCGATGGCCGCCCCGGGCGCGCGGCCCGCGCCCAGCCCGGCGCTTTTCAATGCGGTCGTATCCAAAGCCATCAGGCCACCTTCCCCTTCTTGTCCTCGCAGACAAGTTCCGACGGCACCCATTCGCTGCCGTCCAGTTCCGGCTTGTCGTAGGCCAGCATCGCCTGCCAGTGCTCGGCCACGTCCTCGGCATAAAGCTTCGACGCGACCGCGCGCGCCATCCATCCCGCCCCCTCGGAGATCCCCGGGATATCGCCGCTGACCTTGCCCAGGCTGGCCGACGCCCCGTAGTTGAAACAATAGACATTGGCCAGCCACGGCGCCCGCCCGGGCACCTTCTCGCGGAAGGTGAAGTCCTCGTTCAGATAGGGAAACAGCCCCAGGTCGCGCGACGGCTCGTCCGCCGGCGGGGTATAGATGTCCCGCCACAGCAGGATATCGCCCGCCGCCTCGCCGAACTCGGTCCGCGACAGCGGGTCGATGGTGAAGCCGGTGCCCAGGATCACGAAATCCGCCTCGTAGGTCGTGCCATCGGCAAAGCCCACCCGCACCGCGCCGTTCCGCTCGACGGTGCTTTCCACCGCCTTGCCGAAATGGAAATGCGCATTGGGGTGGCGGCTGACCCGGTTGGTCGAGCCATGCGGCGGCGGCGTCTGGGTGGCAAAGGAATACTGCATGAACCGCCAGCGCCATTCGTCGGGCAGGCTGGCATAACCGGCAGTGAAGCCGAAAGAGCCGATCCCCATCATCTTGTTGACGGTGGGCATCTCCTTGCGGCGGATCAGGTGGCGGACCTCGGCGGCGCCATGCTCCAGCGCCTCGGCGGCATTGTCCACGGCAGAGGCGCCAACCCCCACGACCGCCACGCGCTTGCCTCTGAGCCGGTCGAAGTCGATCTCGTCGGCGCTATGCGCCCAGAAGGACCGGTCAAGCCCCTGCACGAACCCCGGAATATTCGGGCGGCCGGTGCCGTCGCGCCCGGTGGCAAAGACCAGCTTGCGGGTCAGGATCGACCGCTCGGCCGCGCCCGACAGGTGCAGGCGCAGCAGGTCACCCTCGGGCTCGACCCGGTCGACGGACACGCCGTTCTCGGTCGGGATCGCCAGCACCCTGCGATACCACTTCAGGTATTCCATCCACATCGGCCGCGGGATCTTGTCCAGCTTTTCCCAGTTGGCGGTGCCGAACTGCGCGCGATACCACGCCTGGAAGCTCAGCGCGCCATGGCCGTAGGCCGGGCCGGTCAGCTCCTTGGGAGAGCGCAGCGTCTCCATCCGCGCATAGGTCAGCCAGGGGCCTTCCAGCCCCTCGGGGCTGCGGTCCAGCACCCGCATGTTGTGGATGCCGCCGGTCTTCAGCGCCATCCAGGCCACCATGCCGCACATTCCGCCGCCGATGATCACGACGTCGCTGACCCCCTCGCGGGCGGGCACCCAGTCCTTGCCCGGCCAGCAGAGGAATTTCAGATCCTCGCGCAACCGCGCCTCCAGCACGGGCAGACCCTGGCCGTCGATCGGGGAAGCGGTGTCGTGTGTCATGTCGTCTTTCCTGTAACTCTGCTGTTCGGTCGCGGCACGCTCAAGCCGGCCGGCTGACGGACCAGTCCCGGTGGAGATCGTCGATATGGAAGGTATGGGCATGGCGCTGGCGCGGCCCATGCGCGGGGTTCTCGTGCAGGTGCGGGTGGTCACCCGGCAATTCGGGATGGTCGTGTGTGCGGATCAGCGGATCGCTTGCGGGCCAGACGCGCAGCGCCAGCGCCGCCACGCCAAGGGTCAGCGCCGACAGGATCAGCAGCGCCGGCGCCAGTCCGACGCGTGCGCCCAGCTCACCCGCCAGCGGGTAGGCCACCAGCCAGCCCGCATGCGACAGCGAGAACTGCGCCGCGAAGAGCGAGGCGCGGTCCCCTGCCCCGGCAGAGCGCGCGATCACCAGCCCGCCCGGCGTCAGCACCAGCGAGGCGGCCAGGCCGAAGCAGACCCACAGCCCCATGTACCCGGCATAGGCCAGCGGCAGCGCGATACCCAATCCCAGCACCGCGTGCAGCATCGCCCCCAGGGCCATCACGCGGCGTTCGTCCAGCGCCTCGATCAGGCGCGGCACCAGCACCGCGCCGGTCGCGGCGCCCAGCCCGTAGAAGGCCATCAGCACCGGGTAATGCCGCTCGGCATCGCCGAGCTGCGCACCGGCCAGCACCACCGAGTTGACCAGCACCCAGGCCATGCTCAGCGAGAGGGCAAAATTCAGCAGGAACAGGCCGCGCAGCCGCGGAGTCCGACGATAGATCGACAGCCCCGTCAGCGCCCGGGCCAAAAACGGCCCCCGGCGCGGAGCGCCCGCCCCGGCGGGGAACCGCGTGACCAGCAGCGCCGCGATGGACCCCGAAAAGGCCAGCGCCGCGACCCAGAACAGGAACTCGGCCGCAACCACTTGCAGCACCATGGCGGCGATCACCGGCGAGAGCACGGATTCCAGTGTATAGGCGATGCGCGACCAGACCAGCGCGCGGCTGTAGGCGCGCTCTTCGGGCAGCACGTCCGGGATCACCGACTGGAAGATCGGCGTGAAGCCGGACGAGACCGCAAAGAAGACCAGTGCCAGCGCCGCGATCTGCCAGGTCTCGGTGGCGAAGGCCATCGGCAGCAGCAGCGCCATGCGGGCGATATCCAGCCCGACCATCACCCGCTTGCGCGGGCGCCCGGCGAAAAGCGCCTCGGCCAGCGGCGAGATGCCCACATAGGCCACCATCTTCACCGCAAGCAGGAAGCCCAGGATCTGCCCTGCCGCCGCCGTGCCGCCGATGCGATAGGCCGCCAGCGACATCGCCACGGTCATCAGGCCGATCGCCAGAAGCGAACAGACCTGCGCGGCAAAGAGCTTCCGGAAGACGGGATTGGCAATCGGGTTGATCCGGGGTGCGGTCATGAAACGAGCGTATCCTGCGGGAGGCGGTTGGCGTAGAACCGGGCGGTACTGGTATCGACGCGGTACTGAGCGGCATAGTCTGGGGCGATCCGCGACAGATTGTCCACAGCCGCGATGATCGAGTCCACCTTCTCGTCGCTCATCAGGGCGGAAAGGTTCAGCCGCACCCAGCCGGGCTTGGCGGTTTCCTCGCCCTGTTCCAGCGCCGCGATGGTGGCATCCGATTCGGCGCGGCCCAGCCCCAGCAGCCGGTGACCATAGGGCCCGGCGCAGGCACAGCCGCCGCGCGCCTGCACCCCGCTCAGGTCGCTGAGCAGTCGGGTGAAGAACTGGTGATGCACCAGCCCCCCCTGCCCGTCACGCACCCGCAAGGAAAAGATCGGCAGCGCCTCGGCGCCGGGAATGCCCAGCAGCTCGATCCGGTCGTTGTCCGCCCAGACCTTCAGCGCCCGCGCCCGCAATTCGGCCTGCCGGCTGTCCAGCCAGCTCTGCCCCAGCGCCTCCTTGACCAGCATGGCCAGCGCGGCGCGGATATCGCCGGTCACATTCGGGGTGCCGCCCTCTTCCCGCGCCGCAAGGCTGCCGGAATAGACATGCCCCCAGGGCGACACGAAGCTGACCGTGCCGCCGCCGGGGATGGTCGGCGTGGCACGGAGGGCGATCCCGTCGCGGATCACCGCGACGCCACTGGAACCGGGACCGCCGGGAAACTTGTGCACCGAGAACACGACGGCATCCTTCTGCGCATCGGTGCCCGCCTTCATGTCCATTGCGCAATAGGGACCGGCACAGCCGTAGTCCCAGACCGACAGCGCGCCATGCGCGCGCAGCATCCGCGTCACCGCGTCCACATCGGTCAGGATGCCGGTCACGTTGGACGCCGCCGAAAAGGTGCCGACGATCCGCGCCGCGCCCTGCGCCGCGATCAGGGCGCGCTCCAGCTCGCCCATGTCGACGCCGCCGGTCGGCGCCTCGGCGATCTCGATCACCTCGGCCCCGGTCTCGCGCCAGGGCAGGATGTTGGAATGATGTTCGTAGGGGCCGGTCAGCACCACCACGCGCCGCCCCTGCCGGACCAGCGCCGCCAGATCCAGCAGCCCCGCGATGCGGTTGAGTCCGGCGGTAGAGCCCGACCCGGTGAACACCACGCTCATGCCCGCGGCGGCGCCGGTCAGCCGGGCGATCTCGGCCCGCGCCGCCTCGCGCAGCCTGGTCATGTATTCGCCGCAGAAAGAGGCCTGCGTGTGGGTATTGGCGTAATAGGGCAGCACGCGGTCGCGGATGAAATCCTCGACCTGCGCCAGCGCCCGCCCCGAGGCCACGTAATCGGCATAGATCAACGGTCGCGCCCCGAACGGCCCGTCGACCTGCGCATCCTCGCCGATCAGCCCCTCGCGGATCCGGTCGTGAACGTCGGCGCCTTGCAGCACGGCCTTGAAATCGTCGAGCGCAGTCATGTCATCCCCTGATTTGACCGGATCGAGTATGACGTAAATTCTGCAAAAATCTTCACAGTTGTTTGCCATTGATTTCGTCTTTTTGTGTCATATGATCGAAGAATGAAGCACAAACCAGATCAATTTGACTTTCGGATCCTCGAAGAGCTGCAGCGCGACGCGGGCCTGCCCCAGCGGGCGCTGGCCGAGAAGGTCGGGCTGTCTCAGAACGCCTGCTGGCGCCGGCTCAAGGCGCTCGAGGCGTCGGGCGCGATCCGCAACCGCACCGTGGTGATCGACCGCGAAAGCCTCGGCGGCGGCTTTGTGGTGTTCTCGCTGATCAAGACGCGGCACCATTCCGCAGAGTGGCTGCGGCTGTTCCGCAAGCATGTCTCGGCCATCCCCGAGGTCATCGACTTCTTCCGCATCGGCGGCGAATACGACTACCTGATGAAGATCGTGGTCAGGGACATGGCCGGCTACGACGACGTCTACAAGCGGCTGATCGAGAACATCGAGCTGGAAACCGTGACCTCCTATTTCGCGATGGAGGCGATCGAAGAGCAGCGCCCGATCCCCCTGCGGTAGGGGCGCCGCCCGCGTCGCCGGGATCGGCGACGCCCGCGTCGCCGGGATCGGCGCGTCCCCACCGCCGTCCGGCGACCGGGAAGCGCTCCCTGCCCCGCTCAGCGCCAGGTCAGCACCACCTTGCCGGACTGGCCGGATTTCATCGCGGCAAAGCCGTCACGAAAGGCCTCCACGCCCATCCGGTGCGTGATCACCCGGCTGACATCCAGCCCGTTCTGCAACATGGCGATCATCTTGTACCAGGTTTCGAACATCTCGCGCCCGTAGACCCCCTTGATGGTGATCGCCTTGAACACGATGCGCGACCAGTCCACCGGCGACTTGCCCGGCGGGATCCCCAGCAAGGCGATCTTGCCGCCCATGATCAGGCTTTCGACCATCTGGTCCAGCGCCTGCTGGCTGCCGGACATCTCCAGCCCGACATCGAACCCCTGCTTCATGCCCAGTTCGTGGATCACGTCGCGCAGGTCCTCGCGGGTCACGTCCACCGTGCGGACATTGCGGCAGACCTGTCGCGCCAGCGTCAGGCGGTCCGGGTTGATGTCGGTGATGACCACATGGCGCGCCCCGGCATGGCGCGCCACCGCCGCCGCCATGATGCCGATGGGCCCCGCGCCCGTGATCAGCACATCCTCGCCCAGCAGGTCGAAACTCAGCGCCGTGTGCACCGCGTTGCCCAGCGGGTCGAGGATCGCGCCGATCTCGTCGGGGATGTCGTCCGGCAGCGGCACCACGTTGAAGGCCGGCAGCTTCAGGTATTCCGCAAAGGCGCCCTGCACGTTCACCCCGATGCCGCGCGTGCCCGGATCCAGATGGAACCTGCCCGACCGGCTCTGGCGGCTTTCGGTCCCCACCACATGCCCCTCGCCGGAACAGCGCTGGCCGATCTTCAGCCCGGTCACGTTGCGCCCGATCTCGACGATTTCGCCGGCGAACTCGTGGCCGGTGATCATCGGCACGGGCACCGTGGCACGCGCCCAGTCGTCCCAGTTCCAGATATGGATATCGGTGCCGCAGATGCCGGTCGCGTTGACGCGGATCAGCACCTCGTCCGGGCCGATCTCGGGCACCGGCGCCTGCACCACCCACAGCCCCTCTTCGGGGCGCGATTTCTCCAGCGCTTTCATCGTGTTGGGCCGGGTCATTGGATCACTCCCAGCGCGCGGCCAACCTTGGCGAAGGCGGCCAGCGCACGGTCAAGCTGGTCGTTGCTCAGGGCGGCGTTCATCTGCGTGCGGATGCGGGCCTGCCCATGCGGCACCACCGGGTAGAAGAAGCCCGAGACATAGACCCCCTCTTCGAACAGCCCGGCGGCCATCTTCTGCGCCAGCGGCGCCTCGCCCAGCATCACCGGCACGATCGGATGCTCGCCCGGCAGCAGGTCGAAGCCCAGCTCTGCCAGCCCCTTGCGCCAGTAGGCGGCATTCTCGACCAACCGCCTGCGCAGCGCGCCCCCCTCTTCCACCAGGCGAATGGCCTCCAGCCCGGCGGCCACGATGGACGGCGGCAGCGCGTTCGAGAACAGATAGGGCCGCGCGCGCTGGCGCAGCAGGTCGATCACCGGCTGCGGACCGGCGACATACCCGCCCAGAGCCCCGCCAAGCGCCTTGCCCAGCGTCCCGGTCAGGATGTCCACATCCACCCCGAAGTGATCCGGCGTCCCGGCGCCCCTCGGCCCCATGAAGCCGGTGGCGTGGCAGTCATCGACCATGACAACCGCCTCGTAGGCCTTGGCCAGCCGCGTGATCTCGGGCAGGTTCGCAAGGTAGCCATCCATCGAGAAGACCCCGTCGGTGGCGATCATCACGTGCCGGGCGCCGCCCTCGCGCGCCGCTTTCAGCTTGGTCTCGAGGTCGCCCATGTCGTTGTTGGCATAGCGGTAGCGCTGCGCCTTGCACAGCCGGATGCCGTCGATGATCGAGGCATGGTTGAGGCTGTCCGAGACAATCGCGTCCTCCGGCCCCAGCAGCGGCTCGAACAGCCCGCCATTGGCGTCGAAACAGGCGGCGAACAGGATCGAGTCGTCCTTCTTCAGGAAGGCCGCAAGCTTCTGTTCAAGCGTGCGGTGCAGATCCTGCGTGCCGCAGATGAACCGGACAGAAGCCATGCCAAAGCCCTTGTCGTCCATCACCTCGCGCGCCGCGCGGATCAGGTCCGGGTGATCGGCCAGCCCCAGGTAATTGTTGGCACAGAGGTTGATCACGTCGCGCCCGCCAACGGCGATCTCGGCGCCCTGCGGCGAGGTGATCATGCGCTCGCGCTTCATCAGGCCATCGGCCTCGATCCCGGCAAGCGTGGTTTGCAGATCGGCAATGAAACGGTCGGACATGGGCGACTCCCCTATTGTGCGAGCTCATATCTACCATAACGGATACGCTTCCGTAAACATGGATTGCACCTTAGCGGATGTCTGTCTGCTAAATTGTCATGACCCCGTTTTCCGGCCGCCCGCCGGTCAGCCGCCCTTCACGACCAGAAAGGCCCGCGCCCGCCCTTCTGCCCGCAGGCAGTGCGGGACATCGGCGGCATATCGGGCGGTTTCGCCGGTATCCAACCGGTCCGTGGCCTCGCCGCTGACCACCGTCAGCGCGCCTTCGATCACCGTCAGGTTTTCCTGCGTGCCATGGGCATGGGGCGCGGAATCCAGCACCCCGCCCTCGGCAAAGCGCAGCTCGTAGACCTCGTGATGCCCGGCGTCTTCGGGCGGCGACAGGATCCGGATGGTACAGCCCGCGCCGCGATTCTCGATGGTCGGAACCTCCTGCGCCCGCAGCACCTCGATCTGGCTGCCGGGCTGGTCCTCCAGCAATCCGGCGAAATCCACCTGAAGCGCGCGGGTCAGGTTCCACAGCGTCGAGACCGTGGGCGAGGATTCGCCGCGCTCGATCTGGCTGACCATGCTGCGGGAAACCCCCGAGAGCTTGGCCACGGCCTCCAGCGAAAGACCCTGCGCTTGCCGCGCCTGTTTCAGGCGGGCGGGAAGCAATGAGAGGATGACGTCCGGCTTGTCCATGATCCCGGAAGCTAAGACCGCAACACGCGGCAATCCAGAGGAAAATCCGCAATCACGGAGGACGCGGACCGGGAGGGGGGGACAATGCGCCGCCCCCCGCATGGGCCCCCTTGGTCAAAAACCGGCTCTGGCGCACACCGTGTGGTGTTCGTCGGCTTAAGGCGCCGTGATCCCGGCGGAAGTTCTCCTCGTTCGCATCAAGGATGACCCGCAAGGCTCGGCAGACCAGCCTCTGTCAGTCCGGGTCTGTCTCGTCGAGCGGGAGTCCGAGGCGGTCGGCCACTTGCCGGAGTGGATCCCGAGCCATGTCCCAATCCCGAAGCCGGATTGCATCACGGAAGATCGCAATCGCGGCGTCGACGGATGTTTCGGCTCTCGGGCATTTCGAAGAGCACGGTTTCAAAGCTCTGCAAGGACATCGACGAGCGCGTCGGCGAGTTCCTGAACCGCCCGCTCAGCGGCGAGTGGCCCTATCTCTGGCTGGATGCCACCTATCTCAAGGTCCGCCAGGGCGGGCGCATCGTGCCGGTCGCAGCCATAATCGCCGTCGCCGCCAACACCGAGGGGCGGCGCGAGATCATCGGTCTGGGGATCGGACCTTCGGAGGCCGAGACCTTCTGGACCGAGTTCCTGCGCTCGCTGAAGGCCCGTGGCCTCGGCGGTATCAGGTTGGTCATCAGCGATTCGCATACCGGTCTCAAGGCCGCCATTGCCCGGGTCTTTGAGGGTGAGCTTGCGAACGGCAAAGATGTCGCGTTCACTGGATGAGGCACGCACTCGCGCATGTCTCCCGCGGTCAGCACACCGTCGTCGCCGCCGCGATCCGGCAGGTCTTCGACCAGCCCGACCGCGCCCATGCCGGCGAGACCTGGCGCAAGGTCTCCGAGCAGCTGCGTCCACGCTGGCCCAAGCTCGCCGACCTGATGGACGCAAGCGAACACGACGTGCTGGCTTACACGTCCTTTCCCCGACAGCATCGCACGAAACTGCATTCGACCAACCCGATCGAACGCCTCAACAAGGAGGTGAAGCGCCGGGCAGACGTCGTCGGCATCTTTCCGAACGAGGCTTCCATCATGCGCCTGATCGGCGCGGTGCTGTTCGAACAGAACGACGAAAGGCAGACCGCAAGCCGCTACATGATGGTCGAGGCCTTCGCCCAGATCGACACCGAAGAGATCGACCCCATTCTCAGCATCACAACAGAAGCCGCCTGATCATGCACTCAGGCCATCCGCGAAATTACACCAACTTGACGGACGTGACC
>NZ_PNOS01000035.1 GCF_002869745.1 Oceaniglobus roseus
GTCAGGCGCGCGGGGCGCGGCCCGTCGTCGAGCAGCGCCATGCGGCCCCGCTTGCGGCGCAGCCCGTGCAGCGCCAGGGTCCGCCCGAGACGGGCACGCAACAGAAGATCTTGCCGCATGGGATCGCTCCAGCCTGCCGCACCCGTCGGCGGCGCAACAGAGGGTGCCGCGGGCGCCGGGCAATTTCATGGCGCAGCGTGGGAAGTTTGTGGGCCCGGGCGCACAGAGTGCGAGGAGCCCCGACGCCCGCGGCATCCACGCCACCGCCGCCTCACCCCATGATCCGACCGGTTCCCGCGACCGCGCCGGGACCAGGGCGCACGGCGCGGCACCTCCCATCTTTGCTTTCCAAATATCCCGGGGGGTCCGGGGGGCTGGCCCCCCGGTCCCGGCCTCTCCGCCGCCACCGAAGCCCTGACCCTGCGCGACCGCGGCACCTCGCGCCTTTCCTCACCCCGCCAAACCTGCCATTCTGCCGCCCAATCAGAACAGCAGGTGAGCAGCATGGCCGAAGATCTTCTTTCCGGAGCCGGTGAACCCGTCTACGACGCCTCCTCCATCGAGGTGCTCGAAGGGCTCGAGCCGGTCCGCAAGCGCCCCGGGATGTACATCGGCGGCACGGACGAACGCGCCCTGCACCACCTCGTGGCCGAGGTGCTGGACAACTCGATGGACGAGGCGGTGGCGGGCCACGCGAACCGGATCGAGGTGGAGCTGCACGCGGACTACTCCATCACCGTCCGCGACAACGGCCGCGGCATCCCGGTGGACCCGCACCCGAAGTTCCCCGACAAGTCGGCGCTGGAGGTGATCCTCTGCACGCTGCACGCGGGCGGCAAGTTCTCGGGCAAGGCCTACCAGACCTCGGGGGGCCTGCACGGCGTGGGCGCCTCGGTGGTGAACGCGCTGTCGGATTCCATGATCGTACAGGTCGCCCGCAACCGCGAGCTCTACGAGCAGCGCTTCTCCCGCGGCATCCCCCTCGGCCCGGTCGAGAAGATCGGCGCCGCGCCGAACCGCCGCGGCACCACCGTGACCTTCCACGCGGACGAGCAGATCTTCCACGCCCACCGCTTCAAGCCCGCGCGGCTGTTCAAGTCGATCCGCTCCAAGGCCTACCTGTTCTCGGGGGTCGAGATCCGCTGGAAATCCGCCATCGACGACGGCGAGACGCCGGTCGAGGCGACGTTCCACTTCCCCGGCGGCCTTGCCGATTACCTGAACGAGACGCTGAACGGCGCCGTCACCTATTCCGACCGCCCCTTCGCGGGCAAGGTCAGCTTCGAGGAGAAGTTCGGACAGCCCGGCTCGGTCGAATGGGCGATCAACTGGACCCCCGTGCGCGACGGCTTCACCCAGTCCTACTGCAACACCGTGCCGACGCCCGAGGGCGGCACCCACGAGTCGGGCTTCTGGGCCGCGGTGCTGAAGGGCATCCGCGCCTATGGCGAGCTGATCTCCAACCGCAAGGCCAAGGACATCACGCGGGAGGACCTGCTGTCGGGCGGCTGCGCCCTGGTCTCGTGCTTCATCCGCGAGCCGGAGTTCGTGGGCCAGACGAAGGACCGGCTGGCGACCACCGAGGCGGGCCGCCTGGTGGAAGGCGCGGTGCGCGACCACTTCGACAACTGGCTGGCGGCGGACACCAAGGCGGCGGGGGCGATCCTCGATTTCCTGGTGCTGCGCGCCGAGGAGCGGATGCGGCGGCGGCAGGAGAAGGAGACGCAGCGGAAGTCGGCGACGAAGAAGCTGCGCCTGCCCGGCAAGCTGACGGACTGCACCTCGAAGGACCGCGCGGGGACCGAGCTGTTCATCGTCGAGGGCGATTCCGCCGGCGGCTCGGCCAAGGGCGCGCGGCGGCGGGAGACCCAGGCGCTGCTGCCGCTGAAGGGCAAGATCCTGAACGTGCTGGGGTCGGCGTCGTCCAAGCTGGGGTCGAACGCCGAGATTTCGGACCTCTGCGAGGCGCTGGGCGTCGGGATGGGGACGAAGTTCAACGTCGAGGACCTGCGCTACGAGAAGGTCATCATCATGACCGACGCGGATGTCGACGGGGCGCATATCGCATCGCTGCTGATGACGTTCTTCTTCACCCAGATGCGGCCGCTGATCGACCGGGGGCATCTTTATCTGGCCTGTCCGCCGCTGTTCCGGCTGACCCAGGGGGCGAAGCGGGTCTATTGCCTGGACGAGATGGAGAAGGAGATGTGGCTGCAGAAGGGCCTGGGCGGCAAGGGCAAGATCGACGTCTCGCGGTTCAAGGGGCTGGGCGAGATGGACGCCAAGGACCTGAAGGAGACGACCATGGACCCCGATACGCGGAAGCTGATCCGGGTGACGGTGGACGAGGACATGCCCGGCGAGACGGGGGACCTGGTGGAGCGGCTGATGGGCAAGAAGCCGGAGCTGCGGTTCCAGTATATCAGCGAGAATGCGCGGTTTGTGGAGGAGTTGGATGTGTAATGCAGCAAGAACCAAGAGAAGGCAATTTGGGCGCGCGTTTTGCACTTATGCTGGGAGTGCTGCCTTGGAAAAACATTGCGAGCGCAATTGAGAAATGCTGGAAGCGTTTGACATTCATACGGTCACATTCTGCGCATTCGTAATAATTTATCTTTCATTATCCTTGCTTCTGTTGACTTTCGATCAGGATTTCAGGGATGATTTTATTGACACAATCATACTCAGAGTTCCTCTTCGAAACATTCTGTTTTGATACAAAATCTGCACTTCGGATGTGAATCCACCCCGTGCGAAAAAAGTCCGAGGTCAATATTAACTATGTAGCCTACCGCTCGACTTCCAAGACCAGGTGGCCGCAGTAAATCTTCCAAAGTTTACTCCCCAACAAAGGATAGGAGAAGTGCGCTTGCTACAAAAAGAAGAATTGATGATGAAATGAAAATTGGATGTCGCCTCTGGAATTTTGAGCCAAAAGAATCTCTAAGCGTGATTACGTCTATCACATCTTTTCTGAAATCCTCTCTTAATATGATTAAAAGCACGAAGGACGAAATATAGAGCACGCAGAATGCCACAAATATGGCCATATGAAGGTCGACCAAGTTGAACACTTTCTTAGAGCCTATACATTGCTACAGTTGCAACTATAGTTCCGTCGCGCAATGTGCGCGACAAATATTTCTTGGTGAGGCGCTATGTATCGACCGAGCGGAATCTGCTCAGCAAGCGTAGCGTGGGGTTCCGCCCCACCAACGCCGGGCGGCCAAAGATTGCACCTTGCCTTAGCGGCCCTCGATACTTACCATTAACCGCGTCGCGCATCCACACCGGAGAGTATCGAGCGATAAATGCGCTAGCTGAAGCCCGTGACGAATGTGAAAATAGTCAAACTCGGAGTGCTGGTTAAAAGGATTGGGCGACTATGCAAGATAAAATGAAGGCAGCAATTTTTGGAGTGCTTGTTAGCCTCGGTTGCGCATTGGTTTCTTGGCTGCTCCTGCAGATCGATAGCCCTAGAACTGAGCGGCTCTTGGCTTTGTTTTATCTAAGCATCTGTATGGCTGTATGGTTTTTTCTTCGACATGTCCTTTGGGAAGTAATTCGGAAATTTTTTGATAGATGATAACCAAGCGTAGGGTTGGGTTTCACCCCACCATCGCCCGATTACCGATCATTGCGTCTCGCGTCGGTAGGGTGAACGCCCTTCTACCCAAGACCGCAACCCACGCACAGAGGGCAGTGCCCGGCCGCCGGGTGGGCGAGAAGCGCCCGCTCGGGGGGGGCGGTCGGGCGCTGCCCGGCGTGGCCGCCGGGCGGCTCGGGGTTCAACGTTCCGCACCGATGCCCGCCCAGCGCGGTAGGGTGGGCCTCCGCCCAAAGATCCAGCCGACCTGCTGTCGACCGCCCCGCGACCCCTACCGCACGATGAACACCGACACGTCCGCCTTCGACGCCATCTTCCCCCCGTGGGACGGCCAGATCGCGTCGGCGACGTTCGGGACGTGGGAGGCCATCACCACGAGGTCGGCGCCGAGGTCGCGGGTGGCGTCGTGGAGGATGTCGTCGATCTCCACCGCCGGGTCGTGGGCGACGTAGCTTTTCGAGCCGACCGCCGCGTCCAGCCCCTCGGCCTGGCGCTCGGCGAACCCGGCGAGCTTGCGGTCGAACTCCTCGGGGGAATGCGCCACCCGTCCCGGCAGTTCGGAGGTCACGGCGACGAAGGTCAGCTTCGCGCCGGACTGCCGGGCGAGGTCCTTCGCCGTGTCGATCGCCTTGCCCAGCCGGTCCGCATGTTCGAGATCGACGGGCACCATGATGTGGTCATAGGTCATCGGGTCTCCCTTTCTCTTTCTCAGCTCCAGAGTTCGTCCTGCGGGCACGGGGATTCCCTGCGCCCACGGGGACTCAACACATCCTCCCCCCGATCCGGTCCGACTCCTCCGCGGGATCAGGTCCGCCCGGGCCCCTTCGCGGCCCTGCGACCGGTGCCGCTGCCGCGCCTCGGCGCCTTCCTACCGCTGCACCGACTCGAGGTAGTCGACCAGCGCCACCAGTTGCGCGGGGGTCGGCGTCATCCGCCCGTCCCCGGTGTCGACGCCGACATAGTCGCCTTGGGCCAGCAGGTCGCCGAACACGGGCATGTGGGTGTGCGGGTCGGTGCGGCGGTGATAGCCGTCGATGATGCCCATGACCTTCAGCCGCGGGAAGGTGCCGGCGTTCCGCGCCGCCAGCAGGGTCAGGTCGGGCGCCCGCTGGCCCATGCCCGCCCGCGCGGGACCGCCGCCCCGCGCGTCGGCGCCGTGGCAGGCGGCGCAGACCGCGTTGAAGAAGCCGCGCCCCGTCTCCTCGGGCGGCGGCGCACAGGCGGCGAGGCTCAGGGCGGCGAGGAGGGCGAGCGGGCGGGTGCAGGACATGGGGCCTCCGGGATCGGGTTTCGACCATCCTGCCCCCGTCGCGCAGGGGAGACATTGATCCAGATCATGCCACCCTGCCCCGGGGCGCAGGATGGGTGATATCACCCATCCTACCGGACCACGGTGATCCTGGTCCCCTTCATCCCCACCTGCTGCACCATCGCGAAGAGCTTCTTCGCGTTGCCCGTCGACAGCCGCACGCAGCCGGCCGAGGCGGGGCGGCCCAGCCGCTTGACCTGGTTGGTGCCGTGGATCGCATAGTTGCCGCGGAAGAAGATGGAATACGGCATCGGCGCGTTGTCGTAGAGCGAGGAGTAATGCGTTTTCTTCAGCGCCTGGGGCCGGAAGGTGCCGGTCGGCGTGACCTTGCCCTTGCGCGCGGTCGAAACGGGCCAGTCGCCGACCACCTTACCGTCCCGCTTCACCACCATGCGCTGCTGGGAGATGTCGACCCGCACCTCCAGCGGGGCCGCGGCCAGGGGCGCGGCAAGGGCCAGGGAAATCAGCAGGGCGAAAAGCGGGGCCATCCGGCGGGTCATGAAATGCATGGAGAAATGCTGCCAGAGTCGCGGAAGAAATCCACAGGATTCTTGCGCCGACGCAGCCCGGACCGTGAAAAGCCGGACGGACCGGCCGCTTCCGCCGCCGCGCCCCCCGTTCCCCCGTGTCCCACGTCCCGCACGGCCCCCGCTCCGCCCTCGACGCCGCCCCTACCCAAGCCACATCGGCCCGGCTAACGTCGCGCCATGCGCCTGCTTCTCGTCCTTCTCCTGCTCGCCGCCTGCGGCCGTCCCCTGACCCCGGCCGAGCGGCAGTTCGCCGCCACCGTGCAGGGCGGCACGCTTGCCAGCGGGCGGGTGAGCGTCACGAAGGGCGCGCTGATCGGCAACGTCATCCACCTGCGTCCCGCCCGCCCCGCGCTCGCCTGCCGCGAGAAGATCCGCCGCCCCGAAACCGGGACCATCCGCACCTCCACCGCCGCCTTCGTTCTGTTCCAGCACATGTTCGTCGCCCAGCGACTCTATCGCGACGACTACCTGCCGCGCTATCCCGAGGAGATGTCGCTGGCCGCGGCGATGCTGCTGGCCCACGAGCTGACCCATGTCTGGCAGTGGCAGAACCGCAAGGTGACAGGCTACAGCCCGTTCAAGGCGGCGGTCGAGCACAGCGATGCCGACCCCTACCTGTTCGATCTGACGGCGAGAGCCGATTTCCTCGACTACGGCTACGAGCAGCAGGGGGGTATCGTGGAGGAATTCGTCTGCTGCCGCGCGCTGGATCCCGAGGGCGCCCGCACCGAGCGGCTCTACGACCTGCTGAAGCCCTACTTCCCGGGCATCGAGCCCCGCGAAAGCACCCCGCGCGAGGCGATCCGCCTGCCTTGGGACGGTGCCGAAACCCGCGGGATCTGCAGTTGAGCGCGCCCTACCGCACCGAGTCCGACCAGCAACCCACGGAAACGCCATGACCGACCACCTTCGCCATGCCCTGATCATGCTCGCCTCGGGCATCGGTATCCCGCTGCTTGCCACGCTGAACGCCCAGCTTGGCGGGCGCATCGCCTCGCCCGTCGCGGCGGCCATCGTGCTGTTCTCGGTGGCGTTCCTCGCCTGCCTGCTGGTCGGCCTCGTCACCGGGCTCGGCGGGCTGGCGCGGCTGCCGGGGCAGCCCTTGCACCTGTTCGCCGGCGGGCTGTTCGTGGCCTTCTACGTCGTCTCCGTCACCTTCATCGCGCCCAAGTTCGGTGTCGGCAACGCGATCTTCTTCGTGCTGATCGGCCAGCTGATCTCGGCCGCGGTGATCGACCAGTTCGGCCTGTTCGGCGCCCGCCAGCAAAGCCTGACGCTGGCCCGCGGGGCCGGGATCGCGCTGATGGGCCTCGGCGTGCTCCTGACCCAGAAGGTCTAGCGCAGGGGCCCCCAGATCGCCGTCTGGTCGCCGCCCAGCTTGGAGTGGCTCAGCGGCCGCCAAGGCTCGGCCAGCCTGTCGAGGGCGGGATCGTCGTAGAGCGTCAGGTAAGCCTCGATCCAGGCGAGGTTGAAGCCCTCGATCTCGTCCGTGCCGTCGAAGAAGGTCTGCACCTCGCCGGTGATGGCGCGGGTCTTCTCGCCGGTGTCGAGGTCTGACACCGCGAAGCCGACGATGCGCTTCAGCGCCCCGTCGCATTCGCCGGTCAGGTCGAACCCCTGCCGCTTCAGCCGCGCCACGGTCACAACGAGCGGCGCGATGCTGTGCAGCTGGTAGTGGAGCGCGAAACGGCCGCGGCCCATCTCCTGCGGCAGGCTGCCGTCGGGCGCGGCCTTGCACATGACATAGACGGCGGACCAGGCGGACCAGCCCTGGATGATCCTGTCGTCCGCCAGTTCGCCGATGGCGGCGGCGGCCAGTGCCGACCAGGCGCGCAGGTTGCCCTGCGCCGCGCCGTCGCCGGCCTCCTCCTCCCAGAACGCCATCTGCGCGCGCTGGCGGGTTCTCAGCCAGCCGCGGATGTCGTCGAGATCGCGGTAGAGCGTCGTGAAGGGCGCGACCTGGAGCGCG
Organism: Oceaniglobus roseus; assembly: GCF_002869745.1. Lineage (GTDB taxonomy): Bacteria > Pseudomonadota > Alphaproteobacteria > Rhodobacterales > Rhodobacteraceae > Oceaniglobus > Oceaniglobus roseus. The sequence goes on from NZ_PNOS01000035.1 coordinate 7,416, forward strand.
GCCAGCCCGAAGGCGGCGAGGCGTGAGCCGATGGTGAGGTTCGAGGTGGTCGAACGCAGGTCGCCCATGGCGTCCTCGCGCGCCCAGACCGCGATCCGCTTCACCACGCAGTCGGCCACCGCCTGCCGGTCCGAGTCCGGCAGGAACACGCGGTTCGCATCCGCGGTGAGGTCGCGCAGGAAGTCGTCGATCGGGTCCAGCGCCTCGTCCACCTCGGCATCGGCTTCCGCGTCGAGGGTCGAGGAGTTGCTGCCCTCGGCATAGCGGCTGCCGTAGGCGAGCGAGAACACCGGCTCGGGCGCCTCGGCGCAGGTGAAGTCCTCGGCCATGGCGGCGCCTCCGGAAAGCAGCAGAAGGCAGGCCGCGCGCGCGGCGTGGCGCAGGGGGGGCCGTCGGCTCACTGGATCGCCCCCAGTCGCAGGAGGTTGGCCAGCCCCTCGGCCCGCGTCGCGCCAAGGCCCGCGGCGCGGTCGAGCCAGCCGAGCGCCTGACCCACGTCGCGCGGCACGCCGATGCCGTAGGCCAGGACGTGGCCGTACTCGGCCATCGCCTCGGCATTGCCCGCCTCCGCCGCCTCGCCCAGAAGCTGCGCCGAGGTGACGAGGTCGCCGGAGCTGCGGGCGGTGTCGCGCAGCATCAGCGCGAAGTCGACCTTCGCGGCCACGTCGCCGGCCGCGGCGGCCTGCTGGTAGAGCCCGTTCATGTCGATCCGCGCGTCGGCGATCTCGCGCACCGCGGCGGGGGCCCGGCGATAGGCCGCCAGCACGAAGCGCAGGGCCGCGTCGCTGCGGGTCTGCATCAGCGCGACAAGGTGGTTCGCCGCCTTCGCCGGATCGTAGGTCTGAAGGTCCGGGTCCGAGGTCAGGCGGTAGAGCTGGCGGTGCGCGTCGGCATCGCCCTCGTCGAGGTCGCGGGCATAGACATCGGCCGCCTGCGGCGCCGCGCCCCTGTCGAAGGCCGCCATCTGGCTGTCGGACAGGCGCAGCTTGGACAGCACGTTGCCCCCCTCGACCGCCAGCGCGACCCGGCGCCAGTGGTAGGACTGGTCGGGCGCGCTGCGGAGCGCCGCCGCCTCGCCCAGCTCGTCCACGTCCTTGGTGCCGCAGGTCATCAGCGACACCGCGCGGTCGACGTAATCCGCCGCCTTCTGGTTCGTGACGTAGGGCATGGCGAACATCAGCGCCAGGAAATCGCCACGGTCCTCGATCACCTGCGCATAATCCTCGTAGATCGCGCGGGGGTCGCGGGTCCGCGACTGGAGCCGGGCCTGGAGGCGGATCGCCGCCCCCTCGCCGCGTGCGCCCGCGCGCTTCAGCAGGGTCACGATCTCGTCCGCGACGGCGGGATCGCGGGCGTTGTCTTCGGTCAAGGCGATGGCAAGGTCCAGCGCCGTCGTCACCCCGTTGTTCAGGTAGACCCGGCGGAACAGCTCGACCGCAAGCGCGCGTTCCTGCGGGTTCGTCGCCAGCTCGAACTCGAGCTCGACGAAGGCCTCCAGCGCCTGGTCCGAATTGTCGAGCCGGGCCGCCCAGAGCTCGCGGGACGAGGGCAGCGCGGCGGGATCGACCTGCTGGCGCTGCGCGAACTGCGCCAGCGCCGCCACCCGGTTGTTGAGCGCCTGGGACTGGATCTGGCCCAGCACCTCGGGCTCCTTGAACGGGTCGAGGGCGACCAGGTCGGTGGCGCTGACGGTGACGTTGTCGTACTCGGTCGCACGGAAGTTGCGCGCCCAGGTCGCGGCCTCGCGAAGGCGCGGCGCGTCGGGGGCCTGGCAGCGGAACAGACCGTCGAGCATCTGCATGGAGCTGGCCATGCCGTGACGCGACACGGTTTCGGCCAGGAGGTCGGCGGCACGGTTCAGCTGCGCCGGATCGTTGCGATACCGGATCAGCCGCCCGGCAAGGATCTGCATCCCCTCGGGATCGCCCCGGTGGGCGGCCTCTTCCAGCAGCGGCATCGCCTCGTCCTCGCCCCGCCAGCGGCCCTTGCGCACCAGGATCTCCTTGGCGAGCACGGTGAAGACGAAGCCGGGCGCGTTGTCGAAGGTGGTCAGCTCTCGCAGGTAGTCGAGGTAGACGCTGCTTTCGTCCGTGGTGTCGCCGTCGACGTTGACCGCAAGTTCCAGCATCGGCACCAGCGAGGGGCGCGTGCGGCCCTTGTCCTCGCTCAGGTTGAAGCCGAGGATCCGGTTCAGCTCGGCGTCGTCCAGCCCGCCCGAGGCCTTCAGCTGCGCCACCTGCCGGTCGCTGACGGCGATCCCGCGCTGCACGGCAAGCTTCAGATAGCGGCGCAGCACCTCGTTGTCCTTCTCGGCCGCGTCGGCGCCCATCTGGTACTCGACCACCTTCCAGGCAGCCTCGGCGCCGCCCATGTCGGCGGCGAAGCGGCGCCACTGGTAGGCGATGGCGGGATTGGGCGAGACGACCTCGCCCGACTGGTACTCCCGCGCGATCCGCTCGGCCCTGGCGCAGACGCCGTGGTTCAGCTGCCCCAGCAGTCCGCCGAAGGCCATGGTCACGGTCAGCTCCAGCGGCGCCTCCCACTCGGTGATCGGCGTGCCCTGAAGTTCCAGCCGGGCGAGGGCGAGAAGCGCGTTGGCGTTGCCGCCGTAGGCCGCGTTGACGATCAGCGTGCGGGCATAGTCGGGATCGGCCTGCACGCCGGTGCCGCTCATGTAGTACTGCGCCAGCACCATCCGCTGGTTGTTGGTCAGCGCGTCGTCCATGGCGCGCAGCTGGGCGATCAGCCCCTTCTGGCGCAGCTCGTCCAGCCGTCCGGCATCGACGTGCAGCGCGATCCGGTCCAGCATCTCGTCGCCGCCCTGGTATTCCTCGTCGATCTCGGCCCGGCGGGTGATCAGCGCCGAGATGAAGTCGAACCAGCGGTCCGCGTCCTCTGCCTGAAGGCGACGGATGTCGCGGCCGAGGTAGAGGATGCGTACCGTGTCGGTCAGCTGCTCCTGCCCCAGGTCGACGCCGGTGTCCTCCTCGCGGTCCTCGGCGGCGGCGGCGGCGCTGCAGACGTCCTGCGGCTCCAGCGTGGGCGGCAGGAAGGCCATGTCGAGGGTGCGCGCCTGAAGCGGCACGGCGGCGAGACAGCCAAGAGCGAGGGTCGCGGCCAGGAGGCGGCGGGCGGAGGGCGTGCGGTACGGCATCGGTTCAGCCTTTCCCGGAATAGAAGCAGGCGGTGACCTGCGGCGCGGCGCCGAAACCGGCGGCCAGTTCGATGTCGACGGATTGCGCGCCGCTGTCCCAGAGCCCGCTCATCGGCATGTAGAAGCGGCCGGTCCGGATCTGGTCGGGGTCGCGCACCACGCTGCGGCTGCGCATCATGCCGTTGCGCGAGCGGAAGGTGAAACGCGCCTCGGCACTGTCGCTGCCGCCGGTGTCGAGCGCGAGGGTATAGTCCAGCATCGGGTCGAGCGCGTTCAGGTCCACCCGGATCTGGTTCGCCTGCCCGGTCGAGAACAGGTTCAGCGGCACGCGGCAGGTGTCGCCCGCCGCCGCGATCAGTTCGCGGAGGGGCTGGTCGCCGAAGGCGGCGAGGTTCGCCTCGACCGGCACTTCCCACACCAGCACCGAGGGACGGGCCGAGCGGAAGGCGTCGGAGGTGAGGTAGGACGAGATCGCGGCGAAGGCCCCGCCCTCGGGCACGGCGTACTGCATCACCTCGAGCCCGGTGTATTCCGACAGGAAGCCCGCGAAGTTCACCGAGGGTTCGCCGGTATAGGCGGTGCCGACCACGGCGATGCGGGCGACGCCAAGCGTGGCGCCGGGGCCGAAGATCGTCCCCTGCGGCTGCACCGCGAAGCCCTGGGCGCGGCTGGTCGTGTAGGCGGCGGTCTCGACCTTCGGCAGGCTCAGCACGCAGTCGCGCTGCAACTGCGCCCGCATCTTCGAGTCGATCTCGGTCACGCCGCCCGGGGTGCTGGCGAAGTTGCTCTTCCGCAGGCTCGCCGCCGCGGGGGCGGCGCCCAGGCGCTCGGCCACGGCATCGGCGGCCAGGCGTCCGCCCTCGGCGGTCCAGCGGTAATCGGCCCTGTGATAGGGCAGCGGCCCGCCCCTGGCCGACACCATCGCCCTGCGCACGTCGGCCGTGGCCACGCCCTTCGCCTCCAGCCGCTTCACGATGTCGGCGTAGAGCGTCGTGGCGAGATCCGGGTCGAAACCGAAATCCCAGGCCTCGGGCGGCAGGTAGCCGGGCATGGCAAGGCTCTTCGTCGGCACGGGCAGGTAGATCAGCTGCGTTCCGCGCTCGGCCAGGGCGTCGGAGAGTTCGGCCACGAGTTCGATGCTGCCGTCCGAGAAGGGGTGGAACATCTTCAGGTCGGGATCGACGCGGAAGAACACGCCCTCCCGCCCCTCGACCGCCTGCATCCCCTGCCGGGTCGCAAGGCCGCTGCACCCGAAGGCCGATTGCGCCTCGGCCCCCATGGCCCCGGCCAGCGAGATTGCCGCGGCCAGAAGGAATCCGCTCAGTCTTTTCATGCCTCTGCCCCCGTTCACGGTGCGTCGCGTCCTCAGTTCTTCACGGCGGCTCGTCCGGCCGTCTTGTCGTCGAGATAGGCCAGCAGGTTCTGCGCCGTCGTCTTCACCGCCAGCAGCTTCGACCCTTGCGCCCGCTCCAGGTACTCCCGCGCGCGTGCCAGGTCGGTCGGAGCGGCGGCATCGTCGCTCAGGATGTCCAGCGCGAGCCTCAGCTCGATCCGCCCGTTGCCCGATTTCGCCTGGTCGAGGATCCGCTGGCGCGTCGCCTCCGACAGCGCGCCGAACAGCTTGCCCTCGCCGTTGAACTCCACCACCGCGTCGAGCGCGGCCGAGTTCCCGGCCCAGGCATAGGGATAGAGCACCGAGATCAGGTGCTTCATCCGCGCCGCCGGTTCGGTCGCGGCATCCAGATGACCCATCGCCTCGATCATGTCCGGCAAGGCATAGGCGCGGCCGGTCGCCGCGGCGATGCCGTAGAAATATGCGAGGTCCGAGGCGTGCTTCGCCCGCCCCTGCTTCGCCAGCCGGTCGGCATAGCGCTTCGCCGCCATCCCGTCCCAACGTTCGGCCAGGGCGCGCAGGTCCTCGTCGCTCAGCCGCTCGCCCGCGTTCATCCGCTGCCGCGCGCCGCGCAGGGCGTCGGTCGGCAGCTCGCGGGTGGCGGTCACGCCCGCGCGCACCACGACCGAGATGGCGCGCGACTCGGCGTCGTCCGAGATCACCATCGGGATCGACCCGGCCGCAAGCGGCGCCGCCAGGGCGGCGGCCAGGGCCAGGCCGAGAGCGAGGTGCCGCGCGCGGCGAAGGGATCCGCCGCGCGTCATTTCCGGCAGTCCTCGGGACGGTCGGCCGAGCCCGCCGGAGCGGGCGTCGCGCCGAGCGCGGTGAGGGTGACGGCCTTCTCGCCCGCAAGATCCCCGGCGATGAAGGCGCTCTGGCGCGACAGGTCGCCGCCGAGAAAGCGCGGGTACTGCTGCGTGAAATCGTTCTTCGCCAGCACCAGGCTGGCCCCCGTGGCGGTGGACAGGCCCGCGCGGTTGGCGCTCAGGACGTTGCCCTTCAGCCAGGTCTCGCTGTCGTCCTGCTGGGCCGAGACCCAGATTCCCGCGCTCTGGTTGGCGACGACGCGGTTGTCGGCGACGACGGTGCCGCGGCTGTCGCGCACCTCGATCCCCTTGTGGCGGTTGTCGAGCACGAGGTTGCCGAGGATCCGGCCGCAGTCCGACCCGGCCACGGTGATCCCGCCGCCTTCGCGCCGCCAGACGATGTTGCCCGCGACCAGCGCGTTGTGGCTGTGGCGCCGTACCGCGATCCCGGTTTTCTCGCCGCCAAGGACGACATTGCCCGAGACCACCGCATCGCGGGACCGGGACAGCACCTGGATCGCGTTGAACTCGGTCTTGCCGTAGAAGATGTTGGACAGGATCCGCGGTTCGCGGGCGCCGCTGACGACCAGCGCGGGGCCGCGGGCGGCGCGGAACTTGTTGTTCTCCACGGCGACGCCATCGAGCCCCGACAACGCGACCGACACCAGCCCGTCGAACAGGCTGTCGCGGACGAAGGATGCGCGGCGCACCACCATCATGTTGTTGCGCATCACCGAGAAGCCGCCGAACTTCAGCGTCTTGCCGAAGCCGAGGCCGGTGAACCGCGCGTGGTCGACCTGCACGGTGCCGCTGGCGGCGGTGGTGACGAAGGGCGCGAAACGGCCGGTGACGGTGTTCGCCCCGCCCACCGACTCCACGCTGCCGCCGGCGATGGCGAGGTGGCCGAAGTTGATCAGGAAGGCGCCGTCGGGACGGCTGAGGCGCAGCGTCTCGCCCGGCCCGATCTGGAGCGCGGCGCCGTCCCACACGACGACCGGCACCCGCAGCACGAAGCCGCCGTTGTCGGCCTCGGCGGGTTGCAGGCGGTATTGGCGGGTCAGAAGCTCGATATCCGACAGCCGCGCGGTCCCCCGGCGGATCACCAGCGCCCGGAGCTCGGGATCGCGCTGCGCGTTCAGCACGCCCTGGTTGTCGGTCGCCCCGGCCGTCTGGGTCAGCATGGTCAGCGCCAGCCGCACGTCGAGACCCTGCGCCTCGAGCGGATCGGAAGTGTGATCGCCCGCCATTGGCATCGCCAGCGGTCCGGGTTGCACCGCGGGGGCAAAGCCGTCGAGGCCCGCCGCGCGCAGCAGGTCGAGGTTCGCCACCACGGCGTTCGCCGGGGCGACGAGGCTCTCCTCCAGCCCCTCCAGCGCCGAGCGCAGCCCCGCATCCGGCAGGTCCGGCGCGGCGGAGGCCCCCGCCGCGGCCAGAAGCCCCAGCGCAAGCCCCGCCCCGCCGCGGCGCAGCCGGTGCCACAGTCCGTCACGCATGGCGCAGACCCGGGGTTTCGCTGTCCTTCAGCGTCGTCGCGCGGACGTGGGGCCGCGTGCTGGGGCGGGCGGCGCCGACCGGCACCGCGGTGATCGCCTCGGCCAGGCTGACCTCGGCGGCGAGGCTCAGCAACGCCACCTCCACCGGCTCGTCGGTGCGGTTCGACAGGCGGCTGGCCGACTTCGGGTCGAGCAGACCGCGCTCTCCGGCCACCAGCGTGCTTTGCGCGGTCGCGTTTTCGACGTGCAGGCTGCCGCGGACGACGATCGCCTCGCGCGACGCGGTCGGCGCGATCTCCAGCACTGCGCCGGGGCGCAGGGTCAGCGTGGAAAGATTTACGCCATTCTTATCGATCAGCTGCGCGTGATCGCCCCAGCTGTTGTGGCTGCCGCGGTGCTTCTCCGCCTCGGCGCGCTTGGCGGCCTTCAGGTGCTCGGCCACCTTCTTGACGTTCTGGCAATGGCCGACCTTCGTGACGAGCAGCGCGTCGGGGGTGTCGATGATGATGACGTCGGACATGCCCACGACCGAAACCAGCCTCGTGTCCGAACGGACCATGGAGTTCGACGTCTCGACCGCGATCACGTCGCCCTGGAGCACGTTGCCCTTGGTGTCGGGCTTCGAGATCGAGTACATCGCCGACCAGCTGCCGACATCGTTCCAGCTGACGTCCAGCGGCGCGAGCGCGATGCGGCGGGTCTTCTCGAACACCACCTGTTCGGTCGGCAGGCTTTCGGCGTGGCGGAAGCAGTCGGGGTTCAGAAGCAGGCCGCGGCCGTCGTCCGCGCCGGTTTCCAGCGCCTGCTGCACGGCGACGAAGCTGCCGGGATCGAACCGCTGGTATTCCTCGATGATCGTCGCGGCCGAGAACATCGAGATGCCCGAGGCCCAGTAGGCGATGTCGCTTTCCACCAGCAGGCGGGCCTTCCGGACCGGCGGCTTCTCGACGAAGCGCTCGACCTTGCGGAGGCCGGGATAGTCGGCGATCGGGCCGCCGTCGGTGATGTAGCCGAAGCCGGTCTCGGCATAGCGCGGCTTGATCCCGTAGGTGACGATGTAGCCGTCCGAGGCCGCGCCGCGCATGGCGAGGATGGTGGTGTTGATGTCGCCCTCGATCACGTGATCGGCGGGGATCACCAGCATCAGCGCCTTCGGATCGCGGGCATAGAGCGTCAGCGCGGCGGCCAGCACGGCGGGGCCGGTGTTGCGCCCCATGGGTTCGTAGATCAGTTCGGCGTCGGTGCCGAGCTGGGCGAGCTGCGCCGCGACCGTGTTCCTCTGGCCCACGGAGGCGACGATCACCGGCGTCTCGAACCCTTCTCCCGAGTGCCGCTGCACCGCGGTCTGGAAGAACGTCAGGGAATCCTCGCCGCCGATCCGCTGGAACTGCTTGGGCGACTGGGTCCGCGACATGGGCCACAGACGGGTACCGTTGCCGCCGCAAATGATGAGGGGATGAATGTTGGTCACGACTCTGCCTTTCTGGCAAACAGCGAGCCCCCGAAGATCGACTTCGACAGGCGGACGCGGGCCGGTTTCCCGATGTCTCCGGGGGTGAGGGCGCCGTCTTCCGCACGCAGCACGACGGGCAGGTAGAGGTCACCGTTCTGGGCGGCGTCGTCGGTGGCGGAGGTCAGCACGACATCCACCGGGACCGAACGACCGTCGCCCAGATCCAGCCAGACCTGCTCGCCGTTCATGGCCTTGGTCAACCCTTCGATGCTCATCTGGGATTGAACTCTGACCTGGACGCTAGAGTCGAAAAAGGTCAGAATTGGGTCGCTGGGAAGAACAGTTGCGCCCTCATAGATCCCGTCCGCCAGGGTTACGTCACAATCGCAGGGCAGCACGAAATTCAGCGTGTCGCCGCTGTTCGAGCTGATGGCATAGACCACCTGCCCGGCCCGTGCCCGGGGGTTCAGCATCGAGATCTGGCCGGGGCTCGTCGCCTGCATCTCCTTGCCCTCGCGGGTGATGAAGACGGGACGCGCCTCGTAGCTCTGGGTATAGCGCAGGCGCAGCGCGTTCAGGGCGACGGCGATCAGCACCACCGACAGCACGATCGCCCCGATTCGCCGGATCATGTCCGCGCGGTCGTTCCTGCCGCCGGCCTTGACCTTGGACGGCTTCGGCTTGACCGGGCCGGTATAGGCCATCATCGCGCCGAGCGACACGAAGTCGCCCGCGATGAAGCTGTTCAGGATATAGCGCAGCTGCGGCAGGTGCGGCCCTGTCGGGTCGATGAACTGGAGCTTCAGGTCGTTCGTGTGGAGCCCCGTGAGGCGCGCCTCGGGGAACAGGTCGATGCTGAAGCCCTCGAAGTTGAACTCGAGCTTGATGATGTGGCGGCTGCCCTCGAAGCCGGGGTCGATGGGCCCGGGCGCAATGACGTGGGCCGCGGTCAGCGAAAGGCCCGTGCCCTGGAACACCTGGTCCCCGACCTGGGCGGTGAAGGGCACAGGAAGCACCGGATGCTCGGTCTCGAACACGAAGTCCGAGGCGATCTCGGCGTCTTCCTGGGCTGCGATGTCAATCTGCTTGTTCATTCAAAACTCCTAAGTCCGCGGCCCCTCAGACCTTGGTGAGAAACATGACGGCAAGTGTCAGCCAGATGACGGCAAGCACGTGGTGAACGGCGGATTCCCGTGCCCGGAGCCGGTCGGCAAGGGCGACCTGGGCCTTCTCGGCCGAGGTCTGTCGGGTCCATTTCTGCTTGTCGAGGCGGAACAGGACGAAGGTCTTCGTCGCCGCTCCGGCGATCTGGCCGAAATACAGGATGGGCGGGTGCGTCACCGGGAACCAGGTTCCCCGGAACAGCGAGATGATGACGCAGAAGATATAGCGGGTGGACAGCACCCAGGCGGCATAGAGCGGGATCACCTCCCACGAATGCAGCAGGGCGGCGAGGATCACGGTGATCGGCCCGACGAGGGTCGTCCACATCGACAGCCGCTGGTCGAGGATCGACCACCAGGTGAAGAAGCCGATCTCCCTCGGCGGGATCTTCAGGGCCCGGCCGTTGGTCCGCATCATGTTGCCGAACCAGCGGGTCATCAGCACCTGGCTGCTGTCGAGGAACCCGGGACGCGGCTGGGTCTCGTAGGACCAGGAACGCACGTCGGGCAGGTACGACATCTCGTAGCCGTTCTTCAGCAGCCAGTACCAGGTGGACTTGTCGTCGCCGGTCAGGAACTTCACCGTGCCGAGGCGCCAGTGTTCGAGATAGTCGTCGCGCACCTGCTCGATGAAGCCGGGATCGCAGGCGAGGTTGGCGCGGAACACCGACATCCGCCCGGTCAGCGTCAGCACCCGGTTGCCGAGGCCCATGGAGCACATCATCACCTGGCGCTGGTTGAAGCGCAGCACGAACCAGTCGCGGAACAGGTTCTTCTTGTCCAGCATCACCCCTTCGTCGGTGGTCAGCGCGCCGACCTTCGGGTCCATGAACATCGGCGCCGACTGGGTGGCGATGTCGAGCGGCACCATCGTGTCGCCGTCGACGAACACCAGGATGTCGCGGTGGGTGGGGTTGCAGCGGCCGATGATCTCGAGCGTGCGGGCCAGCGCGTCGCGCTTGCCGTTCGCCTTGATCCGGTCGATCACCAGCTTCACCTGGCTCATGTCCACCGGCATCGTGTCGTAGATGTGCTGGATCAGCCGCGCGTCGGCCCCGTCCACCACCGACGACACGATGGTCGCGCCGTCGGGGTTCCTTGCCGCCGCCGTGAACACCGAACGGTAGACCGGCAGCGTGACCTCGGGTTCCACCATGTAGGAGGTGACGAGGAAATAGGCGTGGCTCTTGCGGCCCTCGGCGGCAAAGGCCCGCCGAAGGCGCCGTTTCCTCGCGGGGTACACGACACGGCGGAAGTAGAGGGCACGCGCGAAGTTGAGCGTGGCCCAGGAATATCTCCACATTCCCAGGAAGCCGACAATGAAGATCGAGTTCGTTGCCCCATCGAGGGAGCCCAGGAACCCCGGAGGAACCGTGGTGGCCAGGAGAACGACGACCGCAAAGTAGGCTGTGTGTGTCAGTACCTGCAGCACAGCGTGTCCCGCCTTTCTACCAGCAGATGCCTTCGTAGTTCCCGCCCGAGACCAGCTTGCGGTTCATCCGCGTCAGGTCCAGGACGGGGCGCGACTGGGCGGCCTGCGACAGGCGATCCACGGTCTCGCCGTAGAAGTTGCCGACCAGCACCGCGCCGCTCTCGTCGATCAGCGCATCCAGGCTTTCGACCATCCGCTCCTTCAGGTCGGGGATGACGTCGTTGCCCCGACCCGCGGTCGAGTTGTCGTTGGCATAGGCCTCGAACACGTAGGGGTCGTGGATCTTCACCTCGATCCCCTTGGCGATCAGGCGCGCGGCCAGTTCCGCCAGCGGGCTTTCCCGCAGGTCGTCGGTACCCGGCTTGAACGAGATGCCGACAAAGCCGACCTTCTGCGCGCCCGAGGCGGCGATCATGTTCTCGGCACGCTTGATCTGCGCCTCGTTCGCTTCCAGCACCGCGTTCAGCAGGTGCGCCGGGGTGTCCAGTTCCGCCGCGAGATGGCGCAGCGCGCGCACGTCCTTCGGCAGGCACGAGCCGCCGAAGGCGAAGCCCGGGCGCATGAAGTAGGACGAGATGTTCACCTTCTTGTCCGAGCAGAGGATCTCCATCACCGTCTGCCCGTCGAGGCCGGAGGCCTTGGCGATGTTGCCGATCTCGTTGGCGAAGGTCACTTTTACGGCGCGCCAGGTGTTCGAGGTGTATTTCACCATTTCCGCGGTGCGCAGGTCGACGACGTGGATCTTGCAGCCCAGGCCCTCGTTCAGCTCGGTCAGGATCCTGGTGGTATAGTCGTCCATGGCGCCGAAGACGATCAGGCCGGGATCGTAGTAATCCTCGATCGCGGTGCTCTCGCGGAGGAACTCGGGATAGTAGCCGACGCCGAAATCCTTGCCCGCGACCTTGCCCGACGCCTTCTCCAGCGTCGGGATGCAGGTGTTCTCGCAGGAGCCGGGAACGATTGTCGAGCGGATGACGACAGAGTGGTGCCCATCCTTCTTCGCCAGCGCGCGGCCGATGTTCTCGCACACCGCGGTGACGTATTTCAGGCCGACCGACCCGTCGGGAGCCGAGGGCGTGCCGACCGCGATGAAGGACGCGTCGGTATTGTCGATGGCGTGCTGCACGTCATCGGTCGCGGTCAGCTTTCCGTCGGCGACGACCTGTGCGATCAGTTCGTCGAGACCGTTCTCGACGATCGGGGACAATCCCGAGTTGATCGCCTTGATCTTGCCCGGGTCGACGTCGACCGCAATGACCTCGTGACCGTCACGCGCCAGGCACGCCGCCGAAACGACACCAACGTACCCGATGCCGAAAACACTGATTTTCGCCATATCTGCCTCATCTATGTCTGCTCGTCACAGCTTTTGGCGCTGCTTTAAGTCTCCGTGCTAAGGCGCTGCATCTGTTGCGTAAACAATTTATCAACAAAGATGCGGTTTTCGCCCTGCTCGGTGGCCAATCAGCGACAGTCGGTTCCGTGAACAAGCCGTTAAGGTTAACTCCGTGGTCAGCGTGATAGAGGGCGGGCAAGGCGGAAGATTGCCTCAATTGCGGCGTTTATCAGATCATTTTACGAAAACTGTTTCTCGTCGCGCGTCCGGCGGATCGGTCGTTGACAAGACCGGGCGGCCTCCGCGACTAAGGACGAAACAATCATACGGGCCGCCATGACAAGCACCAGACACCGCGTCGTCGCCATACTCTGCAGTCTGACCCTGCTCGCGGGGTGCGTGGGCGACGGGCTCTGGAAAGGTCCCGACAACGGCCCCATTCCCCGCGGCACCGAACTGCTGTTCAGTCCCGCCCCCCACGCCTTCCGCCGCGCCACCGCCCCCGAGCCCGTGCGCCGGGGCGAGCGGAGCGAGCGGTTCGAGCTCAGGAACGGCGATTGCGGCGGCAGCGACTGCGGCAACCCCCGCTACCGGGCCGAACTGCGCAACGTCTCCGACGACGCCCGCATCGGTCAGGACATCTGGTACGGCTGGAGCTTCCTGAACCAGAACGTCCCGAGCTTCAGCGAGGATAGCGCGCTGCGGAACGTCTTCGGCCAGTGGAAGGTCAGCGGCGACGCGCGCGCGGCGATCCGGCTGATCCAGATGGGCCGTGGCGCGGGCAACTGGCGCGGCTGCGATCCGACGGTCTGCCGCCAGACCAACGACACCGCCTCCGACCTGGTGATCCAGCTCGACGACATGGCGAACGCGAAGGGCTGGGGCGACCGCCAGAACGACGGGCACATCTGCAGGCTGTTCTCGCTGGAGCAGACGAAGGGCCGCTGGATGGACATCGTGCTGAACACGAACTTCGGCGCCGGGCCCGACGGCTATCTGAACGTCTGGGTCAATGGCGAACAGAAATGCGCCTATCGCGGCCAGATCGTCGCCACCGCGGATCCGGGCCTTAAAGCGGTGCCGAACTTCCGCCACGGGATCTTTGCCAGCTACACCGAACGCTGGGATTCGACCCGCGGCGCCGCGCCGAAGCCGACCATGGTCGTCTATTACGACGAGATCCTGTCGGGAAGGACCCGCGGCGACGTCGACACCCGCCTGCGCGAGATGTCCGGCCTGCCGCCGAAGGACTGAGCGCGTCAGACCCCGAGGTGGCGCGCCGCCAGGTCGGGGGTCAGGTCCGCCATCGCGCCCTGCCAGACGGTGCGCCCGCGCTCCAGCACCACGCCGCGGTCGGCGACCCGCCTGAGGTCGGCAAGCGACTTGTCGACCACGAGGATCGACAGGCCCGAGCGCTTCAGCGCGCCGATGGCCGCCCAGATCTCGGCCCGGACCAGCGGGGCCAACCCCTCGGTCGCCTCGTCGAGGACCAGCAGCCGCGGGTTGGTCATCAGCGCGCGGGCGATCGCCAGCATCTGCTGCTCGCCCCCCGACAGCGACGCGGCCCGTTGCCCGGCCCGCTCGGCCAGCCGCGGGAACAGCGCCGTGGCGCGGGCGAAGTCCCAGGGGCCGGGCCGGGCCGCGGCGACGAGGTTCTCGGTCACGGTCAGCGGGCCGAAGCAGCGCCGCCCCTCGGGCACCAGGCCCAGGCCCAGGCGGGCGATGCGATGGACCGGCAGCCGCCGCAGGTCCTGGCCCGCGAAGTCCAGCCTGCCGCCGGACGCCCGCACCAGGCCGAAGGCGGTGCGGATCGTCGTCGTCTTGCCCATCCCGTTGCGCCCCATCAGCGCCACCGCCTCGCCCTCGGCCACGTCGAGCGTGACGCCGAACAGCGCCTGCGCGCTGCCGTAGGAGGCGGTGACGTCGGCGAGGCGCAGCAGGCTCATCCCTCCTCCCCCAGGTAGGCGCGGCGGACGGCGGGGTCGGCGCGGATCTCGGCCACGGTGCCGGTGGCGATGATCGCGCCCTCGACCAGCACGCTGATCCGGTCGGCCAGCGCGAAGACCGCGTCCATGTCGTGCTCGACCAGCAGGATCGGCGCCTCGTGGCGCAGCCCGTCGAGCAGGGCGCGCAGCGACAACGCCGCCTCACCGTCCAGACCGGCCATCGGCTCGTCCATCACGAAGACCCGGGGCGCGAGGGTCAGGGCGACGGCGATCTCGAGCAGCCGCCGCTGCCCGTGGGACAGGCTGCCCGCGCGCTGCCCGGCGCATTCGCCCAGCCCGACGCGCGCCAGCGCCGCCTCGGCCGTATCGCGCAGCCGCCCCCGCGCCAGGGCCCGGCCGAAGGGAGAGGGCGCCCTGCCCCGCGCCCCGAGCGCGCCGAGGATCGCGTTCTGCAGCACCGTGTCCTCCATCGCCAGCGCCGAGACCTGGAAGGTCCGCCCCAGCCCCAGGCGGGCCCGCGCCGCGACGCCAAGGGCGCTGACGTCGCGCCCGGCCAGCCGGACTTCCCCCGCGTCGGGCCGGAGGCTGCCCGCAAGCTGCGCGATCAGGGTGGACTTCCCCGCCCCGTTCGGCCCGATCAGCGCGTGGATCTCGCCCGCCCGCAGGTCGAGCGACACGTCGCGGCTGGCCTCAAGCGCGCCGAACCGCTTGGTCAGGCCCCGGGCCGAAAGGATCGCCTCAGCCATGGCGCCTCTCCCCGCAGACAAGGCCGACGACGCCGCCCCGCGCGAACAGCACGACCGCCAGCAGCAGCAGCCCAAGCCAGATGTGCCAGAAGTCCGAAAGCTCGCCCAGCAGGTGTTCGAGCGCGACGAAGACCCCCGCGCCCGCCACGGGACCGAACAGGCGCGCGGTGCCGCCGAGGATCACGAAGACGATGATCTCGCCGCTGGTCTGCCAGCTGAGCATCGCCGGGCTGACGAAGCGGTTCAGGTCGGCGTGGAGCGCGCCGGCCAGCCCGGTGATCGCACCGGAGAGGGTGAAGGCGGCGAGGCGCAGGCGATAGGGCGACAGGCCGACGGTCTCGGCCCGCTTCGCCGACTGCCGCGCGGCGTTCAGCGCCAGACCGAAGGGCGAGCGGGCGATCTGCCAGCACAGCATCAGGGCGAGCGCGAGCACCGCGAGGCAGAGGCCGTAGAATGGCAGCGGCACCAGGGTGTTCACGCCGGGAAAGCCGTTCCGGACATAGATCGACAGCCCGTCCTCGCCGCCGTAGGCGGGCCAGGAGATGGCGAAGTAAAAGAACATCTGCCCGAATGCGAGGGTGATCATGATGAAGTAGACGCCCGAGGTCCGCAGGCTCAGCGCGCCGATCGCCAGCGCGGCGAGGCCCGAGGTGGCGACGGCCACCAGCCAGATCACCGGCATGGATTTCGTGCCCTCGATCAGCAGCGGCCACTCGGCCAGCGGCGTGTAGCCCTGGGCGTGGCTGGCGAGGATCCCCATGGCATAGCCGCCGATCCCGAAGAACGCGGCGTGGCCAAGGCTGACGAGGCCGCCAAGGCCGAGCGCCAGGTTCAGCCCCACCCCGGCCAGCGCCAGGATCACCGCGCGGGTCGCCAGCGTGACGAGGAACGGTTCGTCCATCGCCTGCGCGGCAAGCGGGAATGCCACCAGCAGCCCGGCAAGGGCGAGGTTGAACCAGCCCTCCCTGCTCATGCTTCGGCGCCGTAAAGGCCGGTGGGGCGGAAGATCAGCACCGCCGCCATCAGGATGTAGATCAGCATCGAGGCCAGCGCCGACCCGGCCGAGGCGGCGGCCGAGGGCTCCATCACCAGCGCGAAGAGCCGCGGCAGGAACAGCCCGCCCAGCGTGTCGGTGAGGCCGACCAGCAGCGCCCCGATCAGCGCCCCCCGGATCGAGCCGATGCCGCCGATCACGATCACGACGAAGGCGAGGATCAGCACCGGCTCGCCCATGCCGACCTGCACCGACTGGATCGCGCCCACCATCGCCCCCGCCAGCCCCGCAAGCCCCGCGCCGAGCGCGAAGACCACGGTATAGAGGCGGCGGATGTCGATACCGAGGGCGGCCGTCATCTCGCGGTCGGCCTCGCCCGCGCGGATCCGGATGCCGAGGCGCGTCTTCGCGATGAGCAGGCCGAGGCCGCCGGCGATGGCAAGGCCGACGACGATCAGGGCAAGCCGGTAGGCCGGGTACTGGATGCCGCCGGGAAGGGCGACCGGCCCCGAAAGCCAGCCGGGCGTGTCGAGATAGAGCGGGAAGGAGCCGAACAGCCAGCGGGTGCCTTCGGAGAAGATCAGGATCAGCGCGAAGGTCGCCAGCACCTGGTCGAGGTGGTCGCGGTCGTAGAGGCGGCGGATCACGATGACCTCGACCAGTGCACCGGCCGCCGCGGCGGCGGCCAGCGCCGCGGCGAGGGCCAGCAGGAACGATCCCGTGGCGGCGGCGACGGCGGCGGCGGCGAAGGCCCCGATCATGTAGAGCGATCCGTGGGCGAGGTTGATCAGGCCCATCACCCCGAACACCAGCGTGAGCCCGGCGGACATGAGGAACAGCATCACCCCGAACTGGAGACCGTTCAGGACCTGCTCGGCCAGCAGCAGCAGGGTCATGGGTTGGACGACCTCAAGGAGTGCCGGGGGGATCCGCGATGATCTGCAAGGCTCGGACCAAGACGGCGGGCGGGGGTTGTCCGGCGTCGTCGTCCCAAGGAACATCCGCGCCGCTGCGCTTCAAATCCGATGCCCGGGCGGTTAGGTCCGTCCGCAGAACTTCCGGAGGCCGCCCCATGACCATCCCCGTCCGCCCTGCCACCCCCGCCGACGCCGCGGCCATGGCAGACGTCATCAACCCGCTGATCCGCGAAGGCACCACCACGGCCATCGCCACCGAGTTCACCGTCGCGGCGATGGAGCGCAAGATCTTCCGGGATCTCGACCTCGTCTGCTGCCACGTGGCCCTCGACCCCGAGGGGCGGGTCGCGGGGTTCCAATGGCTGTCCCGCGTCGAGGGATTCCCGGCCGACTGGGGCGACATCGCCACCTTCGCCCGCCCTGCCCCGAAACTGCCCGGCGTCGGCCGGGCGCTGTTCGCCGCGACACGGGACGCCGCCACAAAGGCGCGGCTCACGGCCATCACCGCCCGGATCCGCGCCGACAATGCGGGCGGACTGGTCTACTATGGCAAGATGGGGTTCCAGGATCATGACGTCGTGACGGGCGTGCCGCTGAAGGACGGCACGCCGATGGACAGGATCACCAAGCTCTGTCGCCTCTGAGCCTCACATCTTGCACTCGGCGGCATAGGCGTCGCCGTGGTCCTTCAGCGCCGTGGCGATGATCCTGTTGGTGAAGACGTCGCCCTCCTGGATCACCTCGCGCACGTAGATGTCCTGGATCGGGTGGTGGTTCGTGTTGAACCTGAACGAACCGCGGGTCGAGGCGAAGTCGGCCTCCTCCAGCGCCGCGCGGAAGGCGTCGGCATCCGAGACCGAAGCCTTGGACATGGCCGAGAGCAGCAGGTTCGCCGTGTCGAACCCCTGCGAGGCATAGAGCGAGGGCAGGCGCCCGTACTCGGCCTGGAAGCTCTCGACGAAGGCCTTGTTCGCAGCGTTGTCGAGGTCCTTCGACCACTGCGAGGTGTTCTTCACGCCAAGCGCCGCCGCGCCCACGGCCTGCAGGATGCCCTGGTCGAAGCTGAAGGCGGGGCCGACCACCGGCAGGCCCACGCCGCTGTCGGCATACTGCTTCAGGAACGAGATCCCCATGCCGCCGGGCAGGAAGAAGAAGACGGAATCCGCACCGCTCGCCCGGATCTGCGCGATCTCGGCGGCATAGTCGGTCTGGCCGAGCTCGGTATAGATCTCTCCGGCGAGCTCGCCCTTGTACATCCGCTTGTACCCGGTCAGCGCGTCCTTCCCGGCCGGATAGTTCGGCGCCAGGATGAAGCTGTTCTTCAGCCCGGCGTCGTTGGCATAGGCACCCGCGGCCTCGTGCAGGTTGTCGTTCTGCCAGGCGACGTTGAAATAGTTCCTGTCGCAGCCCTGCCCCGCCAGCTGCGAGGGGCCGGCGTTGGGCGAGAGATAGAACTTGCCCTGCGCCACCGCGCCCGGCACCACGGCCATGGCGAGGTTCGACCAGATGATGCCGGTCAGCACGTCCACCTTCTCGGACTGGATCATCTTGTCGGCGAGCTGCACCGCGATGTCGGGTTTCTGCTGGTCGTCCTCGACCACCACCTCGAGGTCGGGATTGCCCGCCTGCTTCACCGCCAGCATGAAACCGTCGCGCACGTCGATGCCGAGGCCCGCGCCGCCGCCGGACAGCGTGGTGATCATGCCGACCTTCACCGGCTCGGCCGTCGCTCCGCCCGCCATCGCCGCCGCCAGCCCCGCGGCCAGCGTCATCGCCCTGATCTTCATTCCGTGTCTCCCTGGTCCCGTTGTCCTGGCCCGCCTGGCGCGGCGCCTTGGCGCAAGGCTATCGGGCGGCATCGCGCCGGGCAAGCGCCGAGCGCCGCAGGGCGCAGGCCCGGGACGGGTGTGATGTGTCGAGGCCGGAGAGGATGGAGCGGGCGACGGGAATCGAACCCGTATCTCTTGCTTGGAAGGCAAGGGTCTTACCATTACACAACGCCCGCGCGCCATACGGGGTTAGGCGAACAGCGCATTTGGGTCAAGAGCGACCGGAGCACGCGCGGCAGAAGACTCTGCGGAACGCGTGTCCGGAAGGTGGATGACACCGGCTGTCGACGCCCAGACGGCAAGACGTACGCCTTATCGGCCTAGCGTCTCGACCATCCGGCGCACCGCCGCGACATCCCAGCGAAGGATGTCGTCGTCGTCGATTCCCTTGCGCAGGAGCGATGTGCTGACAACCACACCGTCGGCCTCGGCCAAGGCGGTGGCGATGTTGTCGGCGTCGATGCCCCCGCCGATGAACAGCGGCCGCTTCACGCCCGCCGCCCGCACCGCGGCGACCTTCGCGCGGCTGTCGTCGAAGGAGGATCCGGTCAGCACGATGGCATCCGCGCCCATGTTCTGCGCCCATCCGGCGGCGGTGGCGTCGTCCACCCGGCTGAGCGGAACCGAGGTCCGGTCGTGCACGTCGGCCATGATGGCGATGTCGGGTCGCGCCAACTCTTCGCGGCAGGCCGCGGCCTCGACGGATAGCGCATTTCGCGTCCCTTCGGCATTGACCGAGGTGCCGACGAAGACCTTCAGCCGCACGAAGTCCGCCCCGCAGGCATCGGCGATGGTGAGCGGCGCGACGGCATCATGGGCCTGCACGATGATCCCCAGCGCGACGTCCGGGTGCGCCTGCTTGAACATGCGGCCCAGCACGGACATCCGCGCGATGGTGCGCTGGCCGGCCGCGCCGGTCTGGCGCGTCTCGTCCTGGATCTTGATCGCCCTGATGCCGCCCGCGACGAAGGCTTCGGCATTGGCCAGCAGGTAATCCTCGTACCATGACATCGGCATGACGTCCGGGCCGCGGAAGGGCGGAAACTGCAGCGCGGCGATGACGTCGGGCAAGCGGGCGGGAGAGTTTGGCAAGGGCATCGGTCCTCGATTTTCGGCTGAACGGAGCGCATCGCGAATGGAGGATGGACTCCCTGCGACTATCGGCTAGCCTGACCTCCGGGCCCGTCTTGTCAATACCAAAAGGTTTTCTCTATGCCGACTTTGAAAGCAATGCAAAGACACCGGCAGATCGTCGAACTGCTGGGCGCCGAGGGGCGGCTGGACGTGATGGACCTGACGGACCGGCTTGGCGTGTCCTCGGTCACGGTGCGCGCGGACCTGCTGTTTCTCGAGAAGGCGCAGGTGCTGCGGCGGGTGCGCGGCGGCGCCATCGCGATGCAGCCCAGCCGCTACGAGCGGCCTGTCGACCTCAACGCCTCCCTGCGCGGCGCCGAGAAGGACGCCATCGCCGCCATCGCCGCCGACATGATCCGCGACGGCGAGACGATCCTGATGGACACCGGCTCGACCATCGCGGCCCTTGTCGGCTTCATCCCGGACAAGCTGACCGATCTTGCCGTCGTCACCAACTCGCTCAACGTCGCCGTCGAGCTGTCGTCGCGCCCGAACGTGACCGTCATCGTCACCGGGGGTACCGTCCGGCCCAAGCTGAACTCGCTCGTCTCCCCCTTCGGCACGCTGCTGCTGGACCGGATCAACGCCGACGTCGCCTTCATCAGCTGCGCCGGCGTGGACACCGAGAAGGGGTTCACCAACAGCAACTGGCACGAGGCCGAGATCAAGCAGAAGATGATGGCCGCGGCGAGCCGGGTGATCGTGCTCGCCGATCATTCGAAGCTGAAGCATGTCGCCACCGCGAAGATTGCCGACCTCGACGCGGTGGACCTGCTGATCACCGACCAGGGCGCGTCGCCCTCGGTGATAAAGGAGCTTCGCGCGGCGGGACTTGAAGTCGTCGTGGCATAAGCCGACGGCAAAACGAAAGTTTTCGAAAGTCCTTCCTTGCCCAGACTTTGCTTGCCTGTTCCCGGGTGACATTGCCAGTATCGGCCCCGAACCGGCGCGCCGCGCCGCAGGGATCAGCAGAGACAGGAGAGACGCCTTGACCCAGGACGCCCAGGCCGCCGCACCGGCAGGCGAAGGTTCCGCAACGCCGATGCACGACGACATCCTTCGCCAGCCGCAGCTGCTCGCCGCGCTGCTGGAGCGGCGCGGCGAGGTGGAGGGGTTCGCGCAGAGCCACCTTGCGCCGGGGGCGAACGGCAGGCTCCACGCCTACGGCAGCGGCGACGGCTGGTTCGCGGCGAGGGCCGCCCTTGCCGGTCAGTCGGCCGGTGGCCGGCCCGCGCAGGCCTGGGGCAGCATGGACTTCCTGCTGGGCGTCGCCCCGGGCCTTTCGGCCGAGGACCGCGTGCTGGGCATCACCATGTCGGGCGGCGTCGATCGCAGCCTGCAATCGGCCGAGGCGGCCCTGGCGCACGGCCCGATCGCGGCCCTGCTGACCAACCGCGACGGCGGCCGGGTCGGCGCCCTGGGCCTGCCGCGGTTCGAGCTGGGGATCGAGGACGTCGGCAAGTTCCTCTGCGGCACGTCGAGCTATACCGCGACGGTTCTGGCGCTGTCCCTCGCCTGCGACGCCGCGCCCCTGCCCGGCGCGCTGGCCTCCGCCCTGCCCGACCTTCCCGCCATGATCGCACGCGCCGACGCGCAGGCCCGCGAGATCGCACAAGCGACGTCCGGCGGCCTCGACGGCATCCGCATCCTCGGGACCGGCACCGCGGTGGCGACCGCGGATTACGGCGCGGCCAAGATGGTGGAAGTCACGACAGTGAACGCCTGGAGCGACGAGCTGGAGGAGTTCGCCCACCGGCAGTACTGGGCCCTGAAGCGCGGCGAGGTGGTGGTCCTCCTGCCCCATGACGCCCGTGCCGCGCGCTTCGCCACGGCCTCGGCCGAAGCCCTGAACCGGCTTGGCATCGCGACGGTTTCGGTCGAATCCGGCGACACCCCGGTGCCGGACGCGACCCATCGCATCGCGGTGCCGGGACCGGCGGCGGCGCTGCCGATCACGCAGGCCATAGCGTTGCAGCTGCTGGCCTACCGGCTGGGCCGCGCGAACGGGACGGATCCCGACCGGCGGCTCCACCTCAAGGACGACACCCGGAAGTTCACCGTCTCTCGGCTCCTGACCCGGCGGTCGCTGGTCGGCACGGGAGAGTGAGGCCGTGCGCCCGGTGATGGACATCGTCGGCTACGCCTCGATCGACCGGATCGAGACCGGGGGCCGGTCCTTCGAATGCGTGGGCGGCGCGGCGATCTATGCCGCGCTGTCCGCCGTCCGCCTCGGGGTGACACCGCGCCTCTGCATCGCCGTCGGGGAGGATTTTCCCGACAGCTGGCTGCACCGGCTCGCCGCGCTCGGCATCGACACCGGGCGGGTGGACCGGCGGCAGGGTCCCTCGCGCCGCACCCGGCTGCGCTATGGACAGGGCGAGGCGCGGCAGGACAGCGCAAGCCGCTCGGACGAATGGTGGGCGCGCCCCCTCGCCCTTGCCCCGCCGCTGCCTCCGGAGGGCGGGGCGGTCACCCTGCTCTGCCCCCTGCCGCCCGAGCGCGTGGCGGAGAT
Source organism: Oceaniglobus roseus (assembly GCF_002869745.1). Lineage (GTDB taxonomy): Bacteria > Pseudomonadota > Alphaproteobacteria > Rhodobacterales > Rhodobacteraceae > Oceaniglobus > Oceaniglobus roseus. The sequence continues at coordinate 29,724 of NZ_PNOS01000035.1, forward strand.
GCGCGCGGCGTGCGGCGGCCTGCTCGTCGCGGACACGAGCGAGGTCTTCGCGGCCCGCGGCGCCCCCGTCCTCGACCTGCTCCGCGGCGTGGACGTCTTCGCGCCCAGCCTCGACGAGGCGCAGCTGCTGACCGGCGAAACCGAGGACGCCGCGATCCTCAGCAAGCTGTCGCGGGTCGCGCCGCGGATCATCCTGAAGCGCGGAACGAGAGGGCTCATGGCCTTGCAGGATGGCAGGACGACCCTCCACGAATCGCCTCCGGAACCTGCCGTGGATCCGACCGGCGCCGGCGATGCCTGCATCGGGGCGATCGCCGCCGCAATCGCGCTCGGCCTCGGCGTGGAAGAACAGTTGGCCGCCGGCGCCAGCGCGGGCGCCCTGACGGTCGGCCGGCCGGGACCGGAAGCCTTGGGATGGCGCTCAAACGAACAGGCCTGACTTAACTTTGGGCGGTTCTGAAAAATTATCCTCCCGGAGGAAGGACGGGCGCGACCGCCGAGAGTTGCCCCACCCCCCGGACGAAAGCCTTTCCTGCCTTTGCTATAATGCCTGTTCGGCCTTGGGTGCGGCCGGAAATGGCCGCCCTCGAGATTCTTTCGAAAACTTTCTTGAACGGGCTTTCCGTAATTTTTCTTGCCGAATGGCATTCCTTCTCGAACACTCGTCGCAACGGTGAGGATGGACGGCAATGATCGAGAGAGTGAAGGCGCGCTGGGTTCTGGACGGGACGGACGACTCGCACCGCCTGATCCCTGACGGCGAGGTCCTTTTCGACGGCGACACCATCCTCCACGTCGGCCCGGCAAGCGACCGTCCCGCAGACCGGACCACCGATTGCGGCCGGGTCCTGATCGCGCCGGGATTCGTGGACCTGAACGCCTTGGCCGATGTGGACACCACGATCCTCGGCGTCGGGGCGCCGCGCGACGGCCGCGACACCGCCTGGAGCCGTGCCTATGCCGAAGGCGCGCGCCGCGACGTTCTGGACGCGGCCGAGCGGGAAACCTCGGTGCGCATCGTGTTCGCGCAACTGCTCGCCTCCGGCATCACCACCGCCCTGCCTGTCACTTCGCTGCTGTTCCGCGAATGGGCCGAGAGCGGGGACGAGTTCTGCCGGATCGCCGAGATCGGCCAGGAGATCGGGCTGCGCCTTTGCCTCGGCCCGAGCTTCCGCAGTTCCGTGAACGTGGTGGAAGCGGACGGCAGCTTCGGACAGTACAGCCGGGACGACCTCGGGCGCGCCGGCCTCGACGAGGCCGTGGCCTTCATCCGCGACTGCCGCGACATCGGCCCGCTCGTCACCGGGCTCCTGGTGCCCTCGACCATCGACACCTGTTCCGACGATCTTCTGCACGCCACGGCGGCGGCGGCGCGCGACCTTGGCGTGCCGTTCCGCCTCCATTGCTGCCAGTCCCTGCGCGAAGCCGAAATCCTCTGGAAGCGCTCCGGACGCTCGTCGATCGGCCATCTCGCGGATCTCGGCGTACTCGGGCCGAACGCTCTGCTGCCCCATGCCGTGAACCTCGGCGGCCCCGAGGCGCGGCCCGATCTCGTGGCCGGGGACATCGACCTCCTGGCACAGAGCGGCGCGGTCGTCGTGCATTGTCCGCTGGTGATCGGCCGCGGCGGCCGGCGGCTGAAGTCCTTCGGCGCCTTCCGCGCGCGCGGCATCGCCATCGGGCTCGGCACCGACACCGCGCCGCCGGACATGCTGATGAACCTGCAGATGGGGCTGGCCATGGGCCGGGTGGACGACGGCGACAGGGCAAGCCCCGCCGCGCTGTTCCACGCCGCGACCATCGGCGCGGCGGATGCCATCGGGCGTCCGGACCTCGGGCGGCTGGCCGCGGGCAAGCGCGCCGACATCGTGGCCTGGGACCTGTCAGACCCTGCGGTGCAGCCCGTCTTCGATCCGCTCGAGGCGCTGTTCCTGATGCCGCCCGGACGGCGCGCCCGCCACGTCTGGGTCGGCGGCGCCGCCTCGGTGACCGGGTTCTCGCCCGTCGCCGCGCTGCCGAAGGATCCCGCGGGCGAGATCGAGCGGATCTTCTCGAAGCTCCTTCACAGCTACGGCGAGCGGAACTGGCGCGGCCTCGACGCCGCGGCGATCTTCCCGCCCTCGCGTACCCCGACGACACCCACAAGAAACGACACCCAGCAACAGAGAGGAACGAAATAGGATGTTCAGAAAGACTTCATCGCGGTTGGCCCGGCAGCTGATGCTGTCCTCGGCCGTCGCCCTGACCATGGCCGCCGCGCTGCCCGCCCCGACTTGGGCGCAGGACAACGAGACGATCACCATCGCGTCGGCCAACGATGTCATCAGCCTCGATCCGCACATGCTGAACTCGAACCATCCCACCGGCTCGGTAATCTGGTCGATCTTCGACAGCCTGGTGCGCCGCGCCCCCGACGGCACGCCCGAGCCCCGGCTGGCCACCTCCTGGGAGCGAATGGACGACGTGACCTGGCGCTTCCACCTGCGCGAGGGCGTGACCTTCACCAACGGCGAGCCGTTCAACGCCGAGGCGGTGAAGGTCAACTTCGAGCGGATGAACACCGCGCCCTTCTCGACCTACCAGCAGCTGCACGACCAGACCGGCCTGAAAGAGGTCAACGTCATCGACGACTACACGATCGACCTCGTGACCGAGGCGCCGACGGTCAACATGCTGTACTGGCTGGCCGAGGCCTTCATCAGCGCGCCGAAGTACATGACCGAAAGCGCGCCCGACAAGGTGGCGAACGAACCCGTCGGCTCCGGCCCCTACAAGCTCGAGTCCTGGCAGCGCGACGACCGCCTGACCCTGACCGTGAACGAGGATTACTGGGGCGAGGCGCCGGATGCGGAAACCGTCGTCTTCCGCGTGGTGCCCGAGACCTCGTCGCGGCTGAACGAGCTGCGCGCGGGCACCGCCGACATCGCCGTCGACATCACCCCCGACATCGCCGGTCAGGCCGACAGCGACATCAGCAGCGCGGTCTACGTCGAAGGCCTGCGCAAGATGCACATGGGCATCAACCTCAACGGCGAACAGCCCGCGCTGAAGGATCCGAAGGTCCGGCAGGCCCTGAACCACGCCGTCGACGTCGACACGATCATCACCGCGCTTCTCGACGGCAAGACGGTGCCGATCCCCTCGATCGTCAACCCGCCGAACAACAACCCCGACCTGAAGCGGTTCGAGTACGATCCCGAGAAGGCGCGCGCCCTGCTGGCCGAGGCGGGTTATCCCGACGGCTTCCCGCTGACGATCCAGTATTCCACCCGCTATGCCGGCGGCAAGGAAGTGTCCGAGGTGGTCGCCTCCTACCTCTCCGAGGTGGGGATCCAGCCCACGGTCGAGGCGGTGGAACTGGGCCAGTTCCGCGAGATGCTCGCCAACACCAGCACCAAGGGCATCTACTTCATGGGCTGGGCGGCGCTGATCAACCCCTCGGTCGAGCTCGTGATCCTGACCTGCGGCCACGTCGACAACTCGTCGGGCTACTGCAACGAGGAATACGATGCGCTGGTCAAGAAGGCCTCGCAGACCCTCGACGACGCCGAGCGCAAGAAGCTCGAGTTCCAGGCGCAGGAGATCGTCTGGAACGACGCGCCCTGGCTGTACCTGTGGCGCCTGCCGGTGGTCTTCGGCAAGGCGAACAACATCACCTACGATCTGCGGGCCGACAACTATGTCGAACCCTACCTGATGATCGTCGAGTAAAATCCACTGCACGCGACGCCGGGTCGGCCGATATGCTTCGGCCGACCCGATTTCCGACAAGGTTTCTCCCGCAATGCTCCGGTTCCTGCTCCGCCGCCTGTTCATGGCCGTCATCGTCCTTCTGGTCGTCTCCTTCGGGACCTTCATCATCGGCCACCTGACCGGCGATCCGGTCGAGCTGATGGCCCCCGAGAACGCCACCCGCGAGGCCAAGGACGAGCTGCGCTCCTATCTCGGGCTCGACCGGCCCCTGCTGGTCCAGTACTTCAGCTTCATCGGCAACGCGCTGCGGGGCGACCTCGGCTTCTCCTTCGTCCAGCAGACCGCGGTCAGCGACCTGATCCTCGAACGCCTGCCCGCCACGCTGCAACTGGCGGCGACGGGGTTCGTGCTGTCGCTGCTCATCGCGGTGCCGCTTGGCATCTTCATCGCCCTGAACCGCAACACCGTCTGGGATTTCCTGGCGACCAGCGTCGCCATGATCGGCCAGTCGGCGCCGAACTTCTGGATCGGGCTGATGCTGATCGCCCTCTTCGCGGTCCAGCTGCGCCTGCTGCCGGTCTCGGGCTACGGCGGGATCAGCTACCTGATCCTGCCCGCCATCACCATCGCCCTGCAATCGGCCGCGCGCCTGACCCGGCTGATGCGCGCCAGCATGCTCGAGGTGCTGAACGCGGATTACGTCCGCACCGCCCGCGCCAAGGGGCTGCGCCAGAAGACCGTGCTCTGGGTCCACTCCTTCCGCAACGCCATGATCCCCGTCGTGACCATGGCGGGGCTCGAGCTGGCCGAGCTGATCGGCGGCGCCTTCATCACCGAGACGATCTTCGCCTGGCCCGGCGTCGGCCGGCTGGCCGTCAACGCCGTCTACCAGCGCGACTTCCCGCTGCTGCAAGGCGTCGTGCTGTTCGCGGCGACGGCCTTCGTGCTGATCAACTTCCTTGTCGACCTGCTCTACGTCGTCATCGACCCGCGGGTGAAGCTGTCATGAGCCCGCGCTTCCGCCTTCGTCCCGGCCGGCGCGACACGCTCGGCCTCATCGGCGCGACGATCCTGCTTCTGGCGGCAGGCTGCGCCCTGCTTGCGCCGTGGATCGCGCCCCACGATCCCACCGCGGTCAGCCTGCTGGCGCGGATGAAGCCGCCGATGTGGATCGACGGCGGCTCCCTCGCCCATCCGCTGGGCACCGACAACCTGGGGCGCGACATCCTCTCGCGGGTGATCTGGGGTTCGCGCATCTCGCTGGCCGTGGGCGTGGCGGCGGTGATCGTCGGGGCCAGCATCGGCTCGACCATCGGCATCGTCGCGGGATATTTCGGCGGCTGGATCGACAACATCCTGTCCGTCGTCATCAACGCCCAGCTGTCCTTCCCCTTCATCCTGCTCGCGATCTTCCTGCTGGCGACCTTCGGCGGCGGCTTCTGGCCCGTGGTCTTCGTCCTCGCCCTCGGCGCATGGGTCAACTACGCCCGCGTCGTCCGCGGCATGGTGATGTCGGTGAAGAACCAGGACTATGTCCACGCCGCGATCAGCGTCGGCGTGCCCACGGCCCGCATCCTGCGCACCACCGTCCTGCCGAACACGCTTTCGCCCATCGTCGTCGTCGCCAGCTTCTCCATGGCGCAGGCGATCCTGGCCGAGGCCGCGCTGTCCTTCCTCGGGGTCGGGGTGGACGGGTCGAACCCGTCCTGGGGCGTCATGCTGAACGACGGGCGGGCCTACCTGCAGACGGCCTGGTGGCTGACCGCGATGCCCGGCCTCGCCATCGCGCTGACCGTGCTCGGTGGCAACCTCTGCGGCGACTGGCTCCAGGACCGCTTCAACCCGAGGATCGGCAATTGAGCGCTTCCATACTGGATATCGAGGATCTGCACGTCACCTTCCGCCAGGGCGGCCGGTCGATCCACGCGGTGCGCGGCGTGTCGCTGCGGCTCCAACCCGGCGAGGTCGTGGGCGTGGTCGGCGAAAGCGGCTCGGGCAAGTCCGTCGCGATGATGTCCGTCGCGCGGCTGCTGGACGAGAAGCAGGCCGGCATCCGGGCCGACCGGCTGGACCTCGACGGCCAGCCGGTGCTCGGGCTGAGGAAGCGCCAGCTCGAGGCGCTGCGCGGGCCGACCGTGTCCTACATCTTCCAGGATCCGCTCAGCTCGCTCAACCCGGTGCTGACCGTGGGCCGCCAGGTGACGGAGGGGCTGCGCCGCCATCGCGGCCTCGACCGGGCCGAGGCGAGGACGGTTGCCATCGACCTGCTGCGCCAGGTCGGGATTCCCTCGCCCGAGCTGCGGGTCAACCAGCACCCCCACGAGGCCTCGGGCGGCATGCGCCAGCGCATGATGATCGCCATGGCCCTTGCCCTGCGCCCGAAGCTTCTGATCGCGGACGAGCCGACGACGGCGCTGGACGTGACCGTGCAGGCCGACATCATCCGGCTGGTGCAGGGCATCCAGCGCGAGGTCGGCATGGCGATGATCTGGGTCACCCACGACCTCGCCCTGCTTGCCCGGGTGGCCCGGCGCGTGGTGGTCATGTACGGCGGGCGCATCGTCGAGGACGCGCCGAGCTCCGTCCTCTATTCCGCCCCCGCCCATCCCTACACGCGCGGGCTGCTCGACTCGACCTCCCGCTTCGACGTGCCGTTCCGCCAGCAGACGCCGATCCCCGGCACGCCCCCCGATCCCGCGCAGCGGATCGAGGCCTGCGCCTTCGCACCCCGCTGTCCCCGCGCGACCGATCTCTGCCGTTCGAGGATCCCGCCGCTGGAAGATCGCGGCCAGGACCGGCGGGCGGCATGTTTCCACCCCCTGACGGGAGGCGCGTGATGGATCAGCCCGTTCTGGTCGAGGCCCGCAAGCTGTCGGTCGAGTTCACCCTGCGCAAGCCGCTGCTGTCGCGCCGTCCCGCGCCGGTGGTGCAGGCTGTGCGCAACATGGACCTGTCGATCCGGCGCGGCGAGACGGTGGCGCTGGTCGGGGAATCCGGCTGCGGCAAGTCCACGCTGGGGCGGGCGATGATCCGCACCGCCCCCATCGCGCGGGGCGCGCTGCGCTTCGACGGCGAGGACATCACCCACCTGCGGGGCGAGGCGCTGCGCAGCGCGCGTTCGCGGTTCCAGATGATCTTCCAGGACCCCTATTCCTCCCTGAACCCCAAGGCGCGGATCTTCGACACGCTGGCCGAGCCGCTGCACGTCCACGGCAAGACCTCCCGCGCCGAGGTGCGCGGGAAGGTGTCCGAGATCCTCGATGCGGTCGGGCTGAGTCCCGACTTCGCCGCGCGCTATCCGCACGAGTTCTCGGGCGGCCAGCGCCAGCGCGTCGCGATCGCCCGCGCGGTGATCCTGCAGCCCGACTTCATCGTCGCCGACGAACCGCTGTCGGCCCTCGACGTGTCGATGCAGCTCCAGATCCTGAAGCTGTTCGACGAACTGCGCGACCGCTTCTCGCTGACCTACCTGTTCATCTCCCACGATCTGGCCCGCGTGTTCAGCTTCGCCGACCGGGTCGCGGTGATGTACCTGGGCCAGCTGGTCGAGATCGGGCGCGCCGCCGACATCACCGCCAACGCGCGCCATCCCTACACGAAGGCCCTGCTGGCCGCCGCCCCCTCGCCCGATCCCGAGGTCGAGGCGACGCGCGAGGTGCCGGTCCTGAAGGGCGACATCCCCAGCCCGGCCTTCCCGCCGCCCGGCTGCCGGTTCCATACCCGCTGCCCCATCGCCATGGAGGTCTGCGCGCGCGTCGACCCGGCGATGACCGATTTCGGCGGCGGCCACATGGCCGCCTGCCACGCCGTCCATCCCGGGGGGCCCAGCCCCTCGCGCCCCGACCCAACCGAAGTGAAGAAGGACCCGACCGCGTGACCCAAGCTCCGTTTCCGCCCCATGCCGACGACATAGAAACCGCGATGCGGACGGCGCTCGACTACGAAGGGCTGGTGAAGACCGTCGACGCCACCGTCGCCGCCGCGCTGCAGAAGCCCGGAGTCGCGCAGGCGAAGCGGCTGTTCCTCGCCGGTTCGGGCGACAGCTATTTCGCCGCGCTCTCGGCCGCGCCCGCGCTGGAGCGCTGGACCGGCCTGCCCGTGCAGGCGCTGACGGCGATGGAGCTGGCGCGCTACCAGATCCCGGTCTGCCGCGAGGGCGACGTGATCGTCAGCATCTCGAACTCGGGCTCGTCGTCGCGGGCGCGCGAATGCGTCGCGCTGGCGAAAAGCGCGGGACTGGTCACCATCGGCATCACCGGCACGATGGAGGGGCGCCTTGCGAAAAGCGCCGACGCCGTGGTGCACCGCCCGGTCGGCGACATCTCGGGGATGCCCGAAAGCTATGGCCGCTGCTTCCTGAACTTCGCCGAATACGTCGCGGTCCTTCAGGCGCTGTTCACCTTCGGCATCGAACTCGGCAGCACCCGCGGCCACCTGTCCGACGCCGGGGCCGCCGGGCTGCGCGCCGACCTGCGCCGTTCGGTCGAGTGCCTGCCGCAGGCCGCGCGCGACATCGACGCCACCGCGCGGGACACCGCCGCGAAGCTGTCCGGCATCCACACGATCTTCGCCCTCGGCGCCGGGCCCAGCCGCGGCACCGCCGCCTACTCCGCCGCGAAGTTCCACGAGCAGATGCCGATCAACGGCGTGCATCAGGATCTCGAGGAATGGGCCCATCTCGAATACTTCCTGACCTACTTCAACTGGCGCGAGGCCTCGGTCGCCTTTGTCATCGCTCCGCCGGGCAATTCGGCGGACCGGGCGGCGGAGATCGTTTCGGGCATGAAGGGCGCGGGCGGCCGCGCGCTGCTGGTCGCGCCGGGCTCGGCCGACGGGTCCGACGCCTTCGCGCATTTCGCCATGCCAGAGGATCTCGGCGACCTACTGTCGCCCATGGTCTATCACCTGCCCGCGCAGCTGCTGGTGCTCTACATGGCGCATCTGTCGGGAATCACGGCGATCCCGCTGCGCCGCACCGACGGGTTCGAGCTGATCTCGAACAGCGCGATCCGCGACGACGTGGCGAGCCTGGCGTGAGCGGACCCGATCTGCTCCTCCTCGGACAGGTCACGATCGACCATGTCGTGCCCGCCGTGCCCGCCCCCTGGGAGGCGAAGATGGGCGGCAACGCCATCTACTCGGCGGCGGGCGCGCGGCTCTGGCTGGATCCCGCCCGCATAGGGGTGACGCTGCGCATCGGTACGGGCTTCCCGTTCGATGTCGAGGCGATGCTGCGCGGCGCGGGGATCGGGCACGTCCACTGCCGCGCCGTCGACCTGCCGCACATCACCGAGTGGATCGTCTACGAGACCGACGGATCGCGCCGCTGCCTGCCGAAGAATGCCGGGCTGACCCATATCGGCTCGGAGGGCGATCCGGGCGACACCGACACCTACCTCGACTACCTCCTGACCTTCTCGCCCGAGGCCGCCGACGTCCCGGCCGCCTGGCTGCCCGCGAAGGCCGCACATCTGAACAACCAGGTGCGCGACCGCACGCCGCAAAGCCTGGCCGCGCTGCGCGGGAAGGCAGGATACATCTCGGTCGACCCCTCGCCCTTCGTCGCCCGCGGCCTCGACGCGCCGGGCCTGGCCGCCGCGCTTCCGGGCGCCGACGCGGTGATGCCGAGCGAGATGGAAAGCGCCCACATCGCCGCCGGGGACTGGCGGGGCGCGGCACGGGCGCTGGCATCGGCCGGTTTCGCCGAGGCGATCATCAAGCGCGGCGCGCAGTCGGTGATCCTGGCCCATGGCGGCGGCACCAGCGAGGTTCCGGTGCCGCCGGTCGAGGTCGTCGACGTGACCGGGGCGGGCGACAGTTTCGGCGGCGCCTATTGCGCCTGCCGGATGCTGGGGCTCGACCCGGTCGAGGCGGCGCGCCGCGCCATCGTCGCGGCGGGCATGGTCATCGGCTGCTCGGGCGCCGACGCGGCCCTTGCGCTGGACCCGGACGAGGCCGGGCGGCGCCTGCAAGGCATGTCCTAGCCATGCCAGGCCTCCACCACCCGCCGCGCGGTCTGCCCGAGGTCCGGGGCGCCCGCGCGCAGCGCCGCCCTGATCTCCCGGTCCGCCGCCGCGCTCCAGTCGAGGGCGTTCTCGCCCCGCGTCACCGGCGAGCAGACCGCCCGCGCCCGGTCGGCGGCGATCCGTGCGACGGCGGCCTTGGCGACCGGGGCGGGGAACAACCGTTCATGCTGCTCCCACGCTCCCCCCATGTCGCAGGCGACGGGGAAGAAATGGTCGCGGTGCCAGCGGCGATGCACGCCCTCCCCCCCGAGCCAGGCCATGAGCGCCAGCGCATCGTCGCGCCTTTGCCCTTCCACGCCGCGTCTCAGGCACAAAAGCGCGTGCCCCGGCATCAACGGCGTGCCCGTCCGTCCCGGAAGCGGCACGGGAACCCCCACGGGCGCGCCGGACAATTCGAGGGCGTCGGCCGCCAGGTAATCCATGGTGAAGGTCGCACAGTGGGCGCCGCTGGCCCAGCGGTGCAGCGCCGGAGCGTCCCCCGCATCGTCGAGGCTTTCGGGCGGCACCAGGTCCTCGGACAGCAGGGCGGCCCAGAGGTCCAGCACCTCCCGCACGGCCGCTTCATCCTCCAATGCGAAGACGCCCTCGGTGGCGAGGTGGCACAACAGGCTCCAGGCCAGACCGGTCTGCGTGGCGTGCCAGCGGGGCACGAAGGGATGCCGCGCAAGGCCGTCCCGCTTGCAGCGGCGCATGAGGTCGAGAAACGCGGGCCACGTCGCGGGCGGCTCCAGCCCCTCGCGCAGGAAAAGCGCGAAGGGCCCGCCATTGTAATAGGTCAGCCCCAGCAGTCGGCCCCGCCCGTCCCGCGCCCCCTCGACCAGCCTCGGATCCATGGCCGAGAGTGCCGGGGCCAGCGCGGGGTGGCCGGGATCGAGCGGCGCGACATGCCCCTCCGCCCCCCAGAGCGCCGCCTCGGCGCGCTGCGCATAGAAAAGGTCGGGGCCCCGACCGGTGGCGAACTCCGCACCGAGAAGCCGGTGATAGTCGCCCTCCACCACGCGCATCCCGACCGGCGTGCCGGTGTCCCGCACGAAGGCGTCGACATTGTCCTGCACGGTGTCGGGCCGGACGTTCCAGAGCACGAAGTCGAGCGGTCGGTCCACGAAAGGAACTCCCATGTCTGATCTGATCCTGAGGGGCGGCCTGATCCTGGCCGATGCCGCAAGCCCCGCCCCGGTTGCCGCCGACATAGCCGTCGAGGGCGGGACGATCAAAGCCATTTCGGCGGACCTGCCCGCCGACATCCTGCCCGGCGCCGAGGTGCTGGACGTCACCGGCAGGCTGGTCGTCCCCGGCCTGATCAACGCGCACATCCACTCGCCGGGGAACCTGATGCGCGGCACGCTGGACGGCCTGCCGCTCGAGGTGTTCATGCTCTACGAGGTGCCGCAGCAGGACGACGGCGGCGAAGAGGCGGGGGTCCTGCGCCTGCGCACCCTTCTCGGCGCGGCCGAGATGCTGCGCCTCGGGATCACGACCGTGGCGGATGACGCCTTCTTCGTGCCGCTGACGACCACGGGTGCCATCGACGCCATTGCCGGCGCCTACGACGAGAGCGGGATGCGCGCGACCCTGGGCCTCGACCAGCCGGTGGTGGTGGAATACGAGAAATATCCCTTCCTGGCCGAGATTCTGAGCGAAGGGCAGAAGGCCCGGATGCGGGCGCTGCCGCGCGAGACGCCCGAGGGGATGCTGGCGCATTACGACCACCTGATCTCGCGCTGGCACGGCGCCGGAGGCGGACGGATCGGTGCCGCCCTCTCCTGCTCGGCCCCGCAGCGGGCGACGCCGGACTACCTGCGGGCGCTGTCGGCGCTGGCCAGGCGGCACGACCTGCCGTTCTTTTGCCACATCCTCGAAACCCGGACCCAGCGGGTGCTGGGCGACATGAAATACGGCAAGTCGCTGGTGCGCCACGTCCACGACGAGGGCGTGCTGGACGCGCACATGCAGGTGATCCACGCCATCTGGGTCGACGACGACGACATCGCGCTGCTGGCCGCATCGGGCGCCACCGTCGCGCACAACCCCGTCTGCAACATGCGGCTTGGCAGCGGCGTGATGCCGTTCCGGGCGCTGGCGCGGGCCGGGGTGCCGATCTGCCTCGGCACGGACGAGGCGATCAGCGACGACAGCCACAACCTGTGGGTCGCGATGAAGACCGCGGCGAACATCCACGCGCTGGGCGATCCCGACCCCGCGACATGGCCGCGGGCCGAGGAGATCCTGTCGGCGGTCTGGGACGGCGGCAACCGGGTGCTGCGCCGCCCCGCCCCGCTGGGCCGGATCGCCGTGGGTGCCGCCGCGGATTTCGCGGTGCTCGACCTCGACGCGCCGCCCTACCGGCCGCTGCACGACATCCGCCGCCAGCTGGTGCTGTGCGAGACCGGGGCGTCGGTGGTGCATACCGTCGTCGCGGGCGAGGTGGTGATGCGGGACGGTCGGCTGACGACGATCGACGAGGCGGACCTGGTGCGGCAGCTGCGCCGTATCGAGCCCGGCCTGCGCGACGCTGCCCGCGCCCTGCGCGACAGCGCCGCCGAGCTCGAGGGCCCCTACCGCGAGATGGTGCGGCGCGCCTTCGCCACGGACGTCGACATGGAACGGAGGCTCGGACGGTGAACGACCAGCGCGATTTCCTCGGCTACGGCGCCCACCCGCCGCGCGTGACCTGGCCCGACGGCGCCCGCGTCGCCGTCTCCTTCGTCCTGAACGTCGAGGAGGGCGCCGAGCACGCGATCTCTTCCGGCGACGGGCGCAACGAATCCCTTTACGAGGTCGTCGACGAGGTGCTGGGCCAGCGCGACTTCTGCATCGAATCGCACTTCGAGTACGGCCCCCGCGCCGGGTACTGGCGCATCGCCCGGCTGTTCGAAAGCTTCGGCGTGCCCCTGACCCTCAACCTCTGCGGCCGCGCCCTGGTGCGCACGCCTTGGCTCGGGCAGCACGCCGTCGCCGCCGGTCACGAGGCGATGTGCCACGGCTGGCGGTGGGAGCATCACAACGCCATGACCGAAGACGAGGAACGCGCGACGATCCGGCGGTGTGTGGAGACTTTCGAGGAGCTTCTCGGGACGCGCCCCCTTGGCTGGCACGTGAAGAGCCACCCCTCGCCCGCCACGCGGCGGCTGCTGATGGAAGAGGGGTTCCTCTACGACTGCAACGCCTACAACGACGACCTGCCGGCGATCCTGCGCCGCGACCCGCCCTACCTGGTCCTGCCCTATGCCTTCGACAGCAACGACATGCAGTTCTTCAACGGCGGCCGCTTCGTGCACGGCGGCGACTTCGCGCGCTACTGCTGCGACGCCTTCGACTGGCTGGCGCAGGAGGAGGTGCCGAAGATGATGACCGTCGGCCTGCACACCCGCATCGTCGGCCGCCCCGCCCGGATCGGCGGGCTGCGGGCGATGCTCGACCACATGACCGCCCGCGGCGCCTGGGTCGCCCGGCGCGACGAGATCGCCCGCGTCTGGCTTGAACAGATGGCCTGAGGACTCCCATGCGCATCCACATCATCAATCCCAACACCACCGCCGACCTCTCGGCGCTCGACCTCGCCGCCGCCGAGGCCGTGGCGGCTCCGGGCACCACCGTCACGGTGAGCGAGCCGCGGGACGGCGTGCCCTCGATCGAAAGCAGCTTCGACGAGGCCATCGGCGCCATCGGCGCCCTGGCCGAGATCGCGCGGCTTCGGGACGAGGAGATCGACGCCTTCGTCATCGCCTGTTTCGGCGATACCGGCCTTGCCGCCGCGCGCGAGGCGGCGGCGGTCCCCGCGGTGGGCATGACCGAGGCGGCGCTGATGGCGGCGGCGCTGGTGGCGCAGACCTTCTCGATCGTCACCCTGCCCGCCCGCACCCGCCTGCACGCCCACCGGGTCGTGGCGAACCTCGGACTGGGGCTGGCCGGGCGCTGCCTGCCGATCCGCGCGGTCGATCTTCCGGTGCTGCACGGCGATGCGGACGAGGCCGCGGTGCGCGACCTGCTGACCGCCGAGGCCCGGCGCGCCGTCGCGGAGGGGGCCGAGGCGATCGTGCTCGGCTGCGCGGGGATCGGACATCTGGCGCAGCCGATGCAGGCCGCGCTTGGCGTGCCGGTGATCGACGGGGTGGCAAGCGCCGTCGGGATGGCCGAGATGCTGGTGCGCTGCCGTCTTCCCACCTCCCGCGCCTCCACCTTCGCCGCGCCCCCGGACAAGCCGCTTGGGCCCGGCTTCACCCACCTGACAGGAAGGGCGACAGGATGCTGACGCGCCAGACCCGCTATGCCTATGCGCCGATCACCGAGCGGCCGGACTTCGACTGGCCCGGCGGGAAACGGCTGGCCGTCTATGTCGTGATGGGCGTCGAGGAGTACAATTTCGGCCCCGGCCAGACCGAGGACATCTTCCCCGGCGCGCCGAAGCCTGATTTCGTCAACACCTCGTGGCGCGACTACGGGAACCGGGTCGGGGGCTTCCGCCTGATCGACCGCTGCGCCGACCTGGGGGTGCCTCTGGGGATCCTGCTGAACACCGCCGTCTACGACAGTGCCCCGGCCCTGACCGACCATGCCCGCGCCGCGGGATGCGAGGTGATCGGCCACGGCATCAGCAACTCCGACACCCTGGCCGAGATGCCCCCGGAGGCCGAGGCGCGCTATCTCGACGCCGTCGCGTCGCGGATCGCCGCCGAGGAAGGCGCACGCCCCGGCGGCTGGTCGTCGCCGTGGCTGGCGCAGACGGATCTGACCGCTGATCTGCTGAAGGAAGCGGGCTATCGCTATCTCTTGGACCTGCGCCTCGACGATCAGCCCGTGTGGCTCGACACCCGGTCCGGCCCGCTGCTGGCGCTGCCCTATGCGCTGGAGCTGAACGATTCCACCACCCTCATCGGGCGCCAGACCACCGCGGACGCCTTCGCGCGGATGATCCGCGACGAGTTCGACGAGCTGCGGCTTGCGGCGCGGGAGCGGCCGCTCGTCATGTCGATCGTCGTCCACTCCTTCATCTCCGGCCAGCCCTTCCGGCTGGCCGCCCTGACCCGCGCCCTCCGCCACGTCGCCGCGGGGCACGAGGACGTGTGGCTGACCACACCCGCCGCGATCGCCGCCCATATCGAGGCCGATCCGTCGCGCGCCGTCTGAGGCGACGGGAACCGCACGCCCCGGAAGCGGCCCGCGCATTCGGTCGACGCGGTAGCCCTGCCATCCGTCGGCGCCTGGCCTTCGCCTCTGGTTCCGGGGACCGGATCAGTCGGCCCGGCCTGCCTCCGGGCGTTCTTTGGCGCCCGGCCCCGCCTCCAGCGCGCATTCGGCCCAGACCGGCAGGTGGTCCGACGCCCTGCGGCTGAGGTCGTCGCGCAGGACGCCGGTGTTCAGCAGCCGCAGGCCCGCGTCGTGGGCGAAGCGGTCGAGCGCGGCGAAGGGGCGGCGGGCGTGGAAGGAGGGGCCGGGCGACTCGATCCGGAACTTCGCCGCGAGGCGCCCGAGGCCGACCGTCGTCGATATTTCGTTGAAATCGCCGCCGATGACGGTGGGGCGCGGCGGCAGCGTCGCGAGATGGTCGAGGATCCGGCTCAGCTGCTTGCGGCGCGAACTGCGCAGAAGCCCCATGTGGACCCCGACCACGCGGACCCTCCCCGCGGGGAGCGCGAGGTCGACGATCACCGCGCCCCGCGGTTCGAGCCCCGGCAGGTCCAGCCGCTCGATCCCCTCGACCTCGGTGCCGGGGTGGATGAAGACGGCGATGCCGTGCCAGCCGAGGCTGACCGGGCTGCGCGCCAGGTCGACGGGCACGAGGCCGGTGTGGCGGTGTACCAGCGCCTGCGGCAATGCCGAGACGCGCTGACCCAGCCTGAGGTCCGCCTCCTGCACGATGGCGACATCCGGGGCGAGCGAGGCGAGGACGAGC
The DNA here is from genome assembly GCF_002869745.1 of Oceaniglobus roseus. Lineage (GTDB taxonomy): Bacteria > Pseudomonadota > Alphaproteobacteria > Rhodobacterales > Rhodobacteraceae > Oceaniglobus > Oceaniglobus roseus. The sequence continues at coordinate 45,336 of NZ_PNOS01000035.1, forward strand.
GCGATCCGCTCGGGGTCGCGGCGCCGGTCGGTCCCGACGGCCTTGCGGACGTTGTAGCTGACGAGACGGAAGGTGGCCGGGGCGCTCACAGGATCGGCGCCCCGAGCCGGAACACTCCCTCGACCAGGCGCCGCCAGAGCCGCGAGGGCACGGTGCCGGTGCGGCAGCGGGATTCGAACCGCCCGAACCAGTCGGCGACCCAGGCCACGTCGGCGGCGCCGTAGAGGAACAGCATCATCTCGAAATTCAGCAGCATGCTGCGGACGTCGAAGTTCGCCGAGCCGACGCAGGCCATGTCGTCGATCACGCAGGCCTTGGCGTGGATCATTCCGCCCTCGTAGCGCAGGATCGTGCAGCCGACCGCCCCGAGGCCGCGGAGGTATCCGCCCCGGGCCAGGTCGGCGATCCGCTGGTTCGACCTGGCGGGCACCAGGATCCTGACGTCGACGCCGCCGCGGGCCGCCGTGGACAGGGCGTGTTCCAGGTGCTCGGTGGGGAGGAAATAGGGTGTGACGATCCAGATCCGCCGCCGCGCCGAGTAGATCGCCGAGGCCAGGCCGTCGTGCAGCGGGTCGTCCTTCAGGTCGGGCCCAGAGGGGACAAGCTGCACCTTGCTGTCGCCCGCGCGCGCCGTTCCGACCACCGTCGGCTCCGCCTCCTTTCCGCCGGTCGTGGCCCAGTCCGAGCGGAACACATCGGCAAAGCCCTGCACCGCGGGACCCTCGAGGACGAAGGACAGGTCGCTCCACCGTCCGCCCTCGGCGTCGGGGCCAAGGTATTCCGCCCCGATGTTGCGCCCGCCCGACAGCACCCGCATGCCGTCGGCGAGGATCATCTTGCGGTGGTTGCGCAGGTTCAGGTGGCCGCGGTTCGGCCGCTGCACCAATGGAGAGAAATCGCGCACCTCGCCGCCCGCGGCGCGCAGGGCCGAGAGCTGCCGCGCGGGGCGCAGGAAGCCGCCCAGCCGGTCGATGATGAGGCGGACCCGGACGCCCGCCCGCGCCTTCTCGGTCAGCGCCTCGACGAAGGCGCGGCCCACGGCATCGTCGGCGATGAGGTAGAAGGTGACGTCCAGCGTCTTGGTCGCGCTGCCGACGATCTCCAGCACCTCGCGCCAGCAGTCCTGCCCGTCCTCGCAGAGGCGCAGGGCGTTTCCGCCGGTCGCCGGGGGCATGCCGTAGCCGATGAAGAGGTTCTCGAGATCCGTGCGCCCCGTCGCCTCTTCCGGCACCTCGGCCTCGGCCCCGGCGTCGCGGAAGGCGATGGGCACGAAGCCCGAGCCGCGCTTGCGGAAGCCGAGGGCGAGGAAGACCGGAATGGCGAGGTAGGGCGCCAGCAGGATGAACATCAGCCAGGCCGCCGTCGACTGCGGCGTGCGGCGCTGTTGCAGCACCATGACGGCCGCCATCAGGGTGATCGCCACGCCGATGACGACGGCGATATGGGTTTCGAAAAGGAACATCAGTGCATTATCCTCCGCCCGGACCTTAGCCTGCACCGGGTGGGTCGGCCATACGGCTCGGCCGACCGGGGCGGGGATTCTCGCGACGGCCCCCGTCCCTGCCGGTGCCGCAGGGGGGCCAACGCGTCGGACGGCGTCAGGTTTCCGCCCGCTCCGCGGGACGTCGGGCGGCGTCGAACTCGGCGAAGTCCACGCCCCGCGCCGTCGCGTGGGCCCGCATCGCCCGCATCGCCTCGGTCGTGGTGGTCAGGTGGGTCGCAACCGTGCGCAGCAGCAGCGTCGCCACCTGCGCGTCGTGCTCGATCACCGACAGAAGCTCGGTCGCGCCGATCCGCAGGAACAGGCAGTCCTCGGTGGCGATCATGTCCAGGAGCCGCCCCTGGTTCTGGATCACCCCGAGGTCGCCGATCAGCCGCCCCGGGATCACGTCGGTGATCTTCAGCGGATCGCCCGAGGCCGCGGGCCAGTAGAGCGCGGCCAGACCCTTGACGCAGAGGTAGGCCGCGTCGGGTTCGTCGCCGGTGCGGAAGATCACCTGCCCCGCCCGGGCCCTGTACCAGCTGGCGGAGAAGGCCAGCAGCCGCTGCTGGCGCGTGTCGAGCCCGCCGAACAGGTCGGTCTGCGCGATGATGCCGAGCTTGCGGTTCAGGTCCTTGCGCGCCGTTTCGTCGGCTTCCGCGTCCTCGGTTTCGCCGCCGCCGATCCGGCCGTCGACGATCTCGATGAACTGGTCGTAGCTTTCGGGGGTCTCGATCCGGGATTCGATGAAGATCAGCGTGGTGTCCGGCATGATCGCCCCGATCCGCTCGCGCATCGCGCGGCGCTCGACCCGGTCGTGGCTGGCCAGCGCGTTGGCGAGGATCAGGATGTCGGGCTTCTTGATCCCGGCACGGCTGAACGCGATGCGCTCGCGCAGGTCCGCGGTCAGGTTCACGCCCCCCGGCGCCGTGGTGACGTCGTAGACCGTGTGCGCGAGGGCGCGGCGCAGGCCGTTTTCGCCCAGCACCTCGACGACGACATCTTCCACCCGCTTCTCCTGCGCGCCCGCGAAGTTCGAGATGCGCCCGAAGATCGCGTTTCCGAGCACGCTCTTCACCGCGAAATAGCGGCTCTCGTCAATCGGCACGAAGAGCCCGCCGAGCTGGTCGAGGATCTGCGCCGCGCTCGACCGTCGCAGCTCCAGCACCCGCGCCTTCAGGGCGTCGGTGAAGGCGGGGCCGAACTGTTCGGACGAGAAGGCGAAGGGCACCGTCAGCATCAGCGCGAAATCCTCGCCCGGCACCCCCGCCTCCCCGGCCTCCCGCCAGCGCGCGGCGATGTCGGCGAGGCGCAGGTACAGGTCCTCGTCGATGTTCAGCCGCCGGAACAGGGGATGGCCGGTGCCGTCCTTGCCGAAGGTCGAGACCAGCCCTTCGATCAGGCCGGCCGACATCTCGGCCAGCGGGGCGGTCATGCCCGCGTCGCGCAGCACCTTGAGGAAGTTCTGCTCGGCCGCGAGGCTCAGCTGGGTCAGGGGCGCGCCCGGCAGGGCATAGAGCAGGTTGCTGCCAAGCGGCGAGACCGGGTTGTAGCGGTCGGGATGATAGCGGAACACGATATCGTCGAGCCCGCGTTCCTTCAGCCGCTCGGCGATCACCGGGCGCAGGCGCACGATCTCGGCCTCGAGGCCGGGGTGGGTTCCGGGCACCAGCCGGCCGCGCAGGGCCATGCGGACGATGGCGTCGTCGATGCCGATGGCCTCGATCAGCTGGAACCACCAGTCGTGGATCTCGTCGGCCGAACCGAAGCCCGCCGGGGCCGGGTCGATCCAGTCGATCTCCAGCGGATCGGTGCTGTTGCCGGTGCGCCAGGCCTCGTCGCGCCAGCGCAGCACCTCGGGCGGGGTCTCGGGCCCGAGGACGGGGCCGTGCATGAAGGGCAGCAGCAGGTTGTTGCCGAGCGTGCCGCTGAAAATGTGCGGCTTGGAATGGGCATAGCCGATGCGGTTCGCCACCACCGCCTGGTGCAGCTCGTTCAGCGCATGGCCCGCGATCCTGACCGTGCCGTGCTGCGGGATCACCTCGCGCGTCAGCACGTCGGCGAAGGCCAGCGCCGCCGTCTCGTGCGCCGCCTGCACCGCGACATGGGCGCCCTTCGGGATCGTCAGGCTGATGTCGTCCAGCACCACGTGCCCGTCCTCGTCCCGCACCGTGACGTTCGACAGCTCGATGTCGCCGTCGAGCCGCGGCAGCGTCTCCGGCATCCCCTCGAACAGGGCGTCGTCCACCAGCGTGCGGGGGGCGAAGCGCTCGGTCACGATCTCCCACCTGAGCGACATGTCCTGGGTCTGGTTGTAGTAGTCCAGAAGCTCCTTCCACGGCGCCGAGAGATCCTTGTAGGCGGCCAGCGCGGCGACGAGGGCGCCGACGGTGATCTGGCCGCGGATGGCGAGGTAGCCGCCGACGAGGTAGAAGAAGAAGGGGGTCAGTTGGTTGATGAAGTTGTTCAGGAACTTCATGAAGAACTTCTTCTGGTAGATCTCGAACCGGATCCCGAACAGCGTCCCGAGCCGGGCCGAGAACAGCGCCAGCCGATAGCGCGAGCCGCCGTTGGTGCGGATGTCGCTGACGCCCTGCGCCGTCTCGCCGATGTCCGCGGCCAGCTTCCGGGTCTCCTGGATCCGGGCCTTGTTCAGCTGGTTGATCTGGCGTTGAAGCCGCGGGATCAGCCAGGCCTGGAGCGGGATCAGCGCGACCGAGGCGAGGCCGAACCAGAAGCTCTGCGCGAAGAGGAAGACGAGGATCGTCGCCATCTGCCCCGCCTGGAACACGGGCTGGGACAGCATGTCGCCCATCAGCCCGCCCATCGGCTCGGCCTCGGACGTGATCATCGCCGTCAGCTCTCCCTGGCTTGCCGTGCGGAAGAAGGGCCGCGGGAAGCGTGCCATGCGGGTCAGGAGCTGATAGCGGAAGCGGCGCAGCAGGCGTTCGGCGAGGATGCCCTTCATCGTGTTGATGCGCATCTTCAGAAGCCCGCTGCCGAGCACCGCCAGCAGGAAGCCGAAGCAGAGCAGCATCAGGTACTGCGTCTGGCTGAAGCTCACTCCGAGCAGCGTCACCGGTTCTCCGGTGCCGCCGATCGCGTCGTTGATGATCCGCTTGGGCAGTTCCAGCGAGATGTAGAGGACCGGGAAGGTCAGCAGCGTGACCGCGAGCAGGATCAGCTGGTTGCGCCTGGAATACTTCCAGATGAATCCGAACAGGCTCTTTTCCATGGCCGACGCTCCGGTGGCGGGTGCGTCCTTTCACACCGCGACGGCATCAGGCCCGGAAATCCCGGCGCTTGCAACTCTGCTGTTCGGAGGGGGAGGCGCCGCCGTTCAGGCCGCGGGCCGTGCGTCGAATCCCTTGGCGCGGATGGCGGACAGGATGTCATCGGCCGAGGCCGTGCCCTCCACCGTCACGTCCTTCGATGTCAGGTCGACGGTCACTTCGGCGCCGGGGTCGACCTTCTCCACGGCGGCTTCGATGGAGGCCTTGCAGTGGTTGCAGGTCATGTCGGGGACGGTCAGGCGGATCATGTCGGCTCCTTTCGGGCTTGCCTCGTGCACATGGTCGGTTCCAGCGCTGGAACGTCAAGGCCGCAGATAACATCTTTCCCGGCCTTGACCTTCCAGTGACTGGAGACCCCATATCCTGTCCGAAGCAGAACCGGAGGACGAGATGAGCCGCACCCTGACTGTCGGAATCACGGGCATGTCCTGCGCCTCCTGCGCCGGACGGGCCGAACGCGCCATCGCCGCCGTGCCGGGGGTGCGGGAGGCATCGGTGAACCTCGCGCAGGAAAGCGCGCGGGTGGTGGTCGAAGGCGCCACCGCTGCGCAGATCGCCGCCGCGCTCGAGACGGCGGGTTATCCGGCGGAGTCGCGCCGTGCGCGGCTTAAGGTGGGGGAGATGTCCTGCGCCTCCTGCTCGGGGCGGGTCGAGCGGGTGCTTGCCGCGCAGGACGGCGTGCTGTCGGCCACGGTGAACCTCGCCAGCGAGGAGGCCACCGTCATCTACCTGCCCGGCACCGTCACCCCCGAAGCCCTCGCCGCCGCCGTGACCGAGGCGGGTTATCCCACCTCGCCCGAAACCCCCGATGCGCCGCCGATGGAGAACCGCAAGGCGGAAGAGGCGCGCCACCTCGCCCGCCAGACCGCCATCGCCGCGGCGCTGACCCTGCCGGTCTTCCTGATGGAGATGGGCGGCCATTTCATCCCCGGCGTCGCCCATGCCATCGACGCCGGCATCGGCCGGCAGACCGCCTGGGCGATCCAGTTCGTGCTGACGACGCTGGTCCTCGCCTGGCCCGGCCGACAGTTCTATGCCATCGGCATCCCCGCGCTCCTGAAGGGCGCGCCGGAGATGAACGCGCTGGTGGCCCTCGGCACCCTCGCCGCCTGGGGATATTCCACCGTCGCCCTGTTCCTGCCGACGCTGCTGCCCGAGGGCACCCGCACCGTCTATTTCGAGGCGGCGGCGGTGATCGTCACGCTGATCCTGCTCGGCCGCTGGCTGGAGGCCCGCGCCAAGGGCCAGACCGGCGCCGCGATCCGCGCGCTGGTCTCGCTTGCGCCGAAGACGGCGCGGGTCGAACGGGACGGCGCGACCGTCGAGATTCCCACGGCCGAGATCCGGCGCGGCGATACCGTGATGCTGCGCCCGGGCGAGCGGGTGGCGGTGGATGGCGTGGTGCTGTCCGGCCGCTCCTTCGTGGACGAGAGCATGATCACCGGCGAACCCGTCCCGGTGGCGAAGGAGGAAGGCGCGCGCGTCGTCGGCGGCACGGTCAACGGCACCGGGGCGCTGCGCCTCCTCGCGACGGCGGTCGGCGCCGACACCGTGCTGTCGGGGATCGTGCGGATGGTGCAGGAGGCGCAGGGCGCGAAGCTGCCGATCCAGGCGCTGGCCGACCGGGTGGTGCGATGGTTCGTGCCCGGCGTCCTGGCGCTGGCGGTCCTCACCGTGCTCGCCTGGCTGGTCTTCGGGCCCGCCCCGGCGCTGACCTTCGCCCTGGTGGCCGGCGTCTCGGTCCTGATCGTCGCCTGCCCCTGCGCCATGGGGCTCGCCACGCCGGTCAGCGTCATGGTCGGCACCGGCCGCGCCGCCGAGCTCGGCGTGCTGTTCCGCAAGGGCGACGCGCTGCAAAGCCTCTCGGGCGCCGACGTCATTGCCTTCGACAAGACCGGCACCCTGACCGAGGGCCGCCCCGAGCTGACCGACGTGATCCTTGCCGAGGGGCAGGACGAGGCGCAGGTGCTGGCCCGGATCGCTGCCGTCGAGGCCGATTCCGAACACCCTCTGGCCGCCGCGCTCCTGCGCGCGACCGGCGCGCGGGGCATCGCACCGCTGACGGCGGAGGACGTCGAGGTTCTGGTGGGCCGCGGCGTGAAGGGCCGCGTCGCCGGGGCGCAGGTGCTGGTCGGCAACGCGGCACTGCTGGAGGGCGAAGGGATCGACACCGCGGCGCTGAAGGACCGGGCCGCCGTGCTGTCGCGCCGGGGACGCACACCGGTCTTCGTCGGTCTGGACGGGGCCGCCGTCGCCGTTCTGGGCATCGCCGACCGGCCCAAGGCGACCTCGGCCGCCACCGTCGCGGCGTTGCACGCCATGGGCCTCAGGGTGGCGATGGTGACCGGCGACACGGCCGCCACCGCCCGCGCCATCGCTGCAGACCTCGGGATCGACGACGTGGTGGCCGACGTGCTGCCCGGCGGCAAGGTCGCGGCGCTCGACGCGCTGCGGCGCGACGGCGAGACGCTGGTCTTCGTCGGCGACGGCATCAACGACGCCCCTGCCCTGGCCGCGGCGGACATCGGCATCGCGGTCGGCACCGGCACCGATGTCGCGATCGAGACGGCGGACGTGGTGCTGATGTCGGGCGACCTCTCCGGGGTCACGCGCGCCATCGGGATCAGCCGGGCGACGCTGAGGAACATCCGCCAGAACCTGTTCTGGGCCTTCGCCTACAACACGGCGCTGATACCCGTGGCCGCCGGCGTGCTCTGGCCCGTCACCGGCACGCTGCTGTCGCCGATGCTGGCCGCGGGCGCCATGGCGCTGTCGAGCGTCTTCGTCCTGTCCAACGCCCTGCGCCTCCGCTGGGCGGGGGCCAGGCCGGGCGACGGCGGCACGGGGTCCGCGGCAACGATCAACGAAAGGCAACCCGCATGAACATCAAGGACGCCGCCGACCGCTCCGGCCTGCCGCCGAAGACGATCCGCTACTACGAGGACATCGGCCTGATCCGCCCCGCGCGGGGCGACAACGGCTATCGCAGCTTCAGCGCGGCGGACCTGCACAAGCTGACCTTCCTCGGCCGCGCCCGCGCGCTCGGCTTCAGCATCGAGGACTGCCGCACCCTGCTGGCGCTGTGGGAGGACAAGGACCGCGCCTCGGGCGACGTGAAACGGATCGCCCGCGAGCACCTGTCCGAGGTGGAGGCAAAGATCGCCGCGCTGGAAACCATGCGCGGCACCCTCGCCCACCTCGTCGACGCCTGCGCGGGCGACGACCGGCCCGACTGCCCGATCCTCGCGGATCTTGCGCCGCGCCCGGAGAGGAGATTGTGAGGAGGGCCTTGCGACCGGCGTGACATGGAGGAAGTTGCGCCGGTCGGTCAGGATTTCCTGCCGTTCTTCCGGACGACAAACCCCCCGACGGTTGAATCGTCGGGGGGTTTTGTGTGTTTGTTTTGTTCAGAGAGGTATGGGTTGTTCGTTAGGTTTGGCGGTGACCTACTCTCCCACGTCT
>NZ_PNOS01000036.1 GCF_002869745.1 Oceaniglobus roseus
CGCCCCCCCCCCCCTCTCCCCCCCCCCCCCCCCCCGGGTCCCGCTGTGGGCCCCCCCCCCCCCCTGGCCCGGCGCCCCCCCCCGCCGCTTCTCGGACCCCCGCCTGCGCCAGCTCTCCGGCCGCTCCGCCACCTATGTCGGCGGCAATCCGCGTCTCTCCCCCGCCCTCCTGAACCTCGTGTCCCACGCCGAGGCGCGGGGCGTCTGGCGGGTCCGCGGCGGCATGCACCGCCTGGCCGAGGCGCTCGCCGCGCTCTTCACCGCGCGGGGCGGCACCCTCCGCCTCTCGACCCACGCACGGCGGATCGAACGGCAGTCCGGCCGCGTCCGCGCCGTCGTCACCGCCGACGGCACCCGCCTGCCCTGCCGCGCCGCGCTCTTCGCGGGCGACCCCCGCGCGCTCTCGCAGGGCCTGCTCGGCCAGGGCCTCGCCCTGCCCGACGCGGCGACCGAGCCGCGCAGCCTCTCCGCCCTCGTCTGGGCCTTCGCCGCGACGCCGCAGGGCCCCGGGCTCGCCCACCACAACGTCTTCTTCGGCGCCGACCCGGCGACCGAGTTCAAGCCCCTCGCGCAGGGCCACCTGCCCGGGGATCCCACCGTCTACCTCTGCGCCCAGGACCGCGGCACGCATCTCGCGCCCCCCGCCCTCGAGCGCTTCGAGACCATCGTCAACGCGCCGCCCCTCCGCGGCCCCGGCCCGGAGCCCGACACATGCCGACAGCTCACCTTCCAGTCCCTGGCGCGCCACGGCCTGACCTTCTCGCCCGCCCCGCCCGACAGCGCCCTGACGACGCCGCAGCACTTCGACGCGCTGTTCCCGGCGAGCCTCGGCTCCCTCTACGGGCGCTCCCCGCACGGGCTGACGGCGGCGCTGAAACGGCCCCAGGCGCGGACGGCGGTCCCGGGCCTCTACCTCGCGGGGGGCGGGGCCCATCCGGGGGCGGGGGTGCCGATGGCGACCCTCTCCGGAGCGCACGCGGCCGCGGCGATGCGGAAGGACCTTGCTTCCACCTCGACGTCCCCCCGGACGGCTACGCGTGGTGGTATGTCGACGGCATAAGCGACGACGGCACGCAGGCGGTCTCGGTCATCGCCTTCATCGGCTCGGTCTTCTCGCCCTGGTACCGCTGGAGCGGGCGCAGGAACCCCGCCAACCATTGCTGCATCAACGTCGCCACCTACGGCCGCGGCGGCCGCTTCACGATGACCGACCGCGGCGCCCCCGCCCTGCGCACCACGCGCGACAGCTTCACCGTCGGCCCCTCCTCCCTGCACTGGACCGGGGAGAAGCTGCTGATCGACATCGACGAGGTCTCGTCCCTCCCCCTCGTCTCCCGCGTGCGGGGCCGCATCGCCCTGACCCCTTCGGCCATCACCGACCGCGAACTCCTGCTCGACCCGAAGGGCACCCATGTCTGGCGCCCCTTCGCCCCCGTCTCGTCGATCGAGGTCGATCTCGGGGAAGGCTGGCAATGGACGGGCCACGGCTATTTCGACGCCAATTTCGGCACCCGCGCGCTCGAGGACGATTTCCGCTTCTGGACCTGGGGCCGCTTCCCGCTGAAGACCGGGGCCGCCTGCTTCTACGACGCGATCCGCCGCGACGGCTCCACGCTGGAAGCCGCCCTGCACTTCTCCCCCGACGGCCGGGTGACCGGGATCGCGCCGCCGCCGCTCACCCGCTTCCGCCGCTCGCTCTGGCAGGTGCGGCGGGAAACCCGGGCCGATCCGGGCTTCGCCCCGCACCAGGTCAAGGCGATGCTCGACGCGCCCTTCTACAGCCGTTCGGTGGTGCGCACGCGCATCGACGGCGAAACCACCGAGGGCGTGCACGAGGCGCTGGACCTCGACCGCTTCGCCTCGCCCCTGCTCAAGCCGATGCTCGCCCTGCGCGTCCCCCGCCGCCGCAACTGGCGCTTCGACGACTGAGCCACAGGACAGACGGCAGCCATCTCCCCCCGGACCCCCCTCATCTTTGCTTCAAAAATATCCCGGGGGAGTCGCTGAAGGCGACGGGGGCAGAGCCCCCGAAAAGGCCCGCAAGAGTCACCGACATCGCAGGGGCGAAGCCCCCTCAGCGCGCCTCGTCGGGGTTCATCCGCCAGACCGACCAGTTCAGCGCCCCCGCGATCGTCACCCAGACGAGGTAGGGAACGAAGAGGATCCCGGCCAGCGGATCCACCGACCAGAAGGCCAGCAGGGTCAGCGCCACGGCGATCCACAGGAACACGATCACCACGAAGGCCGCGCGCATCCGGTTCAGCCCGAAGAACACCGGCGTCCAGAGCGTGTTCAGCCCGATCTGCAACCCCCAGAGCGCCAGCGCCGTGTCGTTGCCATAGCCCATGGCGACCCGCGTCGCCGCCCAGGACATCAGGATGTAGAGCGTGGTCCAGGTGACGGGGAACACCCAGTCGGGCGGGGTCCAGCGGGGCTTGTTCAGGCTCTCGTACCAGGCCCCCGGCTGGAACATGGCGCCGGTCGCGGCGGCGGCGCCGCAGCTGGCGAAGAAGATGGCGAAGAGGGTCCAGTCCATGGGAAGCCTTTAGCGTAAGTCCTGCCCGGGGCAAAGGCGCGAGGGCGGCAATTGTTCCCGCTCAGCCCGCACGCATCCGGTCCTGTGCCTCCAGCGCCGCGAAGACCCCGACGAGAGATCCCGCCCGCCCCTCGCCCCAGGTGCCCGGCGCGCTCCCGGCGCGCGCCGCGGCGTCCACAAGGAACCCGGTCTCGGCCAGCGGCCGGGCATAAAGGACGGCCGAGCGCGGCATCATCACCGAGACCCCGGCCCGCAGCATCGACAGGCCCAGCCAGCCGGCCTTCTGCCGCCGGCTGGTGCGCCCCCGCCACGAGACGGAATCGAACCCGTTCCGCCGGACCGCCTGGCCGATCCCGGCATAGATGTGGCGCGCGGCATAGATGCCGGGCCGCGCCGCCATCGGCAGCGCGGGGATCCCCGCCTCGGCCCTGAGGTACAGCAGGTCCGCCTCGCGCAGCAGGCGGCGCACCATGGCGCGCACCGGATCGGTCGGCAGCGGCTCGGCGAAGAAGGCGTCGGGGTCGATCCCCGCGGCCGAGAGCCAGTCGAGCGGCAGGTACATCCGCCGCGCCCGCGCGTCCTCGCCCACGTCGCGGGCGATGTTGGTCAGCTGCATCGCCACGCCCAGGTCGCAGGCCCGCGCCAGCGCATGGGCGTCGCGCACCCCCATCAGCACGCACATCATCGCGCCCACCGCCGCAGCCACCCGCGCGGAATAGTCGTAGAGGCCCGAGAGGTCGGCATAGCGCCGCTCCATCGCGTCCCAGGCCAGCCCCTCCAGCAGCGCCTCGGGCAGGGTGCGCGGCATCTCGAACCCCTGCACCACCGCGGCGAAGGCGCGGTCGGCCGGCGCGTTGCGGGGGCGGCCGCAATAGACGAGGTCCAGCCGGTCCCTCAGCCGCAGCACCGCGCCGGCCTTGTCGTCCTGCAGGTCCACCGCGTCGTCCGCCAGCCGGCAGAAGGCATAGAGCGCCAGCGCCGGGTCGCGCACCCGCTCGGGCAGCAGCCGCGAGGCGGCATGGAAGGAGAGAGAGCCGTGGCGGATCGCCTCGCGGCAGTGTTCCATGTCCTTCGGGTCGATCATCGGCCTCACTCCGCCGCCAGTTTCCGGGGCTGTTCCAGCGGCCGCGCGGCATCGGGAACGAGCTGCGTCAGCACCTCCGACGAGGCCACGACCGAGGGGATCCCCGCCCCCGGATGGGTGCCAGCCCCGACCAGGTACAGCCCCGAAAGCTCCTCGCTCACGTTGTGCGGCCGGAAGAAGGCCGACTGGAAGATCCGCGGTTCGAGGGAGAAGCCGGCGCCGTGGGGGCTGAGATAGCGCGAGACGAAGGTCTCCGGCGTGAAGACCTCGGAGGCCGCCAGATGCGCCTCGAACCCCGGGATCAGCTTCCGGTCCAGCACCTCGGCCAGCCTGTGGCGATAGGGCTCGGCCTCCGCCGCCCAGTCCACCGGAGTGTCGCCGGTCAGGTTCGGCACCGGGGCGAGGGCATAGAAGGTGTCGTCGCCCTTCGGCGCCACGCTCGGGTCCGTGACCGAGGGGCGGTGGAGGTAGATCGACATGTCCCCGGCCAGGTGCTTCCGGATGAAGATGTCCTTCAGCAGCCCGCGATAGCGCGGCGCGTTCAGGATCGTGTGGTGGCCCACGTCGCCCCATTTTCCCGCCGTGCCCTTCGTGCCGAAATACCAGACGAACAGCCCCATGGACCAGCGCGCCCGCTTCAGCCTCGCATCGCTCCAGCGCCGCTTCGCCCGGCTGCGCAGCAGCCGCCCATAGGTGTGGCCCGGATCGGCGTTGCTCACCACCACGTCGGCCGCCAGCGTCTCGCCATCCGCCATCCGCACGCCGGTGGCGCGGTCGCCCCGGTGGGTGATCTCGTCCACCTCGACGCCGAGGCGCACCGCGCCCCCCTGGTCGCGGATGACGGCGACCATGGCATCGGCCATCGCCTGCACCCCGCCCATGGCGTAATGCACGCCGAACGCCTTCTCGAGGTGGCTGACGAGGATGTACATCGAGGTCACGTTCACCGGATCGCCGCCGATGAACAGCGGATGGAACGACAGCGCCATCCGAAGCCGCGGATCCTTCACCCTGCTCGCCACATGGGCATAGACCGACCGGTCCGCCCTCAGCCGCACGAAGCCCGGCAGCTCGCGCAACAGGTCCTTCAGCCGGTGCATCGGCTTGCGCCCCAGCCCCTCGAACCCGAAGCGATAGCGCGCCTCGCTGTCCGCGAGGAACCGCTCGTATCCCGCCACGTCGCCAGGGCTGAGCCGCGCCACCTCGGCCAGCATCGCGGCCTCGTCCTGCCGCACGGTATAGGTCGAGCCGTCGTCCCAGCGGATCTCGTAGTAGGGATCGACCGGGCGCAGGTCCACGTCCTTGCGGAAGTCGCGCCCGCACTCCTCCCACAGCCGCTCGAACACCTGCGGCACGGTCACGATGGTCGGCCCCAGGTCGAACCGGTGCCCCGCCTTCGTGATCGACGACCCGCGCCCCCCGGCCCGGTCCAGCCGGTCCAGAACCGTGACGCGATAGCCCTTGGCGCCCAGCCGCATCGCCGCCGAAAGCCCCCCGAGTCCCGCCCCGATCACGATGGCCTCCGAGGGCCCGGATCCGGTCTTCTGCCGCAGGGGATCGACTCTTGTCACCATGGACTTACGCTAGATGTGTCTAGTCAGGTTGACAACTCCTATCTGCCGGCTGCGGCGTTTTTGCGGACACCCTTCACAGGGGCGAAAAACGGTGTCAAACTAACTTGACACTTCGACAAGAACGGGAGTCGCGCCATCCAAACCGTCACCCTCTCCGTGCACCGCTTCGACAGCGCCGCCGCGCGCCTCTGGGTCCTCTCCCAGATGGCACTCGCACGGCTGTCCTTCCGCGCGATGCCGGACTGCGGGTTCTGGAAGCTCTGCGGCTCGGGCACCGGCGAAGGCTTCACGCCGCGCCCGAACACCGCGGTCTGGGCGATCCTCGCCGCCTGGCCCGACGCCGCGACCGCAGAGCGCCGCCTCGACACCGCCCCGGTGTTCCGCCGCTGGCGCGCGAAGGCGTCCGAGGCCTACACCCTGTTCCTCGCCCCCACCGCCGCCCGCGGGGCATGGTCGGCGCAAGCGCCGTTCCGGCCCACCGGCACCATCACCGGCACCACTACCGGCCCCGTCGCCGCCCTCACCCGCGCGACGATCCGCCCCCGCTTCCTGCGCGACTTCTGGCGGCACGAACCGAAGATTTCGGCCGCCATCGGCAGCGATCCGAACGTCGCCTTCAAGATCGGCATCGGCGAACTGCCCTGGCTGCACCAGGTCACCTTCTCGGTCTGGCCCGACACCGCGTCGATGGCCCATTTCGCCCGGGCCGACGGCCCCCACGCCCGCGCCATCAGGGCGGTGCGCGAGGGCGGCTGGTTCGCCGAGGAACTCTATGCCCGTTTCCGCGTCACCGGCACGCGGGGCACCTGGGGCGGCTCCGACCCGCTCGCCAAACTCGAAAGGCTGGCCGCATGACCTTCCCCTTCTCCGCCATCGTCGGTCAGGACGAGATGAAACTGGCCATGGTGCTGACCGCCATCGACCCCGCTATCGGCGGCGTGCTGGTCTTCGGCGACCGCGGCACCGGCAAGTCCACCGCCGTCCGGGCACTGGCCGGTCTCCTGCCGCCGATCACCCAGGTCGAAGGCTGCCCGGTGAACTCGGCCGACGTCAAGGATTGCCCCGATTGGGCCGAGATCGGGTCGAAAAGGACGGTCAAGCGGCCGACGCCCGTCGTCGACCTGCCCCTCGGCGTGTCGGAGGACCGCGTGACCGGCGCGCTTGACATCGAACGCGCGCTGACGCGCGGCGAGAAGGCGTTCCAGCCGGGGCTGCTGGCCCGGGCGAACCGCGGCTATCTCTACATCGACGAGGTGAACCTGCTGGAGGACCACATCGTCGACCTCTTGCTCGACGTCGCCCAGTCCGGCGAGAATGTCGTGGAAAGAGAAGGGCTTAGCATCCGCCACCCGGCGCGCTTCGTCCTCGTCGGCTCGGGCAACCCGGAAGAGGGAGAGCTGCGGCCGCAGCTTCTGGACCGCTTCGGGCTGTCGGTCGAGGTCGCCTCGCCCACCGACATCGGCCAACGGGTCGAGGTCATCCGCCGCCGCGACGCATATGAAAGCGACCGCGCCGCCTTCCTGAAGACCTGGGGCGCCGAGGATGCCGCCCTGAGGAAGCGCATCCTCGCGGCGCGCAAGGCGGTGAAGGCGCTGGAGACGCCGGAACAGACCCTGCACGACTGTGCCGAACTCTGCGTCGCGCTCGGCTCGGACGGGCTCCGGGGGGAGCTGACGCTGCTGAAGGCCGCCCGCGCGCTGGCCGCTTTCGAGGGCGATACCGAGGTCGCGCGGCGCCATGTCCGCAAGATCGCCCCCATGGCGCTCCGTCACCGCCTGCGCCGCGATCCGCTGGACGAGGCGGGCTCGTCCTCGCGCGTCAACCGCGCCCTGTCCGAGCTGTTCGGAGCCTTCCAGACCGCCGCGGAATGACCGGGCCCCTCGCCCCCTGGCCCCGTGCCCTGCTGGCGCTGCGGCTCTTGGCCGTCGATCCCGTGGGCCTCGGCGGACTCTGGCTGCGCGCCCGCCCCTCCCCGGCCCGCGACGCGCTGCTGGCCGGGCTTGGCGCGCTGCACCTGCCGGTGCGGCGGATCCATCCGGGGATCGGCGCGGGCGAACTCCACGGCGGGCTCGACCTGACGGCGGCGCTGGCCGAAGGGCGCATGGTACGGCGCGAGGGGCTGCTGTACCGCCCCGCTGCCCTGCTTCTCGCCATGGCCGAACGCTGCCCGCCCTCCCTTGCCGTGCAGCTTGGCCAGGCGCTCGACGCCCGAAGCGCCGCGCTCGTCGCGCTCGAGGGGGGGGGGGGGGAGGACGAGGCGCTGCCTCCCGCCCTCGCCGACCGCCTCGCCCTGTTCCTCGACCTCTCCGAGGTGCCGCTTTCCGCCGTGACAGAGCCTGTGGCAGAGGATTTTACCGCCGCCCGCGCACGCCTGCCGAAGGTCCGCGTCCCGGCCCCGGCCATCGCCGACCTCGCCCACACCGCGGCGGCGCTCGGCATCGCGTCCCTGCGCGCGCCGCTGCACGCGCTCGCCGCCGCCCGCGCACTGGCGGCGCTCGGCGGTCACGACGAGGTCACCCAAGACGACCTGCAACGGGCGGTCGAGCTGGTCTATCCCCACCGCGCCACCGTCCTTCCCGCCCCGGAAGAGCCGGATCAGGCCGAAACAGAGCCTGAATCGCAACAGGATCCGGCCCCGCAGGGACAGACCGAACAGGCCGAGATCCCGCAGGACGTCCTGCTGGAAGCGGCCCTGACCGCCCTGCCCCGCGACCTGCTGGCCCGCCTCGCCGCCGGGCACGCCGCCCGTTCGGCCTCCGGCGCGCCCGGCAGCGGCGCGGGGAGGAGGGGCAACCGCCGCGGCCGCCCCCTGCCCTCGCGCCCCGGCCGGCTGGACGGGCGCAGCCGGATCGACCTCGTCGCGACCCTCACCTCCGCGGCCCCTTGGCAGGCCATGCGCCGCGCCCAGGTGCCGGGCAAGCCGGGGCTGCACATCCGGCCCGGCGACATCCGCGTGAAGCGCTATCAGGAGACCTCGGACCGGCTGCTGATCTTCGCCGTCGACGCCTCGGGCTCCGCCGCCATGGCGCGGCTGGCCGAGGCCAAGGGCGCGGTCGAGATCCTGCTGGGCGAGGCCTATGCCCGCCGCGATCACGTCGCCCTCATCGCCTTCCGCGGCGAGACCGCCGAGCTGCTGCTGCCGCCCACCCGCAGCCTCGTGCAGACCAAGCGCCGCCTCGCCGCCCTGCCCGGCGGCGGCGGCACACCCCTCGCCGCGGCGTTGAAGGCCGCGCTGGACGTCGCGCAGCAGGCCCGCGGCAAGGGGATGACCCCCAGCATCGCGCTGCTGACCGATGGCCGCGCCAACATCGCGCTCGACGGCACCGCCAACCGCGCGCAGGCGGCCGAAGATGCCACCCGGATGGCGCGGGCGCTGCGCCGTCTCGGCACGCCGTCGCTGGTGATCGACACCGCGCGCCGCCCTCAGGACTCCTTGAAAGATCTGGCGCGGATCCTGGATGCCCCCTGTATCGCCCTGCCCCGCGCCGACGCCCGCGCGCTCTCCGCCACCCTCGGCGCCGCGCTGGACGGCTGAGCGGTGGACTGGACACGCCACGGGCGGGAGTGGCCGAACCGCGGCGCTTCGCGCTTCATCCCCTGTCGTCCCCACCGCTGGCACGTGCAGGAGGCGGGCGAAGGTCCGACGATCCTCCTCCTCCACGGCGCGGGCGGCGCGACGCAAAGCTGGCGCGGGGTGTTCCCCATCCTCGCGCGGGATCACCACGTCATCGCCCCCGACCTCCCCGGCCAGGGCTTCACCCGCCTCGGCACCCGCAGCCGGTCGGGGCTGGCGGCGACGGCCGAGGATCTCTGGACGCTCTGCGACGACCAGGGCTGGCGCCCCGACCTGATCGCCGGCCACTCCGCCGGCGGAGCGGTGGCCCTGCAGATGGCGTTGGAGCGGCCGGTCAGCGGCGTCATGGGGATCAACGCCGCGCTCGGCACCTTCGACGGGCTGGCCGGGTTCCTGTTCCCCGCGATGGCCAAGCTCTTGGCAGCGACCCCGTTCGTCCCCTCGCTCTTCGCCCGCATGTCCGGCAACGAGGCGCGGGTGAAGGAGCTGCTCGCCTCCACCGGCTCGGACATCGGCCCCGAGGGCGTGCACCTCTACCGCCTGCTGACGGGCGACCCGGGCCATGTCGACGGCACGCTCCTGATGATGTCGCAGTGGCGGATCGAGCCCCTGCTGGACGCCCTGCCCCGCATCGCCTGCCCGGTCCGCCTGCTGGCCACCGGCAACGACCGCACCGTCCCGCCCCGCGTCTCGCGCGAGGCTGCGGCGCGGCTGCCGCGGGGGGAATACGTCGAGCTGCCGGGCCTCGGCCACCTCGCGCACGAGGAACAGCCCGCACGCCTTGCCGGGATGATCGCGGATTTCCTGAAGGATGTCCCCGCGGGGACGTGAGGAATATCAGAAGGTTAAGATGACGTTACCCGTCCGCACGGTCATCGAGCGCGGCGAAGAACGCGGCCATGGCGCGCTCCAGCCGGGGCCGGTCGATCGCGGCGAAGTCGCGGTCCTGGCGCAGTTCCACCTTGCCGTCCGCCACCGTGCAGCGCGCCAGCCCCTCGGGACGCGACAGCCGCAGCGTGGTCTTCGCCGTGCTGGGACGCAGCCCCTTCACCGGCTTCAGCCGCGGCTTCGGCGCGGTGGCGGCGTGGCGCAGGATCTCGAGCTCCTGCTCGGCCGTGCGCAGCGGATGCATCTTCAGCGCCTCCGTCACCCGGTCCAGCACCTCGGGATCCTCGTCGATCCGCCGCATCAGGTCCGAGCCGAGCGAGCGCGGAATCGCCTCGGGGTGGTCGAGGTCATCCCCAAGCGCCATCATCAGCTGCACGAAGACGCGGATGTGCCCGCGCTTCTGGCGGCTGGCGCTGCGGTACAGGCTTTCGACCGCCTCCATGGGCGATTCCAGATCCTCGGCCCGCTCGTCGAAATAGCCAATGGCGAGCAGCCCCATCTCGGCGAAGGAGATGTCCTTTCGCACCAGGTTCTCGTCCACCATCCGCCGGTAGAGACCCTCCAGCGTCTCGCCGGGCGCGATCAGACCGGCGGGGATGCGGGCGAAGCTGCCGTCGGGATGCTCGGCGTCCAGTTCCATATAGGCGGCAAGGCGGCGGAAGCCTTGGACCAGCTGGTAGCCGCTTTCGGTCTTCTCGACCCGGATCGGGTTCGACAGGCCCACCGCCTTGATCGAGGCCTTGAGCTCGGCCAGTTCGGGATCGTCCCGCAGCCAGCGGTCGCGCACCAGCTTCGTCGCCTCGATCTCGGAAAGCGGGATCAGGTCGGTGATCAGGCCCAGCTTCTTCAGCCGGACGTGTTCGTGGGCCAGCGCATCGTTCTCGGCCCGGATCGCGGCCTCGGCCGACTGCCGTTCGCCGAGGGCCGAGGCATTCTCGGTGATCGCGGCGGCCATCGGGCTGCGCCGCGCCTCGGAAGCCGGGGCAGCGGATTCCTCGGGGCCGGAGGGAAAGTCGATGTCGAAGACGCGCCGCTTGCTCATTGCTCTTTCTCCATCTCGGCCCAGGCCCGGGTGACGTGGGTCTTGAATTCGCCATAGGCCCGGTCGAAGGACGCGCGCGCCCGCCGCCAGGTCTCCCGCGTCATGTCGCGGTAATCCATCTCGTAGATCGAGGACAGGAACCGCCCCGACTGCTCGACCGCGCGGGTCATCTCGATCGGGTGCTCCGTCACCCTGTCCTCGAACACCTTGCCGAAAGCCGTGCGCATCGCGCGGTGCAGGTCGTTGCCGTGCTCGTAGCGGGTCAGCAGGAAGCGGATGTCGCGGAAGGCCTTCGGCAGCTGCATCGTCCCGGCCGGGACGACGTTGGAGAAGCGGCCCAGATCCTCCAGCGCCTCGGCCAGCTGGCCGATGAAGGAGGTGGTGGAGTCGTACTCCCAGTAGCCGGGGCCGGACGGGATGTAGAGCATGTCGGCGGCGAACACCGCGTTCATCGACTGGTAACCGATGGCCGGCGGACAGTCGAAGATGACGAGGTCGTAGGCGTCGTCGGCGAGGCTGTCGAGATAGCGCGAGACGGCGGCGAAGAAGGACCACTCGGGGTTCAGGTGGCGGTACTGGGCCGAGGCGAACTCGACGAAGGCGGCGTTGGCGCAGCTTGGGACGATGTCGATGGTGGGCCAGGAGGTCGGCTTGATGAAGTCGTTCACGCGGAGCTCGGACAGGCCCATGTCGGTGATCGAGGAGGGCAGCTTGCGATGGGGAAGGGCGGCCCCCGATTCGGCGCCGGTGGCCGCCGAGTTCATGCGCGCCGTCTCGCGGATCAGGTCGCGCGCCATGACGCCCCAGACGGTGTATTCCTCGGCCACGTCGGAAAGGCCCATGGAGTGGGAGAGCGTCGCCTGCGGGTCGAAGTCGATGCAGAGCACCCGGTAGCCGTCCAGCGCCGCGGCATGGGCGAAGTGGAGCGCGGTCGTCGACTTGCCCGCGCCGCCCTTGAAGTTGGCGATGGCGATGCGGATCGCCCGCGTGTTGGCGGGGCGGTAAGGCATCAGCGACTTGCGGTTGACCTTCAGCTTGCGGCGGATCTGGTTGATCTCCTCGAGGCTGTACCAGCGCTGCCGCCCGTCCTCCTCGACCAGACCTTGGGGCAGGGAGGGGTCGGCGGCGAGACGGCCGCGCAGAGTCGACTGGTTCACCTGGAAGATCAGCTCGGCCACCTCCCAGGACGAGAACCGGCGCAGCGTCTTCTCCATCTCCGGGGAAAAGGTCTGCTGGCGGATCCAGCCCTGCATCTTCAGCGACTGCGCCTGCAGCCGGGCCAGGTCGGTATGGGTGAACATCTTGCCTCCTGCCCGGTTCCGGGACGTTAATTCCTGCCTCATACAGATTTACGCCGGATTTGCGTTGAAGGCAAAACCCATTATCATCGGTTCGGCATTTTCCTGTCCCCGCAGGGACATGAGGGTTTTCAAACCCTTACCGATTCGCACGCTGGCTTTCGGACCGGCGGTCAGGCAGCACGGGACAGGGGGACAGTGACCGTCGCCGCGCCGGCCCAATGGGGGACAAATACTGCCGATAGGGGGACACGTAGACTGGCCCCCAATACCTGTACATACCGGATTCATCCTTCGGATTGTGGTGGGCATCCCTGCCTGGGGGCGTCGACGCTTGACAGAATCGGGAAACCGGACGCTAATTGCGCAACGGTGGTAAAGAACGCTGAGTTAAGGAACTGTTAACCAGCGCCATCGAAACCGGACCGCGAGAGTTCGGCAACCGAGGCGGGCACCGCAGGTGCACCAGAAACGAGGGCAGGCATGCTTTCCGTGAAACCCGTGGGGCGCGGGGCGGCGTCGCGCAAGTACGACCTGCTGACCGCGATGGGCAGCTTCGCCCTGGCGCAGCCGAAGGGCGTGCAGCGGCTGATCCTGCGGCTGATGACCCTGATCGTCGCCCGCTACAACTGGTCCCGCGACGAACTGGCCGTGGGCCAGCGCGAGATCGCGCGTCTCTGGCACTGCGACGAGCGCACCGTGAAGCGCGAGATGGCGCGGCTGCGCGCCATGGGCTGGCTTGTCGTGCGGCGGCAGGGGGCGCGGGGGCGGGTGACGGAATACGCTCTCGACATCGACCGGATGCTCGAGGCGACGCGCGAGGTCTGGGCGGATGTCGGGCCGGACTTCGCCCTGCGCCTCGAAGGGGCGCCCGAGGCGACGGTCGTGCCGATGCCGGTGCGCGGCACGGTGACGCCGCCGGACCTGACCGGCGGGACGGAATGGGACCTGGCGAAGGGGCTGCTGCACGGCGAGGATCAGGGCAGCTACGGCGCCTGGCTCGCCGCGCTGGCGCGGGCGGGCAGGGCAGGGGGGCGGCTGACCCTGAAGGCGCCGAGCCGCTTCCACGGCGCCTATGTGCAGACGCACCTGATCGGGCGGATCACCGCCGCCGTCCGCTCGGTCGACGACAGCGTGAGCGAGGTCGTGGTGGTCGCCTGACCGCTGGTTCCTGCTCGCCTCACATACGCCCGCCGGAGGCCTCCGCCGCCGGCCGGTCGCGCGGGGTGGGCCGGATCGCCAGGAGATAGGCCGCGAGGCTGACGATCACCACCGCGCCGCCGAGGAACATCGCGGGCGTCGGCGCCTCGCCCACCCCGGCCCAGACCAGGAGCGGGCCGAGGATGGTCTCGAGCAGCAGCATCAGGCTCACGTTGGCGGCATGGGTGTGGCGCGAGGCGGTGGTGAAGCAGAAGAACGACAGCGGCAGCAGCAGTGCGCCCGAGACGGCGATGGGCCAGAGCGTGCCGTCGATGGCGGCGCCGGGCGCGACCAGCAGCAGGCCCGCGCCGCCGCTGAGCGCGCTGCCCGCCCCCATCACCGGCAGGATCGGCAGGGCAGGGTGGGCGCGCAGCAGCACGAAGGTCAGCGACAGGGTGCAGGCCACGACCAGCCCGCCGAGGGCGCCCAGCACGGCGGCGAGGTTCAGCGTCACCTCGCCCCTCTCGCCGCCGAAGACGGCGATGGCGATGCCGGCCAGCACCGCGGCGATCGTGATCCAGGTGGCGCGGCGGGTGCGCTCGCCCAGCAGCAGGCGGGCGAAGAGGGCGGCGGTGACGGGCACCGTGGCGACGCCGAAGAGCACGACGGAGACGGGGGCATGGGCGACGGCCAGGCTGAACACCATGGCGTTCAGCGCCTGCGCGACGATCACGGCGATCCCCGCGCCGGTCGCGAGGCGGGCGAGGTCGCGCCGCCGCTCCGCGGAGGTGACCAGCCAGAACCCCAGGAACACCGCCGCCGTCAGCCCGCCCCGCCAGGCCATCATCGCCACGCCGTCAAGCCCCGAGAGCCGCATCATCAGCGTGTCGGGCGCGATCACCAGCGCGCCGGTGGCCGCCAGCAGCGGCCCGAAGAGGGGAGAGCGGGTCATCGGGGAGCGGTCCAAGAAAAAGGCCGCCGGTGCGATACCGGCGGCCCGTTCACGAAGTGGTCGCGTCGATCAGTTCGACGGCGCGGGAGAGAGCGAGGCGATATAGGCCCAGACGTTGGTCGCGTCCTCTTCCTTGCGCAGCTTGAAGGCCATCTTGCCGCGGGCCGAGCTGTCGTCGAGGTATTCGCGCAGAAAGCCGGTGGGATCCTGCACGTACTTGACGAAGTGCTCCTCGTCCCAGTTCAGGCCCTTCTCGCCGGCGGCGACCATGCTGTCGCCATAGCGGAAGCCCTCGACGCTGCCGGCCTTGCGGCCCGGCAGGCCATAGAGGTTCGGGCCGACCTTGCCGTTGCGCCCGGCAAGCACTTCGCCCGCGTCGTTCTGGACGACGTGGCAGGCCTGGCACTGGTTGAACACCTTTTCGCCCGCTGCGGCATCGCCGGTTGCATCCTGGGCGAAGGCGGGGGCGCTGAGCAGCATCGCGGCTGCGGCAATCGTGAATTTATTCATAGTTCTCTCCCTTTGAACCAGTCGTACACCTAGATCGCGCGGGTCACGGGTAAAGATTGCGCGACAATTTATTCGCGCGCCCCGGGATTTTTTTCAAGCCACCTGTCGCGCCAGCGCGCATTGCTGCCAGAGCGAGTTCAGCGCGCGGCACATGTGGTCGATGTCGGCATCGGTGTGCAGCGGCCCCGGCGTGAAGCGCAGCCGCTCGGTCCCCTTCGGCACGGTGGGATAGTTGATCGGCTGCACGTAGACGCCGAAATCGCGCATCAGGATGTCCGAGATCATGCGGCACTTGACCGGGTCCTTGATCATCACCGGCACGATGTGGCTGGGGTTGTCGAGGTGCGGGATGCCGTAGGCGTCGAGACGGGCGCGCAGCTTTTCCACCTGTTCGCGCTGCTTCCTGCGCTCGGCGTCCGAGGTCTTGAGATGGGCGATCGACACCTTCGCGGCCGCGGCCACGGCCGGGGGCAGGGCGGTGGTGAAGATGAAGCCCGAGCTGAACGACCGGATGAAATCGCAGAGCGCGGCCGAGCCGGTGATGTAGCCGCCGAAGCAGCCGAAGGCCTTGCCGAGCGTCCCCTCGATCAGGGTGATGCGGTCCATCAGCCCTTCCTGTTCGGCCACGCCGCCGCCGCGGGGGCCGTACATGCCGACCGCGTGCACCTCGTCGATGTAGGTCATCGCGCCGTACTTGTCGGCGACGTCGCAGATCTCCCGGATCGGGGCGATGTCGCCGTCCATCGAGTAGACCGATTCGAAGGCGACGATCTTCGGCGCGTCGGCGGGCAGGGCGGCCAGCTTGCGGTCCAGGTCCTCGGGGTCGTTGTGCTTCCAGATCACCTTCTGGGCGCGGGAATGGCGGATCCCCTCGATCATCGAGGCATGGTTCAGCGCGTCCGACAGGATCACCGCGCCGGGCAGGCGCGACCCCAGCGTGCCGAGCGCGGCCCAGTTCGAGACATAGCCCGAGGTGAACAGCAGCGCGGCTTCCTTGCCGTGGAGGTCGGCCAGCTCCTTCTCGAGCGCGATGTGGTGGCTGTTGGTGCCGCTGATGTTGCGGGTGCCGCCGGCGCCGGTGCCGCAGCTGCGCGCGGCCTCGACCATCGCCTCGACCACCTTGGGGTGCTGGCCCATGCCGAGGTAGTCGTTCGAGCACCAGACCGTCACGTCCCGCGCGCCGCCGGGTCCGTGGTTCACGGCCTTGGGGTGGGTGCCGCAGGTCCGTTCCATCTCGGCGAAGACGCGGTAGTTCCCCTCGGCCTTCAGGTCGTCCAGCTGGCGCTGGAAGAGAGCATCAAAATCCATGGGGTTCCTCTCGCAACAGGGTCTTGTCGTTGGTCTTGGGCATCAGCTTGGGCGCGGGAAGCATCCAGCGCCAGAGTTTCTCGTCCGGCAGGGGCAGAACCATAAGCCAGTGCTCCAGCAGGGCCAGTGCCGTCAATGCCGCAAGCAGTGAAAATTCCGTGCGCCCGGTGGTGAAGGCGCGTTCCAGCCAGCAGAAGGTCGCGAAGGTGAGCAGGGAGACCGAGATCGGAAACACCCAGTTCATCGCCCGGCGGCGGAAGTGGCTTGCCAGGTGCGAAAGCGGGCTTGGCAGGAATTCGGTGTGGATGTGGGGCACGCCGAAGAACAGGTTCAGCTTGGCCGAGACGCGGGCGAAGAACATCACCGCGAAGGTCCAGAGCGCGGTCGAGTTCTCCATTCCCCGCGTGAGGAACACCAGCAGGAACAGCCCCGCGACCAGCAGCATCTCGTGCCAGGCGATGGTGCCCCAGGCCCTGAGGAACCTCTCCCACCCCTCGACGCCCGGGGGCAGGGGACGGGTGTTCGGGCCGGTGACGACGCCGCAGAGGAAGGCGAGTTCGATCCAGCCCCAGACGGCGAGCGCCGACAGGAAGCTGACGTAGGCGCCGCGGGGCGAGGTGTCGTCGACCGAATCGAGCACGCCGTAGATGCCGAGGAACAGGAGCGGCAGGCCGAGGATCACGGTCGCCACGTGCCCGCCCGGCCCGCCGGTGTCCGCCCGCTTGACCGCGTACAGGATCGCGCCGGTGGAGAACCACCACACGAACAGCGCGCTGAGGGCCGCGATCCAGGGGTTTGACAGAAGCATCCGGTCCCTTTTGCCAGAGGCGGGTTTCGAGGTCGTGAAGCAGACCGGGGGCGCCGCGGGGCGCCTCCGGCCCATTGTGTCGTCAGTAGGCCGGTTGCAGCCTTACGTTCTCGGGCGGGACATTGGCCTTGATCGGGATCAAGTAAAGCGCGGCAAAGGCGCGCGCCGCCCCGGCCCCCGCGGCCATCCGTCCCAACCATCCCGAGACGCCACCCTTCTGCTTCGCCCGGTCCATCGCCTGAAAGGCGCGGTTCATGCGGTCGAGGTTCTTCCGCCAGGCGGGATGCTGGATGTCGAGTTCCACCGGGAACACCTGCCGCGCGATTTCCGAGGTGATGCGGAACACCTCCTGGTCGTACCAGTCGATGTCGACGCCAAGCGCCTCGTGGAAGCGGGGCCGCGCATGGTCGCGCACCCACATCGTGGAATAGACGGCGGTCAGGAAGAACCGGATCCAGAGCTTCGAGGTGAAGCTTTCGGTGATCCTCGGGTCGGTGCGCATCAGCAGGGCGAAGGCCTCGCCATGGGAATGCTCGTCGTTGCACCACTCCTTGAACCACTTGAAGATCGGGTGGAACCGCTTTTCCGGGTGCCGTTCGAGATGGCGGTAGATGGTGATGTAGCGGGCGTAGCCGATCTTTTCCGACAGGTAGGTGGCGTAGTAGATGAACTTGGGCCGGAAATAGGTGTATTTCTTCTCGCGCGTCAGGAAGCCGAGGTTCACCGCGACGCCCGCCTCGCGCAGCGCGTCGTTGATGAAGCCGGCATGGCGCGCCTCGTCGCGGGACATGTAGCTGAACAGCTCGCAGATATCCTTGTTGTTGCCGCGCCGCTTCATCTCCTTGTAGAGGACGCAGCCCGAGAACTCGGCGGTGCAGGAGGAGACGAGGAAGTCGAGGAACTCCTTCTTCAGCTCGGGCTCCATCCCCTCCCAGTCGATCTGGTCCCACTCGGCCGTCTTGCGGAAATGGCCCTTGTTCGGGTCGCGGCGCATCTGGTCCAGCAGGTTGTCCCAGTCGGCGCGCACCGGGGTCACGTCGATCGCGTCGAGCTCGTCGAAATCGGTGGTGTAGAAGCGCGGCGTCAGGATGGTGTTCTGCATCGCGAGGTCGGTCGCGGCCTTGCTGTCGAACTTCGCCTGGGCCTGCTGGATGGCGAGACCCTCTTCGGCGGTGGTGGCGTCTGCGGTGTGTTTGGCGTGGGCGTTCACAGCGTGGCCTCCTCGGAGAAGGAGAACTCGCAGAGCTCCATGAACTCCATGTCGCCGGTGAGGCGGGTCCAGAACCGCTCGAGCGTCGAGGCGCGGGTGATGAAGGCGGTGCGCTGTTCGCTCACCGCCTCGCCATAGCCGGCCAGAACGGGCGGGCCCTGCACCTTCACGGTGTCGCCCGGGTTGATCACGGCGCCGTTGTCCAGCCGGACATGGGCCGAAAGCTCCTCGAATTTGTGGACGACCTCGACCGTGCAGGGCGCGGTCTCCGTCGTGCGAGTCAGAAGTCCCATCCTGGTTCCCTTTCAGCTTGGCAGGATCCAGTTCCAGTAGGCGGTGTTTCCCGCACCGAAACTGGTCAGTTCGACGTGCCAGCCCGATGCCGGGTCAAGCAGCGTCAGCCTCCCGTTGGCGAGACGGGAGATCGTGACCGGGGGATTGCCTTCCACCCGGGAAACCTTGCGGGCGCGGTTCAGCCCTTCGACGACGACCGAGATGAAGGCACCGTTGTCCTGCCGCGTGACCAGCGTGCCGTCGGGGTCGGTCACGACCAGCGACTTGCCGTCGGCGACGAGGATAACCGAGCGTTCGGCGATCACCGCGGCGGCCTGGGGCACCCCGGACTTCGGCAGCTTGAATACGACCTGCACGGTCGCCAGCGCCAGCGCCGAGAGGGCCAGCGCGGCCATGGCGATCACCAGCTTCTTCGGGATCATCTCGCGGTCGCGCCGCTCCATCTCGCGGCGCTCGGCGTCGTAGTAGAGACCGCCCTGGATTCGTTTCGTGCTCATGGCGTCCTCCCTTGCCTACTCTGCGGCCACGGCGCCGGATGTGTCAACTCTGCGTGACACTTCGGGACGGCTGATGCGCGTTTCCGCCGCATCGGCCAGGATCCGTGCCACCCGCGCGGCATCGGGGATGGCCCGCAGCGCCGGCTGGGTGTGCTTCAGGTGCCAGGGGCGCACATGGGGCCAGAGCATCATGTGGGAAAGGCGGACTTCTCCTGCGGTTTCAATGGCGATGGTGCCGCTGCCGTCCTTGCGGACCGACAGCGCGGCCCCCGCGATGCGGTTGAACGGCAGGTTCAGGGTCAGCGTCAGGGCGGCGCCGATGCGCATGGCGACGCGGGCGGTGGTGATGGTGTAAAGTGTCGCGCGCGCCTGACAGAAGGCGATCAGCAGCAGGATCGCGCAGGCCACGAGGCCGACGGCAAGGAAGGGAATCGCAAGGGGCAGGGCGGCCGCGAAACCGAGTTCGGTCGAGGAGACGCCGACGCGCCAGACCGCAAGGACGGCGAAGTAGAGCGCGACCCAGTGCACCTTCAGCGCCTGGCAGGCCAGCCCCAGGACCGAGGGGCGCCCCTGCCAGAGGATCAGCTCGCCCTTCGGCAGGGTCTCGGGCAGGCCCGGCACGGGCTCGATAGCGAAATCATCGTGGGACATCGGTCGTCCTCCCTCTCGGTTCCCGTGATGGTGGGCGTGCCCGGGTGGCTGGCCCGGGCACGGATCGTCCTATTTCCGGTAGAGCAGGCCGCCGGCGAACCAGGCCATGATCTTCTCTTCCTCCAGCAGGGTGATCCGCGTGCTGGACTGGATGCCCGGGATCCCCGCCACCTGGTTCGAGTCGAGCGAGGTGATGTCGACCCAGCGGGACGTGACCTTGACCATGGTCATCGGCGCCAGCCGCTTGCCGGTGCCGTGACCGTCCTGAAGCTCGAACTCGACATAGCGCACCATGTGCTCGGGCTCGTCGATCCAGAGATCGGTGACGGTGCCCACCACCTGGTCGTCGCGGCAGACCACGGGCAGGCCGCGCGGATCGCGCCCGGCGGTGACCATGAAGCCGTCGGTCATCGACATCGGCCGGATCTTCGGCTGGCCGTGGCCGCCCAGTTCCGGCACGTCGCGGCGCGGCGCCCAGGAGGCCGGGCCGACGCCGTCGACCATCGGATCGCCGGTCGGGGCATGGGGGAAGCCCTCGCCGGTGGCGGTACGGGCCAGCGCCAGGTCGGCGCGGCGGTGCTTCGCCTCGTTCTCGGCGCTCGGCACCGTCACGTCGCCCCGGTTGAAGGGCAGGTGGAAGGTCTTGGGCGCGGGCAGGGGGAACAGGCCCTGGTTCGGCGCAGTGGCGCCGTCCTCGGTCTCGAGAGGATAGCCCTCGCGCATGTTCTCGGTCTGGAGGTAATAGACGAGCAGGGCGAAGAAGATCCAGAACAGCCAGATCGCCAGGCTGGCCAGATCGAAGTTTCCGAAAAATGTGACGCCGACCATAGCAGGGTCCTCCGCTGTTTATGTCCGTTGGGTCAGGTGGGGAAGTCGGCAAGACCGATCTTGCCGCCCTCCGGGTTCGCGTGGCTTGGATTGAGGAACGAGATCTTCACGAGCGGCCCCAGCACGATCAGGGTCGCAAAGAGAAGCGCGATTTCAAGGTGATAGACGGTGATGTATCCCATGGCCGGCACGTTCAGCACATCGCCGAGCCGCCCCGTCTCGGCCAGCACCGACACGCCGTCACGCAGGCTGCCGCCAAGCGCGGTGGACAGCCCCGCCGCCGTCGCCTGCGCCGCGCCCCAGGCGCCGAGCGCGAGGCCCCGCCCCGCCAGGCCGCGCGTCTTCATCGCCATGGCGGCGGTGAGGGTCGAGACCGAGAACAGCCCGCCGCCAAGCCCGATGCCGCAGGCGCCGATGTAGAACAGCGCGTTGGACTGCATCGGCGCGGCGAAGATCACGCAGGAGAAGGCGGCGATCCCGATCAGGATCCCGCGCGAGGCCATGCGATAGGTCGAAAGGCCCCCCTTCAGCCACTTCGCGGCCAGCCCGAAGCCGGTCAGCGCGCCGACCGACCAGAGCGCCGTCAGCACCGTGGTGGCCGAGACCGACAGCCCCATGATCTGCCCGCCGTAGGGCTCCAGCAGCACGTCCTGCATGTTGAAGGCCATGGTGCCGACGAAGACGACCGCCAGCAGCCGCCCCGCATCGCCGCCGGAGGCGAAATCGGCCCAGGCCTCCGAGAACTTCGGCCGCGGCTCCTCGCGCTCTTCCTTGCTCATGGGGCGGACCTGTTCCTGCTTCCAGAGCGCGACGAGGTTCAGAAGCAGCGTGACCAGCGCCGTGCCCTGCACCACGCGGATCAGCTTCAGCGGCGTGAAGTCCGACAAGAGCCAGCCGATCACCAGCGAGGAGATCCCCATGCCGATCAGGAACATGACGTAGAGCAGCGCCACCACCCGCGGCCGCGTCTCGTCATCCGCCCGGTCGGAGGCGAGCGCGAGGCCCGCGGTCTGGGTCATGTGGAGGCCGAGCCCCGTCATCAGGAAGGCGAGCGCCGCCAGCACCTCGCCCGCCCAGGGCGGCCCCAGCGTCTGGTCGCCCGAGAGCACGATCAGCGCGAAGGGCATCACCGCAAGGCCCCCCATCTGCCAGAGCGAGCCGAACCAGAGGTATGGCACCCGCTTCCAGCCGATCGCCGACCTGTGGGTGTCCGACCGGAACCCCAGCAGCGCGCGGAACGGCGCGATCAGCACCGGCAGCGCGATCATGAAGGCGACGACCATCGCCGGCACGGACAGCTCGACGATCATCACGCGGTTCAGCGTGCCAAGCAGCATGACCGAGGCCATGCCGACCGACAGCTGGAACAGCGACAGGCGCAGAAGCTGGCCCAGCGGCAGGCCGGTGGAGCCCGCATCGGCGAAGGGCAGCACGCTCATCGTCAGGGATTTCAGGTGTTTGGCACGGATCAGCACGGCCGGTACTCCAGGCATTCCGAGATGTAGAACCCGCTCGTCACCCGCTCGACCTTCTCGAGCCGCCCCGCGACGCGGCGGGCGAGGGTGCGGTGGGCGTGGGGGACCATGACGGGCGAGCGGTCGGCGCGCGGGAACAGCTTGCCCATGGTGAAGAAGGCCATGAGGAACGGCGTCTTCGGCGCGACGGTGAAGACGACGCTGCGCGCGGTCCTTTCCCCGAGCCTGTCGAGCGCGGCGGTGATGTCTGGGACCGCGTAGTAGATCAGGCTGTCCATGGCGACGACGTAGTCGAACCGCCCGAGCGTGTCGGACAGCATGTCGCCGCTGGCGAAGGTCACGCGGTGGCGCTGCGCCTCCGGCAGCCGCCGCTCGGCAATGGCGACGAGGGCGGGGGAGATGTCCACCGCCACCACGTCGGCGCCGCGTCCGGCGAGGATCGCCGTCACCTGCCCCGCGCCGCAGCCGGCATCGAGGATCCGCGCGCCCGACAGGTCCGCGGGCAGCCGCGACAGCATCAGATCGCGCATCCGGTCGCGCCCCGCGCGCACGGTCTGGCGGATCCGGCTCACCGGGGCGTCCGAGGTCAGCCGCGCCCAGGTCTCCGTCGCCGTGCGGTCGAAGTAATCCTCGACCCGCGCCCGCGTCGCGTCGTAGCCGGGCGAACCCGGCCGCGCCGCCACGGGATATGCCCCCCCGTCCGCCATCAGTCGAACCCCAGAAGCTCGAAGATCTCCCGGTCGGGCAGGGAGGTCGGCGCCAGAGGCTCGGTCCCGGCGTAAAGCGCCTGGGCGAGGCGGATGTATTCCGCGCGGGCGAGCAGGATATCGTCCTCGTCCGGCATCTCGAACAGGGTCTTCTTCTTCAGCCGCGACCGGCGGATCGCGTCGATGTCGGGCATGTGGGCGATCCGGTTGAACCCCACCACGTCGCAGTAGCGGTCCACCTCGTCCGTCGACTTCGACCGGTTGGCGATGCAGCCCGCGAGCCGCACGTTGTAGTTCTTCGACTTCGCCTGCACCGCGGCGATGATCCGGTTCATCGCGTAGATGCTGTCGAAATCGTTCGCCGTGACGATCACCGCCCGGTCGGCATGCTGGAGCGGCGCCGCGAAGCCGCCGCAGACCACGTCGCCGAGCACGTCGAAGATCACCACGTCGGTGTCCTCCAGCATGTGGTGCTGCTTCAGAAGCTTCACCGTCTGCCCCACGACATAGCCGCCGCAGCCCGTGCCCGCGGGCGGCCCCCCCGCCTCGACGCATTTCACGCCGTTGAAGCCTTCGGTCACGAAATCCTCGGGGCGCAGCTCCTCGGCGTGGAAATCGACCTCCTTCAGGATGTCGATCACCGTCGGCTGCAGCTGCCCGGTCAGGGTGAAGGTCGAATCGTGCTTCGGATCGCAGCCGATCTGGAGCACCCGCTTTCCGAGCGTGGAAAACGCCGCCGACAGGTTCGACGAGGTCGTCGACTTCCCGATCCCGCCCTTGCCGTAGACGGCGAAGACCTGCGCCCCCTCGATCCTCATCGAGGCGTCCTGGTGCACCTGCACCGATCCCTCGCCATCCTCGCCACGTCCCAGATCGGGCACGCCCGCCGCGCGGCGCAGGGTGGAAACTTCGTCTCTCGGGCTCATGCGATCCCTTTCCGGCAGGGCACCAACGCCCTGCACATCGTTGCTTTCCAAATATCCCGGGGGGTGGCCGTCGGATGCGCCATCGGGTCAGGCACCGATGGCGACGGGGCCGGCCCCCCGGCGGATCGCGCCGCAGGCCCGAAACCATATTCCCCCGAACCGATCATTCCGCCGCCACCCCTTCCAGCCGGTCTTCCAACTCGTCCGCCGCCCCCTGCAGCGCGGCGAGCGTCGCCGCGTCGGGGCTCCAGTACTGCCGGTCGCTCGCCTCCAGCAGCCGCCCCGCCATCCGGGCCGAGGCTTCGGGGTTCAGCGCCGCCAGCCGGTCGCGCATCTCGGTGTCCAGCACGAAGGTCTCGGACAGCCGCTGGTAGACCCAGGGCTCCACCTGCCCCGTCGTCGCCGACCAGCCGAGCGTGTTGGTCACGTGCGCCTCGATCTGCCGCACGCCCTCGTGGCCGTGCTTCAGCAGGCTCTCGTAGAACTTCGGGTTCAGGCTGCGCGAGCGCGTCTCGAGCGCGATCTGGTCCTTCAGGGTCCGGACCTTGCCCGCCCCCCGCGTCTGGTCGCCGATGTAGACGGCGGCGTCCGAGCCCTTCGCCCGCTTCACCGCCCGCGAGATCCCGCCGAGCGTGTCGAAGTAGTGATCGACCGAGGTCACCCCCAGCTCGACCGATTCGAGGTTCTGGTAGGCCACGTCGACATCCCGCAGCGCCGTCTGCAGCAGACCCGCGTTCTTCGTCGCCTTGCCGCTGCGGCCGTAGGCGAAGCTCTTCCGCGCCTCGTAGGCATCGGCCAGCTCGTCCTCGTCGCCGAAGGCCGAGGAGTCGACCAGCGTGTTGACGTTCGAGCCATAGGCGCCCTCGGCATTCGAGAAGACGCGCAGCGCCGCCGTCTCCATGTCGCAGCCCATCTTTTCGGCATAGGCCAGGGCATGGGCGCGGACGAAGTTCATCCCGACCGGCTCCTCCGCCGTGGCGCATTTCCACGCGGCCTCGGCCAGCATCCGGGTCTGGAGCGGCAGGAGGTCACGGAAGATCCCCGACAGCGTCATCACCACGTCGATCCGCGGCCGCCCGAGCGTCTCCAGCGGCACCAGGTCGGCGCCGCAGAGCCGCCCGTAGCCGTCGAACCGCGGCACCGCCCCCATCAGCGCCAGCGCCTGGGCGATCGGTCCGCCGTCGGACTTGATGTTGTCCGACCCCCAGAGCACCAGCGCAACGCTGCGTGGCAGCACCCTGTGCGTCTCCAGCAGCAGCTGCGCCTGCTTCGCGCCTTCCGCCATGGCGAAGGCCGTGGGCATCCGGAACGGGTCGAAGGCGTGGATGTTGCGCCCGGTCGGCAGCACCTCGGGCGACCGGATCAGGTCGCCCCCCGCCACCGGCGGCGTGAAGCGGCCAGCCAGCGCGCGCATCAGCGCCGGCAGCTCGTGGTCCTGCGCCAGCAGCCCGTCGATCCGCGCCCGCGTCTCGTCGTCGCAATCGGCCATCAGCGCGATCTGCGCCGCCCGCTCGCCCGCGCCCATGGGCCGGCCGACGATGTGGAGCCCGTCGGGCATCAGCGCATCCTCGGTCTCCAGCAGCTTCAGCCAGAGCTTCGCGGGCGGCGTGCCGCCCATGTCCACCGCCGCCGCCTGGTCGGCGATCAGCGCCTCCAGCTCCGCCCGGTCGGCGCTCTCGGGGGACAGGCCGCGCCAGCGCGCAAGGCTCTCCTTCAGCTCCAGCAGCCCCTTGTAGAGCCCGGCCGCGGCCAGGGGCGGCGTCAGGTGCGTCACGCAGACCGCGCCCGACCGCCGCTTCGCCAGCGTCGCTTCCGACGGGTTGTTCGAGGCATAGAGATAGACGTTCGGCATGTCGCCGATCAGCCGGTCCGGCCAGTCCGAAGCGCCCATCCCGGCCTGCCGTCCCGGCATGAACTCCAGCGCGCCGTGCATCCCGAAATGCAGCACCGCGTCGGCGCCGAAATCCTCGCGGATCCAGCGGTAGAAGGCGCTGAACGCATGTGTCGGCGCGAAGCCCTTCTCGAACAAGAGCCGCATCGGGTCGCCCTCGTAGCCGAAGGCGGGCTGCACGCCGACGAAGACGTTGCCGAAATGCTGGCCCAGCACGAAGACGCCGCGCCCGTCGCTCTGCACCCGGCCCGGGGCGGGGCCCCAGACCTGCTCGATCTCCGAGAGCCAGGGCGTGCCGTCCACCAGCCGGTCCGCCGGGATCCGCGCCGCGACGTTCGCCTGCTGGCCGTAGGTCGCGGCGTTGCCCTTCAGGATCACCTCGCGCAGCTCGTCCACCGTCTCGGGCGGGTCGAGGTCATAGCCCTCCGCCTTCATCCGGTGCAGCGTGTTGAACAGGCTCTCGAACACCGAAAGATAGGCCGCGGTCCCGACGGCCCCGGCATTGGGCGGGAAGCCGAAGAGCACGATCGCCACCTTGCGGTCCGGCGTGACCGAGCGGCGCAGCTTCGCCAGCCGCAGCACCCGCTCGCCCAGCCGCTCGATCCGCTCGGGGCAGGGGGCCATGGCGCGGTGCTGGGTGCCGCCGGTGCACATGCGCGGACAGCCCTGGCAGCCCGCGCCGCCGTGCCGCCCGGCAAAGACCGTGGGATTGGTCGCGCCGTCGATCTCGGGCAGGGCGATCAGCATCGTGGTCTCGACCGGCCCGAGCCCCGCGCCGCTCTCGGCCCACTGCCCCAGGGTCTGGAACTCCAGCGGATGGGCGGCGACGTAAGGAACGTCGAGACGCGACAGCACCTCCACGGCCGCGGCGCTGTCGTTGTAGGCGGGACCGCCCACCAGCGAGAAGCCGGTCAGCGACACCAGCGCGTCGACCCTGCCCTGGAAATAGGCCTCGATCGCGGGCCGCCCGTCGAGCCCCCCGGCGAAGGCCGGGATGCAGCGGATCCCCCGCGCCTCGAAGGCCCGGATCACCGCGTCGTAATGCGCCGAATCCGAGGCCAGGACGTAGGAGCGCAGCATCAGGAGCCCCACCGTCGCCACCGGGCGCCTCGGCGCGGGCAGCGCCGCCGCGTCGGTCACGATATGGGTGCCCGGCAGGTCGGGGTGATAGAGCCCGACCTCGGGGTACTCCACCGGCGCCTTCACCGCGCCGCCCCGCCAGGACGGCTCGCGGCAATAGCGCGAGATCAGCATCCGGATCATCTGCTCGACGTTGTCGTCCGAGCCGCCCAGCCAGTACTGCATCGCCAGGAAATAGGCGCGCAGGTCCTGCGCCTTGCCGGGCAGATAGCGCAGGATCGCCGGGATCCGGCGCAGGATCTTCATCTGGCTCTCGCCCGAGGTGCGCCCCTTCGCCTTCGGCTTCAGCTTCTTCAGCATCGCCATCAGCCCGCTCGCGGGCTTCAGCATGTCGACCGAGCCCATTCGGGTCAGCTTCACGATCTTCTCGTCGGCGATCACCCCCAGCATGGCGTCGCAGCGGTCCCGCCGCGCCTCAAGCTCGGGCAGGATGGCAAGGATGTGCTCCTCCAGGAACAGGAGGTTGCAGATCACGATGTCGGCGTGGCGCACCGCGTCCTTCGCCAGCGCCAGGGCGCGCGGATCCTCGGCCCAGCCGGCCGCGGCATGGACGCTCAGGCTCAGCCCCGGGAAATCCCGCTCCAGCCGCGGCAGCGCCCGCGCCGCGGGGCCCGCGGAATGGGCGTCCAGCGTCACGATCACGACGCGGTAGCCGGTGATCTCGCCGCTATCGCGCATAATGGGCCTTCGCCTCGTACAGGGTTTCGACCGAGACCTGCGACAGCCCCTTCCGCGCCGCGAAGGCCTCGGTGTTGCGCTTCGCCTTGCCGCGGACGAAGAACGGGATCTTCTTCAGCTCCCGCTCCGCCTCGGCCTGCCAGACAACGACCTCCCCGGCCCCCGCCATCTTTGCTTCACAAATATCCTGGGGGGAGGCCGCAGGCCGGGGGGCAACGCCCCCCTCGACCTCGGCCAGGGGCGCCACCGCCTTGCCGCCGTGGTGCGAGGGTCCGGCCGCGTCGTGGAACTCGAAATCCTCGCGGAACATGTGCAGCAGGTGCTCCTCCAGCCCCATGACAAGCGGATGCACCCAGGTGTCGAAGATCACGTTCGCGCCCTCGAACCCCATCTGCGGCGAATAGCGCGCGGGGAAGTCCTGGACATGGACCGGGGCCGAGATCACGGCGCAGGGGATGCCGAGCCGCTTGCCGATGTGGCGCTCCATCTGGGTGCCGAGGATCATCTCGGGCGCCAGCGCCTCGATCGCCGCCTCGACCTCGAGATAGTCGTCGGTGATCAGCGCCTCGAGCCCGTATTCCTTCGCAAGCTTCCGGATCGGGCGGGCGAACTCGCGGTTGTAGCAGCCCATGCCGCAGACCTCGAAGCCGATCTCGTCCCGCGCGATCCGGGCGGCGGCGGCGACGTGGGTGGCGTCGCCGAACAGGAACACCCGCTTGCCGGTCAGGTAGGTCGAATCGACGCTTGCCGCGTACCAGGGCTGGCGCAGGCGCGACTCGTCGGCCTTCGCTTCGATCCCGGCCAGGGCGCAGACCTCGGCGATGAAGTCGCGCGTCGCGTGGGCGCCGATCGGCACCGTCTTCGTGAAGGGCTGACCCAGGGTCTTCTCGCACCAGCGCGCGGCGGTCTCGCCGGTTTCGGGGTAGAGCAGGACGTTGAACCGCGCGGCGCCCAGCCGGGCGATGTCCGAGGGGGTGGCGTTCAGCGGCGCGACGACGTTGACCGCGATGCCGAGGCTTTCGAGCAGCCCGGCGATCTCGGCCACGTCGTCGCGGTGGCGGAAGCCGAGCCCGGTGGGCCCGAGGATGTTGCAGGAGGGTCCTTCGTCGCGTTCCATCGGCCGCGCGAGGTGGCGGACGATCTGGAAGAAGGTCTCGTCGGCGCCGAAGTTCTCCTTCCGCTGGTAGGAGGGCAGCTCCAGCGGGATCACCGGCACCGGCAGGCCCATGGTCTCGGCGAGGCCCCCGGGGTCGTCCTGGATCAGCTCGGCGGTGCAGGAGGCGCCGACGATGATCGCCTCCGGGCGGAACCGCTCGTAGGCGTCGCGGCAGGCGTCCTTGAACAGGTGCGCCGTGTCCGAGCCGAGGTCGCGGGCCTGGAAGGTGGTGTAGGTGACGGGCGGGCGGTGGTTCCGCCGCTCGATCATCGTGAACAGCAGGTCGGCATAGGTGTCGCCCTGGGGGGCGTGGAGCACGTAGTGCAGCCCCTTCATCCCCGTCGCCACGCGCATGGCGCCGACGTGGGGCGGGCCCTCGTATGTCCAGACGGTGAGCTTCATGGCCGGCCCCCGGGGCTCTGCCCCGGACCCCGGAGTATTTGGGCAAAGAAGAAACACGTGGTCATGCGTGGGTCCCCCGCGTCAGGGCCGCGCGGCGGCGGAGCGGGCGGGCGAAGAGGGCGGCGAGGTCGCCGGCCTGTTCGTAGAAGTGGACCGGGGTGAAGACGAGCTCGATCGCCCACTTGGTCGCCATCCCCTCCGCCTCCAGCGGGTTGGCGAGGCCGAGACCGCAGACCGTCAGGTCGGCCCGCGCGGCGCGGGCGCGGTCGAGCTGCCTGTCGACGTCCTGGCCTTCGGAGAGGGTGAAGTCCGGCGTCATCAGGTCGAGGTCGGGGCCGGTCAGGGCGCGGTGCAGGAAGGGGGTGCCGACCTCGACCGCGCGCATGCCGCATTCGCGGGTCAGGAACCGGGCAAGCGGGATTTCCAGCTGGCTGTCGGGGAAGAAGAACAGCGACTTGTCCCTCAGCGTCTCCGTCGCCGCGGCGATGGCCTTCCGCGCGCGGGCGCGGGGGGCTTCGGTGACGTTGCGGAAGGTCTCGGCGCTGACGCCGAATTCCCCCGCGATGGCGGAGAGCCAGGCGGTGGTGCCCTCCTCGCCGAAGGGGAAGGGGGCGGGGATGTGGGTTGCGCCGCGCCGCTCCAGCGCCGCGTGGGTATCGCCGAGGAAGGGCTGGGTCAGGGCGTAGACGGTGTTCGCCCCGATCGCGGGCGTGTCGGCGCTGCGCCGGGCGGGCAGGCAGCGGACGCGGTCGATCCCCATGGCCGAGAGCAGGGCCAGCGCCTGGTCCTCGACCACGTCGGGCAGCGCGCCGACCAGCAGCAGCTCCCGCGCGTCGGTTTCCGGCAGGGTCGGGACCATCGAGGCGAGGCAGGCATCCTCCCCTTGCGTGAAGGTCGTCTCGATCCCCGAGCCCGAGTAGTTCAGCACCCGCACGTGCGGGCTGTGCTTCACCGTCAGCCGCTCGGCCGCGCGGTGCAGGTCCAGCTTGATGACCTCGGAGGGGCAGGAGCCGACGAGGAACAGCTGGCGGATGTCGGGGCGGCGGGCGAGCAGGCGGTCCACCTCGCGGTCGAGCTCCTCCTGCGCGTCGGCGAGGCCGGCGAGGTCCTTCTCTTCCAGGATCGCGGTGGCGAAGCGGGGTTCGGCGAAGATCATCACGCCCGCCGCGGATTGCAGCAGGTGGGCGCAGGTGCGGCTGCCCACGACGAGGAAGAAGGCGTCCTGCATCTTGCGGTGCAGCCAGATGATGCCGGTGAGGCCGCAGAACACCTCGCGCTGGCCGCGTTCCTTCAGGACGGGCAGGTCGCGGCAGCCGCCGGTCGGGGGCGTGAGGTCGTTCATGCGGTCACCCCGCCATAGCCGGCGCCCGAGGCCGCTTCCTCCAGCCGCGCCGCGCGCAGCTTCAGCACGAACTGCGCCGCGTTCAGCACGTAGGCGGCATAGGCCAGCAGCGTCACCGCCATCAGCGCGACGGGCGCCATGGCGCCGGCGACGAGCCCCCAGAGATAGAGGGTGTGCAGCGCGATCACCCCGAAGCTCACCACGTCCTCCCAGAAGAAGGCGGGGGCGAAGAGCCACTGGCCGAACACCCGCTTCTCCCAGATCGCGCCGGTGACCATGATCGTGTAGAGGCAGAGCGTCTTCGCCAGGATCGACAGGGTGGCCGCGCCATAGCCCTCGCCGGTCAGAAGGAAGCGCAGCACGAGGCCGAGCGAGACCGCGAAGACCAGGAACTGCACCGGCGCGAGGATCCCCTGCACCGTGGTCCAGGCGGTCGCGTCCCGGCGTGCCCGCTGTTCCGGGGTGTAGAGCCGGGCGATGGCGGGCGCGGGGATGTCGGAGGAGGGGCGCATGGCAGCTTTCCGGACAGGGTTCCAGGCGGGCTCGAGTCCTGTCGAGTTAGACACCCGCCGGTCAGAGTGTCAATTAAAACTTACACTCCGAACCTGACACCTTCCGGCCACCGACCCCTGTTCCTTGCGCCGCGCCGCCCTATCTGTAAGGGAGCCGCGACACTTTGCCGGGGTCGATGAGCGAGGGGAAAGCCGTGTCAATAGCCTTTGACATTGCGGGGGGAAAGGCGGAGACTTGCGGCCGTGCGCCCGGCATCCGGCCGGCCGCACGACACCGCTGCAAACCCCGCTGGAGGGGACATCCCGTCATGCCGAACAATTCGGACAAGAAACGAGGACTGCGGCGGGGCGCACCGGACGAATCGGTGGGCTCTCTGGCGTCCCAGGCGCTGTCCGTCCTGGCCTCGCGGCGGGCGGGCAAGCCACCGGGCATGTCGGAACGCTTTCTCCAGGCGCTGGAACAGGCCGTCTGCAAGGGCGGGCAGCACGACCGCGATCTCGTCATCCGGGAAATGGCCTCGGCCGGCATCGCGCGCGAGGACATCGCGGACCTCTACGTGCCGATGGTCGCGCGCCGCATGGGCCGCGCCTGGTGCGAGGACACGATGAGCTTTGCCGAGGTCACCATCGGCGCCGCCCGGCTCCAGGGCGTGGTGCGCGAGCTGACGGAAGACTGGTCGGTCGGGGCGCGGATCTATGACGACGGGCCGAACGTGGTGGTCATCGTCATCGCCGACGAATACCACACCCTCGGCCCGATGCTCATCACCTCGCAGCTGCGCCGCCTCGGCGTCTCGGTGCGCCTGCTTCTCGGGCGGCCGCTGGCCGAAGTGCAGGCGATCCTGCGCGAACAGGCCTTCGACGCGGTGTTCATTTCCGTCGCGCACGTGGAAAGGCTTGCCCAGATCAGCGCAATCGTCAAAATGTTGCGCAGCCAGATGGCCGAACCCGTCCCGATCGTGGTCGGTGGGCCCGCGGCGGAGGAAGAGCCAGCGACGAAGACCCTGACAGGTGCCGACCATGTATCGAGTGACATCCGCGAGGCGCTCCGGCTGTGCGGACTGAAGGACCGTATGCCCGCCGTGCCACCGTCCAGGACGGGGGGCTGAGCCGTGACACCACTTCCCGGACCTCGGCCATGACGTCGCGCGGCACACAGTACTGGTCCAGCGGTGCGATTCCGCTGATCGGGCCCGATATCCTGGGCGACATCATCGCGAATGCCTCGGACATCGCCGTGGTGATCTCGGACATGGGCCGGGTGCTGTCGGTGCTGATCAACCCGAACCACGCCAGCTTCGGCCAGCTCGACCACTGGCAGGGCCGCGACATCCGCGATTTCCTGACCATCGAGAGCGTCGCCAAGCTCGACACCCAGCTCGAGGTGTTCAACACCGGCAAGAGCTCGACCAAGGCGATCGAGCTGAACCACACCGACGGGACGGTGTGGGAGTTCCCGGTGCGCTATTCCTTCCACCGGGTCGGCCCCGACGGCGGGCTGCTGCTGCTCGGCCGCGACCTTCGGCCCATCGCGGAGATGCAGCAGCAGCTGGTCAAGGCGCAGCTGGCGCTGGAGCGGGATTACGAGGCGCAGCGCGATTCGGAGACGCGGCTGCGCGTGGTGATGGACGAGACGCGCGAGGCGCTGGCCTTCGTCTCGCTCGGCACCGGGCGGATCGTCGACCTGAACGCCGCCGCGGCCATGGTGCTGGGCGAGAACCTGTCGGACCTGAAGGACACGCCCCTCGCCAACGAGTTCGAGAACCGCAAGCGGGGCGAGCTTCTGGATGCCCTCGTCGCCGCCGCCCTGGCCGAGGACCATCCGCCGGTGCCGCTGACCTCGCGGCGGACGGGGCGGGCGCTGCGGGTCAGCCCGCGGATCTTCCGCGCCTCGGGCGACCGGATGCTGCTCTGCCGGTTCGAGAACGCAGAGAGCGCCCAGAACGGCGCCGATCCGCTGCGCGAGAACCTCGGCGCCTTCTACCGCGACGGGGTCGACGCGATCCTGTTCACCGACCGCAACGGCGTCATCCAGTCCGGCAACGAGGCGTTCCTGAAGCTGATCGGCGCCGCCCACCTGAGCATCGTGAAGGGCAAGCCGCTGTCCGATTTCCTGGCGCGCGGCTCGGTCGACATGAAGCTTCTGGTGGAGAATGCCGCGCGGGCGGGGCAGATGCGCCTGTTCGCCAGCCGCCTCATCAACGATTTCGGCGTCGAGGTGCCGGTCGAGATCTCGGCCACCTGGCTCCAGAGCAGCACCCATCCCGCCGTGGTCCTGGTGATGCGCGACGCGGGCCACGCCGAGGCCCTGCGCGGCCCCGGCGTCGCCATCGGCGACCAGACGGCGCGGCCGGTGATGGATCTGGTGGGCACCGCGACGCTGAAGGACATCGTCTCGGAGACGACCGACGTGGTCGAGAAGATGTGCATCGAGACGGCGGTGGAGCTGACCCGCAACAACCGCGTCGCCGCGGCCGAGATGCTGGGGCTGTCGCGCCAGTCGCTTTACGTCAAGCTGCGGAAGTACGGGCTGCTCAGCCGCGACTCCTGATCCTTCGGGCCGCGGCGCCTGCGCGGCGCGCAGTCCCTGGCGGCAGGGAGCGGGGTCCGCGCCCGGCGGCGCCTGCGTAAAAGTGTCAACCTGACGAGACTCTTCTTGCCAAATTGACGGCGCGGGTGTGTAGTTTACACCATGACTGTCAGCTTGGGTTTACATACGCGGCGGATTCCGGACCCGGCTTCGATGCTGGAGCTGATCAAGCCGATCACCTGGTTCCCGCCGATGTGGGCCTATCTCTGCGGCATCGTCTCTGCCGGGGTGGCGCCGTGGTCGGCCTGGCCGATGGTGCTGCTGGGCGTCGTGCTGGCCGGCCCCGTGGTCTGCGGGATGAGCCAGGCGGCGAACGACTGGTGCGACCGCCACGTCGACGCGATCAACGAACCGGGCCGCCCGATCCCGTCGGGCCGCATCCCCGGCCGCTGGGGTCTGGGCATCGCGCTGGTGATGACGGTGCTGTCGCTGGCCCTCGGCTGGCAGCTCGGGCCCTGGGGCTTCGGCGCGACGGTCTTCGGCGTGCTCGGCGCCTGGGCCTACTCGGCCGAGCCGGTGCGGCTCAAGCGCTCCGGCCTTTGGGGGCCGGGGCTGGTGGGGCTCTGTTACGAGGGGCTGCCGTGGTTCACTGGCGCCGCGGTGCTGTCGGCGGGCGCGCCCGCCGCGCCGGTGGTGATCGTCGCTCTGCTCTATGCGATCGGCGCCCATGGCATCATGACGCTGAACGACTTCAAGGCGATCGAGGGCGACCGGCAGACCGGCATCCGTTCGCTGCCCGTGGTGAAGGGGCCCGAGGTGGCGGCGAAGATCGCTTGCACCGTCATGGCCCTGCCGCAGACGCTGGTGGTCGCCCTGCTGCTGATCTGGGGGCGGCCGTGGCACGCCCTTGCCATCGCCGTGCTGCTGGTGGCCCAGTGCGCGGCCATGCGGGTGATGCTGAAGGATCCCGAGGCGAAGGCGCCCTGGTACAACGCGACCGGCGTCTCGCTCTATGTCACCGGCATGATGATCGCGGCCTTCGCGATCCGCTCCGTGGGAGGTGCCGGATGACGCTCGGCTGGCTCTCCATCGTCAGGCTCGGTCTTGTGCAGATGGCGCTTGGCGCCGTCGTGGTGCTGACGACATCGACCCTGAACCGGCTGATGGTGGTTGAACTGGCGCTTCCCGCCGTTCTGCCGGGGCTGCTGGTGGCGCTGCACTACGGCATCCAGATCACCCGCCCGAACTGGGGCTTCCTGTCCGACACCGGCGGCAACCGCACCCGCTGGATGATCGGCGGCATGGGCGCGCTGGCCACGGGCGGCTTCCTTGCCGCCTATGCGGTGACGCTGCTGGCCGACAGCTTCGCGCTCGGCATGGCGCTCTCGGTGCTGGCCTATGCGCTGATCGGCCTCGGGGTCGGCGCCTCGG
The DNA here is from genome assembly GCF_002869745.1 of Oceaniglobus roseus. Classification (GTDB taxonomy): domain Bacteria; phylum Pseudomonadota; class Alphaproteobacteria; order Rhodobacterales; family Rhodobacteraceae; genus Oceaniglobus; species Oceaniglobus roseus. The sequence continues at coordinate 34,385 of NZ_PNOS01000036.1, forward strand.
GCACCTCGCTTCTGGCGCTGCTCGCCACGGCCACGGCGCCGCGGCGGCGGGCGGCGGCGGCGACGATCACCTGGCTGATGATGATCTTCGGCATCGCCGTGACCGCGGGCGTGGTCGGATCCTTCCTGCACCCGTACTCGCCCGAACTGCTGCTGGAAATCGTCGGCATCGTCACCGGCGGCGCCTTCCTGCTGACGATCCTCGCCACCTGGGGGGTCGAGCGCGGCGTGCAGGCGGTGCGCGAACCCGATCCGATGCCCTTCCGCCAGGGCCTGGCCGAGGTCTGGGCCGAACCGCGCGCCCGCGCCTTCACCATCTTCGTCTTCCTGTCGATGACCGCCTATTTCATGCAGGAGCTGATCCTCGAACCCTACGCGGGCCTCGTCTTCGCCTTCACGCCGGGCCAGTCCACCAGCCTCTCGGGGGCGCAGAACGGCGGCGTCTTCGTCGGCATGCTGCTGGTCGGCATCGCGGCGACGGGGCTGAAGCTTGGCGCGCTGCGGACCTGGGTGATCGCGGGCTGCCTCGGCTCGGCAGCCTCGCTTATCATAATTACGGTTATCGGACAGACCGGCACGCCGCTGCTGCTGCCCGCCACCGTCGCCCTCGGGCTGTTCAACGGGGTCTTCGCGGTGGCCGCCATCGGCTCGATGATGGCGCTGGCGGGCGAAGGGCGCGGCGAACGCGAAGGCACGCGGATGGGCCTCTGGGGTGCGGCGCAGGCCGTCGCCGCGGGGTTCGGCGGGCTGGTCGGGGCTGCCGCCGTCGACGTGCTCCGGCTTTTCACCGGCACCGCCACGGCCTTCGGCGCGGTCTTCCTGGTCGAGGCCGCCCTCTTCGCCGCGTCCGCCCTGATGGCGGCCCGCATCATGGAGCGCGCCCCGCGGGGCCCCTCGCCAACCCTCGTTCCCGGAGAATGACCCATGACCTATGACGTGGTGGTGATCGGCGGCGGCCCCTCGGGGGCGACCGCGGCGCAGGACCTTGCCGAAGCGGGCCGCAAGGTGGCGATGCTGGACCGCGCGGGCCGGATCAAGCCCTGCGGCGGCGCCATCCCGCCGCGGCTGATCGCCGACTTCGCGATCCCCGACAGCCAGATCGTCGCCCGCATCTCGACCGCGCGGATGATCTCGCCCACCTCCCGCGCCGTCGACATCCCGATCGAGAACGGCTTCGTCGGCATGGTCGACCGCGAGCATTTCGACGAGTTCCTGCGCGACCGCGCCGCCCGGGCCGGGGCCACCCGCCTGGCCGGCACCTTCCAGCGGATCGAGCGCGACGACACCGGCACCCATGTCGTCTACCGCGACAAGGCAAGCGGTGAATCCCGCCGCCTGGCGACGCGGCTGGTCATCGGGGCGGACGGCGCGCGGTCGAACGTCGCCAAGGCCGAGGTGCCGGGGGGCGACAGGATTCCCTACGTCATCGCCTACCACGAGATCCTGAAGGCGCCGGAGCGGTCGGAACACTGCATCAACGGCGCCTACGATCCGAAGCGCTGCGACGTGATCTACGACGGACGCATCAGCCCCGACTTCTACGGCTGGGTCTTCCCCCACGGCGACCAGCTGTCGGTGGGCATGGGCACCGGGATCGACGGGATCGACCTGAAGAAGGCCACCGCCGACCTGCGCGTCTCGGCCGGGCTGACGGGCTGCGAGACGATCCGCCGCGAGGGCGCGCCGATCCCGCTGCGCCCGATGGACAGGTGGGACAACGGGCGCGACGTGGTGCTGGCCGGCGATGCCGCGGGCGTCGTCGCGCCCAGCAGCGGCGAGGGCATCTATTATGCAATGGTCGGCGGCCGGGTCGCCGCCACCGCGGCCATCGCCGCGCTCGCCTCGGGGCGGGCGCGCGACCTCGCGCTGGCGCGCAAGCTGTTCATGAAGGAGCACAAGATGGTGTTCAAGGTCCTGCGCTCGATGCAGGACGCCTATTACAGGTCGGACGAGCGGCGCGAGCGCTTCGTCTCCCTGTGTCACGATGTCGACGTGCAAAGGTTGACCTTCGAGGCCTACATGAACAAGAAGCTGGTCGCGGCGCGTCCCATGGCGCACATCCGCATCGGCCTGAAGAACCTGGCCCACCTGACGCGACTCGTCCCGGAAACCTACGCATGACCGATCCGATCCCCGCCTATGTCGACGGCACCCTGACCCCCGTGGACAAGCTCGAGGTGCACCGCCGCGGGCTGCGCCATCCGGCGGTCTCGGTCTTCGTCATGGACGGGGCGCGGGCGCTGCTGCAACGCCGCGCACTGACGAAGTACCACACGCCGGGGCTCTGGGCGAACACCTGCTGCACCCACCCCGCCTGGGGCGAGGATCCCGCCGACTGCGCCATGCGGCGGCTCGAGGAAGAGCTGGGGATCACCGGCCTTGCCCCCGTCCACCGCGACCGGATCGAGTATCGCGCCGACGTCGGCAACGGGCTGACCGAGCACGAGGTGGTGGACCTCTATGTGGCCGAGGCGCCGAAGGGCCTGAGGATCGCCCCGAACCCCGAAGAGGTGGCCGAGACGCGCTGGACCGGCCTGGCCGAGCTGGTGGCCGAGACGCAGCGCAGGCCCGAACGCTTCACCCCTTGGCTCCGGATCTACCTGGCCGAGCATCGCGAAAGCCTGTTCGCGGGGCTGGTCCCGGTCTGAGGTGACGAAACTGTGATCGTGTCGGCGTTACCGCATTTGGCATAAATCCGCCACGCTGCACGTTGATACCCGGACAACCCGGTGTCATGCCGGTTGCAAGACCCCTCTGAACGACTGTTGAAGGACTGCCATGCTTACACGTCGTCATTTCATCCAGACGGGGACGGCGCTGGTCGCGCTCGCCCCCCTGGGTGTCAAGGCCCACGTCGGGCCCCCCCACACCACCCCCGAAAGCTTCGAACCCGTCGTCAAGCGCATCCGCGACGACGTGCCGCCGGGCAGCATCCACATCTTCCCGAACTACTTTGTGCTCTATTTCGTGACCCAGCCCGGGGTGGCCACGGAATACCACGTCGCGGTCGGCGAGCAGGGGCGCAACTACAAGGGCCGCGCCACGATCCGGCGCAAGGTCGAGTGGCCCAGCTGGACGCCCACGAAGAACATGATCCGCCGCGAGCCCGAGAAGTACGGCAAGTATGCGGGCGGGATGCCGGGCGGCCCGGACAATCCGCTGGGGGCGCGGGCGATGTACCTCTACAGCGGCGGGCGCGACACGCACTACCGCATCCACGGCACGCCCCAGCCCTGGACCATCGGCACCGCCGTCTCCTCGGGCTGCATCCGGCTGAAGAACGAGCATGTGATCGGCCTTTACGAGATGGTCGACATCGGCGCGCCGGTCCGCGTCTATTGACCGGCGGCGGCGGGTTTGGCAGGCTTTGCCAAACCCGCCGCTCCGGAGTCGCGCCATGGCCACGATGAACGTCTCGCTTCCCGAACCGATGAAGGCCTTCGCCGAGGCGCAGGCGAAGGGCGGACGCTATGCCAACGTGTCCGACTACGTCCGCGACCTGATCCGCCGCGATCTCGAGCGGCAGGAAGCCACCGCCGGATTGCGCGCGCTGGTCGAGGAAGGACTGGCGAGCGGCGCGGCCGAACCCTTCGACATCGACGACTTCCGCGCCGAGATGCACCGCCTGCATGAGGGCTGAGCCCCTTCGCCTGGTCTTCCGCCCCGCCGCCCTGTCCGACCTGACCGCGATCTGGCGCTTCGGCGCGGGCCGCTGGGGGGTCGCGCAGGCCGACCGCTATGCCGGCTCCGTCGACCGCCTCTGCCGCCTGCTCTGCACCGATCCGCTTCTCGGCCGCGCCGAGCCGGAGCTGGGCGAGGGCCTCCGCCTTGCCGTCCACGCGCCGCACCTGGTCCTGTACCGCGTCGCGGGCGGGCGGCTGGAGGTGGTTCGGATCCTGCACGAACGGCTGGACCGGCGGCGGGGGATCTGAGGGGCGTCACTGCCGAAGGCGTCCGGGGAGGGGCGCGGCACCGCCGACCTCCCCGCTTGCAACCGCGCTCAGGCGCGCCGCACCCCGAACTCCGGCATCGCCACCCCGAGCGCGTCAAGCGCCCCGGCAACGATGTCCTGCGCCGTCAGCCCCGCGTCGGCGTACATCTCGGCCGGGCTCGCCTGCTCGATGAAGCGGTCGGGCAGGGTCAGGGTGCGGATGCGTAGCCCCCGGTCCAAGAGCCCCCGCGCAGCGAGGTGGTGCAGCACCATGGCGCCGAAACCGCCCCGCGCCCCCTGCTCCACCGTGACCACCGCCGCATGTTCGCGCGCCAGACGCTCGATCAGGTCGGTGTCCAGCGGCTTGGCGAAACGCGCGTCGGCCACCGTCACCGAGATCCCGCGCGCCTCCAGCGCCTCGGCCGCCAGACGGCACTCCGACAGGTGCGCGCCATAGGACAGCAGCGCGACCTGCGTGCCCTCGGCCACGATCCGGCCGCGCCCGATCTCCAGCACCTCGCCCCGCTCGGGCAGCTCGACCCCCACCCCCTCGCCGCGGGGATAGCGGAAGGCGATCGGCCCCTCGTCGAAGGCGGCGGCGGTGGCGACCATGTGCACCAGTTCCGCCTCGTCCCCCGCGGCCATCACGGTGAAGCCCGGCAGATTCGCCAGGTAGGCAATGTCGAAGGCGCCCGCATGGGTCGCCCCGTCGGCGCCCACCAGCCCGGCGCGGTCGATGGCGAAGCGCACCGGCAGCTTCTGGAGCGCCACGTCATGCACGATCTGGTCGTAGCCGCGTTGCAGGAAGGTCGAGTAGATGGCGCAGAACGGCTTCAGCCCGCTGGCCGCCAGGCCGGCCGCGAAGGTGACGCCGTGCTGTTCCGCGATGCCGACGTCGAACACCCGGCCCGGAAACCGCTTCGCCATGATCGCGGTGCCGGTGCCCGTGGGCATCGCCGCCGTCACCGCGACGATGGCGGGATCGCGCGACGCCTCGGCCGTCAGCGCCTCGCCGAAGACCTTGGTATAGGCCGGGGCGTTGGAGCTGCCCTTGGCCTGCGCGCCCGAGACCACGTCGAACTTCGCGACGCCGTGGTACTTGTCCGCCGCCGCCTCGGCAAAGCTGTAGCCCTTGCCCTTCACCGTGCAGCAGTGGATCAGTACCGGCCCCCTGGCCCGCGCCTTCGCCGCCCGCAGCACCGCCAGGAGCTGCCCCATGTCATGTCCGTCCACGGGTCCGACATAGGTGAAGCCCAGCTGCTCGAACAGCGTCCCCTGCCCCGGCGCGCCGGTCATCAGCTGGCGCGCGCGCCGCGCGTGGTCGCGGAGGGGGCCGGGCAGCGCCGCCTCGAACCCCTCGGCCATCTGGTGCAGCGGCGTCTTCGCCCAGAGCCCAGAGAGATAGGCCGACATCGCGCCGACGGGGGTGTCGATGCTCATCTCGTTGTCGTTCAGGATCACGAACAGCCGCCGCCCCTCGGACCCGGCATTGTTCAGCGCCTCGTAGGCCATCCCGGCCGAGATCGAGCCGTCGCCGATCACCGCGATCGCGTCGCCGGTCGACTGCCCCATGTCGCGCCCCACCGCAAAGCCGAGCGCGGCCGAGATCGAGGTCGAGGAATGGGCGGCGCCGAACGGGTCGTGGCGGGACTCGCTGCGCTTGGTGAAGCCCGACAGACCGTCCTTCTGGCGCAGGGTGCGGATGCGGTCGCGCCGCCCGGTCAGGATCTTGTGGGGATAGCACTGGTGCCCGACGTCCCAGATCAGCTTGTCGTGGGGCGTGTTGAACACCGCGTGCAGCGCCACCGTCAGCTCGACCACCCCGAGGGAGGATCCGAGATGGCCGCCGGTGACGGAGACGGCCGATATGACCTCCTCGCGCAGCTCCCGCGCCAGGGTGGCGAGGGTGGCGTCGGGCAGCCCCTTCAGGTCGGCGGGCCCGGCGATGCGGTCGAGGGTCGGTGTGGCGGGACGGGTCATGGCAGCCTCCGGTCTGGAGATTGGCCCTCCCGCGGCCCCGGGAAGATGCGCCGCAGAGACGTTACGCTCTGCGGCGCAGTTCCTGTAGCCAACAGGAGGGAACCGGGGTCAGGAACCCCGAGGTACCGCACCCCGGGAAAAGGGTGCGATCCGTGAAGCCCGGGCCGCGGCGGACCACGGCCCGGGCGAACTCATGCGAACGCGCCCAGGACGGCCTTGCCCGTGTCGAGCGCGGCATAGGGATCCTCGGGCAGCCAGCCGCTGATCGCGCGGAGGATGAGGATCAGGGCGATGACGCCGAAGAACACGCAGGCGGCATAGATCGCGCCAAGGGACATCTGGGTGAAGATCCACATCTTCAGGCTGGGTTCGTTGCCTTCCAGGTACCACTTCGCATTGGGGGACTTGTCAGCCATGGTCCGTCACTCCTTCGCCGGGGGCAGATAGTACTTGAAGTCTTCTGCGGTCTGCGCCGGGACATAGTTCTCGGCCGCGCCGTATCCGTGCTCCTGCGCCCAGATGAACCAGTTGTCGACCACGGTGCCGGTCAGCAGGATCCCGATGCCGCCCGTGAGCGTGGTCAGGACCGCGAACCACCAGGCCCAGCGGTGGATGCCCTCCATCGTGGCGTTGAAGCCCATGGTCCAGCGCCAGAACAGGCCCGCCCGTTCCGAAGCCGTGCCGCGGTCGGCGATCTGCTCAAGCTCGCGGTCGCCGCCGAAGCGGGAGACGGCGAGGATCGTCGCCCCGTGCATGGCGAACAGCAGGGCCGAGCCGTAGAGGAAGGCGATGCTGAGACCGTGGAACGGGTTGTAGAACAGGTTGCCGTAGCTGAGCGAGAACAGGTTCGTCCAGTCGAGGTGCGGGAAGATGCCGTAGGGCACCGCCTCGGACCAGGATCCCATGAGGATCGGCCGGATCAGGCCGAGCACCAGGAACAGCCAGATCGCGCTGGCGAAGGCGTAGCAGACGTGCTTGCCCATCCCCAGCTGCTGCGCCAGCACATAGGAGCGGATCCACCAGCTGATCACGGCGACGAGCAGGAAGAAGCTCGCGATCAGCCACAGCCCGCCCTCGAACAGCGGCGCGTTCAGCGACAGGCCGTATTCCGGCGATGGCGGCTCGAGCGCCATGTAGAACAGGTCGCGCAGGAAGCGGGCGGGGTTGAAATCGGCCTGGACCCAGAACGAGATGCCGACGATGAAGAACCACAGCCCCCCCGCGGCGAGCGAGACCACGCCGAACGGCCCGAGGTAGACGGGGCCGAGCTGCGCGTTGCCGAACCACCCCATGAGCGAGGAGAAGCCGGCGGTCGTGGTGCGGTCCCGAAGGTCCGCATCCTCGACCATTCCCATCTCGGGCGGGCCCTGGACCTGAACCTGTGTAAAGATGTTCTGATAGCTTGCCATTTGCATAGCCTCCTTACAGGTCAGCCCACCAGGGCAGGTTGAGGTACCAGTCCCACCAGACGACCCACTGGTCGAACCAGACGGTGCCCGAGATCACGATGCAGACCGCGCTCCAGAACCCCGCGTTCAGCGCCAGGAGCAGGCCCAGGCGGTGGATGCCGAGGGGCCCGATCGAGTAGCCGATGAAGTCGCGGAAGAACGTGTCTTCATGGTCCGGCTGGCGCATGGTCTTGCCCTTCTCCGGGTTGGCCGCCGACAGGATCAGTGACCCGTGCAGCGCCAGCGCGAAGCAGGTGGTGAAGAAGAACGTCACCGCCACCATGTGGGCCGGGTTGTAGTGGAAGTTGCCGTAGAGATAGCCGGTGTAGCTGACCCAATCGAGGTGGCTCCAGATCCCGTAGGGAAAGCCGTGCCCCCAGGCGCCCAGCAGGACAGGGCGGATCACCGTCAGCGTCGTGTAGGCGAGGATCGCGAAGGCGAAGGCGACCGGCACGTGGTAGCCGATGCCGAGCTTGCGGCAGATCTCGACCTCCCTCAGCGCCCAGCTGATGAAGGCGCCGTGGGCGCAGATGGTGATGATCTGCCAGAGCCCCCCCTCGGCCAGCGGCGCCGCGCCGAGTCCGTAGGAGATCGCGGGCGGGTTGACCGAGATCAGCCAGGGGTTCCAGGTGCCCTGCAGCGTGGCGCTGTAGAACACCAGGATGGTGCCGAGACCGGCAAAGAAGACGGTCGTGACGCCGAAGAAGCCGACGAAGAAAGGACCGACCCAGAAGTCGAACAGATCGCCGCCGACAAGCGTGCCGCCGGGCACGCGATATTTACGTTCGAAGCTGAGCAGTGCCATACTTCCCTCTCCGCTCTGCGGCCGTGGCCCGCGGTGCCCCGCGCGTCATGCGGCCTTCGCATGTGTTGATTTGCCGGGGCGACACGCTGGGCGCGCCGCCCGCAGCTGCTGGTCCGCGACCGTCCGATGCGCCGCGCGAAGGCGGCGCCCCGTCACTCGCCCGCGGCCGTTTCCTGCTTGACCATCTCGAACCAGTTGTAGCCGTCCGCCCCGGTGCTGAGCAGGACGAGGTGGATCATCGCCGCCAGCAGGAACAGGAAGACGCCCTGGGCCACGAACACGCGGCGGGGGTCGAAGATGAGCCAGATCTTGTAGAATTTTGCCATTTCTCAGATCTCCTTCAGAGCCACGGTTTCCAGATGAAAACCGCCAGGTGAGCGACGACGGCAACGGCTGAGAACAGCCAGAGCCCGCTCATGTAGACGGAGTGCAATTCCTGCGCCTGCTCGTCGGTAAGACCTGTGAACGACAGGTCGGTTCTATCAGCCATTGTTACTCTCCTCTGGATCGTAAAGCTGACGCCGCGGATCCCCGCGGCCGGGTCCCGGCAGGAGCGCCCTGCCGGACTTCACCCCCCGCCTTGGAGGGGCAAAATGGTGGTCCGGCCCGAAGTCAGGCCGAGAAGATCATCGGGGTGATGATCCGCGCCTGGCTCCAGGCGCGGGCGATCGGCCCCTTCCTCGGGATCGTCATCTGGCGCAGCGCCGACAGCGCCCAGGTCAGGCACGAGAGCGGCAGCGTCGCCAGGAAGATGATCGCGAAATAGGCGTAGAACTCGGCCCGGGGCGCGCGCTGGTGCTTCGCCTGCGCGTGCATCGGGCTGTCGGAGGTGAAATCGCTCATCGTCTCTCTCCCTGTTGGTCGCGCCTCGGCGCGGTCGTCTTCTGTGCCGCGGGCGCCTTCGACAGCGCCTCTACGGTTTCGCGCACCACCCGCTCGGCCCCCTGCGCCAGCGCCGACCGTTCGGCGGCGTCGCGCAGGGACTTCGCGGCGGAAATGCGGGTCAGCACGGGATGCTCGGCGACGATCCGGTCCAGCGCCGCCTGCGCGTCGGCATCCCAGGGGAAGTCGCGGCGCAGCGTCGTCGGCGTCGCCTCGGCCGCGTCCATCTCCGAGCCGAGCGGCAGGATGTGGAACAGCGCGTCGAACAGCCCGTTGCACACCTCCTGCACCAGGTAGGTCGCCCCGGCGAAGCCCATGAAGGGGGTGCCGGTGGCGCGCCGGATCGCGGCGCCGGGGAAGGAGGCGGGCAGGAAGGCCGGGCTCGGCCCGTGGCCGCCCTTCAGCTCGGCGAGGTACATCTTCTCGTTGATCGACCCCATCACGATCAGCGGCCGCTTCGCCGCCATCAGCGAGCGCACCTCCTCGTTGTTGGTCTTCTTCCCGGCCACCCGCGCCACCGCGAAGGCGCAGGGCAGGCCCAGGTCGTCCTCCAGGAACTTGCGCACGCCGCGGGCATAGGTCTCGTTCGCGACGATGGCGAAGCTCGCGGTGCAGAAGAAATCCTGCGTGACCGAGCGCCACAGGTCCCAGACCGGCTTGATCGTCGAATGCTTTTCGCGCTCGATGAAGGGCTCGACATCCAGCTCCAGCAGCACGCCCAGCTTCCGCAGGAAGGCCACCGTGCTCTCGATCCCGATCGGCGCCTGCAGGTAGGGCTTGCCGAGGCATTCGCAGAGGCCCCGGCCGAACTCGCGGTACATGCAGATGTTGACGTCGGCGTTCACGAGGTTGCGCATCTCGGCCAGATGCGCCCCGAGCGGCATCACCATGTTGACCTCGGCGCCGATCCCCTCGACCAGGCGGCGGATCTCGTGCAGGTCGCTGGCCGAGTTGAACGTGCCGTACATCGGCCCGAGGATGTTGACCCGGGGCTTCGCCCCCGCCTCGCGCGTCTTCTCCGGCGGCATCCGCCCCTTGGTCATGCCGAACTCGGTGAAGATCCAGGTCATCGCCCGGTCGGCGGCCTCCCACTGGTCCTCGTCGATGGTGCGAGGCAGGAAGCGCTGGATGTTGGTGCCCTGGGGCGTCACCCCGCCGCCGATCATCTCGGCGATCGAGCCGGTGACGACCACCGCCGGAAGCGCCGGATCCAGCACCTCCCAGGCGCGCTTCATCGCCTCCTCGGTGCCCGAGCCCATCTCGCCCTCGCCCAGGCCCGTCACCACGATCGGCAACTCGTGCGGCGGCAGCGCGTCGGTGTAATGCAGCACGGATGTCACCGGCAGGTTCTCGCAGCCCACGGGCCCGTCGATCACCACCTGCAACCCCTTCACGGCGCAGAAGGCATAGACCGCGCCCCAGTAACCGCCCGCCCGGTCGTGGTCCTGGATCAGCACGGGGACACCTCCCCTGCTTCTTCTTTGCCCAAATACTCACGGCGGAATGCCAGATCACCCGGAGCCGACGACACCGCGGCGCACAGTCTCCCTCCCCCTGCAGGGGGGAGGGCCGGGGTGGGGGCCGCCCGGACATGCAACCGGGTGCGCACGCAGGTTTCTTGCGAAACCCGCTTTCGCGCAAACGGCGAAAATCTGCGATCTTCGCCGGTCATATCATCTGCTCCGCCTTGGCGGCGCGGGCGGCCTTGTCCAGCTTCTTCTGGTGCTGCGCGCGGAAGTCGGGGCGCAGGTTCGGCGCGCCCTCCCAGACACCGGCGGTGTCGCCCGCGCCCACGCCCTCGAAGAAGGCCTTCATCCGGTCCATCCGCCCCTTGTTGGCGATGGCCGCGTTGATCACCTCGGCCAGCGATCCCGCCCCCGCCGGTCCCATCAGGGGCCGCGCCGAGATCAGGTTGGTGAAGTAAAGCCCGGGAATGCCCAGCTGCTTCGCCTTCTGCACCACCGGCGTCGTGCCGATGGCAAGGTCGGGCTGCATCGCCTCCATCGCCGCGCAATCGTCTTCCAGCGAGGCGCGGTACTTCACCGTCACGCCGCGCGCCTCCAGCCAGTCACGATCCCAGGCCGAGGCCTCGGTCCTCGGGCAGGCCGTGCCGACGTAAGGCACCTCCGCCCCGCTCTCGATCAGCAGCCGGGCGACCAGCAGCTCCGAGCCCTCGTAGCCCGACAGCGTGATCCGCCCCTTGATGGGGGTGGCCGCCAGCGCGCCGGAGATCGCGGGGAGAAACGCGTTCTGGGCGGCGGCCACCTTGTCGGCGGCGATCCCGAAGGCGGCCCCGACATTCGCCAGCCACGCGGCCGTGCCGTCGCGCCCGACGGGGGCAGAGCCGACGATGGGCCGGCCGGCTGCGGTAAACTCCCGCATGCTGGCGGTGTAGAACGGATGGATCGCCGCGGCCGCGCCGCAGTCGAGCGCGGCGTAAAGCTCGCGCCACTCGCGGCAGGGCACCACGGGACCGGCGGCCAGGCCCATGGGGGCCAGCATCGCGCCGATCATCATCGGGTCTGCCGGGAACATCTCGCCCAACAGCGCCAGCTGCGGCCGGTCGGACCGTCCGCCCGAAGGCCGCTGCACGGGGCCCGCCATCGCCTCCTTGCGGGCATAGGCCAGCATCGCGCCCGCCAGCACGTCCTTCGCCTCGGCATGGGTCGGGATGCCGAAGCCCGGCACGTCGATCCCGACGATCCGGACGCCGTTGATCTCTTCGGGCAGCAGGCGCAGCGGCACCCCGCTCGCCGTCGGCACGCAGAGGTTCGTCACCACGATCGCGTCGTAGCGGTCGGGATCGGCCATGTCGTGGACCGCGGCGCGGATGTCCTCGAACAGCTTGCCGGTCACCAGCGTCTCCGAGTTGAACGGCACGTATCCGACCGACCGCCGCGCCCCGTAGAAATGCGACACGAAGGTCAGCCCGTAGACGCAGCAGGCCGAGCCCGACAGCACCGTCGCCACCCGCCGCATCCGCAGACCCACGCGCAGCGACCCGAAGGCCGGGCACATCGACTGCGGCTTGTCGTGGGGCCCCTGCGGATAGTCCCGCGCATAGCGGTCGAGGATCTCGGACTGGCCCGCCCTGCGCGCCGCCGCCTCCATCTCGGCCGCGCCCGCGTGGCAGCCCATGCCGTCCTGCGGCAGGTCCGACGCGCGGCCCTCGCCCTCGATCACCGGGACCTGGCCCGTGGCGTCATATGTGGTCTCGCCACTCATGCGGCCGCACCCTCGGGCGCTTCGAGTTGACGGGGCGCCCTTTGGCCAGTGTCGGGCCGTGAGTATTTGGACAAAGAAGAAACAGGGGTCTGCGCGAGCCGGGCGAGGCCGGTTTCGAATTCCGAAAGGCGGTCGAGGTCAAACATCGTCGTAGATCACTTCCAGGCTCTGCTTCGGGGCCGCGTTCTTGCCGCGCATGTCGGTGTCGGTCGCGGGGACCAGTTGGTAATCTCCGCCGGTGTCCTTGGCGTCGAACAGGCCCAGAAGCCCGTCCTGGTCCAGCGGCTTCGGGCGGACCGGCGGCGCACTCGCCACCGCCTCGGCCAGCCCCGCGAACAACTCGCCCCACTGCGATTTCGCCGTGCCGACAATCTGGTAGTTCGCGGACTTCTTCCTCAGGTCGTCGTCCTGCGGGATCGCCGCCAGCACGGGGATCTTCACCGCCTCGGCAAAGGCCTGCGCCTCGCCCGAACCGTCGTCCTTGTTGATGACCAGCCCCGCGACGCCGACGTTGCCGCCAAGCTTGCGGAAGTATTCCACCGCCGAGCAGACGTTGTTCGCCACGTAGAGCGACTGCAGGTCGTTCGACCCGACCAGGATCACCTTCTGCGCCATGTCCCGCGCGATCGGCAGGCCGAAGCCGCCGCAGACCACGTCGCCGAGGAAGTCGAGCAGGACATAGTCGAAGTCCCAGTCGTGGAACCCCAGCTTCTCCAGCAGTTCGAAGCCGTGGATGATCCCGCGCCCGCCGCAGCCACGGCCCACCTCGGGCCCGCCCAGTTCCATCGCGAAGACGCCGCCGCGCTTGAAGCAGACGTCGCCGATCTTCACCTCCTCGCCGGCGAGCTTCTTCCGGGTCGAGGTCTCGATGATCGTCGGGCAGGCCTTGCCGCCGAACAGCAGCGAGGTCGTGTCGGATTTCGGATCGCAGCCGATCAGCAGCACCCGCTTGCCCTGCTCGGCCATCATGTGGCTGAGGTTGGCCAGCGTGAAGGACTTGCCGATGCCGCCCTTGCCGTAGATCGCGATGATCTGGGTCTTCGACGTCGGCGCGCCCTGGGGCACCTCCAGCGTCGGCTCGGCGGCCTCCGCCTTCAGCGCGGCGTCGTAGCTCCGCAGGTCGGGAACGGTTTTCGGGTCGTCGAGGCTCATGGCTGGCCTTTCCAGTCGAGGATCATTTTCAGGCAGGCGGAGTCGTCGAACGCCGTCGCATAGGCGGCAGGCGCCTGCCCCGCCGGCGCGGTGTGCGAGATCAGCCCGTCGAGCGAGAGCGCGCCCGACTCGACGAGGTCGCGGGTGCGCTCGAGGTCGGCGCGGGTCCATTCCGCCGCCACGCGCAGCCGCGCCTCCTTCATGAAGGCGGGCGGGAAGGCGAAGGAGATCGGGTCGGCGTAGAAGCCGGCCAGCACGATCTCGCCGCCCTTCGTCAGGCGCCCGATCAGCTCGGGGATGACCGAGGCCTGCCCCGAGGCATCGTAGATCGCGCCGTAGCCGCGCCGCGACTCCGCCTCGGGCGAGATCACGTCGTACCCGGTGGCGCCGTGGCGGCGGGCCGGGTCGATCTCCCAGACCACCGGCGCGGGCGCGCCAAGCGCCATGGTCAGCCGCGCCAGCAGCCGCCCGACGACGCCGTGGCCGACGATCAGCTCGGGCAGGGTGTCAACCTTGCCTGACATCGCGTGCAGCGCCGTGGCCGCCAGCGCCAGCAGCGCGCCCTCCGCCTTGTGCGCCGGGTCGATTCGCACGACGCGCTCGGCCGGGGTGACGAGGCGGCGCGAGGCGCCGCCGAACAGCCCGCGCACCCCGCCGAAGCAGTCGGCGCCGGGCACGAAGACCCGCTGGCCGAGGCGGAAGGCCGATCCGGCCGGGGCCTCCACGACCTCGCCCGTGGCCTCGTAACCCGGCACAAGGGGATAACCCATGCCCGGAAACCGCGGCATCCGGCCGTTCCAGAACAGCTTTTCCGTGCCGGTGGAGATTCCCGAGTGGCTGACCTCGATCACCAGGTCGCCCGGCCCCGGCGGGTTCAGCGCCACGTCGGCCAGACCGATATCTCCGGGGGCGGTCATGATCACGGCAGTGGTGTGCACGTTGAGCCCTCCCTGGATCTTCGGTGCGAGTCGGTGCGCTGTTTCGCGTCTCCGCATGTGTCACTTTAATCTGACACATCAAACTGTCAATCCATTTAGACAGTCGGAGACTTGCCCGCCCGATCAGTCCTTGCGGCCGGGCTTTCGCGCCAGGACGACGGAGGTGACGAAGGCCCGGTCGGTCGAGGGCGACTCGATGCTCTCGAATCCCGCCGCCTCGACCATGTCGCAGATCTCGTCGGCCGAGCGCACGCGCCCGGTCCGCATCGCAAGGCAGTAGAGCGCGAAATAGACGTCGCCCACCCGGTCCGGCGCGGCCCCGCCCGACATCGGCTCCGAGACGATCAGCCGCCCGCCGGGGGGCAGCGCGGCGAAGACCGCGGCCAGCAGCGCCTCGACCGTCGCGTCGGAATGATCGTAGAGCACGCGCACCAGGCTCACCGCATCCGCGCCCGCGGGCAGCGGATCGTCCCGGAACGAACCGCCGACGACGCGCACCCGCTCCGCCATCCCCGCCGCGTCGAAGGCCGCCTCGGCCACCGGCACCACGGCGGGCAGGTCGAACAGCGTCATCTCCAGCCCCGGATAGAGCCGCCCGGCATGGCGCAGGAAGGCGCCGGTGCCACCGCCGATGTCCAGCAGGTGGTCGACGTCGCGCAGCGGCACATGGCGCAGCGTCTCCTCCGCCACCAGCGCCTGGCTCTCGGTCATCAGCCCCGAGTATCGCGCGGCCAGCTCCGGATCCTCCGCCGCCGCCGCCCCGAAGACATAGGGCCAGAACCCCGCCAGCTCGGTCTCGGTCTCGCCCCGGAAGAAGGCCACCGGATCGGCGAGGTCGCGGTAAAGCACGTCGTGATGCCGGATCATGGCCTCCAGCCCGGGCACCCCCAGCAGCGCCGCGCCGCGCAGAGCGGTGCGATAGGCGCCGTGGCGCACCTCCAGCAGCTTCAGCGCCGCGCCGGCCTGGAGCAGCACCCGCAGCCGCTCGACCGGCACCGCCACCTCCCCCGCGATATCCTCGGGCGTCGCCTGCCGCTCCAAGAGCCGGTGCAGCACCCGCAGCTCGACCAGCGCCATCAGGACCTGCGACTGCGCGAAGCCCGCGACGATGTCGAACAGCGCCTGCCCCTCGCGCCGGGCCCGGCCCCGCGTCAGCAGGAAGCCCGAACTCGCGCTCTGGAACCGCCGCGACGCCGCCAGCCGGTTGCGCCAGGCGAACAGCCGCCGCGCCCGCCGCGGGGCGGATGGCCCGTCCTTGGCGGCCTCATCCGCCATCTTTGCTTTCCAAATATCCCGGGGGGCCCGAAGGGCGGGGGCAGAGCCCCCTCCACGCCCGCCACCCCGCGACGCGCCCGCCGGTCACGCCACCGGCTTCGCCAGCATCCGCCCGACCGAGCGCTCGACCTCCTCGGCGATCTGCATCCGCATCATCGACAGCATCATCGGCACCTCGACCGTGCCACTCACGGCCTCTTCCGTCAGCACCGACCGCACCACGATCTTCTGGCCCATGACGCCGATGGTCAGGTGCATCCCGTCCGCACCGACTCGCTCGGCCGCGACCTGCCCGCCCCCGGGGATCGAGCGTTCGAGCTTCGGCAGACCGGCCAGCAGCCGCGCCGCCGCCTCCTCGACGTCCAGGTCGTGGGGAACGTGGAAATTCACACCGGCCATCGGGGCCTCCCTGCCTCGTGCCCCGCCGCGCTGCGCCGCCGCCGGCCACTCACTCGCCCGCGCGCACCGGCGCCACGGGGGTCAGCCGCTCGGCATACTTGCGGACCATGGCGGCCAGCATCGCCTCTCCCGCGCAGGAGGGGATCGAGGCGATGGCGCCGCCCAGGATGTCCTTCAGCCGCCGGATCGCGCCCTGCACGCCCAGTTCGGCCACCGCGTTCGGCCGCCCGTGCAGCCCGTCCTGGCCCACCGGCTTGCCCAGCGTCTCGGCATCGTAAAGCGCGTCGCGCAGGTCGTCGGCCACCTGGAAGGCCTCGCCGATCCGCGCGCCGAGTTCCTCCCAGGGTTCGGGATCCTGCCCCGCCGCCGCCGCGCCCATCTGCGTCGCGGCGATGAACAGCGCCCCGGTCTTCGCCCGGTGATAGGCCGACAGGTCGATCTGCGGCTCGCTCTCCCAGCCCTGCCCGGCGCAGATGCCGCCCGGCATCCCCGTGCGCGCGCCGAGGATGCGGATCAGCTCCACCGCGCGCCCGGCGTCCTTTCCGGCATCCCTGCCGGCGGCGCGGGCCAGCACCTCGAAGGCCATGACGATCAGGCTGTCCCCGGTCAGCACCGCCAGCGGCTGCGAGAAGGCGCGGTGCACCGCGGGCTTGCCGCGCCGCATGTCGGCATCGTCGAAGCAGGGCAGGTCGTCATGCACCAGCGAGGCGCAGTGGATCAGCTCCAGCGCCGTGGCCGCCGCATCGGTCAGCGCCGGGCGGTCGTCGCCGCAGGCCAGCGCCACGCTCATGCAGATGGTCGGGCGGATCCGCGCCCCGCCCGGCGTCACCGCGTAGTCCAGCGCCTGGGCCAGGCGCGGCGGCGCGGCGCCCCCCTGTCCGGCGCGGATCGCCTGGGAAATCGCGGCCTCGATCCGGGCATTCAGGGACATGGGGTCTCTCCTGCGGCACATGACGGGAGTGTGTCAGGTCAGACTGACACATCTGTAAATTACAGTGGACACGTTCGGGATCCGAGTCAACACTCCCCTCCATGACACACAGCGACTCCCTTGTCGTCATCGGGGCGGGCCTCGGCGGGCTTTCGGCGGCCCTTCGCCTCGCCCACGGCGGCTTCGATGTCACACTGCTCGACAGCCACGCCCATGTCGGCGGCAAGATGCGCACCCTGCCCTCCGCCGCCGGCCCGGTCGATGCGGGGCCGACGGTGCTGACCCTGCGCCCGGTGTTGGACCGCCTCTTCGCCGACGTGGGCGAGCGGCTGGAGGACCACGTCACGCTCGACCCCGAGCCGCTCCTCGCCCGCCACTTCTGGAGGGACGGCAGCAGGCTCGACCTCTTCGCCGACCCGGGCGACAGCGCCGCGGCCATCGCGGCCTTCGCCGGGGCGAAGGCGGCGCGGCAGTACCGGGCCTTCGCCGCCGACATGGCCCGGCTGTTCGACGCCTTCGAGGCGCCGATGATGCTGGCCCCGGCGCCGAACCGGCGCGCCCTCACCGCCCATGTCCTGCGCCACCCCTCCCTGGTCCCGCTGATGGCGCCCCACCGCACCATGGCCGGCG
>NZ_PNOS01000037.1 GCF_002869745.1 Oceaniglobus roseus
GCCGAGGGTGCCGCGCGCCGCGCCGATGCCGCGTCCCGCCTGCCGACCCGCGGCGAGGGCGCGCTCCATGCGGCCCTGCCAGGCGGCGGCGGCGTCCTCGCCGCTCTCCCCGGCGTTCGGCTGGAGATCCCGGCTGCCCTCCGCGCCGGTGGTCCGTTCCGCCGGTCCGACGCTGCGCTGAAGCGCGAGGTACAGCCGTTCGACGTCCCAGCCGCCGGGGCTCTCGGTGTCGATGCCGGGCAGGTCGGCGAGGGTCACGGCAGGTCGGGGAAGGCCGTGGCCGGCGGCAAGAAGGGACGTGTTCACAATGGCATCGGCGGCGATGTTGAACTGGCCCGTGTCGAAGCTTGCGCCCTGCCGCGCGGCCATGGCGGCCATGCGGGGGGAGTGGCGCAGGGCGACGTGCAGGATATGGTGCCCGGCCAGCCCGACCTGTTCGTGCAGCGGCAGCGACTCGAAATCGAGGCCGTAATGGATGGTCTCGCCCCGGGTGTGGGTGGCGCCCTCGCCATCGCGGTGGTCGCACCAGAGGGCGAGGGCGGCCAGCGCCGGGTCGTGGTCGGCGAGATGCGCGAGCGCGCGGCGGGCGCGGGCCGAGTGGCGGGCCATCGCCCTAGCCGAGCCCCGCCGCCTGCCGGTCGGCGGCATAGGCGGCATAGGCGGGCGAGGCGGCGACCTCGGCCCCGAGCCCGAGGTCGAGCGCGCGGGCCAGCAGCATCTCGAATCCGAACGCGCAGAGTTCGGCCAGCGGCAGGCGCGCGAAGGCCGCTTCCTCCCGATGCGCGGCGAGGTGGCGGATGCCCTCCATCACCTCGACGGCGGCCCCGACCCGGGCCCGGTCGGGCAGGGCGGCGAGGGCGAAGACCAGCGCGTTCAGCCCGTTCAGCGTCACGGGATAGAGCGGCCAGCGGCGGGACTGGGACAGCGCCAGCATCTCGTCCACCCGGAGGCTTGCCGCGATGTCCTCGGCCACCGCGGCAAACTCGGCGGCTGCCGCTTCCCCCACCGTGCCCGCGATGGCGGCGCGGCGCAGGGTGGCGTCCGGGATCGCGGCTAGGATCGTGCTGACCCGCTCCCACGAGCGCGGCGTGCAGGCGATGACATCGCCCCGGCGCAAGCTCTCCTCGGTGGTGTCGAGGAGGTCGGGGCGGGCGCGGATGAAGGCGGTGACGGCCGGGTGCAGGCCGCGGGGCACGGCGAAGCCCTTCACCCACTGGTCGGGATCGGCGGCAAGGTCGAGGTGGATCAGCCGGTCCGAGAGGGCGGTGCCCATCTCGTAGGCCACCGCGCCGTCCTCCACCGTGTTGCCGGCCGCGATGACCATGACCGAGGGCGGCAGGCGATGGCGGCCGACCCGCCGCTCCTGCAGCAGGCCGTAGACCGTGGGCTGAAGCTGCGGCGCGGCGGCTGTGAGTTCGTCGAGGAACAGGATCGCCGGGCGGTCGGGATCTTCGGGCAGGTCCTCGGGGCGGTACCAGACCGTCTTCCGCGCGTCGTGGTCGTAGTAGGGCAGGCCGCGCAGGTCCTGCGGCTCGATCGTGGTCAGGCGCAGGTCGTGCAGGTCGGCGCCGATGCGGCTGGCGAGATCCTGCACCACCTGCGTCTTGCCGACGCCGGGGCGGCCGTGGAGCATCCAGGACGCGGTGAGCCTGCCCGCACGCTGGGCCTCCCAGCCCGCCGCGAGGATCTCGGCCGCGCGGCCGGGGGTGACGCGGGGAGCGTTCAGGCTCATGCGGGCTGCGCTGCCGCGGCGGCGAAGGCGGCCATGCGGGCGTGGGCCGAGACGCTGCGCGCCTCGAGCGTGACGGCGCGCAGGAAGTCGTTCTGGTGAAGGTTGATGGCGAGGAGCTGCTCCTCGCTCAGGTGAGGACCGAAAAGGTGTTCGGCGATGATCGCGCGGTCCCCGGCGTCGAGCGGCAGGACCTCCGGCAACGGCTCGCGCCGCTGGAGCGAGACAAGGGTCAGCGGCGTGACGCGGGCGAGGTCGGACTGCTCGATCACCAGCGTTAGTTCGCCCGCGGCGATGCCCTTCCGCGCGGCGAGCCGGTTCAGCACCCCGAGCGCGGCGAAGCGCAGCGCGTCGATGCCCCGATGAGCGTCCTCCGCCGTCATCAGGCGCTGGCGGGCCTCGGGGGACATGCGCAGCATCTTCAGCTCGACCAGCCCGACGACCAGGATCATCGCCAGCGGGGCCTGGGCGATCGGCAGGGCGAAGCGCGGCCAGATCAGCATGGCGGCGACGAAGGGGGTCAGTGCGGCGGAGAAGCGCAGCATCTGGCCCTCGAACAGGATCCTCAGCCAGTGGCGGAAGGTGGCGTCGCGGCGGGGCAGGATGGCGATGCGGCCCAGCATCCGCTTCGGGACGGATTTCGTCTCGAGCGCCGCGGGGTTCCAGACCGTGTTCGGAGCGATGATGATCATGGGAAGGAAGTAAGGCGCGGGGTGCCGCGCGTCCAACGGCAAAACCGCGCGCCGCCCTGTGCGGCGCGGCGCGGCGGGTTATCTGGCGGCGGCATGGGAGCGAAGACGGATATCCGGCGGTGGATCGTCGCGACGCTGGCCGTGGCGGCGGTGGCCCTGTCGCTGTGGCAGCTCCAGCGCGACCGCGCCGGGCTGTCGCCGCAGGAACTTCGGGTCGGCGCGACGCCGGTGACGTTGTGGCAGGGGCCGGGGCCGCTGGTGGTGGTGGCGCACGGCTTCGCCGGGTCGCGGCAGATGATGCAGGCGATCACGCATGATCTCGCGCGGGCGGGCTTCACCGTCGCCGCCTTCGACTTCGACGGCCACGGGAGAAACCCGGTGCCGCTGTCGCCCGACATCGGGCGGATCGAGGGGACGACGGCCCAGCTGGTGGCGCAGACACGGGCGGTGGTCGCGGGCCTGCGCGAGGTCACGGGGCAGGCGGGTCCGGTGTCCTTCGTCGGTCATTCCATGGCGACGGACGTGGTGCTGCGTGCGGCGCACGAGACGGACGACGTGGCGGCGGTGGTCGTGATCTCGATGTATTCCGAGGTCATCACGCCGGAGTTTCCGACGCGCCTGCTGGCGGTCTCGGGCGCCTTCGAGGGCGGCCTGCGCGAGGTGGCCCTTCGCGCCGTGCGGCAGGTGGACGCGGCGGCGGAGGAGGGCGGGATGGTGTCCTCGGGCGAGGTCGCGCGCCGGGCGGTGGTGGCGCCGGGGGTCGGGCATGTGGGCGTGCTCTACAGCCCGGTGACGCTCGGCGCTGTGCGGGCCTGGCTGGCCGAGGCGACGGGGCGGGCCGATCCCGGCACGCCGCCGCGGCGGACGGGACCATGGCGCGCCGCGCTGCTGGTGGCGCTGGTGGCGCTGTTCTGGCCGCTCGCGGGGCTTCTGCCCGACCGCGCCGAGCCCCTGCCGCCGCCTATGACCCTGCGGCGCTTCTGGGCCGTGGCCCTCGTCCCCGTCCTGCCCGCCACCGCCGCCGGCTTGTTGGCCGCGCCACTGGGCCTTGTGGGGCTGGCGGGGTTCGCCGCCCTCGGCGCTGTCCTCGCGACCTGGGGCGCGGTGCAGCTGGCGCTGCTCTGGCGCGACGGCCGGCGCCCGGCGCGCCCTTCCGTCCTGCCGGCCCTCGCGCTCCTCGCCTGGGGTCTTGGCATCTTCGCCCTCGCGCTCGACCGCTACGGCGCCGCCTTCCTGCCGGTGGGCCCGCGTTTCGGCGTGATGCTGGCGCTGCTTCCCGCGGGGATGCTGTTCATGCTCGCCGACGCCGTGGCCAGCAGGGGCGCGCCGCTCTGGCGGCGGCTGGTGCTGCGGGCGCTGCCGCTTGTCGTGCTGGCGGGCGTGATGATCGCGGAGCCGGGGCGGCTCGGCATGGTGTTCACCGTGCTGCCGGTGCTGGTGCTGTTCCACCTCGCCTATACCACCATGGGGCGATGGAGTGCGGCGCGGGGCGGCCCGACGGGCACGGGGCTCGCGCTGGGGCTGTGCCTAGCCTGGGCGATCGCCGCCAGCACGCCGCTTTTCGCGGCAATGTGAAGGGCTGTGAGGGGCTGGCGGAAAAAAACCGTCCTTCCGCAGGGGAAGCGCGACGGAACGCGCTATCTCGCGCATTCATGCTAGACTAGCGTCGCATGGGCGCGCCCCCAGCTCTGGACATCGGATGGCTTTTCTTCGGCAGACGTTCCTGACCCTGATCGTGCTTGGCGCCACAGTTGTGGCCTGGGCATGGTTCGTGCCGTCCTCGCACCCCTACCTCGAGAAGGTCGGACTGTCCGGCCTTCTGGGGCTGGAGGCCGAGGGCGCGGTGGAGGCCCCGCAGGAGCGGCGGGGCGGCGGCGGGGCGACGCGGGTGACGGCGCGTCCCGTCGAGACGCGCGCCATCGACAACCGGATCGAGGCCATCGGCGACGGCGCCGCGCTGCGCGCGGTGGACCTGCGATCTGAGGTGGCGGGCACGGTGCGCGAGGTCGCGGTGGCGCCGGGCAGCCAGGTGAAGGCGGGTCAGCTGATCGTCCAGCTCGACGACGACGTGCAGCAGCTGGAACTCCAGCGCAGCCAGCTGATGCTGGAAAAGGCGCGCACGGACCGCGAGCGGCTGGACCGGCTGGCCGACCGCGGCGCCGTGACCTCGGTCCAGTCGCAGGAGGCCGAGCTGGCCCTGCGCACCGCCGAGCTGACCTTCGCCGACGCCGAGGTGGAGCTGGAGCGCCGGTCGATCCGCGCGCCCTTCGACGGCTGGATCGGGCTTCTCGAGGTCGAGGAGGGCGACCGGCTTTCGGCGCAGGACGTGCTTGCCGTGCTGGCCGACCGTTCTTCGATTCTGATCGACTTCCGTGTGCCCGAACGCGCCATCGCCGACCTGAAGACCGGCCTGCCCTTCGAGGCGCGTCCCCTCGCGCTGCCGGGCCGCGTCCTGACCGGCGAGATCGTCGCCATCGACAACGTGGTCGAGCGGAACAGCCGCACGCTGAAGGTGCAGGGGCGGCTCGCCAATGCCGACGACGTGCTGCGCACCGGCATGGCCTTCTCCGTCGCGCTCTCGATCCCGGGCGAGGTGCTGCCTGCGGTCGATCCCCTGGCGCTCCAGTGGTCCGCCGAGGGCTCCTTCGTCTGGCTGGTGCGGGAGGGCAAGGCGGCGCGGGTGCCGGTCGCGATCCGGCAACGCAACGCCGACGCCATCCTCGTGGCGGGCGAGCTGTCCGAGGACGAGATGGTCGTGACCGAAGGCGTCCAGAGCCTGCGCCCCGGTGCCGAGGTCGAGGTGGTGGAAGGCGCCGCCGTCGCCGACGCCGTGGCACCGCCCGCCACGTCGGTGGGCCAGTGAGCGCGGTCCCGCCCCCCGCGGGCGCTGCGGAGGACGGCAAGGCCAGGGCCCGCGCGGCAGGCGCCTCGGGCACGGCGCTGTTCGTGCGCCGCCCGATCCTGGCCTTCGTGCTGAACGCCCTGATCGTCATCGCCGGGCTCGCCGGCCTCTTCGGGGTCGAGATCCGCGAGCTTCCCGACGTCGACCGCCCTGTAATCACCGTGACCACCGAGTTTGCCGGCGCCTCGCCCGAGACGGTGGACCAGGAGGTGACGGGCCGGGTCGAGGGGGCGGTGGGCCGCGTCTCGGGCATCCGCTCGATCTCGTCCAACTCGCGCTTCGGCCGCTCCCGCGTGACGCTGGAGTTCGAGGACTCGGTCGACCTCGACGTGGCCGCCACCGACACCCGCGACGCGGTGGCGCGGATCGCCAACCAGCTGCCCGACGACGCCGAGACGCCGCAGATCGTCAAGGCCGACGCCAACGCCCAGCCGGTGATC
The DNA here is from genome assembly GCF_002869745.1 of Oceaniglobus roseus. GTDB lineage: Bacteria > Pseudomonadota > Alphaproteobacteria > Rhodobacterales > Rhodobacteraceae > Oceaniglobus > Oceaniglobus roseus. The sequence goes on from NZ_PNOS01000037.1 coordinate 5,764, forward strand.
CGCGTCGCCGTCACCTCGGCCTCCCGCTCGCCGCAGGAGCTGACGCGGATCGTGCAGGACCGGATCGAGGACCGCCTGATCTCGGTCGCGGGCGTGGCCGACCTCCAGATCTACGGCGACCGCGAACCGATCTTCCGGATCGACATCGACCAGCTGGAACTGGCCAGCCGCGGCCTGTCGCTGGCCGACCTGCGCAACGCGCTGGCCGATGTCGCCTATGACGCGCCCGCGGGCGACCTGACGGGGGAGCGGCAGACGCTCTCGGTCCGCTCCACCGCCACTGTCGCCACGCCCGAGGCCTTTGAGGCGCTGGAAATCGCGCCGAACGTGCGCATCCGCGACGTCGCCACCGTCACCCTCGGCCCCGAGCCGAACCAGACGATCCTGCGCGCCAACGGCCAGACCGGGCTCGGCCTCGGGGTGATCCGCCAGGCGACGTCGAACACGCTGGAAATTTCCAGGGACGTGCGCGCCGTGGTGGCCGAACTGTCCGAGACGTTGCCCGAGGACGTGAACATCTTCGTCACCTCCGACGACGCGCTGTTCATCAACGGCTCGATCGAGGAGGTGGTGAAGACGCTGCTTCTGGCCGTCGCCATCGTGGTGCTGGTGATCTTCGTCTTCCTGCGCGACCTCCGCTCGACCCTGATCCCGGCGCTGACCATGCCGATCGCGCTGATCGGCACCATCGCCGCCGTCTACATCCTCGGCTTCTCGGTCAACATCCTGACCCTGCTCGCCCTCGTGCTGGCGACGGGGATGGTGGTGGACGACGCCATCGTCGTGCTCGAGAACATCGTGCGCCGCCGCTCCGAAGGGATCGGCCCGAAGGCGGCGGCGGTTCTCGGCACGCAGCAGGTGTTCTTCGCCGTCGTTACCACCACCGCGACGCTCGCCGCCGTCTTCGTGCCGCTGTCCTTCCTGCCCGGCCAGGCGGGCGGCCTGTTCCGCGAGTTCGGCTTCACCCTCGCCGTCGCCGTGGGCCTCTCCTCGGTCGTCGCGCTGACCCTCTGCCCGGTGCTGGCGGCGCTGCTGCTGACCCGCGACATGAGCCGCGACGGAGACGCCCGCGGACCGCTGATCTGGCTCGGCAACCGGCTGGCGGCGCTCTATGCCCTCACCCTGCGGGCCTGCCTCGCCAACGCCTTCGTCGTGGTGCTGGCGGCGGCGGTCTTCGCCGCGACGGCGCTGATGATGGCGGGCGGCATCCGCCAGGAGCTGACACCGCCCGAGGACCGCGCGGTGGCGCTGCTGCGCATCTCGGCGCCCCAGGGCGTCTCGCTCAACTATACCCTTGGCAAGATGGACCGGATCGAAGCGCTGATCCAGCCGCTGAAGGACAAGGGCGAGATCACCAACATCTTCTCGATCACCGGCTCGGGCGGGTCGAACAACGGCGGCTTCATGGTGATGAGCCTCGCCCCCTGGGAGGCGCGGGAGCGCTCGCAGCAGGAGATCGTCGGCGACATCAACGCCGCCCTGCGCCAGGTGATCGGCGTGCGCGCCTTCGCGATCCAGCCGAACTCGCTCGGGATCCGCGGCGCGGGCCGGGGGCTCAGCTTCGCCGTCACCGGGGACAACTACGCCCAGCTCGCCGAGGTGTCCGAGCGGCTCGTCGCGCGGATGCAGCAGAACCCGGATTTCGGCCAGGTGCGGCTGGAATACGAGACGACCCAGCCGCAGCTCTTCATCGAGATCGACCGCGCCCGCGCCGCCGACCTCGGGGTCGACATCACCGGCCTCGGCGAGGCGCTGCGCGCGGTGCTGGAAGGGCGCACCGTGGGCTCTGTCTTCATCGACGACCGCGCCTACGACATCCAGATGCTCTCGACCACCGACCCGGTGAACGACCCCGGCGATCTCGAGCGGATCTTCGTGCGCGCGGGCGACGGCGAGATGGTGCCGCTCTCGAGCTTCGTGACGCTGGACGAACGCGCCGTCGCGCCCGAGCTGAACCGCGAGGGACAGGCGCGCTCGGTCGAGGTCTCGGCGGGGCTGACGCCGCAGATGTCGCTCGGCACCGCGATGTCCGAGGTGAACGCGCTCGCCGCCGAGGTGCTGGCGCCGAACAACCGCATCGTCCCCCTGGCCGAGGCGGCGACGCTCGACCAGACCTCCGCGGGCCTCGTGACCGTCTTCGGCTTCGCGATCCTGATCGTCTTCCTCGTCCTCGCCGCGCAGTTCGAAAGCTTCGTCTCCGCAGTGATCGTCATGGCCACCGTCCCGCTCGGGCTGGCCTGCGCGATCTTCGCGCTGCTCTTTTCGGGCCTTTCTCTGAACGTCTACTCCCAGATCGGCCTCGTCATGCTGATCGGGATCATGGCGAAGAACGGCATCCTGATCGTCGAGTTCGCGAACCAGCTGCGCGACGAGGGGGCGGGCGTGCGCGACGGGATCTTCGACGCCTCCACGATCCGCCTGCGCCCGGTGATGATGACGATGACCTCCACCGTGCTCGGCGGCGTGCCCCTGATACTGTCGGCGGGCGCGGGGGCCGAGGCGCGCGAGGCGCTCGGCTGGGTGATCGTCGGCGGCCTCGGCCTCGCCACCCTGTCGACCCTCTACCTCACGCCGGTCGCCTACCTCCTGCTCGCCCGCTTCACCACCCCGAAGGCCGAGGCCGAGGCCCGCCTCGTCCGAGAACTCGACGAGGCCGGGCGAAAGACCCTTCCGGCCGAGTGACCCCGGCCCGGAGCCAAAGAAAAAGGGCGCAGCCCGCAAGCTCCGCCCCATCTTTGCTTTCCAAATATCCCGGGGAGCGCGAGGGGCGGCGCCCCTCGCTCCCGCACTCTCGACCCTTCCGACCCCGGCCGGAAGGGCGCAACCCCGGGGAGCGCGAGGGGCGGGACGCCCCTCGCCCCCCTTCCGGGAGGATCAGCCGTCGAAGTCGACCCGCTCCATGATCTTCAGCGCCTCGGCGCGGTGGTCGGCGATGGCGGTCAGGCTGGTCGTGTCCGGCTGGATCTCGCCCCAGCTCGCCACCAGGTCCGAGGGAGGGGTGTCGGGGTCGGCCGGATACTCGTTCACCACGTTGGCATAGATCTTCTGCGCGTCGGGCGAGGCGAGGTATTCCATGAACTTCAGCGCCGTGTCGGGGTGCGGGGCCGAGGCGGTCATGGCGACGCCCGAGATGTTCACGTGGGTGCCCGAGCCGTCGGCGAAGGTCGGGAACTCGGGTCGGATCGCGTTCGCCCATTGCGTCTGCTCGGGGTCCTGCAGCATCTCGCCGATGTAGTAGGTGTTGCCGAGGGCGATGTCGCATTCCCCGGCCCAGATCGCGCGGGCCTGGGCGCGGTCGTTGCCCTCGGGCTTCCTCGCCAGGTTCGCCTTCACGCCGGCCGCCCATTTCTCCGCCGCCTCGGCGCCGTCGTGCTCGATGATCGCCGAGAGCAGGCCGAGGTTGTAGACATGGGTGCCCGAGCGGGTGCAGATGCGCCCCTTCCATTTCGGGTCGGCCAGATCCTCGTAGGTGGTGATCTCGCCCGGCTTCACCCGGTCCTTCGAGGCATAGACGATCCGGGCGCGGTAGGTGACGCCGAACCACTGGTTGTCCTTGTCGCGCAGCGCCTCGGGAATGTTCTTCTTCAGCACGTCGGACTGCACCGCCTGCGTGACGCCCGCCTCCTTCGCCTCGGTCAGGCGCGAGATGTCGACGGTCAGGATGATGTCGGCGGGCGAACGTTCGCCCTCGGCCTTCAGCCGCTCGGTCAGGCCCTTGTCGATGAAGGCGACGTTGGTGGTGATGCCGGTCTTCTCGGTGAAGCCGTCGAGGATCGGCTGGATCAACTCGGGCTGGCGGTAGGAGTAGATGTTGACCTCTTCGGCCATCGCCGGCGCGGCGAGCGCGATCAGCGAGGTGGCGAGGGTCAGGGCCGAATGTTTCATGGGTGCCTCCGTTTGACGTTGGCCCCTTATCCCTGAGTCTTTTGGTCGGGTCAACATACCCGATATTTTTTATCGGATATCCCGCTCCGCCCGTTTCGCCGCGTTCCAGAGCCCGTCCATCTCGTCCAGGTCCGACTCCTCCGGCCGCCGCCCTGACTTGCGAAGTTCGGCCTCGATCCACCGGAAACGGCGGGTGAACTTGGCGTTGGTGCCGCGCAGGGCCGCCTCGGGATCGACGCCGAGGTGGCGGGCGAGGTTGGCCATGACGAACAGCAGATCGCCCATCTCGTCGGCGATCTCTTCCGGCGACAGGCGGTCGCGGGCCTCGGTCAGCTCGCGCGCCTCCTCCACCAGCTTGTCCAGCACCTGCGCGGTATCGGGCCAGTCGAAGCCGACCCGCGCCGCGCGTTTCTGGAGCTTCACCGCCCTCAGCAGCGCGGGCAGGCCGAGCGCCACGCCGTCGAGCACGCCGTCCTCGGCCCGCGCCGCGCGCTCGCGCGCCTTTTGCACCTCCCAGTCGCGGGTCTGCTGCTCAGCCGACTTGTCGCGCGACTCGGGGCCGAAGACATGGGGGTGGCGGTCGATCATCTTCTCCGAGATCGCGGTGGCGATGTCGTGGAACGAGAAGTGCCCGGCCTCCTCGGCCATCTGGCCGTGATAGACGGTCTGCAGCAGCAGGTCGCCCAGTTCGCCCTTCAGGTCGCCCATGTCGCCCCTCTCGATCGCGTCGGCGACCTCGTAGGCCTCCTCGATCGTGTAGGGGGCGATCGAGGCGAAGTCCTGCTCGATGTCCCAGGGGCAGCCGGTCCCGGGGTCGCGCAGGCGGCGCATGATCTCCAGCAGGCGGGGCAGTCCTTCGGGGGTGGCGAAGATCGGGTCGTCTCGGTCGCGCATCGGGGCCTCCGGCTGGGATCGCCCGGGTTATCGGCCGCGCGCCTTCGGGAGTCCACCGCGGCCGCGACGGCTTGCCTTCGCGCGCCTGCGGTGGGAACAGTAGCGCGTCCGTGCCAGCGAAGGAGCCGCCCATGCCCGTCATCAACCGAATCGCCGACTATGCCGAGGACATGAAGACCTGGCGGCGCTGGATGCATCGCAACCCCGAGTTGGGGTTCGAGCTGCACAAGACGGCGGCCTTCGTGAAGGAGCGGCTGGAGGAGTTCGGGGTCGACGAGATCCATCCGGGCATCGCCACCACGGGCATCGTCGCGATCATCAACGGCACCGGCGAGGGGCCGACCATCGGGCTGCGCGCCGACATGGACGCGCTGCCGATCCTGGAGGCGAGCGGGGTCGAACATGCCTCGGAGACTCCGGGCAAGATGCACGCCTGCGGCCACGACGGACACACCACCATGCTGCTTGGCGCGGCGAAGTACCTGGCGGAGACGCGGAATTTCGCGGGCCGCGTGGCGCTGATCTTCCAGCCCGCCGAAGAAGGCGGCGCGGGCGGCGACGTGATGGTGAAGGAAGGCATCATGGACCGCTTCGGGATCGAGCGGGTGTTCGGGATGCACAACGCGCCGGAGGTGGCCGAGGGGCATTTCAACGTCGCCCCGGGCCCGATCATGGCCGGCACGGCCGAGTTCTTCGTCACCGTCACCGGCAAGGGCGGCCACGGCGCCTTCCCGCACGAGACGGTCGACCCGATCCCGCCGCTGCTGTCGATGGCGCAGGCCTTCGACACCATCGTCTCGCGCAACAACAAGCCGACGGCGGACCTTGTGGTCTCTGTCACGCAGCTCGAGGCCGGGTCGGCCACCAACGTGATCCCCGGCACCGCGAAGTTCGCGGGCACCGTGCGCGCCTTCGACCCCGAGGTGATCGACATGGTCGAGCGGCGGATGCAGGCCATCGTCGCGGGGCAGGCGGCGGCCTTCGGCGTCGAGGCCGAGCTGACTTACGAGCGCGGCTATCCCCCGACCATCAACGACGAGGCGGGGGCCGAGTTCGCCGCCGCCATCGCCAGGGCGGTGGTGGGCGAGGATCGCGTCGCGCCGGGAGAGCGGCAGATGGGGGCCGAGGATTTCTCCTACATGCTGAACGCGCGGCCCGGCGCCTACCTCTTCCTCGGGCAGGGCGACACGCCGTTCTGCCACCACCCCGCCTACGACTTCAACGACGAGATCGCGCCGATCGGGGCGTCGTTCTTCGCGAAGCTGGTGGAGACGGCGCAGCCGAAGGCCTGAGCGATTTGCCTGTCGGGGGCGTCGGACGCCTCCGGCGGGAGTATTTTTGCAAAGAAGAAGCAGGGGGTCGGCGCGTCATGGCGCTTGAGGATGCGAAGCGGGAGGTGGACGGGGCCTTTACCCGGACGGACCGTCGGGGGCTGGCCTATGAGAACGCCTTCGGCGGGGCCGTCAGCTTTCTGAGGCGGCGCTATACCAAGGATCTTGCCGGGGTCGACGTGGCGGTGACGGGGGTGCCGTTCGACCAGGCGGTGACCCACCGGCCCGGCACGCGCTTCGGGCCGCGGGCGATCCGCGAGGCGTCGTGCCTGCAGCCCTACGACCCCCCATATGGCTGGGGCTACGATCCGCTGTCGGAGATGGCGGTGGTGGATTACGGCGACGTCGCCTTCGACTATGCCGACGTGGCTGGCTTCCCGGCGCTGCTGGAGGCGCACATGGCCGGGATCCTGGCCAGCGGTGCGGCGGCGGTGACGCTCGGGGGCGACCACTTCATCACCCTGCCGATCCTGCGGGCCCATGCGGCGGTGCACGGGCCCTTGTCGGTGATCCAGTTCGACGCCCATTCAGACCTCTGGCGCGACGACGACATGGGCCGGATCGACCACGGCACCTTCATGTACAAGGCGGTGAAGCTGGGGCTGGTGGACCCGTCGCGCTCGGTCCAGATCGGGATCCGGACGGAGTGCGAGGATTACTGCGGCATGAACGTGATCGACGCGCCCGAGGTCCATGCGCTCGGGCCCTCCGGCGTGGCCGACCGGGTGAAGGAGATCGTGGGCGATGCCAGGACCTACCTGACCTTCGACATCGACGCGCTGGACCCGGCCTTTGCGCCGGGCACCGGGACGCCGGTCTGGGGCGGGCTCGCCAGCTGGCAGGCGGCGGCGATCCTGCGGGGGCTCGCCGGGATCGACCTCGTCGGCGGCGATATCGTCGAGGTTTCGCCCGCTTACGACACGACCGGCGCCACCGCTGTCGCGGGCGCCCATGTGGCCATGGAGATTCTGTGCCTCCATGGCTGGACGAGGAGGAAGAGCAGATGACCAACCAGCCCGTCAGCGGCAACGACCTTGCGCGGTTCGCCGGGATCTCGTCCTTCATGCGGCTGCCGGTGCAGGCCGATGCCGCGGGCCTCGACGTCGCCTTCGTCGGCGTGCCGATGGATCACGGGGCAAGCTGGCGCTCGGGCACGCGGTTCGGGCCGCAGCAGCTGCGCGCGCAGTCGGCGATGATCCGGCCCTATGCGCTGCAGACCGGGGCGGCGCCCTTCGACGGGCTCCAGTGCGCCGACATCGGCGATGTGGCGATCAACACCTTCAACCTCGCCGACAGCATCCGGATCATAAAGGAAAGCTTCGACGCGATCCTCGCCCATGGCGCAAAAACGATCACCATGGGCGGCGATCACACGATCACCCTGCCGATCCTGCGCGCCATGGCGGCGAAGCACGGGCCGCTGGCGCTGGTCCATGTCGACGCCCACGCCGACGTCAACGAGGAGATGTTCGGCGAGAAGGAGACCCACGGCACCGTCTTCCGTCGCGCGTTCGAGGAGGGGCTGCTGATCCCCGAGAAGGTCTGGCAGATCGGCCTGCGCGGCACCGGCTACACGGCCGAGGATTTCGACGAGGCGCGGGGCTGGGGGTTCAACCTGGTGACGGCGCCCGAGATCTGGCACCAGAGCCTGACGCCCCTCGCCGATCGGGTGCGCGAGAGCATCGGCGGCGCGAAGACCTATGTCAGCTACGACATCGACAGCCTCGATCCGTCCTTCGCGCCGGGCACCGGCACGCCCGAGATCGGCGGGCTGACGACGCCGCAGGCGATGGAGCTGATCCGGGGCCTGCGCGGGCTCGACATCGTGGGCTGCGACCTGGTCGAGGTCTCGCCGCCCTACGATCCGAGCGGCAACACCGCGCTGGTCGGCGCCAACCTGATGTTCGAACTGCTCTCGGTGCTGCCGGGGGTGCCCTACCGCTGAGGCTTCCGGCGGTCGAGGAAACGAGGAAACGAAGGGTCTTTGAGGGACATGCGCATGATACTCTGGATCGTTCTCGCGGTGATTGTGGCCGCCCTGGCCTATGTCCGGCTCGCGCCGAGCGATCCGGCGCGCTGGAACGTCGATCCGCTGTCCGTGGAGGCGCCCGAGGGCAACGGCTGGCTGGTGCGCCCGGAGGGCGGCAATGCGGCGGGCGAGGTCTTTGCCTGCGCGCCCGAGGTGCTGCTGGAGGAGCTGGACCGGATCGCCATGAACTCGGCCCGCACCCGGCGGCTGGCGGGCAGCGTGGCGGAGGGGCAGATCACCTATGTCTCGCGCTCCAGGGTGTTCGGTTTCCCGGACTACACCACCGTCTCGTCGCTCGCCACGGCGGGCGGATCGACGCCGGTACTGTTCGGACGGCAGCGCTTCGGGATGCGCGACCTCGGGGTGAACGAGGCGCGGGTGAAGGAGTGGCTGGCCGCGCTCGGCGCGTCGACGAAATGCCCGAAGCCGAGCTGAGGCTCAGCCCGCGGCGCGGCTCATCGGCCGGTCGGGGGAGAGCGAGACGCCGGGGCAGCCGTCCTGCACCTTGCGCCACATGACGTTGTTCTGGGACATGTCGCACTTGCCCATCCAGATCTGGCAGGAGCTCGACACGATGCACATGACCTCGCCCAGCTCGTGGCGCTGGCCGTACTTGTCGGTGCAGTAGAGCTCGATCTTCTTCAGCGGCGGGGCGACCGGTTTCTTCTCCTCGGCGGCCAGCGGCGCGGCGAGGAGGCAGAGGCAGAGCGCGGAGAGGGCGATGCGCGTCATGGAGGCAAGGGTATCACGCCGCCGCCCCTTGACCAAAGCGATTTCATGGAGGACGAAGCGCCATGGTTCCCTTGGACAGACTTGCGCAGATCGCCGAGCGTTTCGAGTATCTCGAGGCCGCCCTGGCGGAAGGGCGCGGCGACATCGCGGCGCTTGGCCGTGAATATGCCGAACTGCGGCCCGTCGTGACCGAGATCGCGGCCTATCGCGCGGTGCTGGCCGAACTCGACCAGACCGCGGCGATGCTGAAGGATCCCGAGATGCGGTCCCTGGCCGAGGACGAGATGCCGGTGCTGAAGGCGCGCCGCGCCGAGCTGGAGGAAAGCCTGCGGCTCGCGCTGCTGCCGAAGGACGCCGCCGATGCGCGGCCCGCGATCCTCGAGATCCGCCCCGGCACGGGGGGCGAGGAGGCGGCGCTGTTCGCCGCCGACCTTCTGCGCATGTACCAGCGATTTGCCGAGGCGCGGGGCTGGCGGTTCGAGATCGTCGAGACCCAGGAGACCGAACTGGGCGGGATCCGCGAGGCGGTGGTCAACGTGCAGGGCGACGGGGTGTTCGCGAAGCTGAAGTACGAATCGGGCGTGCACCGCGTGCAGCGGGTGCCCGCGACCGAGTCCGGGGGGCGGGTCCACACCTCGGCCGCGACGGTGGCGGTGCTTCCGGAAGCGCAGGAGGTCGACATCGCCATCGATCCGGCCGACATCCGCATCGACACGATGCGGGCCAGCGGGGCGGGGGGCCAGCACGTCAACACCACCGACTCGGCCGTGCGGATCACGCATATTCCGAGCGGCATCGTCGTCACCAGCGCCGAGAAGTCCCAGCACCGCAACCGCGAGATCGCGATGACGGTGCTGCGCGCCCGGCTCTTCGATGCGGAGCGCAGCCGGGTCGACAGCGAACGTTCCGCCGACCGCCGCGCCCAGGTCGGCACCGGCGACCGGAGCGAGCGGATCCGCACCTACAACTTCCCGCAGGGGCGGATGACGGATCACCGGATCAACCTGACGCTCTACAAGCTCGACCAGGTGATGCAGGGCGATCTCGGCGAGGTCATCGACGCGCTGACCGCCGACGACCAGGCGCGGAAGCTGGCCGAGTTCGAGGCATGACGCCGCGCCGGCCAAGCGTGGCCGAGGCGCTGCGCGATCTCACGGCCGAATTGCGCGCGGCCGGCATCGACGGCCCGGAACGCGATGCGCGGCATCTGCTGGCCGTCGCCGCGGGATGGCCGCGCGACCGGCTGACCCTCTACATGCAGGACCCTCTGGCAGACCCCGCGCTGGAGGTGCTGGCTATCATGTCGGAGCAGCGCATGGCGGGGCGTCCGGTGTCGCGCATCCTCGGCACCCGCGCCTTCTTCGGCCGCGAGTTCGAGGTCGGCGACGCCGTGCTCGACCCGCGGCCCGAGACCGAGACCCTGGTGATCGAGGCCCTTGGCGGCCCGTTCAAGCGGCTGCTCGACCTCGGGACCGGGTCGGGGTGCATCGCGGTCAGCCTTCTGGCCGAGCGTCCGCAGGCGCGGGGGGTGGCCACCGACATTTCCGCGCCCGCGCTGCGGGTCGCGGCGCGCAACGCGCAGCGGCACGGCGTGCAGGACCGGCTGGCCTTCGTCCGCTCGGACTGGTGCGCCGCGGTCGAGGGCGGGTTCGATCTGATCCTGTCCAATCCCCCCTACATCGCCCAGTCCGAGATGGCGGGGCTGGCGCGCGAGGTGCGCGAACACGACCCGGCGATCGCCCTGACCGACGGCGCCGACGGGTTGAACGCCTACCGTGCGATCGCCGCCGGAGCCCCCCGCGTACTCCTGCCCGGCGGACGACTGCTGGTCGAGATCGGGCCGACCCAGGCGCGCGCGGTCGGGGCCCTGTTTCGCGCCGCGGGGCTTGACGACATCGCCTGCCATCCCGACATGGATGGAAGGGACCGGGTGATCGCGGCCCGCAAACCGGCGACCTGACGCCGGAATGGCGCGAAACCCGAGTCTTTTTCGCGAAATCCGCTTGTAAAACAGCAAAAGACATGTTTTGTGAGAGGTGCACAGGCCGGGACGCAGATCGCATCCCCCTTGCCGATTGCCCGGAATTGAACACCCCCCTGCGATTCGCCCCTGACGGTGAATACTGGGCCTAGGGTCCGGCACTCGACATGCAAAGCCCAGACACAAGGCTGGAACCAGAACCCTATGAGATCGTCCAAGTCCCGCTCGCGGTCGAAGTCGAACCGCAACAACAGCAACCGGTCCGGTGTGAACATCGTGAACCGGGTGTTCGACAGTTCCGGCCCCGAGGGCAAGGTGCGCGGCACGCCGCAGCAGATCATCGACAAGTACAACCAGCTGGCCCGCGATGCGCAGCTCTCGAACGACCGCGTGGCGGCCGAGAACTTCATGCAGCATTCCGAGCATTACACCCGGATGCTGGGCGAGGCGCAGCGCGAGATCGAGGCGCGGCGCGAGCAGGACCAGAACCAGCAGAACCGCCACCAGGGCGGCGGCCAGCAGAACAACAACAGCGGCAACCAGGGCCAGAACGACGGCAACCGCGGCGGCGGCAACGCCCACGGCGGCCAGGCCCGCGACGAGCGTAACGATCGCAACGATCAGAACGACGACCAGCCGCACCAGGACAAGCGCAGCCAGGGCGACGACCGGCAGCAGCCTCAGGCGCAGGGCGGCGACAGCCAGGACAGCGCGGCCTCGGACTCCTCCGATCCGCGCGACGCCCCGCGTCCGCGCAGCCGCAGCCGCCGGGACCGTTCCCCGCGCCAGGGCAGCAGCGACGACGTGATCGACACCAGCGACGGCTCGGGCGAGGAGAGCACCCTGGTCGAGACGCCGGAAAGCAAGCCGGCGCCCAAGCCGCGCCGCAGTCGCGCCAAGCCGAAGCCGAAGGGCGATCAGGCCGAGGGCGGCGACAGCTCGTCCGGCGGCAACACCCCGGAAGCGGCGGAGTAATCTTTGCGCTCAGCCCGAGGCTAGGCTGCGGGCAAGGGCGCAGAAGGCTTCCAGCGATACCTGCTCGGCCCGCTCGGTGGGCGCGATCCCGGCATTGGCCAGGTGCCGCTCGATCTCCGGATCGACACCCTTCAGCGACGAGCGCAGCATCTTTCGGCGCTGGTTGAAGGCCGCCGCCACAACCCGCTGCAACACCTTCGCATCGGCCGGAAAGCGCGGCGCGTCCAGCCGGGTGAAATGCACCACCGCGGAATGCACCTTCGGCGGCGGCGTGAAGGCCTCGGGCGGCAGCGACATGACGATGCGCGGCGTGGTGCGCCACTGGCTCAGGAGCGCGAGACGCCCATAGGCCTTGCCGCCGGGCTGCGCCACGATCCGCTCGGCCACCTCGCGCTGGAACATCAGCGTCAGGCTCTCCCAGAACGGCGGCCAGGACTGCGGCGTCAGCCAGCGCACCAGAAGCTCGGTCCCGACATTGTAGGGCAGGTTCGCCACGATCCGGACCGGCGCCGTCAGCCGTGCCGCCGCGTCGATCTCCAGCGCGTCGCCCTGCACCACCTCCAGCCGGCCTTCCGCCGCGGCGGCGATCTCGGCCAGGGCGGGCAGGCAGCGGGGATCCTTCTCCACCGCCAGCACCCGCCGCGCGCCCTGCGCAAGCAGCCCGCGGGTCAGGCCGCCGGGGCCGGGCCCGACCTCCAGCACGTCAGAGCCCGACAGATCCCCCGCCTGCCGCGCGATCTTCTCGGTCAGGTTCAGGTCCAGCAGGAAGTTCTGCCCGAGCGACTTCTTCGCCGCGAGCCCGTGGGCCGCGATCACCTTGGAAAGGCTCGGCAGGGTGTCGAGGCCGCTCAAGCCCGCACCCTGCTTCTTCTTTGGAAAAATACTCCCCCCGGAGGGTCCGCCCTCTCCATCATCCCGCCGCCCGGGCCTTCGCCATGCGATCGGCCATCCGGAGCGCCGCGATCAGCGAAGACGGATCGGCCAGCCCCTTGCCCGCGATGTCGTAGGCGGTGCCGTGGTCGGGGGAGGTGCGGATGAAGGGCAGGCCGAGGGTCACATTCACCCCGCCCGCGAAGTCGATGGTCTTGATCGGGATCAGCGCCTGGTCGTGGTACATGCAGACCGCCGCGTCATAGCGGGCGCGGGCGGGGGCATGGAACATCGTGTCGGCCGACATCGGCCCGATCAGAGACAGGCCCTCGGCGCGCAGCTCCTCCAGCACGGGGGCGACGATCTCGATCTCCTCGCGGCCCATGGCGCCGCCTTCGCCCGCGTGGGGGTTCAGCCCGGCGACGGCGATGCGGGGCCCGTCGATCCCGAAATCGCGGCAGAGCGCGGCGTGGGTGATGCGCAGGGTGTCGCGCAGCAGCTCCGGAGTGAGAGCTGCGGGCACCTCGGCCAGCGGCAGGTGGATCGTCGTCGGCACCACGCGCAGGGCGTCGCAGGCCAGCATCATCACCACCCGCTCGACCCCTGCGAGGGCGGCGAGGAACTCGGTATGGCCCGGAAAGGCGAAGGCGGCGCCGTCCTTCAGCGCCTTCTTGTGGATCGGGTTGGTGCAGAGCGCCGCGGCCTTGCCCGTCTGCACCAGCTCGACCCCGCGGCGGATCGCGCCGATCGTGCCTTCGGCATTGGCCGGGTCCGGGTGGCCCGGGCGCGCGGGCGCCGCGAAGGCGTGGGGCAGGACGGGCAGGGCGGTGCGGGCCGCCCCTGGTGCCTCGGCCGGATCCGCGATCTCGGCGATGTCCGCGGTGTCGGGCAGGTGCCGGGGATCGCCGATCAGGAAGAACGGCAGGTCCGCGCCCAGCACCCGCCAGGCGGCCACGGCGATTTCCGGGCCGATGCCCGACGGGTCGCCGCAGCTGAGCGCGATCGGTGCGGCAGCGCTCATTCGTAGCGGACGATGGTCGCGTTGGCCTTCAGCTCGGCCAGCAGCGCGTTGGCCGAGGCGGTCAGCCGCTCGCCGACGATGCCCTGCCGGATCGCGTCGCGGTTGGCATCCTCGGCGCCTGCCGGGCGGCGGTCGCAGAGCATGAGGAAGATCAGCGTCTGCCCGCCCGCGCGGGTCAGCGCGGTCGACACCTCGCCGGGATCGAGCTTGGCCAGCTCCATCGCCAGGTCGCCGGGCACCTGGGCCGCGGGACGGGTGGCGCGCTCCAGCTGCGACTCGGGCAGGCCCTTGGCGACTCCGTAGAGGTCGTCGCAGGTGTCCACGCGGGCCTCGATCCGGGCCGCCTCGGCCAGCGCCTCGGGGCTGCGGCCGCCGGGGATGAAGAAGGCGGCATAGTCGATCTCGGTGTCGGTCGGCGCACTGACCGAGGTCTCCTCCAGCGCGCGCAGCTGGAACAGCGCGATGGCGTTCGGCAGCGCGATCGGCTGCGTCACCTGGCCGACCTTGAGGCTCAGCACCTGCTGGGCCACCTCGGGGGGCAGGTTCGCGAGCGGAATCCAGTCGATCCGCCCGCCCGCGCCGCGCGACTGCGAGGCGGAATAGCGGCGCGCGGCGTCGGCGAAGGCGGGCAGGGTGGTGATGCGGCTGATCTCGCGCGCCCGCGCTTCCGCCTGGGCCTGGGCCGCCGGCGTGTTGGCGGGCAGGATGACCTCGCTCAGGAGCACGCGGATGTTGCTGGTGGCGGGGCCGCGGCGGATCTGGCGGTCGACCTCGGTCTCGGACACCGGGATCTTGCCGACGAAGCGCTCCTGCACGACCTTGCGCCAGGTCACGCCGGTCGCCACGAAGTCGCGGAAGCTTTCCTCGGACACGCCGGCGGAGGCGAGCGCCTTGATGAACTCCTCGCGCGAGAGGTTGGCGCGGCCGGCGAATTCCTCCTGCCCGGCCACCACTTCGGCCGGGGTCACGGTGATGCCCAGGCGCTTGGCCTCCTGGAGTTGCAGCCGTTCCTCGATCAGCGCGGTCAGCGCCGATTCCCGCGGATCGCCCGGCGCGCGGAAGAGCTGGAGCATCTGCGCCCTCTGGTCGAGCTCGTAGGCGGTGATCACGCGGTCGTTGACCTTCGCGACGGGGGTGAACGGGCTTTGCGCCTGCGCGGACGGTGCCACGGCGGCAAGGGCGCTCAGCAGGAGGGCGATCAGCAGCAGCGCGCCCGGCAGGCGGCGCGCCGGGCTCCGGCGGGCGGTAAGGTCGGTCATCGGGCGACTGCTCCCCTCAAAGGTCTTGTCGTCTCGTTTGGCCTCCGGCGCCGCGCGCCGGGTGGCGGTGTGGTTCAGCGGGCGCAACTGCGCCGGTAGGATTCGTCGTTGCGTCCCGACCCGAAACCGGCCAGCGACACGTTGACGCCGAAATCCGTGCTCGGCTCCACACTAGTCGATGAGGTGAACCGGCGCGAGAGCGAAAGATCCACCGTCAGGCACTCGGAGCGGTACTGCAGCCCCAGCCCCGCCTCGGCCGCCTGGTCGTTCACCAGGTCGTAGCGGCTGTTGAAGCTGCCGGTCCAGTGGCGCGACAGGCGGCGGCGGGTGTCGAGCGCGATTTCGTGCAGGGGGTCGGGGCGGTTCTCGGCCGCGTCGGCCTTGAGCCAGAGATAGGAGGCGCCGATGGCGGTGCGGGCGTTCTGCCAGGCCAGCCGCGCCTCGCTGCGCGAAAAGTCGAACTGGTCGTCGAACAGGGATCGCTGGGTCAGCGCGAAGCTGTTGCCGATCCGCAGCTGCAGCGCCGCCAGCCAGTCCGAGCGGGCGCCGGAAAGCCCGCTGCCCGCGGAGAACTGCCCGAGGTCGCTGGCGCGGTAGACCCGGCCGACGGTGGTGCCGATGGACCAGCCCGCGGGGTCGAACCGGGTCCAGCTGAGGCCGACGTTGGTGCGCGTCCCCTGCTCGCGGGCGTCGATGCCGGGATAGCGGGAGATGGCGAAGAGGTTGCCCTCGTCGAACTCCACCAGCACCGAATCCTCGTTCGGCACGGCGCTGCCGTTGGTGTCGGCCCATGCCACCTGCACGATGGGCTCGAGCACCTGGTAGGCGCCGCTCGCCTCGGTCTTGTGGAAGGGCCAGCGCAGCTCGAGGCTCGCCTGCCGCGTGACGCGGCCGGTGGTGGTGTCGAAGGCGCTGTCCTGCCGCGTGTCGTAGCTGTCGGCGGCGAAGCCCAGCATCCCGGTCGCCACGATGCCGAGCGGCAGCTCGACGCTGCGGCGGAAGTCGGCCGAGAGACCGATGCGGCTGACGTCGCGCCCGACGCCGTCCAGGCGCGACGCGCGCACCAGGCTCGCCGCGTCGATGCCAAGGCGCATCTCGCCGCCGAGGGGGAACAGGCGGCGTTCGTAGTTGACGTAGGCATAGGTGCCGGGCAGCTGGTCGCGGATCGGGATCTCGGATTCGCGCAGGGTGCGGAAGTCGGTCACGCTGGCGATGAACAGGTCGCGGCGCCGGGCGCGCGAGATCTTCACCTCGCTCGCCAGCCGGTCGCGGTCGGAATAGCCGTAGTCGAGCAGGTAGGCGGTGTCGGAGACGAGCTGAAGGTCGAACTCCAGCCGGAAGTCCCGCGGCAGCACGAAGTCGCCCTCGCCGAACAGGTAGTACCGCGGATCCTCGACGCCCAGGTCGTCCTTCGAGATCGCGCCCTCGAAGCTGATCGTCCCGGTGCGGAACGCCTGCCGGTATTCCGCCTGGAGGGTGCGGGTGCGCGACGAGACGTAGGGCGTCAGCGTCAGGTCGGCGCTGTCGCCGAGGCGGATGAAGTAGGGCAGCTTCAGCCCCGTCGACAGCAGCGAGGTGGAGCGGACGGAGGGCAGGAGGAAACCTGTGGCGCGGGTCAGCGTCGGGTCGGGCAGGCGCAGGCGCGGGGAATAGAAGATCGGGATGCCGAGGAAGCGGAACTGCGCGTGGTCGAAGTAGATCTGCCGCTCCTGGCGGTCGTGGATGATGCGCCGGGCGCGGATTTCCCACGTCGGGCGGGGGTTCGACGGGCAGACCTCGCAGGAGGAGGCGACGGAGCGCGACAGCTGGGTATAGCGGCCGTCGACGAAGGCGATCTCGTTCGCGGCCAGTTGCAGCTGCTGCTCCAGCACCAGCCGGGCCGAGACGAGGATGCCGTTCTGCAGGTCGCGGTCCAGCTCGGCCTGGTCGGCGACGACGATGATCGCGCCGTCCCGGTCGGTGACGGTGATCGGCCCCTCGATCTTCAGCCGCTCGCCCGCCTTCGCATAGATGACGCGGCGCGCCTTCAGGCGGGTGGTGCCGTACAGCACCTCGACATCGCCCTCGGCCACCAGCTCCTCGGTGCGGCTGACCCGGACCCGGTCGGCGACCAGCGTGGCGGTCTGCGGACCGGCCTGTTCCGTCGCTTGTGCCTGGCCTTGGGTCTGTGCCCGCGTCGGCAGGGTCGGCGCCGCGAGGGCCGTCGTCATCAGGAGCAGGACGAGAAGGCGCCGCATCATCCGTCCTCCCAGTGCAGCAGCAGCCCGAGCGGCAGCAGGATCGCCGCGACGGGCGGGCCCCAGGCGGCGAGCATGACGGGGATCTGCCCGTTCTCCCCGAGGATCTGCGCGAAGTTGCGGATGAAGTAGAGCGAGAAGCCGAGGGCGAGGGACAGCATCACCATCAGCCCGGTGCGCCCGAACCGGGTGTGGCGCATGGTGAAGCAGGCGCCGACCAGCACCATGGCGACCAGCAGCAGCGGCAGCGCCAGCTCCATCTGGAGCCAGACTTGGTGCTTCCGGGCCGAGAAGCCGGCGGTTTCCAGCTGGTCGATGAACTGCGGCAGCTCCCAGATCGGGATGGCCGAAGGAGTGCCGAAACTGTCGAGGATCTGGCTGCGGGTCAGGTTCGAGGGCAGGCGATAGCTCGGGTAGAGGGTCGCCTCGCTTTCCGGGTTGGCCCGGTCGAAGCGCCATTCCTTGACGCCGCGAAGCTCCCAGGCGCCGGGCAGAAGCTGGGCGCTGTCGGCCTCCAGCCGGAAGGCGGGGCCGGTTTCGGGGGTGAAGCCGATGAAGGTCACGCCGTAAAGCTCGGTGCCGTCGAGGTTGGCGCGGTCGGCGCGGATCACCGTCTGCACGCCGTTCTCGCCCTGGCGCAGCCACAGCCCCTCGCGGCTGATCGACATCACCGACTGGTCGCCGTTCGAGAAGCTGTCGGAGACGGCCTCGTAGGTCTTCGAGGTGGCGGCGACGATGGGGTTGAAGATCGCGACGGCGAAGATCCCGATCAGCAATGCCACAGCCACCGGCGCGCCGAGGCTGCGCAGGGCCGACCGGCCGGCGGCGCGGGTGACCACCATCTCCGAGGTGCGGGCGAGGGACAGGAACAGCGTCAGCGTGGCGAGGATCATCACCAGCGGCAGGATGACGTAGAGGCTTTCGGGAACGTGCAGGATGGTGAGCCCCAGGAGCTGGAGGAAGGTGACGTCGCTGCTGTCGAACTTGCGCACCTGCTCGACCAGGTCCAGCAGCACGAGGATCGCGGTGAAGATCGCCAGCACCGACAGGAATGTCGTGAGGAAGCGGCGGGCGAAGTAGAGGTGCAGCGTCATGCGGGCGACCGCCGGAAGGTGCGGCCCAGCAGCCCCGGCCGCCCCGCGAACCAGAGCAGCACCAGCGACAGCGCGAAGCTGCAGAGCGCGGGCGCATAGACCAGCGGCCAGAGCCCGTCGGCCCGCCCCGCATCGGTCGCCGCGTTGTCCAGCAGCTGCACCGCGATCAGACAGAAGATCGCCACCACCATCTGCCGCCACATCCCGAACCGGCTGAATCCGCCAAGGAGCAGCACCGAGAAGCCCAGAAGCGGCGTCAGCGCCCCGGTCAGCGCATCGGCGAAGCGGGCGTGCCCGTCGTAGAGCAGGGCGCCGCGCGGCGTGGCCGTCTCCTGCTCCAGCGCCTTGTCGGGAAACAGCAGCTCGAGCGTGCCGACCTGGCGCACAGCCCGGGCGCCGACGCCCGGCAGGTCGACGACCGAGGCGAGGTCGAAGGCGAACTCCTCGAACCGGGTGGTCGAAAGCCGGTCGGTCTTCAGGTCGAGGCTCTGCACCAGCCCCTTGTACATCAGCAGTTTCGGCCCGTTGTCCGAGCGCAGCAGCAGCGCGCGTTCCGCCGAGTAGTTGGTGCGCACCCCCGAGGCCCGGGCATCGGCCAGGAAGATGTCGCGCAGCTCGCCCTCCGGCGTGATGTCGCGGACATAGAAGGTGACGCCGTCCGCGGGGTGCAGGAAGGTGCCGTCGCGCAGCAGCCGGGCGGTCACGTTCTCGGACACCTCCGCGGTCCTCGCGGCAAGCTGGGTCATGCTGGCGGGCACCAGGACATGGACCAGCACCGAGATCAGCAGCGCCACGACGGCGCCGAAGACCAGCATCGGGCGGGCGAGGCGGTAGGGCGAGAAGCCGCTGGCCTGCACCACCACAAGCTCGCTTTCCGAGGACATGCGGTTGGTGACGTAGAGCGCGGCGGCGAAGGCCGAGACGGGCAGGACCGCGCGGATCAGGTTCGGCAGGCTGAGCGCGGTGAATTCCAGGAAGACGAAGGCGGACTGGCCGCTGGCGGTCAGCTGGTCGAACAGCGACACGGCCCGGTTGACCCAGTAGACCAGAACCAGCACGAGGGAGAAGAAGCCGAACACCCACATCAGCTGCGACTGCACATATCGGTCGAATCTGGCCACCCGGCGTCCCTTTCCGCCCCCCTCCGGCGGCGCTCTCGCGCGACCCTAGACCATCGTCGGCGGCTGGAAAACTCCCTTCTGGCAAAGCGGGCCGCGCGGGGCTAGGTATGGCTCACCGTCGCAACAGCAGGATACCTCCATGACCACGCCGAGCTCCGTCACCGTCGCCGCCACCGATCTGGACGCCATCGCCGCCTTCGAGGGGGTCGTGGCCGTCGCCGTGGCGCCGGACGGAACGATGGGGCCGGCGGCGAAGCGGGTGAACAAGCTGACGAAGGGCGCGCTGGAGCGCTTCTGCGCGGCCAAGGCGTTCGAGAAGCTGGACGAGGGGGAGGTGCAGAGCTTCGCCTGGCCCGCGGGCATGGCGGCCAGCGCCGTGGTGCTGGTGAAGCTCGACAAGCGGGCGGCGGGCGCGGATGCGCGGGCGGCGGGCGTCGCGATCCGCCGCGCGGGCGGCAGCAAGCCGCTGCTGCTGCTGCCCCACGCGGGCAAGGGCGCGGCGGCGATGGCCCTTGGCGCGGCGCTGCGCGCCTACGACTACACCGACCAGAAATCGAAGTCGGACGGCGAACCGGCGGGCGCGATCACGCTCATGGTCGCCAAGCCCGAGGAGGTGGAGGCCGAGGCCGGGCTGATCGACGCGCTGGCCCAGGGCGTCTTCTTCACCCGCGACCTGGTGAACGCCCCCGCCAACATCCTGACCACCACCGAGTTCGCGGCGCGGCTGGAAGGGCTTCGCGAGCTCGGCGTCGAGGTCGAGGTGCTGGAGGAGGCGGATCTGGAGAAGCTCGGGATGCGCACCCTGCTGGCCGTGGGTCAGGGCAGCGAGAGCCCCTCGAAGGTCGTCGTGATGCAGTGGAAGGGCGGCGGCGACGAGAACCCCTTCGCGCTGATCGGCAAGGGCGTGGTCTTCGACACCGGCGGCATCTCGCTGAAGCCCGCCGCGGGCATGGAAGACATGACCATGGACATGGGCGGGGCCGGCACCGTCTCGGGCGTGATGAAGACGCTGGCGCTGAGGAAGGCGAAGGCGAACGTCGTCGGCCTTGTCGGGCTGGTCGAGAACATGCCGGACGGCAAGGCCCAGCGTCCCGGCGATGTCGTGACCTCGATGAAGGGCGACACGGTCGAGGTCATCAATACCGACGCCGAGGGGCGCCTCGTGCTGGCCGACGTGCTCTGGTACGCGCAGGAACGGTTCCAGCCGGTGGGCATGGTCGACCTCGCGACGCTCACGGGGGCCATCATCATCGGCCTCGGGCACGAGAACGCCGGTGTCTTCTCGAACAACGACGTGCTGTGCAACGCCTTCCTGAAGGCCGCAGAGGCCGAGGGCGAGGGCGCCTGGCGGATGCCGCTCGGCAAGGGCTATGCCAAGATGCTGAAGTCGCGGATCGCCGACGTGAAGAACATCGGCGGGCGGCCCGCGGGGTCGATCACCGCGGCCGAGTTCCTGCACCGCTTCGTCAAGGACGGCACGCCCTGGATCCATCTCGACATCGCCGGCGTCGCCTCGACCACGTCGGACTCGGTCCATGCGCCCAAGGGCGCCTCGGGCTGGGGTGTGCTGTCGCTGAACCGGATGATCCGGGACATGTTCGAAAGCTGAGGCCATGCTCGTTCCCGCCACCAGATATGCCGATTGCGAGGCCGCGCTGGCCTTCCTGACCGGCGTGCTGGGGCTGGAGGAGATCCAGGTCTACCGCGACGGGGGCGGCGCGATCGTCCATGTAGAGCTGGGGTTGAACGGCGGCATCTACATGTTCGGCCCCGACACCCGCGACAACGCCTTCGCCGCCTTTATGGTCGCGCCGTCCGAGTCGGGGGGCCGCGCCACCGTCTCGGTCTATGCCATCGTGCCGGACGTGGCCGCGCGGCACGCCCGCGTCGCCGCCTCGGACGCGGAGATCCTGCTGCCGCTCGCCGATCAGCCCCAGGGCGGAAGCGCCTTCACCTTCCGCGATCCCGGCGGGCACATCTGGACCGTCGGCGACTACGATCCGCGGGCGCGCTGATGGGCGCCGCCTATTTCTACCACCTGACCGAGCGCCCGCTGGAGGCGACCCTGCCGATGCTGCTGTCCCGCGCCATGGGGCAGGGCTGGCGCGTGGTGGTGCGGGGGGCAAACCCGCGGCGGATGGACTGGCTGGACCAGAAGCTGTGGCTGCTGGAGGGCGAGCCGTTCCTGCCCCATGGCCTGTCCGGCGGCCCCCACGATGCCGACCAGCCGGTGCTGCTGACCACCGATCCGGCGATGCCGAACGGTGCGGTCTGCCTGATGACCATGGACGGCGCCGAGGTGGCGGCGGACGAGGTCGAGCGGCTGGAACGGGTCTGCGTGCTGTTCGACGGCAACGATCCCGCGGCGCTGGAGAAGGCGCGCAGCCAGTGGCGCGCCCTGACCAATGCGGGCTGCTCGGCGCAGTACTGGAGCGAGGCCTCGGGCCGGTGGGAGAAGAAGGCCGAAAGCTAGGGCGCGACGGTGATCCGGACCGTCTGGCGCAGCTCGCCCGAGGCGGCGTCGAAGATCAGGATCCGGTCGTCCTCGGTCACCACCGCCAGCCAGCCGCGGCCCCGGGTCACGGCGAAGGGCTTGGTTCCCTCGGGCAGGGCGATGCTGTCGGGCAGGGGCAGGGCGGCATTGTCGGGGAAGCGGGTGACAAACAGCGCGATCAGCACTATCAGCCCCGCGATCATGGTCGTCGTCAGCCCGGTGACCAGCCACCTCAGGAAGCGCAGGGTGCGCGCCTGTTCGGGGTCCAGCGGAGTGTCTTCCATGTCCAAGTCTCACCTCAGGGTCGTCATCTCGGACGCGCCGCCCGCGCGCCTTGATAAGGCCTTGGCGCGGGACGTGCCAGAGGAGGCGCACCTTTCGCGCTCGCGTCTCGGCCGCCTGATCGCGGAAGGCGCGGTGCGGCTGAACGGGGAGCTCGTGACAGACCAGACGGCGAAGGTCGCGGCGGGGGACGTGGTCGAGATCGCGGTGCCGCAAGCGGAGGAGAGCCACATCGGGCCCGAACCGATCCCGCTTGCCATCGTCTACGAGGACGACGCGCTGATCGTGGTCGACAAGCCCGCGGGCATGGTCGTCCATCCCGCGCCCGGCACGCCCGGCGGCACGCTGGTCAATGCGCTGCTGCACCATTTCGGCGGCGAACTGTCCGGCGTTGGCGGCATGAAGCGGCCGGGCATCGTCCACCGGATCGACAAGGACACCAGCGGTCTTCTGGTCGTCGCGAAGACGGACGCCGCGCACCACGGCCTTGCCGCGCAGTTCGAGGCGCACACCGCCAGCCGCCACTACCTTGCCCTCTGCCACGGCGTGCCGGACGCGGCGGACCCGCGGCTGCGCGGCACGCGGGGGGTCAGCTTCGAGCCGGGCAACGTGATGAAGATCACCACCCAGCTGGCCCGCCACAGGATGGACCGGCAGCGCCAGGCGGTGCTGTTCCAGGGCGGACGCCACGCGGTGACGCGGGTCGAGGTGCTCGAGGCCTTCGGCACGCCCCCGGCGCTGGCCCTGGTCAGCTGTCGGCTCGAGACGGGGCGGACCCACCAGATCCGGGTCCACATGTCGCACGCGGGTCATGCGCTGGTCGGCGACCAGACCTACGGCGGGCGGCGCAGGGCTGCGGCGAAGGCGCTGGGCGATGCGGCGGCGCGTGCGGTGGACCGCTTTCCGCGGCAGGCTCTGCACGCGGCTTCCCTGGGGTTCCGGCACCCGGAAAGCGGCGAGGAGATGGCGTTCGAGGCGGCGCTGCCCGCCGATTTCGAGGATTTGCTTGCTGCGGTGCAGAACACGGATGTGTGACTCGGGTCGGAACGACGGATCCGGACACCTTTCGCGTTCATTGTCTGTTAAACGAAGGTGACGTACGGTCCTTGAACTGAACCGGGCCGTTTACTACTTGGATGTTAAGCCCCGATACATCGGGGTGCAGAAGGGGCACTGAGCCATGGCAACCTACGCAAATCTTCCCGCACCCTCCCCGGAACAGGGTCTAAACCGGTATCTTCAGGAAATCCGCAAGTTCCCGATGCTGGAGCCGGAAGAAGAATACATGCTGGCCAAGCGCTGGGCCGAGGATGGCGATGTCGACGCGGCGCACAAGATGGTGACGTCGCACCTGCGCCTCGCGGCCAAGATCGCCATGGGCTACCGCGGCTACGGCCTTCCCCAGGCCGAGGTGATCTCGGAAGCGAACGTCGGCCTGATGCAGGCGGTGAAGAAATTTGACCCCGAGAAGGGCTTCCGCCTTGCCACCTACGCGATGTGGTGGATCCGCGCCTCGATCCAGGAATACGTCCTGCGCTCATGGTCCATGGTGAAGCTCGGCACGACTTCGGCGCAGAAGAAGCTGTTCTTCAACCTGCGCAAGGCGAAAAGCCGGATCGGCGCGCTGGAGGACGGGGACCTGCGCCCCGAACATGTCGCCAAGATCGCCCAGGACCTGAGCGTGACCGAAGACGAGGTGATCTCGATGAACCGGCGCCTGTCCGGCGGCGATGCCTCCCTGAACGCCACGATCAGCCAGGACGGCGAGGGCGCCGCCCAGTGGCAGGACTGGCTGGAGGACGAGGATGCCGACCAGGCCGGCGACTACGAGGAGCGGGACGAGCTGGAAGGTCGCCGCGCGCTGCTGATGGAGGCGATGGACGTGCTGAACGAGCGCGAGAAGGACATCCTCATGCAGCGCCGCCTGGAGGATCAGCCGGTCACGCTGGAGGAACTCTCGGGCCAGTACGACGTCAGCCGCGAGCGGATCCGCCAGATCGAGGTGCGCGCCTTCGAGAAGCTCCAGAAACGGATGAAGGAGCTGGCGCGCGAGAAGGGCATGCTCTCGGGCGCATAGGACACAGCGTACGACATTTGCCTGTCAGGGCGGTGCGGCGGGAACCGCGCCGCTCTTTTCACGTTCCCGGCGCAGTCTTGCCCGGACAGCCATCAGCACGGCGACCGGGGCGGCCGGAGGCGGGCGACAGCGCTGCGCTGGCGTGCCTTCGCCTTTCCCGTCCATGCCGCCTATGCCCCCATGCGGGCGCGACAAACCGGGTTTCGCCTTTTCCTCCGGTGCCGCCGCTATAAGGTGCCAGCCAGGCAACGAGGGGACAGTGCAATGACCGATCCGATCCGCTGGGGCATTCTGGGCGCCGCCAATTTCGCGCGCCAGCACATGGGGCCCGCGATCCACGCCGCCCGCGGCGCCGAGCTGGCCGCGCTGGCCACCGCCACCCCCGCGAAGGCCGATGGCTTTCGGGAGTTCGCGCCGGGTCTGAAGCTCCACGACAGCTACGACGCGCTTCTGCTGGACCCCGGCATCGACGCCGTCTACATCCCGCTGCCGAACCACCTGCACGTCGAATGGACGAAGAAGGCGCTTGCGGCGGGCAAGGCGGTGCTGTGCGAGAAGCCGATGGCGATGGTAGAGACGGATTTCGACGACCTGATCGCGGCGCGGGACGCGGCGGGCGTGCTGGCGGCCGAGGCCTTCATGATCGTCCACCACCCCCAGTGGCATCTCGTGAGGCGGCTGCTGGTCGAGGGTGCGATCGGGCGGCTGATGCATGTCGACGGCATGTTCTGCTACAACAATCCCGACCCCGCCAACATCCGCAACAAGGCCGAGACGGGCGGCGGCGGCCTGCGCGACATCGGCGTCTACACCTTCGGCTCGGCCCGCTTCGTGACGGGGGCCGAGCCCGATCGGCTGACGGCGCTGCTGCGGGTGGAGAACGGGGTCGACACCGTCGCCCGCGTCTCCGCCGAGTTCCCGGAGTTCAGCTATTCCTGCGTGGTCTCGACCCGGATGTTCCCGAACCAGCGCATGAGCTTCCACGGCGACGCCGGACGGATCACGGTGACGACGCCGTTCAACGCCAACGTCTTCGGCGAGGCGCGGGTGGAGGTCGAGACCGCCGGCATGGCGGTGACCACCCACCGCTTCCCCGGCGTGAACCACTATGTCCTCCAGGTCGAGGCCTTCGGCCGCACGATGCGCGACGGCGCGCCCTATGCCTGCCCGCTGGAATTCAGCCGCGGCACCCAGCGGATGATCGACATGGCGCTTGCCGCCGAAGGCTGAGACCGCGTTCCGCGGCCCTCCGATACCGGCGCCGTCCGCAGCCGCGCGAGGCGGGCGCCGGGAAGGCCCGGCCCCGGCCAATTCCGACCGACGGACCGGCGGGGCCGTCGCGGAAGATCAGTCCTCCATCGCCTCCAGTTCGTCGATGAAGCCCTCGATCATCGACAGGCCCTTGTCCCAGAAGGCGGGGTCCGAGGCGTCGAGGCCGAAGGGCGCCAGAAGCTCCTTGTGGTGCTTCGATCCGCCGGCCTTCAGCATCTCGAAATACTTCTCCTGGAAGCCCGGCGTGCCCTCCTCGTAGACGGCGTAGAGCGCGTTCACGAGACCGTCGCCGAAGGCATAGGCGTAGACGTAGAAGGGCGAGTGGACGAAGTGCGGGATGTAGGCCCAGAAGGTCTCGTAGCCGTCCATGAAGTCGAAGGCATCGCCCAGGGATTCGGCCTGCACCGACATCCAGAGCGCGTTGATGTCGTCCGGCGTCAGCTCGCCGTTGCGCCGCGCGGCGTGCAGCTTGCACTCGAAGTCGTAGAAGGCGATCTGCCGGACGACCGTGTTGATCATGTCCTCGACCTTGCCCGCCAGCAGCACCTTCTTCTCGGCCGGGGTCTTCGCCGCGGCCAGCAGCTTCCTGAAGGTCAGCATCTCGCCGAAGACGCTCGCCGTCTCCGCCAGCGTGAGGGGGGTCGAGGCCAGCAGCTCTCCCTGGTCGGCGGCCAGCACCTGGTGGACGCCATGGCCAAGCTCGTGGGCCAGCGTCATCACGTCCCGCGGCTTGCCGAGGTAGTTCAGCATGACATAGGGGTGCACCTCGGTCACGGTCGGATGGGCGAAGGCGCCCGGGGCCTTGCCGGGCTTCACCGCGGCGTCGATCCAGCCCTTCTCGAAGAAGGGCGTCGTCAGCTCGGCCATCCGGGGCGAGAAATCGGTGTAGGCGTCCATCACCATCTCGCGGGCACGGTCCCACCTGATCGTCCGCGGCTCTTCCATCGGCAGCGGCGCGTTGCGGTCCCAGACCTGCATCCGGTCAAGCCCGAGCCACTTGCGCTTCAGCTCGTAATAGCGGTGCGAAAGCCGCGGATAGGCGGCCACCACGGCATTCCTCAGCGCCTCGACCACCTCGGGCTCGACATGGTTCGACAGGTGCCGCCCGGTCTGCGGCGTCGGCATCTTGCGCCAGCGGTCCTCGATCTCCTTCTCCTTGGCCAGCGTGTTGTGGACGCGGGCGAAGAGGGCGACGTTCCTGCCGAAGACCCGCGCCAGTTCCTTCGCCGCCTTCTCGCGCTGGCTGCGGTCGGGGTCGGTCAGGAGGTTCAGCGTCGCCTCGATCCCCATCTCCTCGCCGTCGATGTCGAAGGCGAGCCCCGCGATCGTCTCGTCGAACAGCCGGTTCCAGGCGGCGGCGCCCACGGTGGACTGGTCGTGCAGGAACTTCTCCAGCTCGTCGGAGAGCTGGTGCGGCCGCATCGCGCGCAGGCGGTCGAAGACGGGGCGGTAGCGGGCGAGATCGGCGTTGGCCTCGAACAGCGCGTCAAGCCGGGCGTCGGGGATCCGGTTGATCTCGAGCGAGAAGAAGACCAGCGGCGTCGTCGCCACGGTGATCGCGTCCTGGCAGTCGGACATGAACTTGGCCCGCTGCGGATCGGTCGTGTTCTGGTAATAGCGCAGGCCGGCGAAGGACATGATGCGGCCCGCGATGGTGTCGATCCTCTCGTAGGCGTGGACGCAGGCCAGCATGCCGTCGGCGTCGAGCTCCGCCAGCTTGCCCTCGTAGGTGGCGGCAAAGTCCGCGCAGGCCTTCGCCAGCCAGTCCCGGTCGCGCACCAGCTCGGGGGCGTCCTCCGAGGGATAGAGATCGCTCAGGTCCCACTCGGGAAGGTCGCCGAAGTCCTTCGCGGCGGCGGGATCGCGGGCGTCGAAGACGGGGTGCATCATGGGGGCCTCTTTCCTGTGTCCGGGCGGAACATATGAAGCCTTGCGCCCGGGGGAAAGGGCAGGCGCGATCCGGGAGCGGACGGAGCGCCCGGCAGGCTCCGATTCCCTGGCCTTCTTCTTTGCGGAAAATACTCCCGCCGGAGGCGATCCCGCCCCCTCCTGCCAGGCGCGCCCTCGCCGCGGCGCGCCCCTATGGCGCGCTCCGGTTGCCATCCGGGCGGGCTCCGGTTTCCTCGAGGAAACCGATCCATTTTCCTCCAGGAAAATGGCGCCGCAGCAAGTGTCGGCGCGGGGCGGAGGGTGCGGGATGCCTCCGGCGGGAGTATTTGGACAAGGAAGAAGCCAGGCCGGTGCAACCCGGACGCGACTGCCGCTTTCATCCGTAGGCCTTCAGGATCTCCTTCAGATCGTCCAGCGTGTTGGCCTCGGACACCGGCTTGTCGTGGCGCCAGCGGGACATGCGGGGAAAGCGCAGGGCGACGCCGGACTTATGGCGCGGACTTTCTTGGATGCCCTCGAAGGCGATCTCGAACACGTGCTCGGGCTTGACGTGGCGCACCGGGCCGTAGCGCTCCAGCGTGTTCCTGCGCACCCAGGCGGTGATCTTGTTGAACTCGGCGTCGGTCAGCCCGCTGTAGGCCTTGGTGAAGGGGACGAGCTGGTTGCCGTCGCGCACGGCGAAGGTGAAATCGGTGAAGAGGTTGGCGCGGCGGCCGTGGCCCTGCTGGGCATAGATCATCACCGCGTCGATGGTCAGGGGATCGACCTTCCACTTCCACCAGTCGCCGCGCTTGCGCCCGTCGCGGTAGGCGGAGTCCTTGCGCTTCAGCATCAGCCCCTCGGCCTGGCGGTCGCGGGAGGTCTGGCGCAAGGTGGTCAGCTCGTCCCAGTCGCCGAAGGGCAGGCGGGGAGAGAGGCGCACCGGGGCGTCGGGGGGCAGGTCCCCGACCAGCGTTTCGAGCCGGTCGCGCCGCTCGGCGTAGGGGGTCTGGCGGATGTCGCGGCCGTCCCTCTCGAGGAGGTCGTAAGCGCGCAGGATCACCGGCGCCTCGGCCAGGAGCTTCTTCGGCACTGTCTTGCGGCCGAGCCGTTTCTGTAGCGCGTTGAAGGGCATCGGCGTCTCGTCCGCCCAGGCCAGAAGCTCGCCGTCGAGCACGGTGCCGTCCGGCAGGTGGTCGGCGGCGCGGGCGAACTCGGGGAAGCGGTCGGAGATCAGCTCTTCGCCCCGGCTCCAGAGGTGGAACTGGCCGTCGCGCACGATCAGCTGGCCGCGGATGCCGTCCCATTTCCATTCCGCCGCCCAGTCCTGCGGATCGCCGAGGGCCGCCGGGCCGTCGTCGAGCTGGTAGGCAAGGTAGAACGGGTAGGGCTTCGACAGGTCCGCGGTGGGGTCATGTTCCAGGACGAGGTTGCGGAACGATGTGCTCTCCGGCGACCAGTCGCCCATCAGCCGGTGGGCGAGGTCGGGCTCGGCGATGCCGGTGGCCCGGGACAGGGCGCGGGTCATCAGCTTCTGGCTGACGCCCATCCGGAAGCCGCCGGTGATGAGCTTGTTGAAGACGAACCGCTGGGTGGTCTCCAGCTGGTCCCATGCGGCGAGGACCGCCGCCTTGCGGGCCGGTTCGTCGAGGGCGGCGAGGCCGCGGATGACGCCGATCCAGTGGCTGAGGCCGAGGTCGGTCCTTGATGCGGGGGGCGGGAGGATCAGGGCGATGGTCTCGGCCAGGTCGCCGACGATGGGATAGGCCTCCTCGAACAGCCAGAGGGGGATGCCCGCGCGCTCGGCCGCCCAGGCGCGCAGCAGCGTGGTGGTCACGGTGCGTTTCGGCCGACGGCCCGAGAGCAGCGCGATGGTCCAGAGCCGGTCGGCCTCGGGCGCCTCCGAGAGATAGTCGGCCAGCGCGGCGACCTTGGTGTTGGTCTTCGTCGTCTGGTCGAGCGCTGTGAAAAGGGCGGCGAAACGGTTCAAGGCGTGGGGCCCCGCGTTTCCCGTTCGCCCCTCGCTCCGGAGGCGCGCGCGCTCATGCGGCGTCCTCCTCTTCCAGCGACTCGCCGGTGAAGTCGGTCTGCACCACCGCGGCGTCATAGCCCTGATCCGTCAGCCAGCGGCGGAAGATCGAGGTATAGCCATGGGTGGCGAAGATGCGCGTCGCGCCGGTTTCTCGGATCGCGCTGTTCAGCCCCTCCCAGTCGGCGTGGTCGGACATGACGAAGCCGCGGTCGGCGGCCCGGCGGCGGCGCACGCCCCTGAGCGCCATCCAGCCCGAGGCGAAGCCGGTGGAGGCGGGCCCGAACCGGCGCGCCCAGGGCGTGCCGAGGGCCGAGGGCGTGGCGAGGACGAGCGCGCCGGGATGGTCCTTCGGCTTCGTCTCGGGGGTGACGAGGATCGTGTCGGGCAGCGCGATGCCCTGGGCGCGCATCACGGCATTGGTGTTCTCGACCGCGCCGTGGGTCAGGATCGGGCCGATCGTGGTGTCGAGCAGGTTCAGCAACCGCTGCGCCTTGCCGAGCGCATAGGCGCCGAGGATGCAGGCGCGCCCCTCGGCGGCGTTGGCGGCCCACCAGGAGTTCACCTCGGCCGCGGTCTCGGCCTGGGGGCGCCACTTGAAGACCGGCAGGCCGAAGGTGCATTCGGTGACGAAGGCGTGGCAGGTCACCGGTTCGAACGGATCGGAAAGACCGTCGGGTTCGACCTTGTAGTCGCCGGAGACGACCCAGACCTCGCCCCGGTGCTCGACCCGGATCTGGGCGGAGCCGGGGACATGACCTGCGGGGTGGAAGGAGACCGTGACGTCCCCGATTTCGCGCCGCTCGCCATAGCGGACGGTGTCGAGCCGGATGTCGCCGAGGCGGTGGCGCATCACCGGCGCCGCGAGGTCGGTCGCGAGATAGCGCGCGTGGCCCGGGCGGGCGTGGTCCGCATGACCGTGGGTGATCAGGGCGCTCTCCACCGGGCGCCAGGGGTCGATGTGGAAGTTTCCGGCGGGGCAGAAGATGCCGCGGTCGGTGAAGGTGAGGAGCGGGTCGGCCATGGGCCGATGGTAGGGCGCGGCGCTCGCCTGCCTAGCGTCGATGCGCGGATTTCCACGTTCCGCCTCCACGTGATCTTGGCAACGGAAAACGGGCAGGCAGGGTGTCGAATCTGTCGCGTGCTGCCGTTTTCCGCGCGCCGCCCGTCGCGCGGACGCGGATGGCAGGTCGGGCGCCGGCGGCGGTCCGTTCGGCCAGCGTCAGGCCCGGCCTCGGGGCGGGGTGGCGGAAAACGGGGGCTCGCCTGACGCCGGTCGTGGGCGGACTTCCGTTTTCCGCGCGCCGCCCGCCGCGCGAACGCGGATGGCAGATCGGGCGCCGGCGGCGGGCCGTTCGGGCAGCGTCGGGCCCGGCCTCGGGGCGGGGTCGCGGAAAACGGGTTGTGCGCGGAGCGGGTGCCGCCGGGCGGGTCTCGTTTTCCGCTACCTTGCCGCGCGCAGCCGGGCGTTCTCGGCCTCCAGTTCGGCGATGCGGGCGGTCAGGCGGTCGATCTCCGGTCCGACGAGGGCCGCGATCTCGTCCGCGTCGAAGCGGGGGGTGATGAATTGCGGGCAGTTCCAGTCGAAGGCCGCGACCTCGATCAGGAGGCAGCGCTCCGGACGGCCCTGGCCTTCGGTCGCGAGGCGGTCGGCCAGCGCGGGATCGTCGGTGACGATGCGCGCGTGCCCCGCGAGTTTCAGGCGGGCCTGGCGCGGATAGTCCATGAGGAAGAGCGCCACCCGGGCGTCGGCCGTGAGGTTGCCCGTGGAGATGTACTGCCGGTTGCCGCGGTAATCGGCGAAGCCGAGGGTCCTGTCGTCCAGCACCTTCAGGAAGCCCCGTGGGCCGCCGCGGTGCTGCATGTAGGGCCAGCCGGTCTCCGAGACGGTGGCCATGTAGAACGAGGTCCGGGTTTCGACGAAAAGACGCTCGTCCGGGCCAAGTCCGGACGGGGCAGGCCGTTCGGCAAGGCGGCTGGCCATGTCGGCGCTGCCCCGGGCCTTCTGCATCTCCTGCACGGCACCGGTGAACATGAGGGATCCGAAGCTCTGCATCCTGTCGCCTCCCGAGATGTGTCGTCAGCTGCGCCTGACGGCCTTGAGTTCGCTGTAATCGACCATGACGTGTTCGCCGTAGGCGGGGCGGGCGGCGAGGCGGTCGTAGTAGGCCTCGGCGCCCGGGGGCGGTCGGCGGTCGAGGTCGAGGGTGAAGTAGCGGTAGAGGACGTGGCCCGCCCATATGTCGGCGAGGGAAAAGTCGCCGAGCAGCCAGTCGCCCCGGCATTGGTCGCAGAAGAGGGCGAGGTTCCTCTCGAAGCGGCGCAGGCCCTTCTCGATCGCGGCGGTGTCGCGCTCGGCCTCGGGGGTGCGCCAGTGGGCCCAGAAGACGGGCACGGTGAAACTGGCGGCGAGCGTGTGCTTCGACCACTCGGCCCACATGTCGATCACGGCGCGGGCGTCGGGACCGTCGGGCCAGAACGGCGGGTCCCCGAAGCGGGCGAGGAGGGCGCGCAGGATCGCGGCGCTCTCGAACAGGGCGGGGCCGTCGCCGATCCTCACCGTCGGGATCAGGCCGGGCGGGTTCATGGCGCGGTAGTCGGGCGTGTCGAGCCCGCCGAAACGGCCGCCCGCGTCGATGCGGCGGAAGGGCAGGCCCATCTCGGCAAGCCCCCAGAGCACGGCCTGCACGTTCGAGGACGTCGCGCGTCCCCAGACCGTGATCTCTTCGGTGATCTCTTCCATCTGCGTTCTCCCTGTCGCGGTGGCGCCATGGTGCCGCTGGCTCCGACGATGTCCAGCGGCTTTGCCGTCTGCAAGGCCTTGCGGCGGAGGTGCCGCAAAACCGGGCAGTTGCGGTGCGGGAACGGGGCGGGGTGAGGCAGTGACGTTTGCCTTGGCGGCACGTTGCGAATATCTGTAAGAAAAACATCGGGGCAGCGGAGGGCGCGCCATCACGACCTATTTCAACGAGATGTACGACGGCTCGGACGTGCGTCCGCCCTATCGCGGGCTCGAAGGCTGGAGCCGCGACATGCCGAGCGAATTGAAGGCGATGAAGCAGTCCGAGGCCGAGGCGCTGTTCCGGCGCATCGGCATCACCTTCGCCGTCTACGGCGAGGGCGGCTCGCCCGACCGGCTGATCCCCTTCGACATGTTCCCCCGCGTCTTCTCGGCCGACGAGTGGCACCGGCTGGAACGCGGCATCAAGCAGCGGGCGCGGGCGCTGAACGCCTTCCTCGTCGATGTCTACGGGCGGGGCGAGATCGTGAAGGCGGGGCGGATCCCGGGGCGGCTGGTCTATCAGAACGAGGCCTACGAGACGGCGGTCTGCGGTTTCGTGCCGCCGAAGGGGGTCTATTCCCACATCGTCGGCATCGACCTCGTCCGCACCGGCCCCGACGAGTTCTTCGTGCTGGAGGACAATTGCCGCACGCCCTCGGGCGTGTCCTACATGCTGGAGAACCGCGAGATCATGATGCGGATGTTCCCGCAGCTGTTCCAGCACAACCGGATCGCGCCGGTCGAGAACTATCCGGGCCTCTTGCGCCGCACGCTCGCCTCGGTGGCACCGCGGAAGTGCGAGGGTGAGCCGCGGGTCGTGATCCTGACGCCCGGCCATTACAACTCGGCCTATTACGAGCACTCGTTCCTCGCCGACATGATGGGGGTCGAACTGGTCGAGGGGGCGGACCTGTTCGTCGAGGGCGATTACTGCTGGATGCGCACGACGGAAGGCCCGAAGCGGGTCGACGTGATCTATCGGCGGATCGACGACGCCTTCATCGACCCGCTGTGCTTCCGCCCCGATTCCATGCTGGGGGTCGCGGGGCTGATGAACGTCTACCGCTCGGGCGGCGTCACGATCTGCTCGGCGCCCGGCGCGGGGGTCGCGGATGACAAGGCGATCTATACCTTTGTGCCGGAAATGGTGCGCTTCTACCTCGGGGAAGAGCCGATCCTGAACAACGTGCCGACCTGGCAATGCGCCAAGTCCGACGACTGCAAGTACGTGCTGGAGCATCTGCCGGAGCTCGTCGTGAAGGAGGTCCACGGATCGGGCGGCTACGGGATGCTGGTGGGGCCGAAGGCGGACAGGAGCACCATCGACATCTTCGCCGAGAAGATCCGCGAGAAGCCCTGGAACTACATCGCGCAGCCGACGCTGGCGCTGTCGACCTGCCCGACCTTCGTGGACGAGGGGATCGCGCCGCGCCATGTGGATCTGCGCCCCTACTGCCTTGTCGGCGAGCAGATCGAGCTGGTGCCGGGCGGGCTGACGCGGGTCGCGCTGAAGGAGGGATCGCTGGTCGTGAACTCGTCCCAGGGCGGCGGGGTCAAGGACACCTGGGTGATGGCGGAATGAGCGACATGGACCCTCACCCGACCGCCCCCGAAGGCACTACCCCGAAGGGAGGTTCGACATGCTGAGCCGCACGGCGGAGAACCTGTTCTGGACGGCCCGCTACATCGAGCGCGCCGAGACCAACGCGCGGCTGCTGGAGGTCGGGGCACGCAACGCGCTGATCCCGAACACCGGCGGCGGCTACCGCAACGAGTGGGACTCGGTCCTGCAGGCCAGCGGCACCGCCGCGGCCTTCGCCGAGAAATACGGCGAGACGGTGCAGCGCAACATCGAGACCTGGATGTTCTTCGACCGCGACAACCCGAACTCGGTCACCTCCTGCATAGAGCGGGCGCGCGAGAACGGGCGGATCGTGCGCACCGCGCTGACCTCCCAGGTCTGGGACGTGCTGAACACCGCCTTCGCGGAGGTGCGGGAGTTCGCGCGCCAGGAACGCTCGTCCCTCAGCCTGTCGGACCTAACGGACTGGACGCTGCGGACGACGGCGCTGGTCCGCGGCTCGGCGCTGAACACGCAACTGAGGAACGACGGCAACGACTTCACCAACATCGGCCACTACCTCGAACGGGCCGACAGCACCGCGCGGCTGCTCGACGTGAAGTATTTTGTGCTGCTGCCGACGATCAGCCACGTCGGCTCGGGGCTCGACAATTACCAGTGGCGCACGCTGCTGCGGGCGATGTCCAGCAACCGGGCGTTCAACTGGGCCTACGGCGGCGAGATCAGCCCGGCGAAGATCGTCGATTTCCTGGTGCTGAACCGGGCCTGCCCGCGTTCGCTGCTGTCCGCCGTGGAGGGCGCGAACGACCACCTTGACCGGCTGGCGCGGGCCTACGGCCGCTCGACGGCGGCGCAGACCGCGGTGCGGGGCATGGTGGGCGAGCTTGCGGACATGACCGTGGAGGACATCTTCGACGAGGGCCTGCACGAGTTCCTGACCCGCTTCATCCTGCGCGTCGGCGCCCTCGCGGGCGAGGTGCAGCGGACGTATCTTAGCGGAGAGATGCGATGAGACTGCTGGTTTCCCACGAGACGGTGTACCGCTTCGATCCGCCGATGAAGGGCGTTGTGCAGAGCCATCGCCTGACCCCCTCGCAGTTCGAGGGGCAGACGGTCATCGACTGGTCGGTCGAGGTCGAGGGCGCGACGCGCGGCGCGGCCTTCCGTGACGGGGCGGGCGACTGGGTGGAAACGGTCAGCCTTCTCGGCCCGGTCGAGGAGGTGCGCGTGATCGTGAAGGGCACGGTCGAGACGGTGGACCTTGCCGGCGTGCTGCGCGGCCACCGCGAGACGGTGCCGCCCGAGGCCTACCTGCGGCCGACCCATGCCACCTGGCCCGACGCGGCGGTGAAGGTGCTGGCCGAGGAGGCGCTGGAAGGGGTGGCGCAGGACGAGATCCTGTCGCGCGCCCATGCGCTGGCCAAGGCGGTGTCGGAGGCGATCGAGTACACCCCGGGCGAGACGGAGGCGACGACGACGGCGGCCGAGGCGCTGGCGCTGGGGCGGGGGGTCTGCCAGGACCACACCCACGCGCTGATCGCCGTGGCACAGGCGTCGGACATTCCGGCGCGATACGTCACCGGCTATCTCGAATCGGGCAACGACGGCGCGGCCCACGAGGCCAGCCACGCCTGGGCCGAGCTCTTCGTCGCCGGTCTGGGCTGGATCGGGTTCGACGCGGCGAACAAGTGCTGCCCGGACGCGCGCTATGTCCGGCTCGGCTCGGGGCACGATGCCCAGGGCGCGGCGCCGATTCGCGGCGTGGCCTCGGGCATGGGGATCGAGGCGATGGAAGTGGACGTGAGCGTGGTCGACGGCGACCGCGCCGCCGGCCAGAGCCAGACCCAGCAGTAGCGTCTTTCGCGGAACGCCCGCGAATTAACCGGTTCTGCATCCGGTGATGCGATGTTGCATCGCCGGATGGCGTGTCGTGACGCGCATCGTTGCGTCGCCCCCGGCTTGGTTCTAAACGTGCCGCCTGGTCGGGGCCGAGTTTGGCGGGCGGGGGTGCGATGACCTATTGCGTGGGTATGCTGCTGAATGCGGGCATGGTTCTTCTGTCGGACACGCGCACCAATGCCGGGCTCGACAACATCTCGATCTATCGCAAGATGTTCACCTTCGAGAGCCCGGGCGAGCGGGTGATCGCGATCATGACGGCGGGCAGCCTGTCGGTCACGCAGACCACCATCGCCCGGCTCGCGGATGCGATCGACAATCCTGACTCGACGATGACGCCCTCGATCATGCAGGCCGAGACGATGCTCCAGGTGGCCGAGATCGTCGGCAACACCCTGTCCCGGGTGGCCAGCGACATCGCGATGAAGCTTGGCGGCATGTCGCAGAACGCCTCGGCCACGATGATCGTCGCCGGGCAGCGGCGGGGCGGGGACATGCGGATGTTCCTCGTCTATCCCGAGGGCAACTTCATCGAGGCGACGTCGGACACCCCGTTCCTCCAGATCGGCGAGCACAAGTACGGCAAGCCGATCCTCGACCGCGTCGTGACGATGGACACCTCGCTGCTCGACGCGCAGAAGGCGGTGCTGCTCTCGATGGATTCGACCCTGCGTTCGAACCTGTCGGTGGGGATGCCGCTGGACCTCGCGGTGATCGAGGCGGACCAGATGCGCCTCAGCCGCCTGCGCCGGATCGAGGCGGATGATCCGGTGTTCCACAAGATGAGCCTCGCCTGGTCCGAGGCCCTGCGCCGCAGCTTCACCGAAATCGAGGTCTGACGTCGTCACCGGCTCCGCGCTGCCGCTTGCGCAGGCAACGGGCGGGGCTCTTCGCCCAAGCCGTGTCCGCGCTGCCGCGCCGGGCGATCAATCGTGGCGTGTTCGCTTGACCTTGCGCAAACTCTCGCTTTGCTATGGCGGCAGTTAAGGGAATTCGCGATGAAGTTCTTGAGATTTGGGGATCCGGGGGCCGAGCGGCCGGGCCTGATCGACGCGCAGGGAAGGCTGCGCGACCTGTCGCGGGACATCCACGACCTGTCGGGCGAGGTCCTTGGCCGCCTCGGCACGTTCGATCCGCAGAAATACCCGCTGGTCGAGGGCACGCCGCGCCTTGGCGTGCCGGTGGCGGGGGTGGGGAAGTTCGTCTGCGTCGGCATGAACTATACCGACCACGCCCGCGAGAACGGCATGCAGCCCCCGCGCGAGCCGATCATCTTCCTCAAGGCGACCTCGTCGCTCTCGGGGCCCGGCGACGCCATCGTGCTGCCGCCGCTGTCGGAGAAGGCGGACTGGGAGGTCGAGCTGGGCGTCGTGATCGGGCGGCTGGCGAAGAACGTGACCGAGGACGCGGCGCTGTCCCATGTCGCGGGCTTCGTCACGGTCAACGACGTGAGCGACCGCGAATTCCAGATCGAGCGGGCGGGGCAGTGGACCAAGGGCAAGTCGGCCGACACCTTCGGCCCCGTCGGCCCCTGGCTGGTGACGCCGGACGCGGCGGGCGATCCGCAGGACATGGCGCTGAGGGCCTGGGTGAACGGCGTGCTGATGCAGGACGGGCACACGTCGAACATGATCTTCCCGGTGCGCCGCCTGATCTCCTACGTATCGCAGTTCATGTCGCTGCACCCGGGCGACATCATCGCCACCGGCTCGCCCTCGGGGGTCGGCATGGGGCGGCGGCCGCAGATCTATCTCCGGCCCGGCGACGTGGTCGAGGCCGAGGTGGGCGCGCTCGGGCGGCAGAGGCAGGCGGTGGCGGCCTCCGCGCCCTGAACGGCGCCGCCGTTCAGCGGTGCGCCGAGAACAGTTCTGCGGCGGCGTCGAAGAAGTGGTCGCGCACGTGGGGCACCTCCATCATCACCTCGTGGCGGGCGCCGGGAATGATGTCGAGCGTGCCGTCGCGCCAGCCTTTCATGCGCCGTTCGATCCGGGCGCGGTCGACGATGCGCTCGAGTTCGCCAAGGGCGCAGAGCGTCGGCACGGCGGGCGCCGGGCGGGCGGCCAGCGCGCGCGTCTCGCTCAGCGCCTCGTAGAGCCATTGCAGCGACGGCCCGCCGAGGACGAGGTCGGGACATTCGCGGATCTGCGCCTGCATGTAATCCCACATGGCGATGTCGGTGGTCAGCAGGTTGTCCTGGAATCCGGTGGCGCTGACATAGCCCTCGGACGAGGTGCCGGGCGCGAAGGCGGTGTCGAAGCCGAGGCCGCGGCTGGCCCAGGAGACCGACCAGGCGAGGGGACGCAGGGCGGGGGCCAGCAGGATCCCCCACATCGGCGCCGAGAAGGCCGCGGCCTTCACATCGAGCCCCTCGTAGAGCGCGCGAAGGCCGATCGCGCCGCCCATCGAGTGGGCGACGAGGTAATAGGGGCGCGGCATGTCCTGCTGCCGCGCCGCCTCCACCAGCGCCGCGACATCGCGCTGGTAGTCGGGAAAGCGGTCGACATGGCCGCTGAGCGGATTGGCCGTCAGCCGGTCCGACAGGCCCTGGCCGCGCCAGTCGATCGTGATGGTGGCAAAGCCGCGCCGCGCGAAGTCGCGGGCGGCGCGGCCGTATTTCTCGACGTATTCCGTGCGGCCGGTGAACAGCAGCACGGTGCCGCGCTCGCCCTCGCCCCAGGCGGCGGCGCGCAGTCTCACGCCGTCCGCGGCACGGACCCAGAAGCAGCGGGTGCCGTCGGGGGCATCCGCCACGCAGGCGTGAAACGGCGCCGTTTCCATGGTCAGGCCAGGGTGGAGGCCAGCTTCATCGCCTGTCCCATGTCGCCGTCGATGCCGAGGCGGCCGGACATGAAGGCGGTGGTGGGGTTGAGGTCGCCCTCGATGATCTCCCGGAAGGTGTCGGCATCGGCGGTCATGGTGACATCCGCATCCTCGTCGCCCGCGCGGGCCCCGGCGTTGTCGAGCATGATGGTGCCCTCGCCGGTGATGACGAACTTGGCGGAGCCGTCGAAGCTGCCCCCGCTCTTCTCGTTCAGGGTGGCCACGGCGGCGTCGATCAGGTCACTCACGGGAAATCCTTTCTTCGTGATATGCGGCGGGGTGCATTTTCCCCCGCCCGCGCTAAACTGGTGTGTAGATATGAGGTCGGTTATGAAAATTCTCAAATCTGCCGTTGCGGCACTTCTCCTCGGCATCTCTGCGACATTTCCCGCATCGGCACAACAGCACGATCTGGACGACCTCTTCGCCGCGCTGAAACAGGCCGACGAGGAATCGTCGCACGCGATCATCGGCAAGATCTGGGCCGAATGGTCCAAATCCGGCTCGCCCGCCATGGACTTCCTGCTGGAGCGGGGGCGCAAGATGATGGAGGAGGGCAAGCTGGAACAGGCGGTCGACCATCTGAGCGCGCTGATCGACCACGCGCCGGAGTTCGCCGAGGCCTACAACGCCCGCGCCACCGCCTTCTTCCAGCAGAAGCGGCTGGGCGAGGCGCTGTCGGACATCCGCAGCACCCTGGCGCTGAACCCGCGCCACTTCGGCGCCATGGCGGGGCTTGCGACGATCCAGGAGGAGCTCGGCTACGAGGCCGAGGCGCTGGCGACCTGGCGGGCGGTGAAGGAGATCAACCCGACGCAGGAGAACGCCGACGAGTCGATCCGCCGCCTGACCGTCATCGCCGAGGGCGTCGAGACCTGAGTCGCGCCTGACGGCGGCGGCGGCGGAAATCCCCCCGGCCGGCGACTGGGCGCTTACAATGCGGTGCGGTTGCTGACACACTGGCGGGACACGGCGTGCACAACCGCCGGTTTAACAACAGCCAAGTGCGAGGCAACATGAGCAAGTTCCATCTGGCCGCCGCGGCGGCCGCATTCCTGATTCCAGTCGGCGCGGCCCAGGCCGCCGAGGTCAACGGGGGCGAGCTGACGCTGCGATTCT
The DNA here is from genome assembly GCF_002869745.1 of Oceaniglobus roseus. Lineage (GTDB taxonomy): Bacteria > Pseudomonadota > Alphaproteobacteria > Rhodobacterales > Rhodobacteraceae > Oceaniglobus > Oceaniglobus roseus. The sequence continues at coordinate 45,418 of NZ_PNOS01000037.1, forward strand.
CGGCCTTCACCGACGACACCGACTTCAACGCGACCGCGCTCGAGGGCTCGCTCGAGCTCGGGTTCACCCGCGAGCTGGCCGTGCAGCTCGACGTCGCGCAGCGCTTCTTCGGCCTGATCGACGACAACACGCTGACCGGCACGCTGCACGGCATCTACCACCTCAGCGACCTGACCTCGGTCGGCCTGTTCGTCGGCACCGAATCCGGGGCGGGCAGCGACCTGGACTATTACGGGGTCGAAGCGGGCCATGAGATGATGGGCTGGGAGCTGGAAGGCTATCTCGGGCGGGGCGAGGATTCGGGCTTCGACGGCATCGCGGCCGGGCTCACCGGCGCCTATGCCGTGACGCCGGACTTCGACGTGGCCGGGTCGGTCGATCACCTGGACCTCGACGGCGGCATCTCCGCGACGCGGCTGGGCCTGAAGGGCGAATACGGCTTCGGCAACGGGCTGTCGGTCTACGGCGAGGTCGGAAACTACCACGCGAAGGCGGGGGGCGCCTCCAACTCCGAGCCCTTCGTGGGCATCGGCGCCAGCTACAAGTTCGGTGCCGAGCGTGGCACGACCTTCCAGCAGCGCGGCTTGGCGCGGCTGATCCCCGGCCTCTGAGGCGCGTACGACGGCGCGGGGCCCGGGTCCCGCGCGATGGGATGCGCAGGAGACGCGGCGGTGCGGGGGGGTTGTTTCTCCCGCACCGAGCCTGCATCTAGGACGGGCAGGCAAGAGGCGGGCCCCTGGCATGACGTCGACCACCGGCCGGATCACCGCGGTCCTCGGCCCCACCAATACCGGCAAGACCCATTACGCCATCGAGAGGATGCTCGGCTATCGCACCGGCATCATAGGCCTGCCGCTGCGCCTGCTGGCGCGCGAGGTCTATGACCGGATCGTGCAGGCGCGGGGGCCCTCGGTCGTCGCGCTGGTCACGGGGGAAGAGCGGATCGTACCCGACCGCGCCCAGTACTGGGTCTGCACGGTCGAGGCGATGCCCGAGGGGATGGGCACCGATTTCCTCGCGGTCGACGAGATCCAGCTTTGCGCCGACCCCGAGCGGGGGCATGTCTTCACAGACCGGCTGCTGCGGGCGCGGGGCACCCACGAGACGCTGTTCATGGGCTCGGACACCATGCGGGGCGCCATCGCCGCGCTGGTGCCGAAGGCGCAGTTCATGCGGCGCGAGCGGTTCTCGACGCTGATCTACACCGGCGCGAAGAAGATCTCGCGGATGCGCCCGCGCTCGGCCATCGTCGGGTTCTCCGTCGACAACGTCTATGCCATCGCCGAGCTGATCCGCCGCCAGAAGGGCGGGGCCGCGGTGGTGATGGGCGCGCTTTCACCGCGGACGCGGAACGCCCAGGTCGAGATGTACCAGAACGGCGACGTCGAGTTCCTGGTGGCCACCGACGCCATCGGCATGGGCCTGAACCTCGACATCAACCACATCGCCTTCTCGGGGCTCAGCAAGTTCGACGGGCGGCGGATGAGGAAGCTCGCCCCGAACGAGCTGGCCCAGATCGCGGGGCGCGCCGGGCGATACCTGACCGACGGCACCTTCGGGGTGACGGGCGAGGCGCCTCCGCTGGACGAGGGCACGGTCGAGGCGATCACCTCGCACCGCTTCACTCCGCTGAAAAAGCTCCAGTGGCGCAACGCGCGGCTGGAGTTCGGCAGCACCGACGCGCTGATCCGCAGCCTCGAGGCGCCCTGCGACGCGCCGGGGCTGCTGCCCGCCGAGGCGCATGGCTGGCTGGCCCGCGCGCGCGAGGCGGATGACCTCGCGGCGCTGAAGACGCTGTCGGACCTGCCCGAGGTGATGATGCGCTGCAGCGATGCGCGGGGGGTCAGGCTGCTCTGGGACGTCTGCCGAATCCCCGATTTCCGTGGTATATCTCCGGGAGAGCATGCCGGGATGCTGGAGCGCATCTTCGGTTTCCTTGCCGAATGGGGACGGGTGCCCGACGATTGGCTGGCGCGACAAATCAAGCGGATCGACCGAACCGATGGCGACATCGATGCGTTGAGCAGGCGACTGGCGTTCATCCGCACCTGGACCTACGTGGCGCAGCGCAAGGGTTGGGTGGATGACGAAAGCCATTGGCGCGGTGCGACCCGTGCCGTAGAAGACCGCCTGTCGGACGCGCTGCATGGCGCGCTGACGCAAAGATTTGTGGACCGGCGCACCTCTGTGCTGCTGCGCCGGCTCAAGCAGAAGGAGAGCCTTTTGGCCGAGGTGACAGAAAAGGGTGAAGTGACCGTCGAAGGTCAGGTGCTGGGGCGGCTGCAGGGCTTCCGCTTCCATCAGGACGCATCGGCTTCGCCCGACGAGGCGAAGACCCTGCGCCAAGCGGCGGTCGCCGCGCTGAGGCCGGAGTTCCACCTGCGGGCCGACCGGTTCTACAACGCGCCCGATACCGAGATCGACTTCACCGAGCAGGGGGGCCTGATGTGGGGCTCTTCCGCCGTGGGCAATCTCGTGGCGGGCTCCGATCCGCTGAAGCCCGGGGTCGAGGCCTTCGTCGACGACGAGGCCGGGCACGACGTGCAGCAGAAGGTGCAGCGTCGGCTCCAGCATTTCATCGACCGCCGGATCTCGACCCTGTTCGAGCCGCTGCTCGCCATGCAGCGCGACGAGGCGCTGACCGGCCTGGCCCGCGGCTTCGCCTTCCGCATGATCGAGACGCTGGGTGTCCTGCCCCGCGACCAGGTCGCGGGCGAGGTCAAGGAACTGGACCAGGACGCCCGCGCGGCGCTGAGGAAGCACGGGATACGCTTCGGCCAGTTCACGATCTTCCTGCCGCTTCTTCTGAAGCCCGCGCCGACGCGGCTGCGGCTGGTGCTGTGGTCGCTGGCGAAGGGGCTGGACGATTTTCCGGAAAGCCCGCCGCCGGGTCTGGTGACGATCCCGGCCAACCCGGACCTGCCGGACGGTGCGCACATCATGTCGGGCTACCGTCCCGCGGGCGAGCGGGCAATTCGCATCGACATGCTGGAACGTCTCGCCGACATGCTGCGGAACCGCGACAGCCGCGCCGGGTTCGAGGCGACGCCCGACATGCTGTCGATCACCGGCATGACGCTGGAACAGTTCGCCGCGCTGATGGAAGGTCTCGGCTATCGCGCCGAGCGGGGCGAGCGGGCGAAGGTCAAGGCCGTGAAGACGGCGCAGGAACCGGGCGAGACGCCCGACGCCCCGCCGACCCCGCCCGAGGGCCCGGCGCCAACCCCGCAGGAGGAGCCGGTGCAGACCCCGCAGGAAGGACCTGCGGAGCCGCCCTCCGAAGTACCGGGCGACGCGCCGGTCGAGGCGCCGTCGGACGTGCCGCTGGGGACGCCGAGCGAGGATGGCATCGAGGGTACACCCGTGACCGATGCCGGAACCCCGCAGATCGAGGAACTGCCGATCAACGAGGCCGAGGCGGAGGTCGAGAGCTTCGCGGCCGACGTCGCGATGGAGCGGCCGGGCGACCCCGACGTGACCGAGGCGCTGGACACTGACCAGGACTTCAACATGCCGGGTCGGCAGAACGCCGACGCGCCGGGCGAGGAGGACGCGGCGACCGACACCCGCGAGGGCCTGCCGCAGAAGGCCGAGACGGCTCCGGCGGAGACCGAGGTCTTCTATACCTTCCGCTGGGGCGGCAACC
>NZ_PNOS01000038.1 GCF_002869745.1 Oceaniglobus roseus
GCCGAGGTCGATCACCAGCTCCCCCGCCGCCGTCGCGGCGGACCCGGGCGGCAGGATCGCGAGCGGCGGAAGCTTCGGCAGGCGCGTGCGCCGGGGCAGGGGGATCAGCCGCCGCTCGAGCCGCAGCAGCGCCGCGATCCCGGACGAGACGGGCTCGGCCTCGGGCGGTGGCGCCGCGATCAGCGTCAGCGACACGTCGGGAAGGGTCCGCAACGCCGCGATCAGCCGCACCGCCTGTCGCGGCAGCGCATCGGCCGTCGTCGCGGGCACCAGCAGCACCGCCGCGAGGGCCGTCGCCGCGTCCGGTCGGGCCTCGATCCGGTCGATCATCCTGTTCACCTGTTCAGATCCCCTGTTTCCACGAGCCGCCTTCCTGCGCGATCCTCCGGGTGACAGGACGCCGCAGGAACAGCCTGCGCCGAGCCTAACCGCACAAAGTGCCCGGAATGGGGCACATTTGGAGCGCTCGCATGGGCAGGCTGCCCCCCTGTCCCGGCCCGCTTTCTGCACCGCGCTCCGGCAGGGTTGATCCATGTCAATGTCGCCCGCGCCCCGCGATGCCAGAACCGCCGCGGAAAAACACGCGTCGGCCCTCCGTCGGCGCGAAAGCCGATGCGAGGGATACATGGCAATTTTCAGAATGATCGTTCTGGCCATGGTCGCGCTCTTGGCCGCCATCGCGGCGGACTGGGGGCGCGACCTGGCCTATTCGTTCCACGCCGTGCTGGTGATGCTGATCGCCGGCGGGCTCTGCCTGTGGGAGATCCGGCGCTTCGGCGAGCCCGTGGCGGCGACCGACCTCTCGGGCTACATGGACGGCCCGATCCGCGCGGGCGTCATCGCCACCGCCTTCTGGGGCATCGCGGGCTTCCTCGTCGGCACCTTCATCGCGCTCCAGCTGGCCTTCCCCGAGCTGAACTTCGACTGGTCCGAGGGCTTCGCCAACTTCGGCCGCCTGCGCCCGCTGCACACCTCGGCGGTGATCTTCGCCTTCGGCGGCAACGCCCTGATCGCCACGTCGTTCTACGTCGTCCAGCGCACCAGTGCGGCGCGGCTCTGGGGCGGCAACCTGGCCTGGTTCGTCTTCTGGGGCTACCAGCTGTTCATCGTGCTGGCCGCCACCGGCTACCTGCTCGGCGCGACGCAGTCGAAGGAATACGCCGAGCCCGAGTGGTACATCGACATCTGGCTGACCGTCGTCTGGCTGGCCTACCTCGCCGTCTTCCTCGGCACCCTGGTGAAGCGGCGCGAGCCCCACATCTACGTCGCCAACTGGTTCTTCCTCGCCTTCATCGTCACCGTGGCGATGCTGCACGTCGTCAACAACCTGTCGATCCCCGTGTCGATCCTCGGCTCGAAGTCGGTGCAGGTGTTCTCGGGCGTGCAGGACGCGATGACCCAGTGGTGGTACGGCCACAACGCCGTTGGCTTCTTCCTGACGGCGGGCTTCCTCGGCATGATGTACTACTTCGTGCCGAAGCAGGCGAACCGCCCGATCTACAGCTACAAGCTGTCGATCATCCACTTCTGGGCGCTGATCTTCCTCTACATCTGGGCCGGTCCGCACCACCTGCACTATACCGCGCTGCCCGACTGGGCCTCGACGCTGGGCATGGTGTTCTCGGTGATCCTCTGGATGCCCAGCTGGGGCGGCATGATCAACGGCCTGATGACGCTGGAAGGCGCCTGGGACAAGATCCGCACCGACCCGATCATCCGGATGTTCGTCGCCTCGCTCGCCTTCTACGGCATGTCGACCTTCGAGGGCCCGATGATGTCGATCCGCGCCGTCAACTCGCTCTCCCACTACACCGACTGGACCATCGGCCACGTCCACTCCGGCGCGCTCGGCTGGAACGGGCTGATCACCTTCGGCTGCCTCTACTTCCTGACGCCGAAGCTCTGGGGGCGCGCGCAGATGTACTCGGTCCCCGCGATCAACTGGCACTTCTGGCTCGCCACCATCGGCATCGTCCTCTACGCGGCCTCGATGTGGGTCACGGGGATCATGGAAGGGCTGATGTGGCGCGAGGTCGACGCCAACGGCTTCCTCGTCAACTCCTTCGCCGACACCGTCGCCGCCAAGTTCCCGATGTACCTGGTGCGCGCCACCGGCGGCCTGTTCTACCTCTCCGGCGCGCTGATCATGGTCTGGAACATGTGGATGACCATCCGCAGCCCCCAGTCCAGCGCCGTCACCACCCCCCTGCCTGCGGAGTGAACACCCCATGAGCAACGACAAGATTCCCCCCGCGGCCGAGGATCCGAAGGTGGTGCGCCCCGGCGACGGCGGCATCCCCAACGAGATGCCGCACCAGACCCGGCTGATCGACCGCCATGCGATCCTGGAGAAGAACGCGACCCTGCTGCTGGTCTTCTCCTTCCTCGTCGTCACCATCGGCGGGATCATCGAGATCGCGCCGCTGTTCTGGATCGAGAACACGATCGAGAAGGTCGAGGGCGTGCGCCCCTACAGCCCGCTCGAACTCACGGGCCGCGACATCTACGTCCGCGAGGGCTGCTATGTCTGCCACAGCCAGATGATCCGGCCGATGCGCGACGAGGTCGAACGCTATGGCCACTACTCGCTCGCGGCGGAGTCGATGTACGACCACCCGTTCCAGTGGGGCTCCAAGAGGACGGGGCCGGACCTGGCGCGGGTGGGGGGCCGCTATTCCGACGAATGGCACGTCGACCACTTCGCCAACCCGCAGGCGGTCGTCCCGGAAAGCGTGATGCCGAAGTACGACTACCTGGCCCGCACGAAGATCGGGCCCGAGCACATCGAGGACCTGCTGAAGACCCACGCGATGGTCGGCGTCCCCTATACCGAGGAGATGATCGCCAACGCCGCGGCCGACTTCCGCGTCCAGGTGGACCCGTTCGGCGACATCGACGGCCTGCTCGACCGCTACCCGGGCGCCGAGGTGCGCAACTTCGACGGCCAGCCGCAGCTGACCGAGCTCGACGCCCTGATCGCCTATCTCCAGATGCTCGGCACCTCGGTCGATTTCTCGACCTTCATCGCCGACACCAGCCGCTGAGGACCGCCCCATGCACGACACCTATTCCCTGATGCGCGAATTCGCCGACAGCTGGGCGCTGCTGACGCTGTTCGTCTTCTTCCTCGGCGCCTTCCTCTGGGTCTGGCGGCCGCACAGCCGGGCGCTCCACGAGGACGCCGCGCGCTCGATCTTCCGCGAGGACGTCGCGGCACCGCTGGCCGCGCCGCCCGCGCTGCCGAAGGCCGCCTGCGACCGCCAGTGCGCGACCTGCGCCTGCGGCAAGACGGAGGGGTTCTGATGGCCAGTCCGCACGACAAGGACCACGTCGAGACCACCGGCCACAGCTGGGACGGGATCGAGGAGTACAACAACCCGCTGCCGCGCTGGTGGCTCTGGACCTTCTACGCGACCATCGCCTGGGGGCTCCTCTATACCATCCTCTACCCGGCCTGGCCGCTGGTCCACGGCGCCACCACCGGCGTCATGGCCTGGTCGACCCGGGGCGATGTCGCCGCCGAGATCCAGGCGGTGCGCGAGGGGCAGGCAGACATGCGCGCGGCGCTCGTCGATGCCGACCTCGCGACCCTGCCGCAGAACGAGGCGCTGAACGGCTTCGCGGTGCAGGCGGGGGCGGCGCTGTTCCGCACCAACTGCTCGCAGTGCCACGGCTCGGGGGCGGCGGGGGCCGACGGCTATCCCAACCTGCTCGACGACGACTGGCTCTGGGGCGGGCAGATCGACCAGATCGCCTTCACCATCCGCCACGGCATCCGCAACGAGGTGGATCCCGACGCCCGCTACAGCCAGATGCCCGCCTTCGGCGAGATCCTGGCCCCGGCCGAGATCGAGACGCTGGTGCAGCACGTCCAGTCGCTGCCCGAGGGGAACGATCCGCTGGGCGGCGAGGGCGGCGCGCTGTTCGCCGACAACTGCGCTTCGTGCCACGGCGAGGACGCCCGCGGCAACCGCGACGTCGGCGCGCCGAACCTGACCGACGCGATCTGGTTGAACGCCCACGACGACGCGAGCCTGACGACCCTGATCTCGAAGGGCCCCTTCGGCGTCATGCCGCCCTGGGGCGACCGTCTTGGCGAGGCGGGGGTCCGGGCGCTGGCCGCCTATGTCCACCAGCTGGGCGGGGGCGAGCCGACGCCCGAACCGACACCCGGGCAGCCCAAGGAGTAGGGGGCGCCGCGCCCTGTTCGCACCAGTGGCGGCGAACCCCCTGACGGGCGGCGGATCGACCATCCGCCGCCCGTCGCTCGTGATGCCGCCGCCGTTCGCCCGGTCCGATCCGGCCGTGACGCCGCGACCGCCGCTTTTCCCCGCCCCCCTTGATCCATGTCAACGCGCCGGGGGCCGATCCCCCGCAGAAGGGGCGCGCGAACAGGAACCATACTCATGACCCACGAACAGACTTCCCTCTACGCCGCGCGCGAGCCGATCTTCCCGCGCCGGGTCTCCGGCGCGTTCCGGCGGCTCAAGTGGCAGATCATGGCCGTGACGCTCGGCATCTACTACATCACGCCCTGGATCCGCTGGGACCGCGGCCCGGCGCTGCCCGACCAGGCGGTGCTGGTCGACCTCGCGCACCGCCGCTTCTACTTCTTCATGATCGAGATCTGGCCGCACGAGTTCTACTTCGTCGCGGGCCTTCTCATCATGGCGGGGCTCGGGCTGTTCCTCTTCACCGCGGCGCTGGGCCGTGTCTGGTGCGGTTACGCCTGTCCGCAAACGGTCTGGACCGACCTGTTCCTGCTGGTCGAGCGAAAGGTCGAGGGCGACCGCAACGCCCGCCTGCGCCTCCACAAGGCGCCCTGGGACGCACGCAAGTGGCGGCTGAGGCTGACCAAGTGGGCCATCTGGCTGGTCATCGCCATGGCCACCGGGGGCGCCTGGGTCTTCTACTTCGCCGATGCGCCGACGCTGGCGCGCGAGCTTGCGACCTTCGAGGCGCCGCCGGTCGCGTGGATCTCCATCGCCGTGCTGACCTTCACCACCTTCACCTTCGGCGGCTTCATGCGCGAACAGGTCTGCATCTACATGTGCCCCTGGCCGCGCATTCAGGGCGCGATGATGGACGAGGGCACGCTGACCGTCGCCTACCGCAGCTGGCGGGGCGAGCCGCGGGGCCGGGGGATGAAGCGGCACGCGGGCGACGGGGCCATCACCCGCGCCGCCGGGCCGCAGATCGGCGGCCGTTCCCCGGTGCTGCCGATGCAGTTCCGCGAGGGCCGTGTGGTTCTGCCCGAACCCCAGGCAGGCGCCGCGCAAGGTCCGGGCGACTGCATCGACTGCAACGCCTGCGTCAACGTCTGCCCCATGGGCATCGACATCCGCGACGGCCAGCAGATGGCCTGCATCACCTGCGCGCTCTGCATCGACGCCTGCGACGAGGTGATGGAGAAGGTGGGCCGTCCCCGCGGCCTGATCGACTACCTCGCCCTGTCGGACGCCCCGCGCGAGCGGGCCGGGGGCGCGCCGCAATCGGTCTGGCGCCACGTCCTGCGGCCGCGCAACCTGGTCTATACCGGGCTCTGGGCGGCGATCGGCGTGGGCCTGCTCCTGGCGCTGGTGCTGCGCCCGACGATCGAGCTGACCGTCGCGCCTGTGCGCAACCCGACCTTCGTCACCCTCTCCGACGGCGCGATCCGCAACGCCTATGACGTGCGGGTCAGGAACCGCGAGGGCAGCCTGCAAAACATCGCCTTCAGCCTCGCCGGCGCGCCGGGCATGAGCCTCGGGGTCGAGGGCGTGGACGACACCACCGTCGCGGTCGAGGCCGACTCCCAGCGGCTGATCCGCGTCTACGTCACCGCCGCCGACGACACGCCCGCGGCCGAGTCCGACCGGACCGAGATCGCCCTGACCGTGCGCGACACCGTGACCGGCGAAAGCGCGACGGTCGAAACCACCTTCAACGGAGACCCGGAATGACCGACAGAAAGCTCACGGGCTGGCACGTGCTGGCGATGTTCACCGGCGGCTTCGCCATCATCATCGCGGTCAACGTCGCCCTCGCCGTCGAGGCGGTGAAGACCTTCCCCGGCCTCGAGGTTGCCAACTCCTATGTCGAGAGCCAGAAATTCGACGCCCGCCGCGCCGCGCAGGACGCGCTCGGCTGGGACGTGCGGGTGGAGTACGCCGATGGCGTCCTGACCCTCGCCGTCACCGACCGGAAGGGGCGCGCCGTCGATCCCGCCCGCTTCACCGGCACCATCGGCCGGCCGACGACCCGCGCCCAGGACCGCGCGCTGTCCTTCGACGCCAACGGTGAACAGCGGCTGGATCTGCCGAAGGGCAACTGGCGCCTCGACCTGCAGGACGCGGGGCCGGAGCCGGTGTTCACCCGCGCCTATTCGATCACGGTGCAGGAATGACCGCCGCCTGTCCCGCCTGCGCGGGGGCCATGCCCGACATCGCGCCGCCCCCCGACGCGGCCGCCGACATCGTTCTGCACCTGCCCGACATCCATTGCGCCGCCTGCATCGCCTCGGTCGAGACCGCGCTCTCGGGCCTGCCGGGGGTGCGCGAGGCGCGGGTGAACCTGTCGCGCAGGCAGGTCAGGGTCGCGGGCGCCGGGCTGGCGCCCTCCACCCTGATCGACCGGTTGGCGGCGGCGGGGCACCGGGCGCAGGAACTCGACACCGGGCTGCTGGCCGGGCAGGGGGCCGAGATGCGCGGCCTCCTCATGCGCACCGGCGTCGCGGGCTTCGCGATGATGAACGTCATGCTGCTCTCCGTCGCCGTCTGGTCGGGCGCCGCGGACGAGACCGAGCGGCTGTTCCACCTGATCTCCGCCGCCATCGCGTTGCCCGCCGTCGCCTTCTCGGCACGGCCCTTCTTCGCCTCGGCCCTCGGCGCGCTCCGGGGCGGGCGGCTGAACATGGACGTGCCGATCTCGCTCGCGATCCTGCTGGCCGCGCTGGTGTCGCTGATCGGCGCGCTGCAGGGGGCGGACCGGGCAAGCTGGTTCGACGCGGCCCTCGCGCTGACCTTCTTCCTGCTGATCGGCCGCACGCTCGATCACGCGGGCCGCAGCGCCGCCCGCTCGGCCGCCGCGGAACTCGCCGCGCTGGCGGTGCCGCAGGCGGTGCTGCTTCAGGGCGACACACGCCGCGTGGTGCGGGCCGAGACGCTGAAGCCCGGCGACACCATCGCGCTTGTCGCGGGCGACAGGCTGCCCGCCGACGGCATCGTGACCGAGGGGCAGAGCGACATCGACCGCTCGGCCCTCACCGGCGAATCCGCGCCCTTCGCCGTCGCGCCCGGCGGCGAGGTGGCGGCGGGAGAGATCAACCTCTCGGGCCCGCTGACGGTGCGCGTCGTGCGCGCGGGCCGCGACACGGCGCTGAGCCGCCTTGCCGATCTCGTCGCCGTCGCCGAAACCCAGCGGACCCGCTTCGCCAGCCTCGCCGACCGCGCGGCGCGCGCCTATGCGCCTCTCGTCCACCTGCTGGGCGCCGCTGCCTTCGCCGGGTGGTGGGCGGCGACGGGCGACGTGTGGCGCGCGGTCGACGTGGCCATCGCCGTGCTGGTCATCACCTGTCCCTGCGCCCTCGGCCTTGCCGTGCCGGCCGTGTCGGTCGTGGCGACGGGGCGTCTGTTCCGGCGCGGCCTCCTGGTGAAGTCGCGCACCGCGATGGAGCGGCTGGCCCAGGTCGACAGCGTCGCCTTCGACAAGACCGGCACCCTGACCACCGGGCAGGCGCGGCTGACGGGCACGCCGCCCGACGCCGCCCTGGCGCTGGCCGCCGCTCTGGCGCGCCGCTCCGCCCATCCCTATTCCCGCGCGATCGTCGCGGCGGCCGGGGCGCGGGGGCTTGTCCTCCCGGCGCTCGACGCCGTCGCCGAACGCCCCGGCCTCGGGATCGAAGCGCGCCGCGACGGGCGCACCGTCCGTTTGGGACGTCCCGCATGGCTTGGTGCCGCGGGCGAGGGCGTGGCACTGGACGCCGGGGGGGACGCGCCGACGCTCTTCGCCTTCTCCGAGGACATCCGCCCCGACGCCGCCGAGGCGGTGGCGGCGTTGAAGGCGCAGGGGCTGTCGGTCGCGCTGCTGTCGGGCGACGGCGCGGCGGCCTGCGCGCGGGTCGCCGCGGCGCTTTGCATCGACGAGGTGCAGAGCGCGATGACCCCAGAGGGCAAGGCCGACTGGATCCGCGCCCAAGGTGCGCAGGGCCGCCGGGTGCTGATGGCGGGGGACGGGCTGAACGACGCGGGGGCGCTCTCGCTCGCCCATGCCTCGGTCGCGCCGGCCTCGGCGCTCGACGCCGCGCGCTCGGCCGCCGACGTGGTGATCCTGTCGGGGCGGCTTGCGCAGATCCCCGAACTGCTCTCGGTCAGCCGCCACGGCGTCGGGCGGATGCGGCAGAACATCCTGCTTTCCGTCGCCTACAACCTCGTCGCCGTGCCCGTCGCCCTCGCCGGGCTCGCCACGCCGTTCCTCGCGGCGCTGGCGATGTCGCTCTCCTCGGTCACGGTCTCGCTCAACTCGCTGCGGAGCCTGAAATGAACGTCCTCGTCGTGCTGATCCCCGTGTCGCTGATCCTCGGCGGGCTTGGCCTGCTCGGCTTCGTCTGGACGATGCGCGCGTCGCAGTACGACGATGCCGAGGGCGACCGGAACCGCATCCTCGACCCTCGCTGGGACGACCGGCCGCGCAAGAGGTGAGGTTTCCGCGGCCGCGCGGAGGCCGCGCACGGGCTGCCCGCGCGCTGCGCGGCGCTGCCGCGGAATGCATCGCCGCCTGTCCGGGACGCGCCGCACCAGCCCATTGTCTTGCAATCCCTCGGATCTTTGGCTCTGTTGGGCACAGGGCCGGAGGGATCACGTGAGCGAAACAGCCGTCGAGGCGCGGGAAACGCGCAAGGTCTATGGGCAGGGGGCGGCGGCGGTGACCGCGCTCGGGGGCGTGTCGCTGGCGATCAGGAAGGGCGAGTTCTTCACGCTGCTCGGCCCCTCGGGCTGCGGCAAGACCACGCTTCTGAAGCTGATCGCGGGGTTCGAAAGCCCCACGGCCGGGCAGATCCTGCTCCACGGCAGCGACATCACCTTCGATCCGCCGAACACGCGGCCCGTCAACACCGTGTTCCAGTCCTACGCGCTGTTTCCCCACCTGACCGTGGCCGAGAACATCGGCTTCGGCCCGAAGATGCAGGGCCGCCCCAAGGCCGAGATCGCCGAGACGGTGAAGCGGATGCTGGCGCTGGTGCGGATGGAGCAGATGGCGGACCGGAAGCCCGGCCAGCTTTCGGGCGGGCAGCAGCAGCGCGTCGCGCTGGCCCGCGCGCTTGCCCCCGCGCCGAAGGTGCTGCTGCTGGACGAGCCGCTGTCGGCGCTGGACCTGAAGCTGCGCAAGGAGATGCAGATCGAGCTGAAGCGGCTCCAGGTCGAGACCGGCATCACCTTCATCTTCGTCACCCACGACCAGGAGGAGGCGCTGACCATGTCCGACCGCATCGGCGTGATGCAGGCCGGCCGGCTGCTCCAGGTTGGCGATCCGCGCGCGATCTACACCCGTCCCGCCAACCGCTTCGTCGCCTCCTTCATCGGCGAATCGAACTTCCTGCACGGCACGCTCAGGGGCAACGAGATGACGCTCGACGCCGGGCCGGTCCTGCCGGTGGAGAAGGGCGACAACGCGCCCGCCGCCGGCCCGGTGACGGCCGCGATCCGGCCCGAGCAGATCCGCATCGCGGCCGGGGGCGGCATCCCCGCCAAGGTCCGCGACACCGTCTATTTCGGCACCGACACCCACTGCGTCGCGACGTTGTCGGACGGCACCGAGATCACCGTGCGCCTGCAAAGCCCCGTCTCGGGCGACGTCGGCCTGCATCCCGGCTCGGACGTGCACCTGAGGTTCGAGCCCGGCGCGCTGATCGTGCTGCCGGAGGAGACATGAGCGCGCCCGACGATCCGAAGGCGCGGGACGAGGCCCGGCGCGGCTGGCTCCTCTCGGCGCCCGCGCTGGTGCTGCTGGTCGTCGGCGCCTCGGGGCCGCTCCTCATCATGCTGGTCTACTCGTTCCTCGAGCCGGGGCAGTACGGCAACGTCGAATGGGCGCTGTCCTTCAAGGCATGGTTCAACGTCGTGATGACGCGGGACATCTTCGACGGCACCCTCGGCTTCGCGGACGCGCACCTGACGATCTTCTGGCGCTCGGCCAAGCTCGCGCTGCTGACGACGCTCTTCGCCTTCCTCGTCGGCTTCCCCACCGCATGGTTCATCGCCACCCGCAGCCCCGGCGCGCGGACGGCGTTCCTGTTCCTCATCACCATCCCGTTCTGGACGAACCTGCTTATCCGCACCTTCGCGATCAACCAGATCATCCGCAACGAGGGGTTCCTGAACACCTTCCTGCTATGGACCGGCATCATCGACGCACCCATCGTCATGCTCTACACCGATTTCGCGGTCTTCGTCGGCATGACCTACGTGTACCTGCCGCTGATGGTGCTGCCGCTCTTCGCCGCCATCGACCGCTTCGACATGCGGCTGCTGCAGGCGGGATACGACCTTTACGCCAGCCGCTGGCAGCTGCTGCGCCACGTCATCGTGCCGGTGGTGAAACCCGGGATCATCGCCGGGTCGATCCTCGTCTTCATCCCCGCGCTCGGCGCCTATGTCACGCCCCGGATCCTCGGGGGCGGGCGCAACATGATGATCGGCAACTTCATCGAGCTTCAGTTCGGGCAGGGGCGGAACTGGCCGCTCGGCGCGGCACTTTCGGTGGTGCTGCTGGTGGTCGTGACCATCGCGCTGATCGTCTACACCCGCTTCGCGGCCGGAAGCCAGGACAAGAGCCATGGCTGAGCGCTCCAGCTTCGACATCTCGCGCCTGCCGGGTTTCGCAACCGTCGCGGTGACTGTCTTCGTCCTTCTGTACCTGCCGATCGCGATGCTGGTGGTCTTCTCGTTCAACGCGGGCGACAGCGTGGCGATCTGGGAGGGCTTCTCGTTCCGCTGGTATCCCGAGGCCTGGCAGAACGAGGAGGTGAAGGACGTCACCTTCCGCTCGCTGAAGATCGCGACGGCCGCCGCGCTGATCTCGACCACGGTCGCCACCATGGCCGCCCTCGGCACCACGCGGCGGCGGGCGACCAGGGGGCAGACCTTCGTCTACGTGATGATCAACCAGCCCCTGATGGTGCCCGAGATCGTGACCGGCGTCGCGCTGCTGATCTTCTTCTCGACGATCAAGGTCGCCACCGGCTACCAGGGGCTCGGCTATCTCATCCTCGCCCATTCCGCCTTCTGCATCCCCTTCGCCTACCTGCCGATCCGCGCGCGGCTCGAAGGCATGGACCTGACGCTGGAGACCGCGGCCTCGGACCTCTACGCGAACCGCTGGCAGACCTTCCGCCACGTGACGCTGCCGCTGGTCGCGCCAGGCGCGGTGGCGGGGCTGATGCTGGCCTTCGTCACCTCGCTCGACGACGTGGTGATCACGCTGTTTGTCAAATCCGCCGGGCAGGATACGCTGCCGACCTACATGCTGGCGCAGATCCGCCGCTCGGTCAGTGCCGAGGTCAACGCGATCTCGACCCTGCTTCTGCTGCTGACGGTGGTGCTGCTGACGGCGTTCTTTCTGCTGACGCGCAAGCGTTCGTGACCGGACAACAACAACCAACAGGGAGAAGACGATGAAGAAACTGCTGACCACCGTGGCGATCCTTGCCGCGGGCATGGCCCAGGCCGAGGGCGAGCTGCAGCTCTACAACTGGGGCGACTACACCTCGCCCGAGCTGCTGGAGAAGTTCGAGAAGGAGACCGGGATCAAGGTCACCGTCACCGACTACGATTCCAACGACACCGCGCTGGCGAAGGTCGAGGCGGGGGGCCATGGCTTCGACCTGGTGGTGCCGTCGGCGAACTACATCCCGATCTGGCGCGAGAAGGGGCTGATCCAGGAGCTGGACCTGTCGAAGCTGCCGCACCACGGGAACATCGCCGACCAGTGGGTCGACGTGCCCTTCGATCCGGGCCGGAAATACTCGATCCCGTGGCAGATCGGCGCGACCGGGATCGCCGTGAACTCCGACGCCTACGAGGGCGACATCAACACCAGCGCGATCTTCCTCGACACGCCGGAAGAGCTGAAGGGCAAGGTCAACGTCACGCCCGAGATGAACGACATCCTGTCGCTCGCCCTCTGGTACGTCGGCGGCGAGCCCTGCTCGGAGGACCCCGAGAAGCTGAAGGCGGCCCGCGACGCGCTGCTGGCCGCGAAACCCGACTGGCAGTCCATGGACTACGGCATGACCGAGAAGCTGGCGGCGAACGACACCATGGCCTCGGTCTACTGGAACGGGGCGGTGTTCCGCGCCGCGTTGAAGAACGACAAGGTGAAGTTCGGCTATCCGCAGGAAGGCTTCCCGCTGTTCATGGATTCGGTCGCCCTGCTGTCGGACGCCCAGAACGTCGAGGAGGCCTACAAGTTCCTCGACTTCATCATGGTCCCCGAGAACGCCGCGCTGATCTCGGAATTCGCGCGCTATGCCAACGGCATCGAGGGGTCGGACGAGTTCATGGACGAGCAGATGAAGACCTCGCCCATGGTGAACATCCCGCCCGAGCTGGCGGATGCGGGCAAGTTCCTGCCCACCTGCTCGGCCAAGTCGCTGGAGTACTACACCGCGATCTGGACCGAGCTGCAGAAGTAGGGCTGCGTCCTGCGCGATGCGAAGCCGGCCGCCCAAGCGGCCGGCTTCCGCGATTTCCAGACCCCGCCGCGCATCCCGGCCCGGCGCCCCAGCGAAGGCTCCGCGATGTCCTTTGGTCCCGATCTCGTCATCCTCAACGCCTCCGTCCTCACCTTCGACGATGCGCGGCCCCGCGCCGCGGCGCTGGCGGTGAAGGACGGCCGGATCCTCGAAGTGGGCGACGAGGGGGCGATCCGCGCCATGGCGGGGCAGGGGACGGAGGTGATCGACGCCGGGGGCGGAACCGTCCTGCCGGGTTTCATCGACAGCCACGTGCACCTTTTCGGCGGCTCGGTCGAGCTCGACTATCTCGACCTTTCCGGCGTTACCGGCTTCGACGCAGTGACGGCAGCCGTCCGCGCCCGCGCCGCGCGGGACAGGTCCGCACGGCTGATCTTCGCGGTGCAGGCCGACTACGGCATGTTCGGCCGGGGCCACCGCACCACCCGCCACGATCTCGACCGGGTGCTGCCCGACCGCCCCTTCGCGATGTTCGCCTCGGACCACCACACGATCTGGGCCAACACGGCCGCGCTGGAGCTTGCCGGGATCCTCGGCGGCGGCGCGACCGAGCCCGGCTCGGAGATCGTCATGGGCCCGGACGGCCGCGCGGAGGGCGAGCTGCGCGAGCCCGGCGCCTATGCCCGGGTGCTGGCGCTGACGCCCTACGGCGGGCGCGACTTGGCGGGGCTGGTGACGGGCAGGAACCCCGAGCCGCCGGCCAGCGCCGCCGAGCGGGCGCGCGACCTCGACGCGCTGCGCCGGGGGCTGAGACATTGTGCCAGCCACGGCATCACCGGCCTGCACAACATGGACGGCAATTTCTACACCATGGAGCTGCTGGCCGAGCTCGACGCCGCCGGGGACCTGATCTGCCGCACCGAGGTGCCGTTCCACTACAAGTCCGTTGACAGCCTGGAGCGGTTCGAAGACGCCGAGGAGATGCGCCGCCGCTGGGCGGGCGACCGGCTCTGGTGCCACCGGGTGAAGATGTTCATGGACGGCGTGATCGAAAGCCGCACCGCGTTGATGATCCAGCCCTATCCCGGCTCCGACCACACCGGCGATGCGGTATTCACGCCCGACCACTTCGACGCCGCCTGCGTCGAGGCCGACCGGCGCGGCTTCCAGATCGCCACCCACGCCATCGGCGATCTCGCCGTGCGCCGCACGCTCGACGGCTACGGCGCGGCGCGCGCTGCCAACGGGGCGCGGGATGCCCGCCACCGGATCGAGCATATCGAGACGCTGCACCCGGACGACCTGCCGCGCTTCGCCGAGCTTGGCGTCGTCGCCTCCTACCAGCCGGGCCACGCGCCGTTCGGCCACATCTACCCGGCCGAGGCCATCGCGCCGCACCTGCACGACGCCCAGAAGCCGCTGGCCTACGGCTGGCAGAGCCTGCGCGCGGCAGGAACCCTCGTCGTCTTCTCGACCGACTGGCCGGTGATCCGCGTCGACACCATGTCGACCCTGCGCGCCGCCTGCGCCCCCGTGGCGCTGCCCGCGCCCTGGGGCGACCAGCGGCAGGGGCTGATGGACGCGCTCGCCTCGATGACCCGGGACAACGCCTGGGTGGAGTTCAACGAACACCGCAAGGGCCGCCTTGCCCCGGGCTTCATGGCGGACATCGTGGTGATGAAGGACGACGTGGAGCGGATGGAGCCCGACCGGTTCGAGACGACCGGGGCCGCGGTGACGATCTCGGGCGGGCGGATCACCTACCGCGCCTGAGCCGCCCGGCGGTCAGAGGAACCGCCCCAGATCGTCGAGGTAGGAGTTCGCCGCCCGCTCGCGGGCGATCAGCGCGCCGTCGATCCCGGCCAGCAGCAGCTCGGGCCCCGCGCCCGCCTGCGCGAGCGCGGCACCCCGCGGGTCGCGGATCGAGGAGAGGCCGACGAACTCCAACTCGGGCTCGCGGCCGCTGCGGTTGCAGTAGGCGACGAAGATCTGGTTCTCCAGCGCCCGCGCCGCCACCATCGCCTCCGCCACCCGCTCGTGCGGGGTCATCAGCGCCGTCGGCACCACCACCAGCTCGACCCCCGCCTGCGCCTCGGCGCGGATCAGCTCGGGAAACTCGACGTCATAGCAGATGGCGACGCCGACGCGCAGCCCGCCGCAGTCGAAGCGCAGCGGCGCGTCGCCGGGCAGGAAGGTCGCCTTCTCCCAGGCCCCGAACAGCGTGCGCTTGTGATACCGTCCGATCTCGGCGCCGAGGGCGTCGAACACCACGGCCGAGTTCCTCAGCCCCCGCGGCGTGTCGAGATGGGTGCCGAGGACCATCGCCAGCTCCGTCTCCGCCGCGATCCGCCCGGCCTGCTCCAGCGCCGCCTCGACCCCCGGCAGGCCGCCGGGCGCGAGGCCGGGAATGTGATAGCCGGTCAGGAAGCCTTCGGGAAAGACCAGCAGATCCGCGCCGGCCCGCGCGGCCTCGCCCGCGACCCGAGCGACCTCGGCCAGCGTCGCGTCGAGATCGCCGGGCACCCCGGCCCCCTGCCAGATCGCCAGTTCCAGACCCATCGTGCCCCTCCCGTACCGCCGACGCCAGGCCCATCATCCACCGCGACGCGGCGGAGGCAAGCCCGCATCGGCCGGGGTCAGCTGCGCCCGCCCGCCGCCTTCGGCGCGGCGCAGGAGGCGAGCAGGAGCACCCAGTCGGAATCGCCCCCGGAGTCGTCCGCGCGCAGCGGCGGCGTCACCAGGTCCTCGCCCTCGGCCAGCGGCGCGGGCGCGGGATGGCGGCTGCCGTCCTGCGGCGCGTACCAGGTTGCGCAGACCGGCCCGCCCGCGAAGGCGTCGGTCCGGATCCTGAGCGGCCCGCCCCCCGGCGAATAGACGACGGCGAAGCTGCCGTCGTCGGCCAGCGCGCATTTCGCCCCGCCGAAGCGCGACCGCCAGCCGCAGACGCGCCCCTCGGCGTCGTCGCGCAGCCGCCACCAGGCCAGGGGCTCGAAGAAGGCGCGCATGTGGCCCATGGCGACCGATCCCGCGCCGCCGAGCTCGGCCTTCCACCCGTTCGCCGCGGCGAAGAGCCCGACGCTGTCGAAGTGCCAGATCGGGTTGTTGCCGAAGACGAAGCCCGCCGCCCCCGCCATCACCGCGCCATAGCCCGCTTCGCGCAGGGAGGGCGGGGTCGCGTCGCGCTCGTTCTCGTAGCGGCTCTCGATCATCACCACCGGCAGGTCGTGGTCGTCGCGCCGCTGCTCGGCGACCTTCGCGTAGACGTCGCCGTAGGTGTAGGCGGTGTCGAGGTCGAGCCAGGGCGCATCGGCCCAGAGCGCCGCCGTCACGGTGTCGCGGCGGGAGTGGACAGTCTGCAGCGCCCCGGGATCGGCCGCGCGGATGCCCTCGGCCAGGGCCGTGACCAGCGCGGGATCCGGCGCGTCCTCGTCGCCGCCCTCGGTCCAGACGATGTTGTCCAGATCGCCGAACCGCTGCCCGAGGAAGGTGCCATAGCGGCGCAGCCGCTCGGGGCCCGCCGCCGCCATCTCGACCCACCAGCCCTGACCGCCGCCGCCCGACCCGATGTAGGCGGGGGCGAGGAACACGGTGAACCCCAGCGCGCGCGCCCGTTCCAGCACCCGGTGCGCGCGGTCGAAATAGGCGGTGTCCGGCGCCTCGAAGGGCTGGCCCGCGAAGGGGCGTTCGCCATGGGCGTTGGCCGGGGGATGATCGCTGAACTGGTGCTCGATCAGGTTCACGAGCAGCGCGTTGAACCCGCGCGCCCGGCGGTCCCGGAGGTACAGCTCGATGTCGTCGTCGCCGGGCTGCACCAGGAGCGACCAGGCGGCGTCCCCGACCAGCAGGACCGGCCGGCCGCTGCCGTCCCGAAGGTGCGTCCGGTCGGCGGAGACCGAAAGCGGGAACTCCGTCGTCGGCCAGGCCGGGGCCGCCTGCACCCCCGCGACCAGCAGCAGCGCCGCAAGCCAGGGTCGCAGCGCCGCCATCATGGAAGGTCCGCGGGCGCCGTGTTGTGGCTGCGGAAGACCACCTGCGAGGGGCGGCCGACCAGGTAGCGCCCCACGCCCTCGTCCAGCGCCTTGCGGTAGACCCCGAGCGCGCCGTCGAAGGCGGCGACGGTGGCCGCGATGTCCTCGGCGCCGTGGGCATAGCTCACCACCAGGGAGGGGGCCAGCACGCCGCGCCGGATCGTCTCCTGCAGGAGCAGCGAGCGGAACGCCTGCGAGGGCTGCCCGCTGCCGTCGAGCGACTGGTAGGCGAGGCAGCAGTCGCGCCCCACGATCCGCACCGCATCCTCCAGCCCGTGCGCGGCGATCACGTCCTCGAGCTCGCGCCGCAGTGCCGCGCCGGTCTCGTGCATCCGCGCCGTCACCGGCTCGTCGCGGTAGATCCGCATCGTCTCGGTCGCGGCGGCCAGGGCGTGGGTTTCCGCCCCGTGGGTGGTGGACAGGAGGAACACGCGCGGGCGGTCGCGGTGCTCGATCCCGCCGAGGCGCATGATCTCGCGCAGCCCGCAGAGCGCGGAGACCGAGAAGCCGTTGCCGAGCGCCTTGCCGAAGGTGGCGAGGTCGGGCACCACACCATAGACCTCCTGCGCGCCGCCCCGGCTCCAGCGGAAGCCGGTGATCATCTCGTCGAGGACGAACAGAGCGCCTTCCCGGTGGGCCATGTCGCGCAGCGCGGCGAGGTAGCCCGGCGGCGGATCCTCGCCGCGGGAGGGTTCGAGGATCAGGGCCGCGATGCGCCCCGGGTGGCGGTCGAACATCGCCTGCGCGTCGGCCAGATCGCCGTAGCGGAAGCCGGTGGTCAGCTCGCGCACCGCGAGCGGGATCCCGGCCGTCATCGGCGTGGTGCCGATGAACCAGTCGTCGGTCGAGAAGAACGGATGGTCCGAGCAGATCGCCACCATGTCTCGCCCGGTATAGGCCCGCGCCAGCCGCACCGCGCCCGAGGTCGCGTCCGAGCCGTCCTTGCAGAACTTCACCATCTCCGCCCCCGGAACGGAGTCGAGGAACATCTCGGCGCATTCCGCCTCAAGGGGCGAGGGCCGGGTGAAGTTGCAGCCGAACTCCAGCGCCACCCGCGCCGCGGCCAGCACCTCCGGGTGGCAATGGCCGAGGCCCACCGCCCGGTTGCCCATGCCGTATTCGACGTATTCGTTGCCGTCCACGTCCCAGACCCGGCAGCCCGCCCCGCGGCGGATGAAGCCGGGCGCCAGCACCGGGTACTGGTCGTCCCCCTTGGCATAGGTGTGGGCGCCGCCCGGGATCATCGCGTGGGCGCGCCAGCGCAGCGCCTCGGACCGGGCGAAGCGCGCCGCGTCGGCGACGGGGGTGGCGGGCAGCGGTCCTGCGGAGTGATCGTTCATCGCCAGTCCTCTCTCGGTAGAAATCCCGTTCTCAGCCTTTCCCGCGCCAGGCGCAGGGCGTTCTTCACCGGCCGCGGCAGGTGCGTGCGCAGCCCCGCGCGCAGGCCGCGCGGCAGTTTCCAGTCCTCGAAGGGCAGCGGATCGGCGATCGCGGGGCGGCGGTGCTGCACCTCGGCGATCAGCCGGGCGTAGGCCGCGCCCATCTCCGCCCCCGAGTGGAGGTTGCGCGCCGTCCCGCGGGCGGCGGCGGCCAGCCCGACCCGCCACGCGGGATCCGCGGCGAGCGCGGCAATGCACTCGGCCGCGGCCTTCGCGCTGCCCATGGGAAACAGCAACCCGTTGTGGGCGTGGTGCACGATGGTGTCCGTCACCCCCTCGATGCGCGAGGCCACGGGAACGCAGCCCATCGCCATCGCCTCGATCAGCGCCATCGGCATTCCCTCGAACCGCGAGGGCATCAGCAGGGCGTCGTGCCGGGCCAGCAGCGCGGGCACCTCGGCCGAGGGCACGGCGCCGAGCATCCTTGCGCGCCCGGCGAAGGGCGCCAGTGCCGCCTTCAGCCGCTTCGCGTCGGGTCCGTCCCCGGCGACGGTCAGCGTGACCGTCGGCGGGAGGCGGTGCAGGATCGAGGGCAGCAGCATCACCCCCTTCGAGGCGTCCTCGATCCGGCCGAGGAACAGGACCCGCAGCGTGCGGTCCTCGAGATGCGGCGCGGGGTGGGGCAGGGCATCGGGCAGCGTCACCGCGTTCGGGATCACCAGCGTCCGGCCGGGACGGAAGCCGTGGTGCCGGCAGAGGTCGTCGCGGGCTCGCTGGCAGACGCAGACCGTCGCGTGGACGTGAACGCGGATCGATGCGGCGGCGGCATAGGTGCCGGGCGTGATGTTGTGAACGATCATGATCCGCACGAGCCGTTCCGGCAGGTGGCGCACCAGGTTCGTCGCCGCCCGGTCGCTCAGGACGTTGACGAAGACGCCGTCGTAGCCGCCCGCCTCCAGCCGCGCGGCCATGGCGCGGGCCTGGGCGAGGTCGTCGATGGCACCGGGGACGTCGATCGCCTCGCCGCGGTCGGCTTCCCCGGCCCAGTGCGGATCGGCCAGCAGCCGCGCCCGCGCACAGGGGCCCATCCACCGCAGCTCGACCCCCCGCGGGGCAAGCTCGGCACGCAGGCTCCGGAACACCGTGAAGGTGCCGCCGGTATGGGGCGTCACGAAGAACGCGAACTTCGGCATCCGGACCTCTCCGCAGGACGGGCGGATCCCGCCCCGGCGCGGACCGGGGCGAGTCGCTGGATCCACGCTAGGACGGTCGGGCGCCGTCCGGCGGCCCGCCTTCGGACGCCGCGGGCGCAAAAGGCGGTAGGACACTGGCCGAATGGGGGAGGGGCGGCACCGCGAAAACCGCACCGCCGGTTCGGGGTTCGGCGCATTGCTGGCAGGGAACGCAGCAACGGAAGGGGGCCGCCGCATGAAGATCGCGCTGCTCGGCCAGTTCGGCTCCGGCAACTACGGCAACGACGGGTCGCTGACGGCGATGGTCGCCACGCTGCGGCGCATCGCGCCGGGGGCCGAACTGATGTGCATCTGTTCGGGGCCCGGCGACATCTCGCGGCGGCTCGGGATCGCGGCGGTGCCGATCGGCGCGCCGCCCCTCGCCTCGGCCGGGGCGCGGCGGCTGAACCGGCTGGCCCTGCGCATGCCGCAGCGCCTGCGCGGGCTGCGCGCGGCCCTGGCGGCCTGCCGCGGGGTGGATGCGGTCATCGTTCCGGGCACCGGGATCCTCGACGACTTCAACGACCGCGCCATGGGCTGGCCCTTCGTGCTGCTGCGCTGGTGCCTCGCCGCGCGGCTGTCGGGCGCGCGGCTTGCCTTCGTCAGCATCGGCGCGGGACCGATCCGCGGCGCCCTCAGCCGCCGCTTCCTGCGCTCGGCCGCCGCGCTGGCCGATATGCGCAGCTACCGCGACGAGGTTTCGCGTGACTTCATGGCCACGCTCGGCTTCGACACGACGCAGGAGCCGGTCTTTCCCGACCTCGCCCTTGGCCTGCCCGCGCCGGCGGTGGCACGCCCGCGGGGTTTTCCGCCGACCGTGGCGGTGGGGATGATGACCTATCGCGGCTGGCGCAAGGACGACCCCGGCGGCGAGGACCTGTTCCGCGCCTACCTCGGGAAGATGGAGGACTTCGTGCGCTGGCTGATCGCCGAGGGCTGCCGCGTCCACCTGATCGGCGGAGACGACAGCGACGGGCAGGCCGTGGCGGCGCTCCTGGAGCGCATCGACGCCGACGGCACACTGCGCCGCGCGGGCGGGGTGAGCGTGGGGGCGGGCCGCAGCCTCGAGACGGTGATGGAGGAGCTGTCGCGGTGCGACCTCGTCGTCGCCTCGCGTTTCCACAACGTGCTCTGTGCGCTCCGGGTGCTGCGTCCGACGCTCTCCATCGGCTACGCCGACAAGAACCGCGCGCTGATGACGCAGGCGGGCCTCGGAGCCTTCTGCCTGGATATCGAGAGCTTCGAGGTGGAGACGCTGAAGGCGCGGTTCCGGCTGCTGCGCCGGGCGCAGGGAAACCACGCGGCCGAGATCGAGCGCTTCGTCGCCGGGGCGGCGGAGCGGCTGGCGGTTCAGGAAGAGGCGATCCGCAGCTTCCTCGACCGCGCGGCCGCGGGGCGCGGCGCGCCCGGTCAGCCCGCCGCGCTGCCCCGGCGTGCCAGCCTGGCGCGCAGCCCCTCGGTCAGCCGCGCCCGGGCATCGGGCCGCCGCATCATGTAGTCGATCGGCGGCAGGAGCGCCATCTCGGGGGCCTTGCCGAAGGAATAGCGGATCAGGTCCCGCGCCCCCGGATCGCCCCTCGACCACGCCCCGAGCGCCGCCCAGTAGGCCCGCGCCGCGAAGCCGCGCCGCGCGAGGCGGCGCAGCCGCCCGAGTCCTTTCAGGGTGGCGGCATCGCGGGCGAAGAACGAATCCGCCGCCGCCTCGGTCTGGCGGATGTGCAGCAGCTGGCGCGCCCGCAGGCTGCCCGAGCGGTTGTCCTCGTGGTTGCCGATCAGCCCCTGCACGTTGTCGAGCACCGCGACGTCCCCGACCAGCGCGAGGCGCAGCCAGAGCTCGTAGTCGTCGCTGTGGGGAAGCTCCTCGCGGTAGTGGCCCGCCGCCTTGTGGGCGCTGGTGCGGGTGACAAGGGTGGGGCCGGGGATCTGGAAGACGCCGAGGCGGCAGAACCCCTCGATGAAGGCGCGCCCGCTCATCCGGTGCCAGCGCGGCGCCTCGGGTCCGCTGTCGACCCGCGGAACGGGTTCGTCGCGCAGGAAGCCGACGTCGCGGCCGTAGCAGAAGGCGAGGCCCGGATCCTGCGCCAGCACCTCGCCCGCGCGGCGCAGGGCGCCCGGCGACAGCAGGTCGTCGGTGCACAGGATCAGGAAGCAGTCCGACCGCGCCCAGTCCACCGCCTCGTTGAACGAGGCGTGGGGCCCGCGATTGCGCGCGTGCAGCCGCAGCTCGATCCGGGGATCGGCGGCGGCGAGGTCGCGCGCGATCTCGGCGCTGTCGTCGGTCGAGGCGTTGTCGATGATCAGGATCCGCAGGGCCTCGACATCCTGCGACGCGACGCTCTCGACGCACGCGCGCAGGTAGCGGCCGTAATTGTAGTTCGGGATCGCCACGTCGAAGCTCGTCATCGGTCCGCTCCTGTGTTCAGCGCCGCGGGAAGGCTGTGGCCGGGCAGCCGCCGGCGCAGCAGGGCGAGGATCAGCGTCACCTCCAGCAGCAGCGGGTGGCGGGCCAGCTTCAGCCCGGCGAACCATCCCGCCGCCGCGAGGACGGTGCAGAGCGGCGCCTCGGCCAAGGTCGGCGACAGCCCGTGGCCCGCCAGCAGCGTGAACAGGCAGGGCGGCACGAGGGCCGAGGCGATCACCGCGACGCTGCGCCAGGTCGCCTCGGCCAGCGCGCGCCAGCCGAAGCCGATCCGCCGCTGCGCGGCGCGCAGGGACAGGACGGCATAGACGGGCAGGGTGAAGAACTGGCTTGCCGCCATGGCGATCAGGCCGAAGAAGCTTGCCCCGACCATCACCGAGGCGCCGAGCAGGCGGCCGGTGAGGCTCAGCACGAAGGCGTCGCGGTTGGCGCCGAGGGCGAAGAGGGTGGGGGAGGTGATGATCATCGGCACCCAGAACATCGCCGCGAGCGTCATCAGCTGGAGCAGCGGCACCACCGTTTCCCAGCCCGGGCCGAGAGCCAGCTCGACCACGGGTCCGGCCAGCAGCGCGACGAGGGCGAGGGCCGGGCAGTAGACGGCGGCGACATAGCTCAGCGCGTTCAGGTAGGCGGCGCGCGGGTCGCGCCCCTCGCGCACCTGCGCGGCGAGGGCGGGAAAGGCGAAGGCGAAGACGGCCGCCATCAGGAAGCGGTCGGGGATGCTGGCCAGCACGCTTGCCCGGCTGTACATGCCGACGGCGGCGGCGGGCATCGTCCGGCCCAGCACCAGCTGCGGCAGCGATTCGTAGATCCGGTCGATGACGGTGATCGCCCCCTTGCTGCCGCCGAAGGCCAGCATCGCCCGCCAGGCGGCCAGCGACGGGCGCCGCGGCCCCCGCTGCGGGCCGTTCACCAGGCAGAAGGCGGCGCGCATCGCCGCGCCCGCGGCGTGACCCCAGGCGATGCTCATCAGCCCGAAGCCGGTGCCCGCAAGCCCCACGGTCACGCCGACCGTCGTCAGGGAGGCGGCGATGTTGACCCTTGCGAGGCGGTCGAAGGCCATCTCGCGGCGCAGCAGGGCCAGGGTCGGCGCCGACAGCGCGTCGGCCAGCCCGACGAGGCAGAGCACCCGCAGGAAGCCCGCGGCCTCGGGCGCGCCGTAGGCGTCGGCGACCGGCCCCGCGAGAAGCGACAGCAGGGCGGCGATGGCGAGGCTCGACAGTGCCGCGACGGTGAAGGCGGTGTCGATGTCGCCGGGGGCGATCTCGGGGCGCTGGATCAGGAATTCGGCGCTCACGAACTCGCGCGCCGCGAAGGCGACGGTGAACACCCCGAGCCCAATGGCCGCGACGCCGATCTCGGCCGGGCCGAGCAGGCGCGAGGTCACGGCGATTCCGATCAGGCCGACGATGGCGACGACGTACTGTTCGATGTTCGCGAAGAAGAACGCCCGCCGCACGCCTGCTGCCCCCGATCCGGTCCCCGTCGCGGTGCGCGCGGGATGGGACCCGTCTATCAGGCCTCGCACGGCGCGCCCTTGCACCATTCGGGCGCGACCTCGACCGAATGGCGGAGGCGGGGTGGCGCGGGGCGGATCGGCCGGGGGGGCTCGACCGATTGGCGTAGGGCGCTGTTCGTTTTGGCGACGCGATCCCCGTGCCGCGCCGGGACAGCCTGCAGGGAACGCCCCAGCAACCCCGCGCCACGAGGGAGACGCGCCGTTGAACGCACCCGGACCCATCCCCCCGAAGATCCTCGCCACCGGCGGCGCGGGCTATATCGGCTCGCACGTCGTGATCGCGCTGCTCGAACGCGGCTTCGACGTGGTCGTTCTCGACGATTACAGCAACTCCCACGAGGAGGCGGCGCGGCGGATCAACCGGCTGTCCCGCGGGCGGCGCGCCCGGTTCCTGCGCGGCGACGTCTGCAACGCGGCGACGCTCGAGGCGCTTTTCCGCGCCCACCGGTTCGACGCCGTGGTGCACTTCGCCGGGCTTAAGGCGGTGGCCGACTCCGTCGCCCGGCCGGAACACTACTACGGCGTCAACATCGCCGGGGCGGCCTGCCTCTTGGCGGCCATGGCGCGGCACGGGGTCGAGCGGCTGGTCTTTTCGTCCTCCGCCACCGTCTATGGCCTGGCGGACACGGTGCCGATCCCCGAGACCGCGCCGCTGCGCCCCGCCAATCCCTACGGGCGCACCAAGCACATGATCGAGACGATGCTGGCCGACGTCGCGCGGGCCCGACCGGGCAGCCGGACTGTGATGCTGCGCTACTTCAACCCCGTCGGCGCGCATCCGAGCGGGCTGATCGGCGAGGATCCGGTGGGCGAACCTGCCAACCTGTTCCCGCTGATCGCGCGCAGCGTGCAGGGGGGCGGCCGGCCGCTTTCCGTCTTCGGTACCGACTACGACACGCCCGACGGCACCTGCATCCGCGACTACATCCATGTCGAGGACCTGGCCGAGGGGCATGTGGCCGCGCTCGACAAGCTGCTTGCGACGGACCTGGCGCGCGGGGAAGCGCTGCCGGTGAACCTCGGGGTCGGGCGGGGCGTCAGCGTGCGCGAGGCGATCGCCGCCTTCGAGCGGGTCTCGGGGCAGCAGGTGCGCACGGTGGAGGCTCCGCGCCGACCCGGCGACGTGGCCGAATGCGTGGCCGATCCCGCCCGTGCGATGAAGCTTCTGAACTGGCACCCGCGCCGCGACCTCGACGCCATGTGCCGCGACATGTGGCGCTGGCGGCTGCTGAACCCCGACGGCTACCGCGGCCGCGAGGTTCTGGCCACCGCCGCCGACGAGATGCCACCGATTGCGCCGGTCCCCGCCGGGGAGGCGCAACAGACCTTCCGCGACGCCGTTCGCGGCTAGACCATCCACATTCACCAAACCGGAGATAACAGGCCCATGCGCGTACTCGTCACAGGAAATCGGGGATATATCGGCTCGGTCATGACACCGCTGCTGGAGCGGGCGGGCCATGACGTGGTCGGGCTGGACATCGACCTCTACCGCGACTGCGCCTACGCGCCGGGCGGGGCGATGCCCGAGACACCGACGTTGAGGCAGGACGTGCGCGATGTCGACGTCGCGACGCTCCGAGGCTTCGACGCGGTGATCCACCTGGCCGCGCTGTCGAACGACCCGCTGGGCAATCTCGACGAGTCGGTGACCTACGACATCAACCACAAGGGCAGCGTGCGGCTGGCCCGGATGGCCAAGGCGGCGGGGGTGCGGCGGTTCCTCTTCGCCTCGTCGTGCAGCAACTACGGCCGCGCCGGCGATGCGATGGTCGACGAGACGAGCCCGCTGAACCCGGTCACCGCCTACGGCCGGTCCAAGGTGATGGCCGAGCGCGACATCGCGAAGCTGGCGGATGCGGATTTCTGCCCGACCTTCCTGCGTCCGGCCACGGCCTATGGCCTGTCGCCGAAGCAGCGCTTCGACATCGTGCTGAACAACCTCACCGCCTGGGCCGTGGCCGAGGGCGTGATCCTGCTGAAATCCGACGGCAGCCCGCTGCGCCCCATCGTCCATA
Organism: Oceaniglobus roseus; assembly: GCF_002869745.1. Taxonomy (GTDB): domain Bacteria; phylum Pseudomonadota; class Alphaproteobacteria; order Rhodobacterales; family Rhodobacteraceae; genus Oceaniglobus; species Oceaniglobus roseus. The sequence continues at coordinate 25,266 of NZ_PNOS01000038.1, forward strand.
TCGAGGACATCTCGCGCGTCTTCCTCGCCGCGCTGGAGGCGCCCGCGCCGAAGGTCTGGATGCAGGCCATCAACGTCGGCTCCTCGGGGCAGAACTACCGGATCCGCGACATCGCGCAGATCGTCGCCGAGACGGTGCCGGGCTGCCGGGTGGAATTTGCCTCGGACGCCGGGCCCGACACGCGCTCCTACCGCGTCGACTTCTCGAAGCTCGAACGCCTGCTGCCCGAGGCGCTGCCGAACTGGGACGCCCGGCTGGGCGCGCAGGAGCTGCTGACCGCCTACCGCAGGGCGCCGCTGAACGTGGCCGAGTTCGAGGGGCCGCGCTATCAGCGGGTCGGCTGCATCCGCAGGCTGATGGACACCGGCGTGATCGGGCCCGACCTGCGCTTCCGCGAAGCGGCCGAGCCGATCGCGGTCTGAGCATGGACACGGCGACGTCGCCGGAGCGGCCGGAGGCCCGGTCCGATCCCGGCCTGGGCCAGCGGATCCATGCCACGGCGGCCGAGCTGTTCCCGATCTGCCGCAGCCTGGCCGGGCCCGGGGCCCGCGCCACGCTCGACGTGATCGCGCGGCGCATCGCGCTTCAGCGGGTCGAGACGCCAAGCGGCGCCTCGGCCCACGACTGGACGGTGCCGCGGGAATGGCAGGTCCGCGAGGCCTGGATCCGCGACCCTGACGGCCGGATCGTGGTCGATTTCGCCGAGAACAACCTGCACCTGCTGAACTACAGCGTGCCGTTCCGCGGGCGAATGACGCTCGACGCGCTGCGTCCGCACCTCTTCAGCCTGCCGGAGCAACCCGGCCTGATCCCCTATCGCACCGCCTACTGGGAGCCGCAGTGGGGTTTCTGCCTGCGCCACGACGACTTCCTGCGGCTGCCGGAGAGGGGCGAGTACGAGGTCTGCGTCGACACCGCCCATGTCGACGGCGCGATGAGCCACGGCGAGCACGTGCTGCGCGGCGCGAGCGCGCGCGAGTTCGTTCTGACCACCCACATCTGCCACCCGTCGCTTGCCAACGACAACTGTTCGGGGATCGCGGTACTGGCCGAACTCGCCCGGACCCTGGCGGGCCGGCGGCTGAACTGGACCTACCGCTTCATCTTCGCCCCCGCCACGCTGGGCGCGCTCGCCTGGCTCGAGCGCAACCCCGACACGGTGGCGCGGATCGACCACGGGCTCGTCGTTTCCTGTCTCGGCGACGGGGGCGGGCCGAACTACAAGCGCAGCCGCAGGGGCAACGCGCAGATCGACCGGGTGATGGCCCATGTCCTTGCCCACGGGACGCCGCGGGGCGCGGTGCGCGACTTCGCGCCTGACGGATACGACGAGCGGCAGTTCTGCTCGCCCGGCTACGACCTGCCGTTCGGGCTGTTCCAGAGGAGCCGCCACGGGACGTTCCGGGAATACCACACCTCGGCCGACAACCTGGATTTCATCCGGCCCGAACACCTGGCCGCTTCCCACGACATCCTCCTGGAGGCGATCGAGATCGTCGAGGCCGACCACGTGCCCCGCAACCTCTCGCCCATGGGCGAGCCGCAGCTCGGGCGGCGCGGGCTCTACACCCAGATCGGCGGCGCTGCGCAGACGGTGGACATCGAGTCGATCCGCTGGGTGCTAAGCCTTGCCGACGGGCGGCACAGCCTTCTCGACATCGCCGAGCGGGCGGGCCTGAGGTTCCGCGCCGTCGCCGCGGCCGCCCGGCGGCTGCGCGAGGTCGGGCTGCTGGCCTGACGGGGCACACCCGAGGATTTCTCAGGCGATGTCGGCCGGGATCGTGTCGCGCAGGCAGGGCCAGCGTCGGTCCCGCTCGCTGAGCGTGGTCACGGGGGCGGGCCAGGTGATGCCGATGTCGGGGTCGTCGAACAGCAGGCCGTCGGCCGAACCCGGGGCATAGGCGCTGGAGATCAGGTAGTTCGTCGCCGCCTCGTCGGTCAGGGTCTGGAAGCCGTGGGCGAATCCGGTGGGAATGTAGAGCTGCCGCCCGTTCGCCGCGCTCAGCTCGAACGCGCGCCAGGCGCCGTAGGTGGGCGAGCCGCTGCGCAGGTCAACGGCCACGTCCCAGATCGCCCCGGCGACGCAGGACACCAGCTTGACCTCGGCATCCGGGGGGCGCTGGAAGTGCAGCCCGCGCACGGTGCCGCGGCCGACCGAGGTCGAGCGGCTGTGCTGCACGAAGTTCGTCTCGAGTCCGCGGGCGGCGAAGACCTCGGCGCAGAAGGTGCGCACGAAAGAGCCGCGGGCATCCCTGAACGGCTCGGGTTCGGTCAGCCACAGACCTTCGATTCCGGATTCTACGAACTTCATCTTCTTTCACCGTGGGGCGCGGTGCGCGCCCTGTGAACAGCGTTACGTCCGAAGCGTCGCGCCTCAACGCTCCTTGCGGGGCGACCGGCGGACTGTCCCAAAGTGGTAGCTCCCTTCATCCGTTTTGCCGGGCCCCCGCCGTTTCGCGGAGTGCGCGGGGGCATCGCCGCACCGTAGCGTCGGACCTGCGCCGGACGACCGGGCGTCGACAGGATGGGAAATCACCGATGAATGCACTGAAGGAGTCCGGCCACTTCACCGAGGTGAGGCAGGCGTCGCCCTGCCGGTTGTGCGGCGCGCCGCTGCACCACACCGTCGTCGATCTCGGGATGTCGCCGCCCTGCGAAAGTTTCCTGCCGCCCGAGCTGGTGGATGCGGCCGAAGTCTACCATCCGCTGCACGTCATGGTCTGCGAGGGCTGCATGCTGGTGCAGCTGCGCGACTACGTCCAGCCCGAGGAGATCTTCACCGAATACGCCTACTTCTCGTCCTTCTCGACCAGCTGGGTCGAGCATGCGCGCCGCTACGCGGTGATGGTGACCGAGCGGTTCAAGCTGGACGACACCAGCTTCGTGGTCGAACTGGCCAGCAACGACGGCTACCTGCTCCAGCATTTCGGCCCGCTCGGCGTGCCGGTCCTGGGGATCGAGCCCGCGGCCAACGTCGCCGCCGCCGCCGTGCGCAAGGGCATTCCCACACGCGTCGAGTTCTTCGGGACCGCGATGGCCGACCGGATGCGCGCCGAGGGGCAGTCGGTCGACCTCGTCATCGGCAACAACGTTCTGGCGCAGGTGCCCGACCTCAACGATTTCGTGGAAGGGGTGGCGCGGCTGCTGAAGCCCGAGGGCGTCGCCACCTTCGAGTTCCCCCATGTCGGCCGCCTGCTGGCCGAAAGCCAGTTCGACACGATCTACCACGAGCATTACTCCTACTTCTCGCTGACCACGATCGAGCACATGGCCGCCCGCCACGGGATGTACGTCTTCGACGTGGAGCGGCTGCCGACCCACGGCGGATCGCTGAGGGTGTACCTGGCGCGCGAGGGCGCCGCGCACGCGCCGACGGCGAACCTCGACGAGATGCGCCGGATCGAGCGGGAGGAGGGGCTGGACGGGCTGGCTGCCTACCGGGCCTTCGACGAGAAGGTGCGCCGGACCAAGCGCGAGCTTCTGAAGTTCCTTATCGAGGCGAAGGATGCCGGACGGCGCATCTGCGGCTACGGCGCGCCGGGCAAGGGCAACACGCTGCTGAACTACTGCGGCATCGGCACCGATTTCCTGGACTTCACGGTGGACCGCAACCCCTACAAGCACGGCCGCTTCACGCCGGGCATGCGGATCCCGATCCGGCCTGTCGAGGCGATCGACGCCGCGCGGCCCGACCACATCCTGATCCTGCCCTGGAACCTCCGGGACGAGATCGTGGACCAGATGCGCCACGTCGCGGACTGGGGCGGAACCTTCGTTGTTCCCATTCCCCGGCTCGAGATCATCACTCCCGAAAGGATGAAGCCATGAAGGTCGTACTGTTCTGCGGGGGCCTCGGCACCCGGATCCGCGAATATTCGGAGAACGTGCCGAAGCCGATGATCCCGCTCGGGCCGCAGCCGATCATCCGGCACCTGATGCAGTACTATTCGGACCGCGGGCACAACGACTTCGTGCTCTGCCTCGGCTACAAGGCCAACGTCATCAAGGACTTCTTCCTGCAGACCCGGCCGCAGACCTTCACCGACTGCGTCGTTTCGGCGGGCGGCCAGAAGGTCGAGATGCTGGGCGAGGCGGCCGAGGACTGGCGGGTGGCGCTGATCGACACGGGGATCTGGCGCAACATCGGCCAGCGGCTCTGGGCGGTGCGCAAGCACGTCGAGAACGAGCCGATGTTCCTCGCCAACTACAGCGACGGGCTGAGCGACCTCGACCTTGACGACATGATCCGCCGTTTCAAGGACAGCGGCAAGGTGGCCTGCTTCCTCGCCGTGCGCCCGCCGCTGACCTATCACTTGGTCGACGCGGACGAATCGGGCAACGTGCGCGAGTTCCGCTCGTCCGCCGCCTCGGACATCTGGATCAACGGCGGCTTCTTCATCTTCCGCCCGGAAATCTTCGACTACATGCGCGAGGGCGAGGAGCTGGTGCTGGAGCCGTTCAGCCGCCTGATCGCCGACGACCAGCTTTTGGCCTACCGCTACGAGGGGTTCTGGCGGTCGATGGACACGCTGCGCGACTGGCAGTCGCTCCAGGACATGGTCGAGCGCGGCGAGACGCCCTGGCTCGACCGGAACGGCGTGGCGGTGCGGGGCGACGTGAAACGGGCCGAGGCGTCTTGATCCCTCTCGCTCTGGGGGCGGGGCGGACGCGGCTTTCGCTGCTGTGCATCGGCGCCCACTCCGACGACATCGAGATCGGCGCGGGCGGCCTGATCCTGTCGCTGCTCGCCTCGGGCCTCGCCGTGGACGTCCACTGGTGCGTGCTGAGCGCCAATGGCGTCAGGGAGGACGAGGCGCGCGCCTCGGCCGCGGATTTCCTGGCCGGGGCCGCGTCGCGGACCGTCGACTGCGGCCGGTTCGAGGATTCGCTGTTCCCGAGCCAGAGTCCGGCGATCAAGGCCTGGCTTGCCGACGTACGCAGCCGCTTTGCCGCCGATGTCGTGTTGGTCCACGGCCGCGACGATGCCCACCAGGATCACCGCGAGCTGTCCGCGCTGGCCTGGAACCTGTTCCGTGACCAGCTGATTCTCGAATACGAGATCCCGAAGTGGGACGGCGACCTCGGCCGTCCCAATGCCTATGCCGCGCTCGAGCCGGCCGTGCTGGAGCGCAAGATCGAGCTGCTGGAGCGCCACTTCGGCAGCCAGCGGTCGAAGGACTGGTTCGACGCCGACACCTTTCGCGGCCTCGCCCGCCTGCGGGGCATGGAATGTCGCGCTCCGGGACGCTTTGCCGAGGCCTTCACCCTGCGCAAGCTGCGCCTCCTCTAGGCGCGGAGAGCCGGTCCGCTCCCCCGGATCGTCGTCGGGCAGGACAGAGGCTGGTGCGAATGCATATTCCTGAGGCGTCAGTTCCTCGGTCGCCATCCAGAAACGATGACTCTGGTAAAGTTCTTCAAATTAATTTACCATTTTGATTAAAAAGCATCTAAGCCTGTTGCATGCATTCATTATTCAAAAAACTTTTGCTGCACCACCCCGAGTTGCAGGCCGAAGTCGCGGACCTGAACGGGTTCGTCGAACCTCCGCGCACATATCCGCCGGGTGCGGTCATCGGGCGGAACCGGTCGGTCCCCGGCGCGGTCTTCGTCATTTCCGACGGCTGGGTCCTCGCCTCGCACTATCTCGCGAACGGCGCGAGCCAGGTCGTGGACATCCGGCTGCCCGGCGACTTCCTCTACGATCAGGGCAACCTCGGCAGCTCGGTCGGGCTCGAATATGTCGCCGTCACCGAGGTCCGGTTGCGGGAGTTCCGGCTGTCGACCGAGGCGCTGCTGCGGGCCACCTCGATCCGGCTGGCCTCTGCCATGATGGCCGAGGTAACACGTGACCGGCAAGTGATCACGCAGCATCTCGTCAATGTCGGGCGTCGCGACCCGGCGGTGCGGACCGCGCACATGCTGCTCGAACTTGCGGTGCGGGCCGAGAAGGTGGGACTTGGCGATGCCCATCGGTTCCGCTTTCCACTGACCCAGAGCATGCTGGCCGACGCGCTGGGCATGAGCGCGATCCACCTCAACCGGGTCCTGCGCAAGCTGCGCGAGTCGAAGCTGGTCAGCTTCCAGAACAGCATGGTGACCTTCGAAGACTTCGACGCGATCACCCGATTCGCCGGCTTCGAGCGCGGCTACCTGGAATGAACGGCGGTGTTCAACCATGCCGTGTGAGAAATCTTCCGAGATCCGCCAGTATGCGCGAGAAACATTTTATTTACTCTACCATGAGTTGCATAATTATCGATTTCGACCAAAGCATTAACCCAAGTTAATGATCATCGGCGGAGAATCGCTATCCTTGGACTGTCGATGAGCGAATCGATGCTTTGCTTAGGGTGAGATCGGAAATCCGCAGATAACATTATTTATCGCCAGGGTTTGTAGTTCTCAATTCCGGTTTTCTAGTGCGCCGTCCGCGGCCGCCGTGAATTGTTACGCTTCGAAGTACCTATTTTGCATGGTCTCGAGGTATTCGGATTCCCGACCGCACAGCGTCGGAAGTCCCTGAAATCAGAAATGCGTCTGCAGCGTGAAGCGCGGGATCGTACCGCTTTTCCGCCCGGTTCACGACTGCCGACGCCAGCGCCACAGGAGGCTGAACCATGGACGGTTCCGCAAAAGGATATCTTCATTCCGTTGCGACGGAATATTCCGGCCCGAAGGACGAGACCAAGCACCGCGACGCCCCGCCGAAATCCCATGGCGCCAATCCCGCACTGCACCTGATCGATCCCCGCACCTTCGAGCGGGAATGCTTCGAGGTGTCCGTCGGCAGCTTCTGGCCCGGAGCCGAGATCAAGGCATTCGGCTCGGTCGAGGATTGGCGCGCCGCGGCGGGCGCCCAAGAGGGCAGGCGCGTGATCCTGTTCAACATCGGCGGCCGCCGGATCGGCGACAGCGGCGTGCGCGCCGACCTGACGCGGCTGGTCCGCCTCGCCGGGCCGGTGCCGGTCGTCGTCCTGGCGGTCTCCGAGGTGCTGGAGGACATGCTCGATGCGCTGGAATACGGCGTGCGCGGCTACATTCCGGCCAGCGTGGGCATGGCGGTGACGCTGGACGCCGTGCGCCTGGCCGCGGACGGCGGCATGTTCCTGCCCGCGCCCTCGGTCAGCGCCGCGCGCGACATGCTGAAGGCCGCGGCCGAGGATACGGGCAACGGCGACGCCCTGTTCACCAAGCGGCAGGCCGCCGTGGCCGAGGCGTTGCGCCGCGGCAAGGCAAACAAGCTGATCGCCTACGAACTCGGCATGTGCGAGAGCACCGTCAAGGTGCACATCCGCACGATCATGAAGCGCCTCAAGGCCAGCAACCGCACCGAGGCCGCCTTCAAGCTGCACGAGCTGATGAACGGAAAGTCGTGACGCTCCGGCGTCGCGGCAAAACGTGGCCAGGGTCGGGGGAAAGACGGACATGATCGTGCAGACGAGCGGAGAAGAGGACGGCATCACCAGGGTCTTCAGGTGGCTCTGGCACTGGAAATACACGATCTGCATCCCGATGATGCTCTGCGGGCTCGCCGCGATCGCGGTCTACAGCAACGTGCCGCCGCAGTATTCCTCCCAGGCGGTCCTGGTGATCGACGTGCGCCAGCGCCAGCTGATGCCGGGGGAATCCGTGATCTCGTCGCTGCCCCAGGAAAACCCGGTGGTGAAGACCGAGCTCGACATCATCTCCTCGCGCAACACCGCGGCGCATGTGCTGGAGCTGCTGCGCCAGCGCGGCATCCCGCTGGTTCCGCCCGCCGAGAAGGTGCACCCGGCGCGGCTGTTCGTGCGCTCGGTGAGCGAGCTTGTCGCCTCGGCCACCGACGCGGCGGAGTCGATCCAGAACGCGCCGCCCTCCGCACCGCTTGTCGTGGCACCGTCCGCGGCGCCGGCCGATCTCGCGCCTCCGGCGACCACCGCGCCATCCGCCGCGCCGCCCTCCGCGCAGGCGCGCCGCGGGACCGAGGCCGCCATCGACGACCTTCTCGCCGGGCTGCGCGTGTCGAACGACGGGCGGTCCTACACGATCTTCATCGAATACGTCTCGCCCGACCGCAACTTCGCGGCCGCCGCCGCCAACGCCTTCGCCGATGCCTATCTCGAGAAGCAGGTCGAGATCTACGACAGCGCCGCCGCCCGGGCCCGCGACTTCCTCGGCCCCCGGGTAGAGAGCCTACGCGCGCAACTCGAGGCGACCGAGCTGAAGCGGCAGGCGCGGCGGCAGGAGGCGGGCCTGACCGCCGATGGCGACGCAAGCCTCCTGACCCAGCGGCTGACCGACCTCGGGCAGGAGCTGGCGAAGGTGCGCTCGGCCATCGCCGAGGCACGCGCGCGGCTCGAGACGGCGCAGAAGGGAACACCGGACGCGGGGTCGAGCATCGAGTCGCCGCAGCTCCAGGCCCTCCTGTCGGAGAAGTCCAAGCTGGAGCGGGCGCGCGCGAACTACGTCGAGAACGGCGCGGTGCGCGGCCAGGCCCTGGTGTCGGTCAATCTCCAGCTCGACGGCGTCAATCGCGAGATCGCGGAGGAATACCAGCGCAGCCTCGGCCGCCTGCAACAGGAGATCGTGGTGCAGGAGCGCAAGAAGGCGATTATCGACGCCGACATCGAGAGGATGCGCCAGGCGCTCGACCGCAACGCCTCGGCCCAGATCGAGATCGTGCAGCTCGACCGCGAGGTGGAGGCCTCCAGCGCGATCTACGAGAGCTTCCTCGCGCGCTACAAGGAGACAATCGAACAGCAGGGGATCGCGGTGCCCGATGCGCGGCTGATCTCGGCGGCCGAGCCGGGCGCGCGGGACGGAGCGGGGCGGATGGTCAAGTGGCTGCTCGCCAGTCTCGTGATGGGCGCGGCCGTCGGCGGGGTGGCCGCGCTTGGACGCGGGGCGCTCGAGTCGCGCAAGGCCAGCCCCGACGCCGTCGCGGCCGAAACCGGCGCCGCCGTCATCGGCTTCATCCCGCGTGTCTCGCGGGGCCGGTTGCGCCGCTACAGCCGCGCCCTGCCGGACCCGCGCAGCGACTGGAGCGCGGCCTTCACCCTGTTGCAGATGAACGCGCTGCGCCAGAAGGCGCCGGGCGCCTGCACCGTGATCGCCGTCACCTCGGTCCGGCGCGGCGACGGCAAGACCACGGTGGCGATCGGCCTGGCGCAGTCCGCCGTTGCCGCCGGGCTGAACCCGCTTCTGGTCGACTGCGACATCCGACAGCCGCAGATCGCCCGCCTGCTCGCCATCGGGCGGCGTCCGGCGAACGCCGCCGCCGATCCCGAAAGCCTGCGCCACCTCGAACACATGGAACTGCACCGCACGCCCTGGAACAGCGATGTCCTGTCGCTGGCCGCCGGCGGCAGGCCGGAATCCTTCGCCGTCCAGTACCGCCGCCTGGCGACCCTGATGCGCGAGGCCCGCAAGGCCTATGACCTGGTGATCCTCGACTGCCCGGCGCTGGACGATCACCCCGAGGCCGAACACCTGGCGGAACTCGCCGACCGGGCCGTCCACGTTGTGCGCTGGCCGCGCTCGCGCATGGCCGAGGTGCGGGCGGCCGTGCGTCGGCTGGGCGGGATCGTGGCGGAGCGGCGCGTGGGCGTGGCCTTCGTCCGGTTCGATCCCGGCGCCCACCGTTTCCCGATGATCCAGGGGCCCATGGCCCGCCCGGTCGGAGCCTGATCCCATGACCCATCCTTGCGACACCGCCGCCCGTTCCATCGCCCGTTTCCCCGGCCTGGGCCTCGCCCGCGTCCTGGCCGCGTTCTGCCTGCTGGCGGGGCCCGGCGCGGCGGAGGAGACGCCCTATCTCATCCACCAGGGCGACCGGATCGAGATCCGGGTGTTCGGCGCCCCCGACCAGTCCGGCGAGTTTCCCGTCGACGTCGACGGCACCGTGACCCACCCGCTGGCCGGGGCCGTCCAGGCGCTGGGGCGAAGCCTGACCGATGTGCAGTCCGACCTGGCCGAACGGCTGGGCGCCTATATCCCGAACCCCTCGCTGGCCGTCGGAATCGCCGCCTATGCCCCGGTCTATGTCGTCGGCGACGCCGAGCAGAACGGCGAGTTCACGTACCGTCCGGGCATGACCGCGCTCCAGCTCCTCGCCATGGCCGGCGGGCCGCGGCGGCTGGTGCTGCCCGAGAAGGACGGCGCCCTCGCCATCATCTCGGCCGAGCGGGACTATGCCGACATCTCCCTGCGCATCTTCAGCGAGGAGGTGGCGATGGCCCGGTTCCGGGCCGAACTCGGCGCCGGCGACGCGGCGATCGACGTGCGGCCCCCGGCGGTGGTCGGACGCGAGGACGCGGCGGCGATCCTCGAGAACGAGCGGCGGCTCCTCGGCCTGCGGCGCGACGCGCGCACCTCCGAGGATGCCGGGCTGGCCGCCCAGGCCGAGAGCTTCGAGAGCGAGATCGCCTTCCTGCAGAAGAGCATCGCGCTCCACGACGAGGAGCTGCGGCTGCTGGACGAGGACGTGAAGGCCGCCACGCAGCTGGTCGAGCGCGGCCTGTCGACGCCCGCGAAACTGCGCGAGGTGCAGCGCACGCAGTCGGCCACCCGGCGCGACGCGCTTGATCTGCAGGCGGCGCTGGCGCGGGCGCGGCAGGGCAGCCTCGACGTGGCACGGCGGCGCAACGATGCGGCCGCCGCCTTCCGCACCGCCGCGGGCGACGGGCTGCGCCAGGCCGAGCTGCAACTTGCCTCCCTGCGGCTGGCGCTGGCGGGAGTCGAGAAGACGCTGACCTCCTACGCCGCCGCGCCCGGCAAGTCCTTGGCGGATCGCTCGGCGATCCCCGAGTTGAGCGTGCTGCGCGCCGGGCCGGAAGGGCTGGTGGAAACCGCGGTCGCCGAGAACGCGCCGCTCGAACCCGGCGACGTGCTGCGGGTCGAGCGGGCCTCGGCCGACCTCAGCGCGCCGGTACGCTGATCGCCGACGGTGCGGCGGCGGCCGTGCCGCGCGCCTGCTGCGCCAGCCAGATGTCGTGCATCTCACGGATGCCGTCGGCCAGCACGATGCGCGGCCGCCAGCCGAGCGCGGCGAGCCTGGTGGTGTCGAGCTTCTTGCGCGGGGTGCCGTCGGGCTTGCCGCGGTCGAACTCGATCGTGCCGCGGAAGCCCGTGACCCCGGCGATCAGGCGGGCGAGATCGCCGATCGAGACCTCCTCGCCCGAGCCGACGTTGATCGGCGCCGGGTCTTCGTGGGTCTCGGCGAGGAACACGCAGGCCTCGGCCAGGTCGTCGACATGCAGGAACTCGCGCAGGGGTGTGCCGCTGCCCCAGATCGTAACCGAGGGCGCGCCGGTCTGCACCGCCTCGTCGAAGCGGCGGATCAGGGCGGGCATGACATGCGAGGTCGTCGCGTCGAAATTGTCGCCCGGGCCGTAGAGGTTCGTGGGCATCAGCCCGATGATCCGGCAGCCGTGCTGGCGGGCGAAGAACTCCCCGAGCTTCAGCGCCGCGACCTTCGCCACCGCGTAGCCCTCGTTCGTGGGCTCGAAGGCGCCCCGAAGCAGCGCCTCCTCGACGATCGGCTGCGCGCTGTCGCGGGGGTAGATGCAGCTCGACCCCAGCACCACCACCTTCTCCACCCCGAAGCGGTGGGCGGCGGCGATGATGTTGGCGTTGATCATCAGGTTCTCGTAGAGGAAATCCGCGGGAAAGGTGCTGTTGGCCATGATCCCGCCCACCTTGCCGGCCGCGATGAAGATCACCTCGGGGCGGTTGCGGCGCACCCAGGCCTCGACATCGGCCTGGCGCACGAGATCGAGCTCCTCGCGCGGGGCGGTCAGCACCGTGCAGCCCGAACGCCCAAGCCGCCGGACGATGGCCGAGCCGACCAGCCCCCTGTGCCCCGCGACCCAGACCCGGCGGCCCGCAAGATCGAGCCGCGGCGACGCGCCCTCACCATTCCGCATGGAGGTTCCCCTTCATCGCGTGGCGGGCCGCGGCGAGGTCTGCCTCGACCATCTCGGCCACGAGATCGTCGAAGGACACTTTCGGCGTCCAGCCCAGCTTCTCGCGCGCCTTGTCGGCGCGGCCGTGCAGGAACTCGACCTCGGTCGGCCGGAAATAGCTCGGGTCGACGATGACGATGGGCTCGCCGGAGTGGCGGCAACGCCCCACCTCGTCCACGCCCGAGCCTTCCCAGGCGATGGGGCGGCCCGCGATCTCGAACGAGCGTTCGACGAACTCGCGCACCGTGTGGCACTCGCCCGTGGCCAGGACGTAATCGTCGGCGCTGTCCTGCTGGAGGATGCGCCACATGCCGTCGACGTAATCGCGGGCATGGCCCCAGTCGCGCCGCGACTCGAGGTTGCCGAGCCGCAGGTGGGTCTGGAAGCCGCAGCGGATCGCGGCGACGCCGCGGGTGATCTTGCGGGTCACGAAGGTTTCGCCGCGCAGCGGGCTTTCGTGGTTGAACAGGATCCCGTTCGAGGCGTGCATCCCGTAGGCCTCGCGGTAATTGGTCGTGATCCAGTAGGCATAGAGCTTGGCCGCCGCGTAGGGGCTGCGGGGGCGGAACGGTGTGCTCTCGCTCTGCGGTTCCGAACTGCTGTTGCCGAACAGCTCGGAGGTGGACGCCTGGTAGTAGCGGCAGGTCTTCGCGATCCCGAGGATGCGCATCGCCTCCAGCACCCGGAGCGCGCCGATCGCATCGACGTTGGCCGTGTATTCCGGCGTCTCGAAGCTGACCTGGACGTGGCTCTGGGCGCCGAGGTTGTAGATCTCGTCCGGCTGGACCTCCTGGATGATCCGCACCAGGTTGGTGGCGTCCGTCAGGTCGCCGAAGTGCAGGAAGAACTTCGCCGGGGTCTTCCGCGGATCCTGGTAGAGATGGTCGATCCGCCCGGTGTTGAACGAGGACGAGCGCCGCTTCACCCCGTGCACGACATAGCCGCGTCCCAGCAGGAACTCGCTGAGGTAGGCGCCGTCCTGGCCCGTCACCCCGATGATCAGCGCCGTCTTTCCGCCCATGCCATTCGCCTTTCCCACGTTGCGATTCCGCGTGTCCCGGGGCGCGGCAAGCCGCGTCAGCCGAAACCCGAGGGCAGAATGGGGCGAACCGTCGCAACCGGTCGGCCCTCCATTCGATGCCGGTTCTGACCGATCGGAGGAGGGGGGTATCGTTTTGCCGATCCCCTTGGGGGCGGGATCGGCGGTCTTCTCGGTGCCGGGCCCGGACAGACCGGGCGGGGCCGGAAGGGACAGGCATGAAGATCGTTCTCGTGAACCGCTACTTCCATCCCGACCAGTCGGCGACCAGCCGCATGGTGTCGAGCCTCGCCTTCAACCTGGCCGCCGAGGGATACGAGGTGGTCGCGGTCTGCGGCCGGGGTCGGCGCGACGGCGCGGGCGCACTGCCGCCCGCGCGCGAGCGGATCCGCGGAGTCGAGGTGCACCGCGTCGCCGCCCTGCGCACGGACCGCAACCGCCTGGCGGGGCGGCTGCTGGACGATCTGGCGCTGCATGCGGGCATCGCGCTGCGGCTTGCCGCAATCCTGCGCCGCGGCGACATCTGCGTCGTCTGTACCGATCCGCCGCTGCACACGGTCAGCGCGGCGCCCGCCATCGCCCTGCGCGGCGCGCGGCTGGTGAACTGGGTGATGGACCTGTTCCCCGAGGTGGCTATCGAGCTCGGCTTCGCGCGGACGGACCGGGCGACGACGCGACTGGCCCTGGCGCTGCGCGACCTGTCGCTGCGCCGGGCCGCGCGCATCGTCTGCCCGATCGACGCCATGCGCGACCGGCTGGCGGCGCGCGGGCTCGATCCGTCGCGCGTGACCGTGCTGCATCACTGGTCGGACGAGGACGGCATCGCCCCGGTGGCGCGCGCCGACAACGCCCTGCGCCGCGCATGGGGCTTCGGCGACGAGCTGGTCGTCGGCTATTCCGGCAACTTCGGCCGGGCGCACGACTTCGACACCCTGATCGGCGCCGCCGAGGCCCTGAAGGGCGAGCGCGACATCCGCTTCGTGATGATCGGCGACGGCGCCAGGCGTCAGGCGGTCGAGGCCGAGGTGACGCGCCGCGGGCTGACCAGCGTGAGCTTCCATCCGCTCCAGCCGCGCGAGGTGCTGGCCCAGAGCCTGTGCGTCGCGGACGTTCACCTCGTCTCGCTCCTGCCGCCGCTCGAGACCTGCATCGTCCCGAGCAAGTTCTACGGCGTCCTCGCCGCCGGGCGGCCGACGCTGTTCGTGGGCGCGGCGGAGGGCGAGGTGCCCCGCGTCGCCACGCGCCATGGCTGCGGTTTCGGCGTGACCGTGGGCGACGTGGCCGGACTGGTCTCGCACATCCGCACCCTGCGCGACGATCCCGAGGCCCGCCTCGGGATGGGACGCCGGGCGCGGCAGCTGTTCCTGTCGGACTACCGCGATGCCCGCGGTCTTGCCGAGTGGCGCGCGCTGGTCGAGGCCCTGGATGAACGGGCGGTGACGCACACGGCGGAAAGGACGGCATGATGTCGGGCGATGTCGTGGTCAGCCAGCTTGGCGCCCGGATGCATTATGCCCTGCCGCGGATCCTGGCCTCGGCCGACCGGCTGGCGCGCTTCTACACCGACATCTGCGCCACCGACGCCCTCGCCGGGCGGCTCGGGCGGCTGCCTCTCGGCGGCGCGGCGGCACCGGCGCTGAAGCGGCTGGCGGGGCGGGTGCCCGAGGGCGTGCCGCCCGAGCGGATCGTCACCTTCCCACTGTTCGGCCTGCACTCGGCGCTGATCCGGCTGCGCAACCGCGACGATGCCGCGGTGACGCGCCACGCGCTCTGGGCGGGCGCGCGGTTTTCGTCGCTGGTGGCACGCCGGGGCTATGCCGGGGCCGCGGGGCTCTACACCTTCGCGGGCGACGGGCTGGAGCAGATCCGCGCGGCGAAGCGCCAGGGGCTCTGGGTGGCGGTCGAGCAGATGAACGCCCCGCGCGAGGTGCTGGACCGGCTGGTGAACGCCGAGCGGGCGCGCTTCCCGGAATGGGTTGAGGGGGTCGCCGACAACAGCGGCGTCGCCCGGGCCTTCGCCGCGCGCGAGCGGGCGGAATGGGCGCTGGCCGACCTCATCGTCTGCCCCTCCGAGTTCGTGCGCGAGGGCGTGCGCGACTGCGGCGGGCCGGTGGAGAAATGCGTCGTCGTGCCCTACGGGGTCGATCCCGGCGAAGCGCCGCCGGCGCGGCTGCGCGACCGCGGTCCGCTCAGGGTGCTGACCGCGGGCGCGCTGGGGCTGCGCAAGGGCACGCCCCACGTCCTGGCCGCCGCCGAGGCGCTGCAGGGCATCGCGACCTTCCGCCTCGTCGGGCCCACCGCGGTGCCCGGGGCGCAGCTCAGGCGGCTCAGGGTGGTGGCCGACGCGCCGGGCATCGTGCCGCGCGGCGAGATGCGGGCACAGTATGCCTGGGCCGACGTCTTTTTGCTGCCCTCGGTCTGCGAAGGCTCGGCCACCGTCGTCTACGAGGCGCTGGCGGCGGGGCTGCCCGCCGTGGTCACCTCGAGCACGGGAAGCGTGGTGCGGGACGGGCAGGAGGGCTTCGTCACCGCCCCGGGCGACGGCGCGGCGCTGGTCGAGAAGCTGCGCCTGCTGGCGTCGGACCGCGACCTGCTGCGCAGCCTCGGCCGCAACGCCCGCGCGCGTGCGCTGGATTTCAGCGTCGAGCGCTACGGCGCGCGGCTGCTCGCGGCCCTGCCGGCGCCGTGCCAGCCGGTGCCGCTGCGCCCCCACGCCCCGCAGGCCGCGCGGGGCATGCGTCTGGAAAGGGTGAGCCCGTGAGGATCCTGCACGTCATCGCCTCGCTGGACCCCCGCCACGGCGGTCCGCAATGCGCCATCATCCACCACGCCGCCGCGCAGTCGCGGCTGGGGGCCGGGGTGGGAATCGCAAGCTATCTCGACCCCGCGGCGCGGGCCCGCGTGGCGCAGGAGGTCGCGCTGTCGCGGGAACGGTCTCAGGTCGTCATCCACACCCTGCCGCGCGAGCGCCTGCTTGGCCGGCCGCTCGCGCTGTCGGCGGCGGCTTCGCTTCCCGCGTTGGTCGAGCGGGCGGACTGGGTTCACCTCCACGGCATCTGGGAGCCGGTGCTGATCCAGGCGGCGCGGATCGCCCGCGCACGGCACGTCCCCTATTGCATCACGCCCCACGGGATGCTCGACCCCTGGAGCCTCAGCCAGAAGTGGCTGAAGAAGCGCATCGCGCTCCGTGCCACCCATCGCCAGATGATCGCGGGCGCGCGGTTCCTGCACACTCTGAACCGCGACGAGGAGGCGCTGATCGCGCCCTTGGGCCTGAACCTGCCGACCGTGACGGTGGCCAACGGCGTGAACCTCGGCGAGATCGGGGCGGGGGCCGTGCGCGGACGCTTCCGCGCCTCGCTGCCCGCGCTTGGAGACCGGCCCTTCGTGCTGTTCCTGTCGCGCCTGCACCGCAAGAAGGGGCTCGACGTGCTGGCCGCCGCCTTCGCCCGGCTCGCGCGTCGCCGCCCCGGCGTGGACCTGGTGGTGATCGGCCCCGACGGCGGGGCCGAGCATGATTTCCGCGCCCGCATCGCGGCGGCGGGCCTCGGCAGGCGGGTGCACCTCCTCGGTCCCGTCTTTGGGGCGCGCAAGTTCCAGGCGATGGCCGACTGCGCCTGCTTCTGCCTGCCGAGCCGCCAGGAGGGCTTCAGCATCGCGATCACCGAGGCGCTGGCCTGCGGCGCGCCGGTCCTGATCTCCGAAGGCTGCCACTTCCCCGAGGTCGCCGCCGCCGGGGCGGGCCGGGTGCTGCCGCTTTCGCCCGAGGCCTTCGCGGCGGCGATGGAAGCGGTGCTCGACGATCCTGCCGGGGCCGCCGCCTTGGGCGCGGCAGGCCGGCAACTGGTCGAGCAGCGCTATACCTGGGCGATCACCGCGGCGCAGATGCTGGAGGCCTACGCCGCCTTCGGCCCGGGCCCCGCGGCGCGGGTGGCCTGAAGGGCGGCTGCCGCGCTCAGTGGCGGCGGCGCTGGCGGAGCGCGCGGGCGGGGTTGCCGCCGTAGAGGATCCAGGGGTCGAGGTCCGACACCGCGACGCCGCGCGCGCCCAGCACCGCGCCTTCGCCCACGTTCACGCCCGGTCCCACGAAGGCCTCGGCCGCGATCCAGGCGTCGCGGCCGATCCGGATCGGCCGGGGCCGCAGCGGAAAGGCCGGATCCTCGATGTCGTGGCCCGCGGCGCAGAGATGGCTGCGCTGCGACACGATGGCATGGGCCTCGAGCGTCACCGGCGCGACGTTGTAGCAGATCGCGCCGGGCCCGAGCGAGGCGTGGGCGCCCATGGTCAGATGCCCGGGCCACCAGATCCGCGCGCTGCCGCGCACCATGGCGGTCGGGTGGATCCGGGCGCCGAAGAGGGTCAGCAGGAATCGCCGGGGCGCCATCCATGAAGGCGGCGTCCAGGCGGCGCCCAGCCGCCAGGCCAGCCCCCAGAGCGCCCGCATCGCGCGCTGGCGCAGGGCGAAGGTCGGCCCCCCCTCGATCGGCAGCGGCGCCGCGGCGGGGGAGGGGCGGGCGAAGCGGGATTCCATCATGGCATGACCCTTGCTGAGGCGGGGAGAAGCAGGACGGCGGACGGCGGCGCCGCCCGCGCGGCGGGGCGCACCCGCGCCCAGGCGAAGACCGGGATGCAGAAGAACACCATGTGGGTCCAGGCCGACACCACCCAGTCGGTCGTGTGCGAGAAGGCGTGCATCGCCGGAACCGCGCTCAGCATGTAGAGGAACTGGCCCAGCAGCTGGCCCTCCATGGCCGAGTTCCACATCCGCCGCAGGACATAGGCGAGCAGGAGGAACTTCAGCGCGCCGGCGTACCAGAACGAGCGGAACGCATCCACCATGCCGGTCATCGTCGTGCCGGTCAGCGGGTTGAAGTCGCGCGGATCCTTCGGCGTGCGGAACATCAGCGCCTGCTTGAACTCGGAGCCGCCGATGCGCGAGGGCAGGTAGTTCCAGATCACCTGGTTCCAGTGGAAGGCGCCGTAGTCGAACTGCCCGGTCCGGTCCGTCGCGCTGATCAGCAGGATGGCGTTGCGCAGCTCGGGACCGCCCTCCTGCAGCATCCGGGCGAAGTTGTCCTCGGCGTCGATCTGCGCGATCTCGTTCCAGACGACGCCGGAATGGGCGCGGGTGACATCGCGGTAGTCGGACATGCTGGTGGTGCCGATCACCGCGCCGACGAGGATCAGCGCCAGCGCGCCGCGCGGCATCGCCCACCGCCGCTGGAACCACAGCGACAGCGCCAGGATCAGCCAGAGCTCCGCCGCCTCGGCCCGCTTGCCCGTCACCAGGATCCGGTCGAGGTAGAAGACGAGGTCGAACAGGATCACCGCCAGCATCCACCGGCTGGGCCGCCAGGCGTAGAGGATGCTGGCGATCGCCAGGCTGTAGGTCAGCAGGCGGCCGAAGAAGAGATAGGTCACAGGCGCCCCGGAGATCTGCACGCCGACGATCTGCTCGCCCGGCAGCTGCGACAGCGCGTAGTAGAAATAGGCGCCGATCAGGGCGAACAGGGTGGCGACGATCTTCAGCCGCCCCTCGTCGAAGCCGATCCGCAGCGTCGCGAAGGGCGCACGCGAGGCCCGCCAGCCCAGCAGCGCACAGGCGAGGCAGAGACAGGCCATCAGCACCGTCTTGTCATATCCCCCCGGCGGCAGGAACGGCGCGTGCATCAGCCCCGGCAGCTGCGGCAGCACGAAGGAGACGACGATCAGCCCGCAGAGGAACGGGAAGGTATAGGCGTTCTGCCGGCGGGCGAACCCGTGCAGCAGGCACCCCGCCGCCATCACCGCCAGCAGCGCCGTCAGCACCTCGCTCATGGCACGGCGGGCCCGCTCATATCGGCAGGCCCGCGTCGCGGCGCAACCGCTCGGCCGTCTTGATCTCGATCATCAGCTCGTAGCTCGCGATCATCCGGCAGTAGGTGTAGCCCGCCCAGCCGTCGAGGAAGCCGCCCCTGAGCAGGTACATGTAGACGAAGCGCAGCGTCGGGCGGAACGGCATCCGCGCGGCGATCGCCTTGATCGCGGCGCGCCGGTCCGCGCCCTCGGACGAGACGAGGCCGCCCCAGTCGATCGGCGGGTGACGGCCCTTCGAGGTGGCCAGCGCCGCCTCCACGCTCGAATAGCGGTTGTGCTTGTCGTACCAGGCGCTCAGCCCCTTGTTGAAGCTGTAGTGGATGAAATGCGACTTCAGCCGTCCCGTGGGCCGGTCGCTGACGCAGCGCGAATGGACCTTGCGCTCGAACCGGACGAACTCGGGGCGCACCATCCGCGTGATCCACGTCGGGTAGAGCGAGCTGCGGCGGATCCACCGGCCCATGAACATGTTCTTGTAGCGGGCCTGGAAGATCGCCTCGGGGCGGTCGGGATCGGCGGCGATGGCCAGCATCTCGTCGCGCAGGTCGTCCGGCGTGACCTCGTCGGCGTCGGGGGTATAGACCCAGGGGTGGCGGAACTCGACCTGCGTCAGCCCGAACATCCGCTGGTCCAGCTCGCTCTCATAGCGGTGCTGGACGACGCGGGCCCCGGCGGCGCGGGCGATCTCGACGGTGCGGTCGGTGCTGAAGGAGTCGAGCACCACGATGTCGTCGCACCAGCCGAGCGAGGCGAGGCAGCGGCCGATGTTCTCTTCCTCGTTCAGCGTCATGATGAGGGTCGAGATGCTCATCCCCGCTCTCCCTGTGCCGCGACCGCGGGTTCGCCGCCGACGGCGGCGACCTCGCGCGGCGCCGCGCGCCCGGTCAGGCGGGCCATGCGCTCGGCGATGCGCGCGCGGTCATCGGGGCGCACGGCCAGCACGAAGGCGGTGTGCAGCGCCAGCGGCACGGCCAGCCCGAACAGCATGACCACCGCCGGGACCTCGACGCGGACCCCGAGGTAGCCGATGCCGCCGCAGGCCGCCGAGGCGGCGGCGATGGCCGCGGTCGTCTTCGCCGGCGACAGGCCCATGTCCTGCAGCAGGTGATGCAGGTGCCAGCGGTCGCCCGAGAACGGGCTGCGGCGGGCGAGGGTGCGGCGCACGATCAGGCTGGCCATGTCGATCACCGGCAGGGCGACCAGCCACAGCAGGGCGGGCAGCCCGCCCGGATGGGGCGACGCGGCGAGCGCCAGGATCAGGCAGGCCAGCGTCGCGCCAAGCGCGGTGCTGCCCGCATCGCCGAGAAAGACCGAGGCGCGGGCCCGGAACGGGCTGCGCAGGTTGAACACCAGGAACCCGGCCGTCGCCGCCATCGCCAGGGCGGCATCGTTCGCGACGTCGGCCCGGCCGACCAGGTCCGCGATGGCGATCAGCCAGACCAGGCTGCCGAGCGCCACCGACCCGGCCAGCCCGTCGACCCCGTCGATCATGTTGACGCCGTTCACCAGCCCGACCGCGAAGGCGAGGCAGATCGCCAGGCCGATCAGCCGCAGGGCGGGCAGCAGGTCGGGCGGCACCTCGCCGAAGCTCGGGAATCCGTAGGGCGTGAAGGCCAGCAGCATCGTCGCCGCGGCGACCTGCACCGCCAGCCGGTTGCGCGCCATCAGGCCAAGCCGGTCGTCGAGCGCCCCGAGCATGGCGACGGTCCCGACCCAGAGACAGGCCGCCGGCGGCGCCGCGACGAGGCCCAGCACCAGGGCGAGGCCCAACGCCAGCACGATGGCTAGGCCGCCGCAACTGGGCACCGCCGCACCGTGCAGCTTGATCGCGCCGGGCCGGTCCATCAGGCCCAGCCATGGTGCCAGCGGCCGGATCGCCTGGATCGCGATCAGCGTGACGGAAAAGACAAGCAGAAGTTCCAGCGGTGCCAAGATCACGTTCCCCCACCCGAAAGGTCTCGGTCGCCCCGGGGCGGCCCCCGGGGCCGCGGACGGGACATCGGCCCTGAGCAGACATCGGACCGACACCGTGACGCTGGCCCGGCCGGGCAGCGCGGCGGGATCATCAATTCGACCGGGCGGGTCTCCCGCGGGTGGGCATGGATGGCCGATGCAGGAGACCCCTCCGCCAATCGGTGAGGGGGGATCACCGGAGGGCGGAGGCGCGCACGCGGAAATGGGTGGGGGGGACGGTGGTGGAGAGAGGCGGGAACTGGTGCCGGCAGAGGGACTCGAACCCCCGACATCGTGATTACAAATCACGCGCTCTACCAGCTGAGCTATGCCGGCCAGGGGCGTTGCCTGCATCCCCGGCGTCCTGGCCGACGCGGCACGACGGCCCGTCCGGCAGCAGACCCCGGCGGCTTAGCAGCGCGATTCCGTTGTGACAAGACGCTTTTTCCCCCTGCCGATCCCTCGCGTTTTGACAGGACGCGATGCAATGCATAATGCTCGGCCAACCAGGGCGTGCGGAGCTTCGGAATGAACGGACAAGGGGGACAGCGGAAGGCGGCGCGGCTCGTCGGCGGCGCGGGGGCGGCGCTCCTCGCCGTGGCCGCCGCCTATGTCGCCTTCGCCCCGCGCGATGGCGGACGCGGCGGGCCGGAACCCACCGCCACCTCGCTCGTCGCCGTGCCGACGACGGATCCCGCCGCGACCGGGTCTTCCTCCGTGCAGGAGCAGGCCGCCGCG
>NZ_PNOS01000004.1 GCF_002869745.1 Oceaniglobus roseus
CGAGCGCGCCCTGCGCCTCGGCGAACTTTCCGAGCACCGACAGCGCCGCCGCCTGCCAGGCGTGGCGCGTGAAGCCGCCGCGCCGCGCGAGGCGCAGGATCTGCGCCGGGTAGGCCAGAAGAAGCAGCAGGCCGAGCGGGGAGACGAGCGCGGCCGCCAGCGCGGCGAGGGGCAGGGCGCAGCCCCAGGCGAGCGCGCGGCGGCTCTCGCGGACCCAGTGGCGTTCCGGACCCGCCCCGTGGCGTGCAGCGCCCTCGGCAAAGGCGTGGCCCGCGCGGCGGCTGCGCTTCCACCACTGACCGAGGCGGTGGATCGCCGCATCGTGCCAGGTCATCTCGGCATCGAGCCGCCAGACCGTCCAGCCCGCCCGGCGCAGGCGCAGGCAGAGGTCGGGCTCTTCCCCTGCGATCAGGGTGTCGTCGAAGCCGCCGACCGCTCGCAGCGCAGCGAGGCGCACCAGCGCGTCGCCGCCGCATGCCGTCGCCGCGCCCACCGGCGTGTCCCACTCGGCGTCGCAGAGCCGGTTGTAGACGGAGGCCCCGGGAAAGCGCTCGCGCCGCCGCCCGCAGACGACGGCGACCTCGGGGCGGGCGTCGAGGAAGGCCGTCGCCCTGTCGAGCCAGCCGTCGCGCAGCGCGCAGTCGCCATCGAGCAGCTGAACCAGCGGCGTGTCCGCCGGATCGAGCCGGGCGAGCCCGGCATTGCGGGCGCGGGCGGCCGTGAAGGGCTGCGACAGGTCGAGGTCCACCACCTCGGCCCCGCGGGCGCGGGCGGCCCCGGCGCTGCCGTCGGTCGAGCCCGAGTCGACGTAGACGATCCGAACCACCCGCCCCGCGAGCGAGTCGAGGCAGGCGAGCAGCCGCGCGCCCTCGTTCCGGCCGATGACGACGGCGGCGACAGGGGGGTGGCTCACGGCGGCCCCCCTGCGCCCGGCAGGTGTCGGGCCCCGGTCAGGAACCCGGCCATGTGCAGCGGTCCCTGGCCGATGAACTCCTCCGCCGCCGGGGAGAACAGCGACACGCCGGGATCGGCCGTCGCCACCGCGAGCCGCAGCCGATCCTCGCCGTGGGGGATCGCGCCGGTTTCGACAAGGGCGCGGTCGCGGGCGAAGGGATCGTTGGCGAACTTGTAATGGCGGATCAGCCCGGTGAAGGGCGCACATCGGACGTTCATGGCGCAGTGGGGATGCACGCCGGGACGCACGCCGGGACCGAGGAAGACGAGCGGATGCTTGGTCAGGCAGCAGCGTTCGCCGAAGACGCGGCGGCGCACCCCGCCAAACAGCACCTCCGTCGCCGGGTCGGCGACCCGGTTCCGGGCGAGGTACCAGGCGAAGTCGATGGCGGGGTCGTGGTAGGCGTGGCGCTGGAGGGTGCCGAGATCGTAGTGGACGAAGCGGTGGAGCACCTCCGGGTAGGGCAGGTGCCGCGCATCGGCGAGCGGACCCTCGGGGAACATCTCGAGCATCTGCGCCACCAGCGCCGTGTGACCCCCGTCGGTGAGATGACGGGCGAGGCCGGGCAGGTCGGCGAAGCCCGGAGGCAGGTCGAAGATCTCGTCCATGTCGGCGTAGAGGATCCAGTGCCCGCTGGCGAAGCGGGTCGCGGCAAGCTCGCGCAGCCCGTTCTCGAAGGCGCCCCAGGCCAGGTCGGCGCGCAGGAGCGTGCAGTCCGGCTGCTCTGCCAGCCGCGCCGGGGTGCCGTCGGTCGAGCCGTTGTCGACGAAGACGAAATGCGCGGCCCCGATGGCGCGGTAGTAGGCGAGGAAGGCGTCGAGGTAGTACATGCCGTCGCGCACCAGGCAGACGACACAGACGTCCCCGTCCGCCAGCGACAGCCGCCGCGGTCCCGCGACATGGCGCAGCGCGGCGCGCAGACGAAGCTGTCCGCGCATCCGGGCGGCGCGGGCGCCAAGGCGCGCGATCGGCGATCTGTCGGCAGGGTCGGGCATGGGGCGGGACGTCTCGGGGCTGGCGGCTTCCGGCAACCCTAGTGGCGTGGCGCGGCATTGTTAAGGCGCGTGGGGGGCCTGCCCGCGTCACGTCCGCCCCTGTCCGGGGGGTTGAACATCGCGGTGCTGCCTTTACCATTGCACGCCATGCAAATTGCCCCCGCGTTCGGGGCTCGGGAACAAGGGCCGTGCCCGCCGCAGACGCGGCGCCGGCCGGAAAGGCGGCAGGATGGCGGCAACTGAAAAGACCGGCAAACCTTTCGATCTGTTCGTGATCGGCGGCGGGATCAACGGCACCGGGATCGCCCGGGATGCGCAGGGGCGGGGGCTGTCCGTCGCACTGGCCGAGATGAACGACCTGGCCTCGGCCACCTCCTCGGCCTCGACGAAGCTGTTCCACGGCGGCCTGCGCTATCTCGAGTTCTTCGAGGTCGGGCTGGTGAAGAAGGCGCTGGTCGAGCGCGAGACGCTGCTTTCGGCCATGCCGCACATCAGCTGGCCGATGCGCTTCGTGCTGCCCTACAGCCCCGAGATGCGCTTCGAGGGCGAGACGCCGACCTCGAAGCTGCTGAACACCGTCATGCCCTGGATGAAGGGGCGCAGGCCCTCCTGGCTGATCCGGTTCGGGCTGTTCCTCTACGACAACCTCGGCGGGCGGAAGTACCTGCCGGGCACGAAGACGCTGGACCTGACCCGCGCCCCCGAGGGCAAGCCGATCCAGGAGCGGTTCAGGAAGGCCTACGAATATTCCGACTGCTGGGTAGAGGATTCGCGGCTGGTGGTGCTGAACGCACGGGATGCCGAGCAGCGGGGCGCGCGGATCATGGTGCGCACCAAGGTGGTCGAGGCGGTGCGCCACGAGGGCTACTGGAGCATCACGGTCGAGGACACGGACACCGGCGCGAAGGAGGTGATCCGCGCGCGGGCGCTGGTCAACGCGGGCGGTCCGTGGGTCGAGAACGTGATCCGCAACACCGTGCGGATGAACTCCTCCGAGGGCGTGCGGCTGGTCCGCGGCAGCCATATCGTGACGAAGAAGCTGTTCGACCACGGCAAGGCCTACTTCTTCCAGGGCGAGGACGGGCGGATCATCTTCGCCATCCCCTACGAGACCGACTTCACCCTGATCGGCACCACCGACAAGGACCATGGCCACGACCCGGCGAAGCCCGCGCAGTGCACCGACGAGGAGGCCGATTACCTCTGCGCCTTCGCCAGCAGCTATTTCCGCAAGCCGGTGACGCGTGAGGATGTCGTCTGGACCTATTCCGGGGTCCGTCCCCTCTACGACGACGGGGCGAAATCGGCGACGGCGGCGACGCGGGACTATGTCCTGTCGCTCGACGCCGGGCCCGCGACGGACGGCGGCGTGGGGTCCGAGCCGCCGCTGCTGAACGTCTTCGGCGGCAAGATCACCACCTACCGCAAGCTGGCGGAGCAGGCCTTCGCGCGGCTGCGGCCGTTCTTCCCGAACGCGAAGGCGGACTGGACGGCCGGCGTCGCGCTGCCCGGCGGCGATTTTCCGGTGCGCGGGGTCGGCGCGCTGACCGACGAGTTGAAGACGGCCTATCCCTTCCTCGACGACTACTGGGCGGGACGGCTGATCCGCGCTTACGGGACCGAAGCGAAGGAGATCCTTGGCGACGCGAAGGCCGCGGACGACCTGGGGAAGGCCTTCGGCGGCACCCTGACCGAGGCCGAGGTGCGCTGGCTGATGGACAGGGAATATGCCCGGACCGCCGCGGACGTCGTCTGGCGCCGCTCGAAGCTGGGGCTGCGGATGAGCAAGTCCGAGATCGAGGCGCTCGACGCCTGGATGGCGCGGGCCCGGGGCGAGGCCGGGGCGGACGCGGCCGAGTGAGTCCCATGGCGGGGAAGCGGGGCGCCGTGACCGGGCCGCGTGCCCGGAGCGGGGCGCGGGGATGACCGGCGCGTGACGAGACACCGGCGCCGGCGGCATGTCGCGGCGCCGGAACCTGAACCGGGACAGGACCCGGAACAAGAACAAGACAGGGAGGAGACGACGGATGCCGCATATTCTTGCCATCGACCAGGGCACCACATCGAGCCGGGCGATCCTGTTCGACGCCGACATGAAGATCGCGGGCACCGCGCAGGAGGAGTTCACGCAGCACTACCCCGCCTCCGGCTGGGTCGAGCATGACGTCTCCGACCTCTGGTCGACCACCGCCGCGACCTGCCGCGCGGTGATCGAGAAGACCGGCGTCGCCGCCTCCGACATCGCCGCCATCGGCATCACCAACCAGCGCGAGACGGTGGTGGTCTGGGACAGGGAGACGGGCAAGCCGATCCACAACGCCATCGTCTGGCAGGACCGCCGCACCTCGGAGATCTGCCAGCAGCTGAAGGCCGACGGCCACGAGGAGATGGTGACGGCGCGCACCGGCCTGCTGCTCGATCCCTATTTCTCGGCGACGAAGCTGAAGTGGATCCTCGACAACGTCGAAGGCGCGCGCGCGCGGGCGCGGGAGGGGAAGCTGCTGTTCGGCACCGTCGACTGCTTCCTGATCTGGAAGCTGACCGGCGGCGCGTCCCACGTCACGGACGCGACGAACGCCTGCCGCACGATGCTCTACGACATCCACAAGGGCCGCTGGTCGACCTCGATCGCCAAGCTGCTCGACATCCCCTACGAGATGCTGCCCGAGGTGAAGGACAGCGCGGCCGAGTTCGGCGTGACCCGTTCGGACCTCTTCGGGCGAGAGATCCCGATCCTGGGCGTCGCGGGCGACCAGCAGGCGGCGACGGTGGGGCAGGCCTGCTTCCAGCCGGGGATGCTGAAATCGACCTACGGCACGGGCTGCTTCGCGCTGCTGAACACCGGGGACACGCCGGTCGCCTCGAAGAACCGGCTGCTGACGACCATCGCCTACCAGTTCGACGGCAAGCCGACCTATGCGCTGGAGGGGTCCATCTTCATCGCCGGTGCCGTGGTCCAGTGGCTGCGCGACGGGCTGAAGATCATCCGCGAGGCGAAGGAGACGCAGCCGCTCGCCGAAAGCGCGGACGAAACGCAGGGCGTGATCCTGGTGCCGGCCTTCACCGGGCTCGGCGCGCCCTACTGGAATGCCGAGTGCCGGGGGGCGATCTTCGGCCTCACCCGCAACTCGGGGCCTGCCGAGTTCGCCAGGGCGGCGCTGGAGTCCGTGGGCTTCCAGACCCGCGACCTGCTGGAGGCGATGCACGACGACTGGTCGGCGCCGGGCAACGCGACGCTGAGGACGCTGAGGGTCGACGGGGGCATGAGCGCCAGCGACTGGGCGATGCAGTTCCTCTCCGACATCATCGGCGCGCCGGTGGACCGGCCGGCGGTGCTGGAGACGACGGCGCTCGGCGCGGCCTGGCTCGCGGGGATGAAGGCCGGGGTCTATCCCGACATGGCGGGCTTCTCGGACAGCTGGGCGCTGGAGCGCACCTTCGAGCCGCGGATGAGCGACGCGGACCGGGCGAGGAAATACGCCGCCTGGGGCAAGGCCGTGAAAGCGACGCTGTCGGTCTGATCGTCAGAGGCCGGCGGGATCGGGGATGTCGTGCCGGAAGCGGAAGAAGCCCTTCCTCGCGTGGGGCCAGAGCGTGGCGTCGTAGGCGCGCACCTGCCGGACGAGGCGGATGCCTTCCGCCTTCAGTGCGGCGGCGACGCCGTCGAGCGCGTCGGTGCCGGGGCCGGTCGGAACATGGGGCAGGACGACCTGGCGGAGGTCGGCCGACCGGGCCCAGCCGACGATTTCTTCCGGCGCTCCCCGCGTGACCTCGCCGAGGTCCGGCGCGAGGCGGTCGATCGTGTCTGATGCCGCGCCTTCCGCGAAATCAACGGCTTGCGGCGCGATCTTCAACGGCGATCTCAAAGGTGTCGTGTCCGTCGCGAAGGTGGCCGCGATCTTCGTGCCCTCCATGGCGAAGCCGGGCGACAGGTCGTCCGTCATCAGCAGCAGGCCGGTCGGAACGCCCGGCACCACGCGGTCCGAGGCGGGGAGCGGACCGGGCTCGGGCGGCGGCGGGGCGTCGAGCGGGTCGGGCGCCTCGTCCAGCTGGCCCGCCGGATCGAACCGCCCGCCGGTGTACCTGCGGATGTTGTCGGCGGTCGCGACATAGTGCTTGCCGCGGGTCTGGATCCCCGCGACCCATCGCCAGCCCAGCGTGTTCGACGCCGGGTCGCCGTCCAGCAGCTGGCGCAGGAACAGGTCGGCGCCCAGTTCCCAGGGCAGACGCAGGGTGAAGATCCAGATCGAGGCGAACCACATCCGGGCGTGGTTGTGCAGCCAGCCCGTCTCGGTCAGGTCCCGCGCCCAATGGTCGAAGCAGGCGATGCCGGTCTCGCCCCGGCAGGCCGCCTCCCAGTCGCGGCGCAGGCCGCTTTCGGTCTGCACCCGGTTCAGCGCCGCGTCGAGATCGCGCCGGTAGTCCCGCCAGATTGCGGGGCGCATCTCCAGCCAGCCTTTCCAGTAGCTTCGCCAGAGCAGCTCCGAGATGAACTTCTCCGCCGCCTTGCCGCCGTGGGCGTCGAGCACAACGTGCAGCACCTCGCGCTCGGTGATCAGCCGGTGTCGCAGCCATGGGGAGAGCTGCGAGGTGGTGGGCTGCCCGGCGTCGTGGTTGCGGCGCAAGGCATAGCGTTCAGCGGCATCGGGCACGAAGCGTTGCAGGCGGTCGAGCGCGGCGGCACGGGTGGGGGCGAAGGCGGTCATCGCCGAAGGGTATGGCGCGCCGCGCCCCGATCAAGCGGCCCGGCAGAGGGGCGGCGAAACGGCGCAGTCCTGCGGCTCTTCCTGTCGGCCGGGCAGACCGGCGAGGTCGGCGAAGCCCGAGTGGGTCAGCACCACCTGCGTGCCGATAGCGTCGGGCAGGAACTCCACCTCCACCGTCGTCGCGGCCTCCTTGTCGCGGCCCGCGTACCACTCCAGCCCGAAGCGGCGGCCCGGCATCCAGTCGGTGACGGTCGCCCACTCCGCCCGGCTGCCGTCGGCGCGGCGCCGCGTCAGCTTGCCGCCCCGGCGCGGCTCCAACATCACCGGCCCGCCGGTGGCGTCGCCGCCGCCCTCCGGCCACCAGCGGCCGATCCCGCGGGTGAACAGCTCGAACGCCGCGTCGGGGGGCAGGGGGACGTACAGGGTCTTGCGGATGTCGCGGGTCATGGCCTGTCTCCTGTGCGGGTCGGGGGGACGTCGGGATGGCGCGCATCGGCCCCGCGCTCTGAAGCGCGCTCCGCCTCGCGGGCGAAGGCGGCGAGCGCATCGCTCCACATCGCGTCGAGGTAGCCGCGCAGGGCGGCCACGCCTTCGGGGTCGATGGCATAGAAGTTGCGGGTGCCTCGCGAGGTGGCGGTGACGAGGCCCGCGTCGCTCAGCACCCTCAGGTGCTGCGACACGGCCGGGCGGCTGACCGGCAGCGCCATCGCCATCTCGCCCACGCAGAGCGCCCGAGTCCGGAGCAGATCGAGGATCGCCCGGCGGGTCGGATCGGCAAGCGCGGCCATTGCAACTTCGTAACTCATGACTTACCGTAAGCAAAGGCTGACCGTTCCGTCAAGCGGCGACGCGCGCGGAAACGGCCTGCCGGTGGTGCGTTTCCGTCGCCCTTGCGGCTCCGGGAGCGCGACACTAAGACTCTCGAAAGCAAATTCACGGTATCCCCCGCACACCCCGAGAACAGGCAGACGCACATGCAAGACCCAGTCAACTACTTCACCAACAACCTCGTGCCGATGGTCGTCGAGCAGACCAGCCGCGGGGAGCGGGCCTATGACATCTTCTCGCGCCTGCTGAAGGAGCGGATCATCTTCGTGAACGGTCCGATCCACGACGGGATGAGCCAGCTGATCGTCGCCCAGCTGCTGCACCTCGAGGCCGAGAACCCGACCAAGGACATCAGCATGTACATCAACAGCCCCGGCGGCGTCGTCACCGCGGGCCTGTCGATCTACGACACGATGCAGTACATCAAGCCCAAGGTCTCGACCCTCGTCGTGGGCCAGGCGGCCTCCATGGGGTCGGTGCTGTCGGTGGCGGGCGAGAAGGGCATGCGCTTCGCGCTGCCGAACGCCCGGATCATGGTCCACCAGCCCTCGGGCGGCTACCAGGGGCAGGCGACCGACATCATGATCCATGCCGCCGAGACGCAGAAGATCAAGGAACAGCTCTACAAGATCTATGTCAAGCACACCGGCCAGACCTTCAAGGCGGTTGAAAAGGCGCTGGAGCGCGACCACTTCATGTCGCCGGAAGAGGCGAAGGAATGGGGCCACATCGACGAGATCGTCGAGAACCGCGTGCGGCCCGACGCCGCAAGCTGATCGGGGATGTGACCGACGCCCGGGCACTTTGACATTGTGCCCGAAAATGGTCTGTCCTAGGCTTGGAGCCAAGGGCAGACCGGCCGGAGCGATCCGGCCAGAAATTCGAAGGCCAGCGGCCCAGAGGAAAAACGATGGCAAACACGTCCGGCGACAGCAAGAACACGCTCTACTGCTCCTTCTGCGGCAAGAGCCAGCATGAGGTCCGCAAGCTGATTGCAGGCCCCACCGTGTTCATCTGCGATGAATGCGTGGAACTGTGCATGGACATCATCCGCGAGGAAACCAAGAGCGCTGGCCTGAAATCCAGCGACGGCGTGCCGACGCCCCGCGAGATCTGCGAGGTGCTGGACGACTACGTGATCGGCCAGGTCCACGCGAAGCGGGTGCTCTCGGTCGCGGTCCACAACCACTACAAGCGCCTGAACCATGCCGGGAAGTCCGACATCGAACTGGCGAAGTCGAACATCCTGCTGATCGGCCCCACGGGCTGCGGCAAGACGCTGCTGGCGCAGACGCTGGCGCGGATCCTCGACGTGCCCTTCACCATGGCCGACGCGACCACGCTGACCGAGGCGGGGTACGTGGGCGAGGATGTCGAGAACATCATCCTGAAGCTGCTCCAGGCGTCCGAGTACAACGTCGAGCGGGCGCAGCGCGGCATCGTCTACATCGACGAGGTCGACAAGATCACGCGCAAGTCCGACAACCCCTCGATCACCCGCGACGTCTCGGGCGAGGGCGTGCAGCAGGCGCTGCTGAAGATCATGGAAGGCACCGTGGCGAGCGTGCCGCCGCAGGGCGGGCGCAAGCATCCGCAGCAGGAGTTCCTGCAGGTGGACACGACGAACATCCTGTTCATCTGCGGCGGCGCCTTCGCGGGGCTCGAGAAGATCATCGCGCAGCGCGGCAAGGGCAGCGCCATCGGTTTCGGTGCCGACGTCAAGGACAACGACAGCCGCGGCGTGGGCGAGATGTTCGGCGAGCTCGAGCCGGAGGATCTGCTGAAGTTTGGCCTGATCCCCGAATTCGTCGGCCGCCTGCCGGTCATCGCCACGCTTACCGACCTCGACGAGGCGGCGCTGGTGACGATCCTGACCGAGCCGAAGAACGCGCTGGTCAAGCAGTACCAGCGGCTGTTCGAGCTGGAGGACACCACGCTGACCTTCACCGACGACGCGCTCCAGTCGATCGCCAAGCGGGCGATCGCGCGGAAGACCGGCGCGCGGGGCCTGCGCTCGATCATGGAGGACATCCTGCTGGATACCATGTTCGAACTGCCGGGCATGGACAGCGTCGAGGAGGTTGTCGTCAACGAGGAAGCCGTGACCTCGGACGCGGCGCCGCTGATGATCCACTCGGACGCGAAGAAGTCCTCGGCGCCCGCGACGGCGGGGTGACATTGCGGGCGGTTGTTCTTGCGGCATCTGCGGGAGCCTCCGGCGGGGATATTTGGAAAGCAAGGATGTGACAGTCTTGCGAAGGGCCGCCCGGTGGGGCGGCCTTTCCGCGTTCGGGGAGGACGTGATGCGGCAGCGGATTTCGACGGGGTCGCCCTTCGAGGAGAGGATCGGCTATTCGCGGGCGGTGGTCTGCGACGGCTGGGTGTTCGTGGCGGGGACCACCGGATACGATTATGCCACGATGACAATGCCGGAGGGGGTGGCGGAGCAGTGCGCCAACGCGCTCGCCACCATCGCGAAGGCCCTGGGCGAGGCGAGCGCGACGCTGGATGACGTGGTGCGGGTGCGCTACATCCTGACCGACGCGGCGGAGTGGCCCGCCTGCTGGCCCATGGTGTCCGAGGCGTTCGCCCGGGCGCGGCCCGCGGCGACGATGATCGTGGCGGGCCTGCAGGAGCCGGAGATGAAGATCGAGATCGAGGTGACGGCGCGGCTGCCCGGCTGAGCGGGCCGCGCGCACTGGACCTTGGCGGCGGCTTCGGTCATATGAGGGAAAAGCCAAACCGGAGGCACCCATGGGCATCCTGAAGAACCTGCTGCGCGCCGTCACCTGGTGGAACGGGCAGACGCTGAACACCCAGCTCTGGACCTGGAGGAACGGTACCAGGGTGGGCGAGGACGAGGCCGGGAACGTCTTCTACCAGAGCAAGGACGGCAAGCGCCGCTGGGTGATCTTCAACGGCGAGGCCGAGGCGAGCCGGGTCAGCCCCGAATGGCACGGCTGGCTGCACCACACGTGGAACGAGCCGCCGACCGAGCGGCCCCTGCAGCACAAGCCCTGGGAGAAGCCGCACCTGGCCAACCTCACGGGCACCGACAAGGCCTATGCCCCCGCCGGATCGCTGCGCCGCACCGATCCCAAGCCGCGCTCGGACTACGAGGCCTGGACGCCGGAGTAGGTCCATGGACAGAGCTTCGCTACGCCGCCGCCTTGCCGCGTGCGGCCTGTGCCTCGTGCTGGGGGCCGTTGCTCCGACCGTGGTGCCGGCCCAGGACGGCGAGCGCGAGACCACACACACCTCCGTCGCCTCTGCGCCGGGGGCGATCCTGCGCGGGCTCGACAAGCTGACGGGGATCGTCGCCGAGATCGACATCGGGCGCGGGCAGACCGTGCCGCTGGGCCGGTTGCAGGTGACGCTGGGCGACTGCCGCTATCCGGTCAACAATCCCGCGGGCGACGCCTTTGCCTGGCTGGTGATCCGCGAGGCGGGTGTCGAACAGCCCGTGTTCCAGGGCTGGATGGTCGCGTCGAGCCCGGCGCTGAACCCGCTGGAGCATCCCCGCTACGACGTCTGGGTCATCCGCTGCAAGAGCTGATCCGGTGAAGGGACGGTCCCCGCGCGGTCGAAATCGGCATCGGTGGCAAGGGCCCGGTCGAGGCGCCGGCGATAGGCGGCGCGGCTGATCTCGATGGCGCCGAGGCTGGCGAGGTGGGGCGTCAGGAACTGCGTGTCGAACAGGGTGAAACCGCCGAGGCGCAGGCGGTCGACCAGGTAGGCGAGCGCGATCTTCGAAGCATCGGTGCGGCGCGAGAACATCGACTCGCCGAAGAAGGCGCTGCCGAGGGTGACGCCGTAGACCCCGCCGACCAGCTCGGTCCCCTCGAACAGCTCGACCGAGCGGGCGAATCCCGCGTGGTGCAGGTCGCCGTAGAGGCGCGCGATCTCGGCGTTGATCCAGGTTTCGGGGCGGTCGGCGCAGGCCGTCACCACGGCGTCGAAGGCGGTGTCGAAGGCGATGTCGAAGGGGCGGCGCAGGATCCGTCGGCGCAGGCTGCGGGAGATGTGGAAGCCCGCGAGCGGGAAGATCCCGCGCAGCTTTGGGTCGATCCAGTGGATGTCCGGCCGGTCGCGCCCGTCCGCCATGGGGAAGATCCCGTTGGCATAGGCGCGCAACAGCAGCTCGGGCGTCAGCGGTGGGAACGGCGGCGCGGCCACGGCCCTCAACCCATGTGGGTTTCGAGCCAGTGCTCCAGCCAGTGGATGTTGTAGCCGCCGGTCTGCACCGCTTCTTCCTGCAACAGCGCCTCGAACAGCGGGATCGTGGTGTCGACGCCGTCGACGATCAGTTCTCCCATGGCACGGGACAGCCGGGCCAGCGCCTCCGGCCGGTCGCGGCCGTGGACGATCAGCTTGCCGATCAGCGAGTCGTAGTAGGGCGGGATCCGGTAGCCGTCGTAGAGCGCCGAGTCGATGCGCACGCCAAGGCCGCCGGGCGCATGGTACTGCGTGATCCGGCCCGGCGAGGGCGAGAAGTTCGGCAGTTTCTCGGCGTTGATCCGGACCTCGATCGCGTGGCCGCGGATCGCCAGCGTCTCCTGCTGGAATTCCATCGGCAGGCCGGCCGCGACGCGGATCTGCTCGCGCACGAGGTCGACGCCGAAGATCGCCTCGGTCACCGGGTGTTCGACCTGCAGGCGGGTGTTCATCTCGATGAAGTAGAACTCGTCGTTCTCGTAGAGAAACTCGATGGTCCCGGCGCCCGAATATCCGATGGCGGCCACGGCGTCGGCGCAGGTCTTGCCGATGCGGGCGCGCTGCTCGGGGGTGATCGAGGGGCCGGGGGCCTCTTCCAGCACCTTCTGGTGGCGCCGCTGGAGCGAACAGTCCCGCTCGCCCAGATGCACCGCGCGGCCCTTGCCGTCGCCGAACACCTGCACCTCGATGTGGCGGGGCGTCGTGAGGTACTTCTCGATATAGACCTCGTCGTTGCCGAAGGCGGCCTTGCTTTCGGCGCGGGCGGTCTGGAAGGCGCGTTCCAGGTCGCCTTCGGTCTTGGCGAGTTTCATGCCGCGTCCGCCGCCGCCGGCCGTCGCCTTGATGATGACGGGATAGCCGATCTCGGCAGCGATCCTGCGCGCGCTCTCCAGATCGGGCACGCCGCCGTCGGAGCCGGGCACGCAGGGCACCCCGAGCTTCTTCATCGTCTCCTTGGCGGTGATCTTGTCGCCCATGATGCGGATGTGCTCGGCCGAGGGGCCGATGAAGGTCAGCTGGTGATCCTCGACGATCTGCACGAAGTTCGCGTTCTCGGACAGGAAGCCGTAGCCGGGGTGGATCGCCTGGGCGCCGGTGATCTCGCAGGCCGAGATGATGCCGGGGACCGAGAGATAGCTCTGGGTGCCGGGGGGCGGGCCGATGCAGACGGATTCGTCGGCCATGCGGACGTGCATCGCGTCGGCGTCGGCGGTGGAATGGACGGCGACCGATCCGATGCCCATCTCGCGGCAGGCGCGGATGACACGCAGGGCGATCTCGCCCCGGTTGGCGATCAGGATTTTGTCGAACATGGCGGCGGTGTCCTTACTCGACGATCATCAGGGGGGCGCCGAATTCGACCGGCGATCCGTCCTCGATCAGGATCCGCTTCACGGTGCCGGCACGGGGGGCGGGAATGTGGTTCATGGTCTTCATCGCCTCGACGATCAGAAGCGTCTGGCCCTCGTTCACGCTGTCGCCGACCTTGACGAAGGCCTGCGCGTTCGGCTCGGGCGAGAGGTAGGCGGTGCCGACCATGGGCGAGGTCACGGCGCCGGGATGGGCGGCGGGATCGTCGGTGCGTGCCGCCTCGCGCGGGGCGGGGGCGGCCGAGGGGGCTTGCGGGGCCGGGGCGGGGGACGCCATCGGCTGGGCATAGACGGGCGCCGGGGTGCCGCGGCTGACGCGCACGTCCAGGCTGTCGGCCTCGCCGTATTCGCGCTTCACCCGGAGTTCGGTCAGGTCGTTCTCGCGCAGCAGCTCGGCCAGAGCCTGGATGAAGGCCACGTCGGATTTGTGGGTGTTCTCTGTCATGCTTGTCGCATCCCTTGCTGCGCCACCCGTCTGCCGCGGGGGTCTCGCCCGTTTGGCCTCGTATAAATCACACGGGCTGGGGTTGAAAGACGTATTAGCCGGGCAGGCGGGCGTGTTCCTGCCGGGTTTTCGGGCAGCTTTACCATGCGTGCAAGGCCGGGGGGCGCGAAAATTATTTTACCAGTTGATAAAATTCGCCCCTGTGGCAGTCTGATTTCGTCGATGCCAACGGAGTGCGCGATGACCAATTCTTCCTGGACGCCGGGCGTCGTGCCCGGCCGCCTTCCGGCCGAGGCCTATGCCCTGAACTTCGCCGACCTGCATCCGCCGCTCGACCCGCACGAGGCGGCGGTGGCGGCGGACCGCTGCTATTTCTGCCACGACGCGCCCTGCATCACGGCCTGTCCCACCTCCATCGACATCCCGCTGTTCATCCGCCAGATCTCGACCGGGACTCCCGAGGCGGCGGCGAGGACGATCTTCGAGCAGAACATCCTCGGCGGCATGTGCGCCCGGGTCTGCCCGACCGAGACGCTGTGCGAGGAGGCCTGCGTGCGCGAGGCCGCCGAGGGCAAGCCGGTGGAGATCGGCCGGCTGCAACGCTACGCGACCGACACGCTGATGAAGGCGGGGGTGCATCCGTTCACCCGCGGCCCGGCGACCGGCAAGCGCGTGGCGGTCGTCGGCGCGGGGCCCGCGGGGCTTTCCTGCGCGCATCGCCTGGCGATGCTGGGCCATGACGTGACGATCGTCGAGGCGAAGGAGAAGCCCGGCGGGCTGAACGAATACGGCATCGCCAGCTACAAGACGGTCGAGGGCTTCGCCCAGGCCGAGGTCGCCTGGCTGATGCAGATCGGCGGTATCGAGCTGAGGAACGGCGTGGCGCTCGGCCGCGACGTGACGCTCGACGAACTGGCCGACAGCTATGACGCCGTCTTCCTCGGGATCGGGCTGCCCGGCGCCTATGACATCGCGGGCGTGGCGGGCAACGGGATCGGATCGGCGGTCGAGTTCATCCGCACCCTGCGCCAGTCCACCGACCTTTCGGGCTTGCCCATCGGGCGCAACGTGGTGGTGATCGGCGGCGGGATGACGGCCATAGACGCCGCCGTGCAGTCGCGCCTTCTGGGGGCCGAGAACGTCGCCGTCGTCTACCGCCGGGGGCGCGAGCGCATGGCGGCGAGCCCCTACGAGCAGGAGCTGGCGGCAAGCAAGGGCGTGCGGCTGGTCTTCAACGCGCAGCCCGTCGCGGCCCACCACGGCGCCGACGGCGCGTTGGAGGCGGTGGAGTTCGCCTATGTCGCCGACACGCCGGAGGGGCTGCGGGAGACGGGCGAGACGATCCGCCTGCCTGCCGACCAGGTCCATGTCGCCATCGGCCAGTGGCTGGAACCGCTCGGCGATGCGCTGGCCGACGTGGAGCTGGACGGCACCAAGCTCGCCGTGTTCGAGGGCGGCAAGGTCGCCCCCTTCGGCAACGTCTGGGCCGGGGGCGACTGCGCGGCGGGGGGCGAGGATCTGACCGTCACCGCCGTGGCCGAGGGGCGCG
This sequence comes from Oceaniglobus roseus, assembly GCF_002869745.1. Lineage (GTDB taxonomy): Bacteria > Pseudomonadota > Alphaproteobacteria > Rhodobacterales > Rhodobacteraceae > Oceaniglobus > Oceaniglobus roseus. Next base: position 15,064 of record NZ_PNOS01000004.1, read on the forward strand.
ATGCGGCGATGAGCATCCACGCCGCGCTGTCGGCCGCCTGATGCCCGAGCTGCCCGAGGTCGAGACCTATCGCCGCCGGATCGAGGACGGGGCGCTGAACCGCACGATCCTGCGGGTGGTCCCGGGCAACGACACGAAACACGTCGACCTGCCGGGCCCCGGGGACCGCGCCCGGCTGGAAGGGCACCGGTTCGGGCAGGTCAGGCGGCACGGCAAGTACCTGTTCGCGGGGGTCGCGGGCGGGCCCTGGCTGGCGCTGCACATGGGCATGGCGGGGTCGGTCCGGGTCTATGACCAGCAGGACGGGCAGCCCGACCATGCCCGGCTCGTCGTGGAGTTCGAGGGCGACCGTCGGCTCGCCTTCCGCGACCCGCGGAAGTTCGGCTGGGCGAAGGTGGTGGAGAGCGTCGAGGACGAGATCGCGGCGCGGGGCCTCGGGCCCGATGCGCTGGAGATCTCCGACGACGCCTTCGCCGCGGCCATCTCGGGCAGACGCGGGGCGATCAAGGGGGCGCTGCTGCACCAGGGAAAGCTTGCGGGGGTCGGCAACCTCTGGTCGGACGAGGCGCTGTTCCAGACCGGCCATCACCCCGACACCCCCGCGCGCGACCTGTCCGGGGAGGCGGTGAGGGCGCTCGGCAAAACCGTCCGCCGCATCCTGGCCGCGGTCTGCGACGTCTCCGCCGACTACGGGAAGCTGCCCGACGACTGGCTGATCCACCACCGCAAGGCCGGGGCCGACTGCCCGCGCTGCGACGGCACCATCGAGAAGACGAAATCCGGCGGGCGCACGGCCTTCTTCTGCCCCGCCCACCAGAACGACGCGGCATGAGCCGCGCCGGATCACACCCGCCCGCAGCCCGGGCGCCCCACGGAAGGAACGGACATGGCTGACCTTCGGACCGAATTCGCCGGGATCGCATCCCCCAACCCCTTCTGGCTGGCCTCCGCGCCGCCGACGGACAAGGCCTACAACGTCGTGCGCGCCTTCAGGGCCGGCTGGGGCGGCGTCGTCTGGAAGACCCTGGGCGAAGAGGGCCCGCCCGTCGTCAACGTCAACGGACCCCGCTATGGCGCGGTCTGGGGGGCGGACCGCAGGCTTCTGGGCCTGAACAACATCGAGCTTATCACCGACCGCCCGCTCGAGGTGAACCTGCGCGAGATCAAGGAGGTCAAGCGCGACTGGCCCGACCGCGCGATGGTCGTGTCGCTGATGGTCCCCTGCGAGGAGCAGGCCTGGAAGGCGATCCTGCCGCTGGTCGAGGAGACGGGCGCCGACGGGATCGAGCTGAACTTCGGCTGTCCCCACGGGATGAGCGAGCGCGGCATGGGCTCGGCCGTGGGGCAGGTGCCGGAATACATCGAGATGGTCACCCGCTGGTGCAAGCAGACCACCCGGATGCCGGTGATCGTGAAGCTGACGCCGAACATCACCGATATCAGGAAGCCCGCCCGCGCCGCGAAGGCCGGGGGCGCCGATGCGGTGAGCCTGATCAACACGATCAACTCGATCACCTCGGTCGACCTCGACAGCTTCGCGCCCGAGCCCACGATCGACGGCAAGGGCTCCCACGGCGGCTACTGCGGCCCGGCGGTGAAGCCGATCGCGCTGTCGATGGTCTCGGAGATCGCGCGGGATGCCGAGACGGCCGGGATGCCGATCAGCGGCATCGGCGGCGTGACGACGTGGCGCGACGCGGCCGAGTTCCTGACGCTTGGCGCGGGCAACGTGCAGGTCTGCACCGCCGCCATGACCTATGGCTTCAAGGTGGTGCAGGAGATGATCTCGGGCCTGTCCGAGTGGATGGACAGGAAGGGCTTCGCCTCGGTCGCCGAGGTGTCGGGGCGCGCGGTGCCGAACGTGACCGACTGGCAGCACCTGAACCTGAACTACGTCACGAAGGCACGGATCGACCAGGATCTCTGCATCAAGTGCGGCCGCTGCTATGCCGCCTGCGAGGACACGTCGCACCAGGCCATCGCGATGAAGCCCGGCCGGGTGTTCGAGGTGATCGACGCCGAATGCGTGGCCTGCAACCTCTGCGTCAATGTCTGCCCGGTCGAGGACTGCATCACCATGGAACGCCTGGCCCCCGGCAGCGTCGATCCGCGCACCGGCCGGACGGTCCAGCCGGACTATGCCAACTGGACGACCCATCCGAACAACCCGGCGGCGACCGCCGCCGAGTGATGGCGGTGGCGCTCCGTTCGTTCCGAGGCGGGTCCTTCGGAGGCGGGGCCGTCGTCTGGGCGGGAAGATTGCCGGGGCGGGCGGCGGGTGGCCCTGGCCGCGTTCTGCGGCGGGGCGGCCTGCGGCGTCAGCGCAGGGTGTCGAGCCTGCGGCCGCTGGCGGAGTCCTTGTCGAGGGTGCGCAGGCCGCTGTAGGCCACCAGCAGGGCCGGATCGACCGGCGGCACGTCGGAGCGCAAAAGGGCAGGGCGCAAGCCCCCCGCGGCGGGGCCGGCGACGCCCTCGACCTCGGCTATCGGTCCCGGGACCGCGGGATCCAGCGCCTCGATCCGCATCTTCTCAAGCGGCGTGCGCTCGAACGTCGGGCGCGGCCCCGTCGGGATGTCCGTGCCGATCCGCTGTGTCGCCACCCGCGCCCTGAGGTCGGGCCGGACGGTGCCGCGCTCGGCCGCCTCCGGGGCAAGGACCGGGCGGGAGGACAGCGTGGCGGGGCCGCTGCCGATGGAGCGGCCGCGCAGCGCCTGCATCGCCTGGAGCGCGGCCTGCACGTTGCGCCAGCCCTCGCCGATCCCGCCGGAGCCCCCGGCCCCCGGCAGCACGGCAATGGAACTTGTCGGTTGCATGTCCGGACCTCCTCTGCTGATGCACCCTTCCTGCCCAGACTGCGCCACGAATCTTTATGAAGCGTGAATCTTGACGAAATCTTCACGCGGCATCAGGGCACCGCGGAACAGTTGTTCCAGAAACACGGCCGCCCGGGCGAAATGCGCATCGCCCGCGGGGTCGAGGATGCCGCGCACCTGCACGTCGAAATCGGCATAGTGCTGCGTCGTCGCCCAGATCGAGAAGATCAGGTGATGGGGGTCCAGCTGCGCGACCCGACCCGCCGCCTGCCACGAGGCGATCAGCGCCGCCTTCTCGTCCACCAGCCGCTTCAGCTCGCCCGTGATCATGCCTCCGATCCGCGGCGCCCCCTGCAGGATCTCGTTGGCGAAGAGCCGGCTTTCGCGGGGAAACTCCCGCGACATCTCGAGCTTGCGCAGGACATAGGCGACGATCTCGTCTACCGGCTCGCCCGCGGGATCGAGGGCGCGCAGCGGATCGAGCCAGGTTTCGAGCAGCCCGTCAAGCAGCGCGGCATGGATCGCCTCCTTCGAGGCGAAGTAATAGAGCAGGTTCGGCTTCGACAGCCCGGCATGGCGCGCGATCTGGTCGAGCGTCGCCCCGCCGAACCCCTGGGACGAGAACACCTCCAGCGCCGCCTCGAGGATCAGCGAGGTGTTGCGCCGCTGGATTCGGGTCGGGCCGGTGGCGTTCGTCATGGACTGTTTCCGCGCTCCGTGCTCAACTGGAGATCGTCAGGTCGTGTGCTGCCGCAAAAAGCATCGCATCGGACAAAGATCGGCGTCGGCAGCGGATCGTGGCACGGGAGGCGGCGAAATTCTTGACTGCCCGCCTTTCCCTGCTAGCGTGATCCTGACCGTTTGGTCAAACAATTTCAGGGGTCTGCACGCGGGCCCCCCTTGTCGGCCGCACGAAGGAGCCTCCATGCCCGCACCCGGTGAGAACCTCAAGATCGACGGCGCGCGGCTCTGGGACAGCCTGATGGAAATGGCGAAGATCGGTCCCGGTGTCGCGGGCGGCAACAACCGCCAGACCCTGACCGATGCCGATGGCGAAGGCCGCGCGCTGTTCCGGAAATGGTGCGAGGCGGCGGGGCTGACCATGGGCGTGGACCAGATGGGCAACATGTTCGCCCGCCGCGAGGGGACCGACCCCGAGGCGCTGCCGGTCTATGTCGGTTCGCACCTCGATACGCAGCCGACCGGGGGCAAGTACGACGGTGTCCTCGGCGTGCTCGGCGGGCTGGAGGTGATCCGCTCGCTGAACGACCTCGGCATCAGGACGAAGCACCCGATCGTGGTGACGAACTTCACCAACGAGGAGGGCACGCGGTTTGCGCCCGCCATGCTGTCCTCGGGCGTCTTCGCGGGCATCCACAGCCAGGATTGGGCCTACGAGCGCAAGGACGCCAGGGGGCTGAGCTTCGGCGACGAGCTGAAGCGGATCGGCTGGCGCGGCGAGGAGGAGGTGGGCGCGCGGAAGATGCACGCCTTCTTCGAACTGCACATCGAGCAGGGCCCGATCCTGGAAGCCGAGGGCAAGGAGATCGGCGTCGTCACCCACGGCCAGGGCCTGAGCTGGATCGAGGTCACGATCACCGGGAAGGACAGCCATACCGGCTCGACCCCGATGCCGATGCGGAAGAATGCCGGCCTCGGCATGGCGCGGGTACTGGAGCTGGTGGACGAGATCGCCTGGTCGCACAAGCCCCACGCCGTGGGGGCCGCGGGCCACATCGACATCTACCCGAACTCGCGCAACGTGATCCCCGGCAAGGCCGTGTTCACCGTCGATTTCCGCTCGCCCGACCTCGCCGTGATCGAGGACATGGAGCAGCGGATGCAGGCGGGGGCGAGGAAGATCTGCGACGACATGGGGCTGGAGGTCAGCTTCGAGAAGGTCGGCGGCTTCGATCCCGTGGCCTTCGACGAAGGCTGCGTCACCGCGGTGCGCAACGCGGCCGAGCGGCTGGGCTACAGCCACATGAACCTGATCTCGGGGGCGGGTCACGATGCCTGCTGGATCAACCGCGTGGCCCCCACGGCGATGATCATGTGCCCCTGCGTCGACGGCCTCTCCCACAACGAGGCCGAAGAGATTTCCCCCGACTGGGCCGCAGCGGGTGCGAATGTACTGTTCCACGCGGTCGTCGAAACAGCAGTCATCCAAGAATAACAGTGAAATGAGGGAGAGACCCATGGACATCCGGAACATCGCGCTCGGCACGGCCTTGCTGGGGCTTGCGGCCTGCGTGCAGCCCCCCGCGGGCCCGTCGCCCGCCGCCATCGCCGCCCTGCCGCCCGGCGTCGACAAGTCGTTCCTGATCAAGGACGCCAACGGCTGCTACGGCATCGGCATCGAGCAGAGCGAGCCGCAGACGGGCGTCGCGCTGCTGGACGCGACCGGCAAGCAGGTCTGCGATCCGCAATAGGCTGAGGGCCTCGCGCGCCGGACCGGATCCGGCGCGCGGGGCTTCGACAACAGGAGGGATTGGGGATGTCCACAGTCATCAAGAACGGCACGGTGGTCACGGCCGACCTGACCTACAAGGCCGATGTGCGAATCAAGAACGGCGTGATCGACGCCATCGGCGAGGGGCTGACCGGCGACGAGAAGCTGGACGCCACCGGCTGCTACATCATGCCCGGCGGGATCGATCCGCACACCCACCTTGAAATGCCGTTCATGGGCACCTATTCCTCGGACGATTTCGAGTCCGGCACCCGTGCGGCGCTGGCGGGGGGCACGACGATGGTGGTCGACTTCGCGCTGCCCTCGCCGGGACAGGGGCTGCTCGACGCGATCCGGATGTGGGACAACAAGTCGACCCGCGCGAACTGCGACTACTCCTTCCACATGGCGATCACCTGGTGGGGCGAGCAGGTGTTCAACGAGATGAAGGACGTCACCGAGCGGGGCATCAACACCTTCAAGCACTTCATGGCCTACAAGGGCGCGCTGATGGTGAACGACGACGAGATGTTCGCGTCGTTCCAGCGCTGTGCCGAACTCGGCGCCCTGCCGCTGGTCCATGCCGAGAACGGCGACGTCGTGGCCGACCTTCAGGCGCGGCTTCTGGCGGCGGGCAATGACGGGCCCGAGGCGCACGCCTATTCCCGGCCCCCCGCGGTGGAGGGCGAGGCGACGAACCGGGCGATCATGATTGCCGACATGGCGGGCGTGCCGCTTTATGTCGTTCACACGAGCTGCGAGGAGAGCCACGAGGCGATCCGGCGCGCCCGCCAGCAGGGCAAGCGCGTGTACGGCGAGCCGCTGATCCAGCACCTGACGCTCGACGAAAGCGAATATGCCCACCCCGACTGGGACCACGCCGCCCGCCGGGTGATGAGCCCGCCGTTCCGCGACAGGAAGCACCAGGATTCGCTCTGGGCCGGGTTGCAGTCGGGCTCGCTCTCGGTGGTGGCGACGGATCACTGCGCCTTCACGACCGAGCAGAAGCGCACCGGCGTCGGCGACTTCACCAAGATCCCGAACGGCACGGGCGGGCTCGAGGACCGGATGCCGATGCTCTGGACCCACGGCGTCGCGACGGGGCGGCTGACGATGAACGAGTTCGTCGCGGTGACGTCGACGAACATCGCCAAGATCCTGAACTGCTACCCGAGGAAGGGCGCGGTGCTGGTCGGCGCCGATGCCGACCTCGTGGTGTGGGACCCGGAGAAGTCGAAGACGATCTCGGCCAGCACCCAGCAGTCCGCCATCGACTACAACGTGTTCGAGGGCAAGGAGGTGAAGGGCCTGCCGCGCTTCACCCTGACCCGTGGCAAGGTGGCCGTCCACGACGGCGAGATCCGCACCGAGGAGGGCCACGGCAAGTTCGTCGAACGCCCGCCGCTGACCGCGGTGAACAAGGCCCTGTCGACCTGGAAGGAACTGACCGCGCCGCGCAAGGTCGAGCGGTCGGGGATCCCGGCGAGCGGGGTTTGAGAGACGCATGGACGGTTCAACAAAGCTGTTGCCGGATGCCGTGCGTGGCGACATGGCGCTGACAAAGGACCACCGGCGTTGGTTGACACTGGCCCTCTTGACGTGCGCGATCCTTATTGGAGTGCAGGACTACCGCGTTGATGGCTGGCTTTTCTTCAAGGCACGCAACGTCAGCCTCCGCCCTGACCTATGGTCCGGCCTGCTTGCCATCGCCATGGTATTGGCCCTGCACCTTCGGGGGTTCTGGGTTTTCCGGATGAGCGTTTTGGGCCTCGCCGCGCTGGCTCTCAACATCACTGTCGTGGCAATCCTCGTTCAGGCGCTGACGGGTAACACGGCGTCGTGGTTCACTTCCCTTCCCATGCCCTTCGTCTTGGGAGCAGCCGTGCTGTTGACTTGGGTGGGCGTTCCGGTCGTCGCTCAATCGGTCTGGCTGGCGACCGTGTTCTTCGGTATCGCGAACCTGACCTCGGCCAGCGATGCCTTGGGCGTTTATGGCTTCTTAATGATTCTCTTTATCTCGATCGCATTCGTGTTGCAGGCAAACCTCCGCATGCTGACGCTGAGGGAATTCCATGCTGAGGTCTTTTCCAATGCCCCGCGCAAGGAGCCGAAGATGTGAGCGAGACGTTCGCTTCCGCCCGTGTCGTCGGCCTCACCCTCCAGACCGGAGAGGTCGTCCTGCAGTCGCCCGCGGGCGTACTCCAGGTTGTGAGTTGTGCCGGGTTCGCCAGCCGCTCTGAATACCTCGGATGGACCGCACCGAGGACGCGAGAGGTCAGGCAATTATCCCTAGCCGGTCGTTCTGGATGTTTGCTGCAAGAAGCGGGTTCGCTGGCGAGGCGGTGCTTCTGCGGCAAGATCGAGGGCTATGACCGGTTACCCCGACACCAGCGCCTCCAGCTCGGGCAGCAGCACGACCGATTCCCGCTCGTGGGGGTCGGTGCGGGCGATGACCGCGGTCACGACAGAGTCGGAGGTGTTGATCGGCAGGTGGGGGACGTTCGCGGGGATGTAGACCATGTCGCCCGCGACCGTCTCCATCAGGTGTTCCAGCCGCTCGCCCCAGTACATCACCGCGCGCCCCTCGATGACGTAGATCGCGGTTTCGTGGGTTTCGTGCTTGTGGGCCTTCGCGCGGCCGCCCGGCGGAATGCGCAGGATGTGCATGCAGATGGCCTGGGAGCCCGTCGTCTCCTTCGCGATCCCCTCGAAATAGGTGAAACCCTGCTTGCCGTCGTAGGTCGTCTCGGCCCGGACCTTGTGGCAGGCCTTCGGCATCTCGTCGGACATCGGACCCTCCCGCCGTTGCGCGGGATCATGGGAAGGTCCGCGGAGGGTCCATGTCAAGCGTAGTCTCGGCCAAGAATCTGAACCTGACCTTCGACACCGGCGACGGCCAGGTGCAGGCGCTGAGCTGCGTCACGCTCGACGTCGCGCGGGGCGAGTTCGTCAGCTTCATCGGGCCCTCGGGCTGCGGCAAGACCACCTTCCTGCGCTGCGTCGCCGCGCTGGAGACGCCGACCTCGGGGACGCTCTCGGTCAACGGGATGAGCGCGGACGAGGCGCGCCGCGCCCGCGCCTATGGCTACGTCTTCCAGGCGGCGGGGCTGTACCCCTGGCGCACCATCGGCCGGAACGTCAGCCTGCCGCTGGAGATCATGGGCTATCCGAGGGAAGAGCAGAGGCGGCGGGTGAAGGACGTCCTGCAACTGGTGGATCTGGCGGCGTTCGAGGGGAAGTATCCCTGGCAGCTTTCGGGCGGCATGCAGCAGCGGGCGAGCATCGCGCGGGCGCTGGCCTTCGACGCCGACCTGCTGCTGATGGACGAGCCCTTCGGCGCGCTGGACGAGATCGTGCGCGACCACCTGAACGAACAGCTCCTGAGCCTCTGGGCGCGGACGGAGAAGACCTGCCTCTTCGTGACCCATTCGATCCCCGAGGCGGTGTACCTCTCGACGAAGATCGTGGTGATGAGCCCGCGGCCCGGGCGGATCACCGACATCATCGACAGCCCCCTGCCGCGGGAGCGTCCGCTCGACATCCGCGACACGGCCGAGTTCATCGAGATCGCCCACCGGGTCCGCGAGGGTCTGAGGGCGGGCCACTCCCATGACTGAGCCGCGCGGCCGCTTCCGCCCCTCCGCGGCCCGCCGGGGCGCCCGGTGAGCGGTGCGCCGAACATCGCGGCGCCGGGGGCCGGGATCGGGCGGCGGGGGCGGCTCTGGGTGCGCGCGGCGCTCCTGCCGGTGCTGACGGTCGTCGCGGCGCTGCTGCTGCTCTGGTACGCGGGCGCCGTCTGGATGAATGCCCAGTGGACCCGCGACCAGGCGGCGCGGGCGGGCACCGAGGTGACGCTGCCGCTCCTGCTGCAGGACACCCTGTCCCAGGAGCGCCCGCTGCTGCCCGCGCCCCACCAGGTCGCGGCAGAGCTTTACGACACGGTGATCGCCAAGGCGGTGACCTCGAAGAGGAGCCTCGTCTACCACGCCTGGATCACGCTCAGCGCGACCCTGCTGGGCTTTGCCATCGGCACCGCGCTTGGCATCCTGCTGGCGGTCGGGATCGTCCACAACCGGGCGATGGACATGAGCGTGCTGCCCTGGGCCATCGCCTCGCAGACGATCCCGATCCTCGCGCTGGCGCCGATGATCATCGTGGTGATGAACTCGGTCGGCGTGCAGGGGCTGCTGCCAAAGGCGGTGATCTCGGCCTATCTGTCGTTCTTCCCGGTGGTCGTCGGGATGGTGAGCGGGCTCAGGGCGCCGGACGCCATGCAGATGGACCTGCTGAAGACCTACGGCGCCAGCCGGTCGCAGGTGTTCTGGCGGCTGCGGCTGCCGTCGTCGCTGCCTTACCTGTTTGCCTCGCTGAAGGTCGGGATCGCGGCGGCGCTGGTCGGAGCGATCGTCGGGGAACTGCCGACCGGGGCCGTGCGGGGCCTTGGCGCGCGGCTGCTGTCGGGGTCCTATTACGGGCAGACGGTGCAGATCTGGGCGGCGCTGCTGATGGCGGCGGTCTGCGCGGCGGTGCTGGTCGGGGTCGTGGGTCTGTTGCAGAAGGTGGTGCTGGGGCGGATGGGGTTCGGGCGGTGAATTCCGGGGTTCGGAAGGGGGCGGCCCTGCGGGCCGCATGGGGGCTTTGCCCCCTTGCCCCCCAGGATATTTGGAAAGCAAAGATGGGGGGAGGGGTGTGAGCGGCGTTTTTGGCCTTGCCCTGGTCCTCGCCGTCTGGGGCGGGCTCTGGGCGTTGAACGCCTGGCTGGCTGCGCGGGGCGGGCGCGCGGTGCGGCTGGCGGTGCCCGCGATCTTCGGGCTGACGCTGCTGCTGCTCTGGGAGATGGTGGTGCGGCTGTTCGGAGTGCCGGGCGTGATCCTGCCCGCGCCGAGCGCCATCGCCGCGGCGATCGGGGCGAACCTGCCGCTGCTCTGGGGGGATCTGGTGCAGACCTTCTTCAAGGGGGCGCTGACGGGATATGTCCTGGGCTGCGGGGCGGCGGTGGCGGTGGCCGTGCTGATCGACCGTTCGCCCTTCCTGCAGCGGGGGCTGCTGCCGGTCGGCAACTTCGTTGCGGCGCTGCCGATCGTCGGGACGGCGCCGATCCTCGTCATGTGGTTCGGCTTCGACTGGCAGAGCAAGGCGGCGGTGGTCGTCGTCATGGTGTTCTTCCCGGTGCTGGTGAACACGGTCGCGGGGCTGGCGGCGAGCGGGGCGATGCAGCGGGACCTGATGCGCACCTACGGCGCGTCCTACGGGCAGACGCTTCTGAAGCTGCGGCTGCCCGCGGCGATGCCCTTCGTCTTCAACGGGCTGAAGATCGCGACGACGCTGGCGCTGATCGGCGCCATCGTTGCCGAATTTTTCGGCTCTCCGATCAGGGGCATGGGATTCCGCATCTCGACCGAGGTCGGGCGTCTGGCGCTCGACATGGTTTGGGCCGAGATTGCGGTGGCGGCCGTGGCGGGGTCGGCCTTCTATGGCGCCCTCGCCCTGGCCGAACGGCGGGTGACCTTCTGGCATCCGTCGCAACGAAAATGACAACCGACAGGGAGTACGACCGATGACCAAGGTGATGAGTGCGGCGCTGGCCTTCGCCATGCTGGGCGGCGGGGCGGCCCGGGCGGCCGACGACGTGACGCTGCAGTTGAAATGGGTGACCCAGGCGCAGTTCGCGGGCTATTACGTCGCCCAGGAGAAGGGGTTCTACGAGGAGGAGGGGCTGAACGTCACGATCAAGCCGGGCGGCCCCGACATCGCGCCGACGCAGGTGCTGGCGGGGGGCGGTGCCGACGTAGTGGTGGACTGGATGCCCTCGGCGCTCGCCGCGCGGGAGAAGGGGCTGCCGCTGGTCAACATCGCCCAGCCGTTCAAGTCCTCGGGCATGATGCTGACCTGCCTGGCCGAGACAGGGGTGAAGTCGCCCGAGGATTTCCCGGGCCGGACGCTCGGGGTCTGGTTCTTCGGCAACGAGTATCCGTTCCTGTCCTGGATGAGCCAGCTCGGCATTCCGACCGACGGATCCGACGGCGGGGTGACGGTGCTGAAGCAGGGCTTCAACGTCGATCCGCTGCTCCAGAAGCAGGCCGACTGCATCTCGACCATGACCTACAACGAGTACTGGCAGGTGATCGACGCCGGGATCACGCCCGAGCAGCTGGTGACCTTCAAGTACGAGGACCAGGGGGTCGCGACGCTGGAGGACGGGCTTTACGTGCTCGAGGACCGGCTGGAGGATCCCGCCTTCGTGGACGAGATGGCGCGCTTCGTGAAGGCCTCGATGAAGGGCTGGAAATACGCCGAGGAGAACCCGGACGAGGCGGCGGAGATCGTGCTGGAGAACGACGAGACCGGCGCGCAGACCGAGGAGCACCAGAAGCGCATGATGCGCGAGGTGGCGAAGCTGACGGCGGGGTCGGACGGGTCGCTGGACGAGGCGGATTACCAGCGCACGGTCGAGACGCTGCTGGGCGGCGGTTCGGATCCGGTGATCACCAAGGAGCCTGAGGGCGCCTTCACCCATGCCGTGACCGACAAGGCGCTCGGCAGCTAGGAGCCGCGTCGACCCTTCCTGGCCAAGAAAATGAAAAGGCGCGCCCGTCGGTGGCGCGCCTTTTCCCGTCCCCTGTGTCGGAGGCGCCGCACCGGTGATTCCGGTGCGGCGGCGGGGAGGCTTACATGGTCTCGGTCGCGGCCGCCTTCAGCGTCACGGCGTCGTCGTCGAGGATCTGGACCGCGTCCTTGTCGTACTGCGGCAGTTCCTTCAGCTCGTCCTCGGTGTAGCCGTTGACGACGAACTCCTCTTCCTCGGCGTTCCAGCTCATGCGCGACAGGTCGAGGGCGACGTCATGCTCGCCGAGGCCGAGGAAGCCGCCGATGCCGACGAGGGCGACCAGCTTGCCGTCCTGCATCGCGAAGTCGTCGATCTCGCCGACCTCGTCGCCGTTGGCGGTGGCGACGTCGGTGCCGGTCAGGTCGCCGATTGGACGGTCGGCGATGTCGGCGAACTCGGCCTCGATCTTGTCGCCGAGGCTGGCGGTGGCGGCGGCAGTGGATTCGGCCGCATTCTCGACCGCATCACCGGTGGCCTCGGCGGCGTTCTCGGTGGCCTGTGCGGCATCTTCGGCGGTGTTCTCGGTGGCCTCGGCGGCATCCTCGGCCGCGTTCTCGGTCGCTTCGCCGGCATTCTCCAGCGCGTTGCCGGTGGCTTGGGCCGCGTCCTCGGCGGCGTTCTCGGTCGCCTCGCCCGCGTTCTCCAGCGCGTTGCCGGCGCTGTCCATCGCGTTGTCGGCGGATTCGGCGGCCTGGGACGCGTTGGTGTCGTCGACCGTCACGTGGCTTTCGGCGAAGACGGGACCGGCGGCGAGGGCGATGACCGACGTCGCGGCGAGAAGGGTTTTCCGGGTGTCGAACATGGTAGGCTCCGTTCTGTGACTGTGTTGCCTTCACAAGTCTGGGAGCGCGGTCGGGTTCCGATCAGATGCGGAATTCGCCGGGAAAAACCGCGTCTTGGATGTCCTGGGACATGCCTGGCGGCATTTTCGGGGCAAGGTGGCGATAGGCGGAAAAACCGCGGAACCCTGGTGGGCGCCGTGCGGTTTTCAGTATCGGCTTGAGCGGACGCGGCCTTCGTGGCGGCCGTCTGGCGCTTCGGATCCCCGGAACAGGTCCGGGGATCCGGGGGTGAGAACCGGTCTCAGTCGCGGTTCATGCGGTTCTCGACCAGGTCCTCGACCACGGCCGGGTCGGCCAGGGTGGAGGTGTCGCCGAGGCTGCCGTGGTCGTTCTCGGCGATCTTCCTGAGGATCCGGCGCATGATCTTGCCCGAACGTGTCTTGGGCAGGCCCGGTGCCCACTGGATCAGGTCGGGCTTGGCGATCGGGCCGATCTCGGAGCGCACGAAGGTCTCGAGTTCCTTGCGCAGCGCGTCCGACGGCTCGACCCCGTTCATCAGCGTGACATAGGCATAGATGCCCTGGCCCTTGACCTTGTGCGGGTAGCCGACGACGGCGGCCTCGGCCACGGCCTCGTGGGCGACGAGGGCGCTTTCGATCTCGGCCGTGCCCATGCGGTGGCCCGAGACGTTCAGCACGTCGTCGACCCGGCCGGTGATCCAGTAGTAGCCGTCGGCGTCGCGCTTGCAGCCGTCGCCGGTGAAGTACATGCCCTTGTAGTCGGAGAAATACGTCTTCTCGAACCGCTCGTGATCGCCGTAGACGGTGCGCATCTGGCCCGGCCAGCTGGACTTGATGCAGAGGACGCCCTCGGCCGGGTTGCCCTCGATCTCCTGCCCGGAGGTGGGATCGAGCACCACGGGTTCGATCCCGAAGAAGGGCAGGGTGGCCGAGCCGGGCTTGGTCGCGATGGCGCCGGGCAACGGGGTCAGGAGGTGGCCGCCGGTCTCGGTCTGCCACCAGGTGTCGACGATGGGCCGCTCGCACTTGCCGACGACGGTGTTGTACCAGTTCCAGGCCTCGGGATTGATCGGCTCGCCCACGGTGCCGAGGACCTTGAGCGAGGAGAGGTCGTATTTCTCGACGAACTCCTTGCCCTGGCCCATCAGCGCGCGGATCGCGGTCGGGGCGGTGTAGAACTGCGCGACCTTGTGGCGCTCGACCGTGGCCCAGCAGCGGCCGGCATCGGGCCAGGTGGGCACGCCTTCGAACATCAGCGTCGTCGCGCCGTTCGCGAGGGGTCCGTAGACGATATAGCTGTGGCCCGTCACCCAGCCGACATCGGCGGTGCACCAGAACACGTCGCCGTCGTGGTAGTCGAAGGTGTACTGGTGGGTCATCGCGGCATAGACGAGGTAGCCGCCCGAGGTGTGGACGACGCCCTTGGGCTGGCCGGTCGAGCCCGAGGTGTAGAGGATGAACAGCGGATCCTCGGCGCGCATCTCTTCCGGCGGGCAGTCGGTCCCGACGCCGTCCTCCATCTCGTGCAGCCAGAAATCGCCCTCGGGGCGCCAGGCGATCTGCTGGCCGGTGCGCTTCACGCAGAGGCATTTCACGTCGTGCAGCACGTTCAGCAGCGCCTTGTTGACGTTGTCCTTCAGGTTGGTGACCTTGCCGCCCCGGGGCGCGCCGTCGGCGGTGATCACCACGCGGGCGGTCGAGCCGTTGATGCGCGCGGCCAGCGCATCGGGGGAGAAGCCTGCGAAGACGACCGAGTGGATCGCGCCGATCCGCGCACAGGCGAGCATGGCATAGGCCGCCTGGGGGATCATCGGCATGTAGAGCACGACGCGGTCGCCGCGCTGCACACCCATCTCCTTCAGGACGTTGGCGAACTTGCAGACATGGGCGTGGAGCTGCCGATAGGTGATGTGCTGCGGCTCGTCCTTGGGGTCGTCCGGCTCCCAGATGATCGCGGTCTGGTCGGCGCGGTCCTTCAGGTGGCGGTCGATGCAGTTGGCGGCGACGTTCAGCGTGCCGTCCTCGTACCACTTGATCGCCACGGCGCCGGGCTGGAACGACACGTCCTTGACCCGCGAATAGGGCTTGATCCAGTCGATCCGCTTGCCCTGCTCGCCCCAGAAGGCCTCGGGGACCGCGATGCTGTCGGCATACATCCGGTCATAGGTCGCGCGGTCGGCGTGGGACGCGGCGGCGAAGGCCTCGGATGGCGGATAGGTGGTGTCGGTCATGGTGTCCTCCCGGTCGTGAACGCTTCGGACCCTGTGCGGGGCACGGCATGCGCCCCCATGCGGGTCTCAGATGGCGAGGTATTCGGCGCGCAGCTTCTCGTTGTCGAGCACCTCCTGCGCCGAGCCGTCATAGACGACGGACCCGGTATCGAGGATCACCGCGCGGTCCGCAAGTTTAAGCGCGGCAACGGCATTCTGTTCCACGATCACCGTGGTGATGCCCTGGTCGCGGATGACGTTCAGGGTCTTGGCGATCTCCTGCACGATGACCGGCGCAAGGCCCTCGTAAGGCTCGTCCAACAGCAGCACCTTGATGTCGCGGCAGAGCGCGCGGGCGATGGCGAGCATCTGCTGCTCGCCCCCCGAGAGCGTCACGCCCTCCTGCTTCCGCCGCTCGCCGAGGCGGGGGAACAGGCCGTAGACCCGCTCGATCGACCAGCCCACGGGGGGCGCGATCTGGGCCAGCTTCAGGTTCTCCTCGACCGTGAGGCCCGGGATGATGCGCCGGTCCTCGGGCACCAGCGCGATGCCCGCCGCCGAGGCCTCGTGCGACTTCATCTTGTGCAGCGGCTGGTGGTCCAGCCAGATCTCGCCGCCGCGCAGTTCGGGCTTGTCGAGGCGGGCGAGGGTGCGCAGCGTGGTCGTCTTGCCCGCGCCGTTGCGGCCGAGAAGCGCGAGGATCTCGCCCTCGTGGATGTTGAAGCTCACGTCCTGGACGATGTAGCTTTCGCCGTAATAGGCCTCGATGTTCCAGACCGACAGGAAGGCCGGGGCGTGGCTGTCCTTGCCACGGGCGGCTTCCTTGCGGCGGGCGTCGCGCAGTTCGTTCAGTGCCTGTTCCATCAGTGTGCCGTCCCCAGATAAGCTTCGCGGACCTTCGGATGCCCCTTGATGTTGTCGGGAACATCCTCGACGAGCGGCGTGCCCTGGGCCAGGACGGTGATCCGCTCGGCCAGCGAGAAGACGACGTGCATGTCGTGCTCGATGATGCACATCGTGATGTCGCGCTTGGCCTTGATCTCCTTCAGAAGGTCGATGGTGTTGTTGGTGTCGGCGCGGGCCATGCCCGCGGTCGGTTCGTCCAGCAGCAGGAGCTTCGGCTGCTGGCTGAGGCACATCGCCATCTCCAGCCGCCGCTTGTCGCCCCGCGACAGCGACGCGGCATGGGCGTCGCGCTTGTCCAGCATGTTGACGTCGGCCAGCATCGCCTCGGTCCGCTCGCGGATGTCGCGGTCGTTCATCACCTGCTTGAAGGCGTGGAGCGCGAAGGCGCCGTCGCGCCGGGCGAAGATCGGGATCATCACGTTCTCGAACACCGTCAGGTCGCCGAAGATCTCGGGCGTCTGGAACACCCGGCTGATGCCCATCTGGTTGATCTCGTGGGGCTTCCTGCCCAGTACCGACTGGCCGTCGAACATGACGCTGCCGGTGTCGGGGATCAGCTTGCCGATCAGGCAGTTCAGCAGCGTCGACTTGCCCGCCCCGTTCGGCCCGATGATCGCGTGGACCGTGTTCTCCTGGACCGAGAGGTTGACGTTGTCGAGCGCCTTCAGCCCGCCGAACCGCTTGCCCACGTTCTTGACTTCGAGGATTCCCATGGCTCCGGTCCTTATTCGGCGGGTTGCTTCTTGGCGGCCTCGGATTCGGCGCCGCCGCCCTTGCGGTTGTTGCGGCGGAACAGCCGGGCCACCTTCTGTCCGCCCTGCACGAGGCCGCCGGGCAGGAAGATCACGACCAGCATGAAGACGATGCCGAGCGTCAGGTTCCAGCCCTTGCCGATGAAGGGATAGACGATGGCGACCAGCGCATCCTCCAGCCCGTCGGGCAGGAACGAGAACCACTGGTGCAGGATGTTGTCGTTGATCTTGGAGACGATGTTTTCCATGTACTTGATCATGCCCGCGCCCAGCACCGGGCCGATCAGGGTGCCTGCGCCGCCGAGGATCGTCATCAGCACCACCTCGCCGGAGGCGGTCCAGAACATCCGCTCGGGGCCCACCTGGGTGTCCATGGCGACCATCAGGCCACCGGCCAGCCCGGCATACATCCCCGAGATCACGAAGGCGGCCAGCGTGTAGGGGCGGGAGTTCAGGCCGGTGTAGTTCATCCGCTGCTGGTTCGACTTCACCGCCCGCAGCATCATGCCGAAGGGCGAGCGGAACAGCCGGATCGCGAGGTAGAAGCCGACGAGCATGACGATGGCGGCCAGGTAGTAGCCCGCGTTGAAGGTGAACGACCAGTCGCCGATCTGGAGGTTGTAGCTGCTGCCCATCTCGAGACCGAAGAGGTTGGCGCGGCCGAGGCTCTGGCCCGCGCCGGGGTCGAGGATGCGCGGATCGTTGATCTTGGCCTGGAGCCCGGTCTCGCCCCCGGTGATCGGGGTCAGCACCGAATAGGCGAGCGCATAGGACATCTGCGCGAAGGCCAGCGTCAGGATCGAGAAGTAGATGCCCGAGCGGCGCAGCGAGATGAAGCCGACGAGCAGCGCGAAGATGCCCGCGACGATCACCGACAGCACGATCGCCGGGATCACGTTCATCGTGAGAAGCTTCATCATCCAGATCGCGGCATAGGAGCCGACCCCGAGGAAGGCCGCGTGGCCGAAGGAGAGGTAGCCGGTGAGGCCGAACAGGATGTTGAAGCCGATGGCGAAGATGCCGAAGATCACGAACCGCTGCATCAGGTCGGGATAGCCCGCGTTGAACTGCGCCAGCTCGGATCCCGCGGGAAACGGGTTCAGCAGGAACGGCGCCAGCATCGTCAGCGCGATGACGATCAGCAGCAGCCGGAAATCCTTGGGCCCGAGGCCCAGGAAGGCCGTCTCGGTGGCGTGGCTGGCGGTGGCGGGACGGGCGCTGGCGGCCGTGCGGGGATCGGTGGTGTGGTCGGTCATGGATTAGTCCTCCATCACGCCCTTGCGTCCCATCAGGCCGCGCGGGCGGGTCAGGAGGACGACGATGGCGACGAGGTAGATGATGATCTGGTTGATGCCGGGGATCAGGTCGATGACCCAGCCCATGGAGGCGAGGCTTTCGAGGATGCCGAGCAGGAAGCCCGCCAGCACCGCGCCGGGCAGCGAGCCCATGCCGCCGACGACCACCACGACGAAGCTGAGCACCAGGAAATCCATGCCCATGTGGTAGTTCGGCGGGTTGATCGGCGTGTACATCACCCCGGCCAGCCCCGCGACCGCGGCGGCGATGCCGAACATGATGGTGAAGCGGCGGTCGATGTTGATGCCGAGCAGGCCTACCGTCTCGCGGTCGGCCATGCCGGCCCGGACCACCATCCCGAAGGTCGAGAACTGGAGGAAGGCGAAGACGGCGGCGATCACGACCATGGCGAAGGCGAAGTAGACGAGCCGCCAGTAGGGATAAATGATCACGTAGGGATCGAAGCCGAGCAGCACGCCGAAGTCGAAGGAGCCGGAGAAGGCCGAGGGTGCGGGCGTCGGGATCGGGTTGGCGCCGTAGAAGTACTTGACGACCTCCTGCAGCACGATGGCGAGGCCGAAGGTGACGAGGATCTGGTCGGCGTGGGGACGTTTGTAGAAGTGCTTGATCAGCCCGCGCTCCATCACGACGCCGATCAGGATCATCACCGGGATCGCGAACAGGATCGACAGCGGCACCGACCATTCGATCAGCTTCGCGCCCGTGTCGGGGCCGACGATGTCGAACAGGTAGGGCACGTCGACCTTCATCGGATTGCCGAGGAAGTCGGTGCGGCTCTCGTCGACCACGGTGTGGCTGAGGGTCAGGATCCGGTTCAGCGTCACCGCGCAGAAGGCGCCGAGCATGAACAGCGCGCCGTGGGCGAAGTTGACGACACCGAGGGTGCCGAAGATCAGCGTGAGGCCCAGTGCGATCAGCGCATAGGCGCTGCCCTTGTCGAGGCCGTTCAGGATTTGCAGGATGAGGGCGTCCATGTCCGTTCCGCCTTTCGATTGGCCCGTGTCCGGGCAGGGAGAGGGGCCGCGCGCGACGCAGCAGATGGGTCACGCGCGCCCCGGTCGGGGGGCGCGCGGATGGTCGGTTACAGCCGGATGTCCGGTTTGGTCTGCGGTCCGGCTCAGGCGCCGGGGTTGCACTCGCCCAGCGCACCGCCCGCGAACTGCGGGTGGTCGGGCGGATAGGTGACCTGGTCCACCGGCGTGACCTCGACGATCTCCACGAGGTCGAACTCGTTCTCCGGGTTCTCCTTGCCGCGCACCACGACCACGTCCTTGAAGCACTGGTGGTCCTCGGCGCGGTAGAGGGTCGGGCCGTTGCCCATGCCGTCGAACTCGAACCCTTCCAGGGCCTCGACCACGGCGCAGGGGTTGAAGCTGCCCGCGCGGTTCACCGCGTCGGCATAAAGCAGGGTCTGCACGTAGCAGGTGTGCGCCGCCTGGCTCGGGGGGAAGCCGTACTTCTCGCCGAAGGACTTCACGAAGGCATTGGTGCCGGTGTAGCGCGCGCCCTTCTCGTTCTCGAGCTTCCAGTCCCAGTTCTGCGAGCCGAGGATGCCGGCGATGTTCTTGCCCGCACCGCGGGCCATCAGCTCGGAGTAGAGCGGCACGACGATCTCGAACTTCTTGCCGTTGGCGGTGGCCTCGCGCAGGCCGAACTGCACGGCGTTGGTCAGCGAGTTGACCATGTTTCCGCCGTAGTGGTTCAGGACCAGCACATCTGCGCCCGAGTTCAGCACCGGCGCGATGTAGGACGAGAAGTCGGTCTGGGTCAGCGGCGTCAGGACCGAGTTCACGGTTTCCCAGCCGAGCGCCTCGGTCGATTCGCGGATCGCCTGCTCGGTCGTGTAGCCCCAGTTGTAGTCGGCGGTCAGGTGATAGGCCTTGCGGTCCTTGCCGTATTCCTTGGCGAGGATCGGCGCCAGCGCCGCGCCGGACATGTAGGAGTTGAAGAAGTGGCGGAACCCGTTGGCCTTCTTGTCCTTGCCGGTGGTGTCGTTGGCGTGGGTCAGGCCGGCCATGAAGATGATCCCGGCCTCCTGGCAGAGCGCCTGCACGGCCACGGCCACGCCCGAGGACGAGCCGCCGGAGATCATGATCGCGCCGTCCTTCTCGATCATCGACTTGGCCGAGGCGCGGGCCGCGTCCGATTTCGTCTGGGTGTCGCCCGAGACGAACTGGACCTTCTTGCCCATGATGCCGTTGCCTTCCAGCGTCTTGCTGCTGAAGGTCTGCATCATGCCGCCGTCGCCCTCGCCGTTCAGGTGCTCGACCGCCAGCTGGAACGCGCGCAGCTCGTCCGCGCCCTCGTCGGCATAGGGGCCGGACTGGGGCACGTTGAAGCCGAGCGTCACGGTGTCGCCCTGGGGCGCGTTGGTGAAGCCGGTGTGGGCGGCGCCCCAGACCTTCGAGGTGAAGATCGTGGGCATGGCAAGGCCGGCGCCCGCCGCCGTGCCGGTCTTCAGCAGACCGCGTCTCGTGAAGTTGGATTTCGTCATACGGTTCCTCCCAGAATGCGTTGACTTATGTCCGCGCTGCCCCGGATGTGCCGGGGAGGCGCCGGTCCTTTTACAGGACTGCGGCAAGAATGCGGCCGGTCCGAAAATTTCGCAACAAGTGCCTCAGGGCAAACAATTATCTTGTCAAGAAATGCACAAGACAGCAGGATGGCTTGTAAACTAATTTTCGGCGCGGTGCAGAAAGTGTCTGAAAAGACGGCAGATTTGGCGAAAGGGGGGATGCGGCTGGCGGGCAGCCGGATCCGCGCGCGCCGCCTCGACCTCGGGATGCGGCAGGCGGACCTCGCGCGCAGGCTCGGGATCTCGGCCTCCTACCTGAACCTCATCGAGCACAACCGCCGACAGGTCGCAGGCAAGCTGCTGAGCGCCATCGCGCGGGCGCTGGAGACGGACGCTGCGGCGCTTGCCGAGGGGGCGGAGGGGGCGCTGCTCGACGGGTTGCGCGACGCCGCGGCGGGGCAGGGCGGCGCGGCGGATCTGGAGCGGGCGGAGGATTTCGCGGGCCGCTTCCCCGGCTGGGCGGCGCTGGCCGCGGCGCAGGCGCGGCGCATCGCGGCGCTGGAGCGGACGGTGCAGACGCTGAACGACCGGATCACCCACGACCCGCACCTGTCGGCCGCGCTACACGACGTGCTGTCGAGCGTGACCGCGATCCGCTCGACCTCGGCCATCCTCGCGGGCGAGGGGGCGGTGGATGCCGAGTGGCAGGCGCGGTTCCACAGGAACCTGCACGAGGACAGCCAGAAGCTGGCCGAGCGGGCGCAGTCGCTCGTCGCCTATCTCGACGCGCGGGAGGACGAGGAGCGCGCGCCGGTAGTGCCGCAGGAGACCTTCGAGGCCTGGCTGGCGGCGCGCGGCTTCCACCTGGCGGAGGTGGAGGCGGGGCAGCCG
Organism: Oceaniglobus roseus; assembly: GCF_002869745.1. GTDB lineage: Bacteria > Pseudomonadota > Alphaproteobacteria > Rhodobacterales > Rhodobacteraceae > Oceaniglobus > Oceaniglobus roseus. The sequence goes on from NZ_PNOS01000004.1 coordinate 36,329, forward strand.
CTGGCCGATCCCGGTCGCGTCGGGAGCGCGGCCGCGCGGCTGATCGCGGCCCATGCCGCGCAGGTGCGCGCGGATGCCGAGGCCGTTCCGCTGTCCCGGCTGCGCGCGGCGCTGGAGCGTGCGGGCCCCGATCCGGCGGCGCTGGCGGGCGAACTGGGCGCGGATCTCGGCCGCGTGTTCCGCAGGCTCGCCGCCCTGCCCGAGGGGGTCGGGGGCCAGCCCGTGGGCCTTCTCGTCTGCGACGCGTCGGGCAGCCTGACCTTCCGCAAGCCCGTGCCGGGGTTCGAGGTGCCGCGCTTCGGGGCGGGCTGCGCGCTCTGGCCGCTCTACCAGAGCCTCGGACAGCCCTTCGTGCCTCTGCGCACCGTGGTCGAGACGGCGGGGCGGCTGCCGCAGCGGTTCCTGACCTTCGCGCAGTCGCGGATGGACCACCCCGGCGGCTTCGGCAGCCCGCCGGTGGTGGAGGCGTCGATGCTGATCCTGCCCGCCGGCGGCACGGAAGAGGCGGCGCGCCCCGTGGGCGTCACCTGCCGCATCTGCCCGCGCGCGGGCTGCGCCGGGCGCCGCGAGCCGTCGATCGTCGGCTGACGCGGGGTCGGCGGAGCCTTTGACAGCCCGTGCCGCGGGGGCCATAGTTTTCCCATGCGCACAAGGTCAAAAGGCCGGGCGCCGGGGGGAGGAGACGGCATGGTCAAGCGCGTGCTGCTGATCGAGGACGAACCGAACATCATCGAGGCGGTGAGGTACATCCTGACGCGGGAGGGCTGGGCGGTGGACACCCATGCCAACGGGGCGACGGCGCTGGACGCGGTGGCGCGGCGGCGGCCCGACGTGATCGTGCTGGACGCGATGCTGCCCAACCGCTCGGGCTTCGACATCCTGCGCGACCTCCGGGCCGACGCGGGTCTGGCGGCGATCCCGGTGCTGATGCTGACCGCACGCGGCCAGCGCGCCGACCGCGAGATGGCCGAGCGGCTGGGGGCGGACCGCTTCATGACCAAGCCCTTCGCCAATGCAGAGGTGCTGGCCTGCCTGCGCGATCTCGCAGGCCTCGGCGCGGGCTGAGGCGGCGTCCATGGCCCCCCCGCGCGAGCCGGTGTTCCTGGAACGGCAGACCTACCGGCGGCGTCGGCTGATGGACGCGGCGCGGGTGCTGCCGGTGCTGGGTGCGGTGCTGTTCATGGTGCCGATGCTGTGGTTCGCCGGGCTCGACGCGCGCAGCGGCCCGGCCGAGACCGCGCCGATGGACGGCGGCGCCGCCGTGACCGCCGGCGCGCCCGAGCGGCCGGGAACCGCGAACGGCGGGCTGTACGTCTTCGGCGTCTGGACCCTGCTGATCCTGGCGGCGGCGGCGATGGCGCGCCCGCTCAGCCGCAGCGAGGGGCCGGTGGAGCGGCCCGGCGGCCCGAGATGACGCTCTCCTTCAACCTGCTTGTCGCGGCCTGCCTCGTCTACGTGGCGCTGCTTTTCGCAGTCGCCTTCCTTGCCGAACGGAGGGCCGAGGCGGGGCGGCTCGGCGTGCTGCGCTCGCCCCTCGTCTATACCCTGTCGCTGTCGATCTACTGCACAGCCTGGACCTTCTACGGCGCGGTCGGCTATGCCGCGCGCTCGGGGCTCGAGTTCGTGACGATCTACCTCGGTCCGACGCTGGTGATCGTCGGCTGGTGGGCCTTCCTGCGCAAGCTGGTCAGGATCGGGCGGACCCAGCGGATCACCTCGATCGCCGACCTGATCTCGTCGCGCTACGGCAAGTCGTCGCTGCTGGGGATGCTGGTCACGCTGCTCGCCGTGGTCGGCACCACGCCCTACATCGCGCTCCAGCTCCAGTCGGTGACCCTGTCCTTCTCGGTCTTCACCGGCGCGGCCCAGGGGGCGGAGGGGGCCGGAAGCCTCGGTGCGACCGCGCTCTGGGTGGCGGCGGGGCTGACGCTGTTCACCATCGTCTTCGGCACCCGCAACCTCGACGTGAACGAACGCCACCACGGCGTGGTCACCGCCATCGCGCTGGAGGCGGTGGTGAAGCTCGTCGCGCTCCTCGCCGTCGGGATCTTCGTGGTCTGGGGCGTCGCCGGGGGTCCGGTCGGCATCCATGCGATGATCGAGGCGAGCCCGATCGCGGACTGGCAGATGGAGCAGGGCCGCTGGGTGACGCTGACGGCGCTGGCGGGCGCCGCCTTCGTCTGCCTGCCGCGGATGTTCCAGGTGACGGTGGTCGAGAACTCGGACGAGAAGCACCTCGCCACCGCCTCCTGGGCCTTCCCGCTCTACCTGTTCCTGATGAGCCTGTTCGTGGTGCCCATCGCCGTCGTCGGCCTTGCCGTGCTGCCCGAGGGCGCCAACCCCGACCTGTTCGTGCTGACCGTGCCGCTGGCCTTTCGGCAGGAGGGGCTGGCGATGCTGGCCTTCCTCGGCGGCTTCTCCTCGGCCACCTCCATGGTGATCGTCGCGGCCATCGCGCTGTCGACCATGGTGTCGAACCACATCGTCATGCCGATCTGGCTGAGCGCGCGGCGCGGCGAGGCGACGCTGTCGGGCGACGTGCGGGACGTGGTGCTGCTGTCGCGGCGGCTGTCCATCGCGGCGGTGCTGGGTCTCGGCTATCTCTATTTCCGGATGTCGGGCGGGGGCGAGGCGCTGGCGGCCATCGGTCTGATCGCCTTCGTCGGCCTCGCGCAGGTGCTGCCCGCGCTGATCGGCGGGCTCTACTGGCGCGGGGCGACGCGGATGGGGGCGGCGGCGGGTCTGACGCTGGGCTTCGCGGTCTGGGTCTATTCCCTGCTGCTGCCGAGCTTCGGGCCCGGGGCCGCGCTGCCGGTGTCGGTCCTGACCGAGGGGCCCTTCGGCATCGGCTGGCTCAGGGCGCAGGCGCTGTTCGGGATCGCCGGGCTCGATCCCGTCGTCCATGCCGCGCTGTGGTCGCTGGGTCTGAACGCGCTGGCCTTCGTCGGCGCGTCGCTGCTGAGCTTCCCGGGGCCGCTGGAACGTCTCCAGGGGGCCGAGTTCGTCAACGTCTTCCGTCACAGCGCGGGGGCGCGGGGCTGGTCGCCCACGGCGGTCGAGGCCGAGGACCTGCTGATGATGACCCAGCGCATCCTCGGCGCGGCCGAGGCGCAGGCGCTGTTCCAGGCGGCCGCACGCGGGCAGGGGAAGGAGGGCTACCTGCCGGACGTGACATCGGACTTCCTCGAACGGCTGGAACGCGAGCTGGCGGGATCCGTCGGCGCCGCGACGGCCCATGCGATGCTGGGCCAGATCACCGGCGGCGGGGCGGTGTCGGTGGAAGAACTGATGCGCGTGGCCGACGAGACGGCGCAGATGATGGAATATTCGAACCAGCTGGAAGCGAAGTCCGAGGAGCTGGGCCGCACCGCCCGCCAGCTGCGCGAGGCGAACGACAAGCTGACCCAGCTTTCGATCCAGAAGGACGCCTTCCTCTCCCAGATCAGCCACGAGCTGAGGACGCCCATGACCTCGATCCGCGCCTTCTCCGAGATCCTGCGCGACGATCCCGGCATGGCCGCGGCGGACCGGGCGCGCTATTCCGGCATCATCCACGACGAGACGCGCCGCCTGACCCGGCTGCTCGACGACCTCCTCGACCTGTCGGTGCTGGAGAACGGCCAGGTGACGCTGCACGAGAGCCTCGTGTCGCTGTCCGAGGTGCTGGACCGCGCCGTGGCGGCGGCGCAGAGCCGCGAGGGCCGCCTGAGGATCGAGCGGCGGGCGGAGGGCGAGCGGGTGATGCTGCTGACCGATCCCGACCGGCTGGCGCAGGTGTTCATCAACCTGATCTCGAACAGCGAGAAATACTGCACGGCGGACCAGCCGGTGCTGCGGATCTCGGTTTCCCGCGGAGCGGAGGGCGTCAGCGTCGATTTCACCGACAACGGGGCGGGGATCCCGCCCGCCAGCCAGTCCGTGATCTTCGAGAAGTTCAGCCGCCTCGGCGACACCCGCGCGGCGGGCGGCGCCGGGCTGGGGCTCGCGATCTGCCGCGAGATCACGGCACGGCTCGGCGGGCGTATCGCCTACCTGCCCGGACAGGGCGGCGCGGCCTTCCGGGTGAGCCTGCCGCTCAGGCTAGCGCGGGCGGCCGAATAGCCGCGGGGCAGGATACCGCCAGGGGGCCGGGCGGTCTTCAGGATTTCTAAAGACTGCTGCGGCAGACAGGGGGCAATGCAGTCAGAAGGTCAGCAGAGATGACGGAGGGCGCCGTGCGGACGGTCCTACAGCGCAAGGCGGGCGCGGCGCGTCCCGCGGCGCCGAAGGCCGAGATGACCGTGGAACGGGCCTGGCGGCTTGCGCTGACCCGCGGCCTGTCCGCGGCGATCGGCCTGACCCTGCGCTTCGTCGGCCATGCCACGTGCGAGGTCGCCCCGGCGGAGATCCCCGAACTGGTGGAGCAGGGGGATCTGACGCTGCTTCTGGAAGGGCCCTGGGGCTTCGGTGCGGCGGTGCTCGACGTGCAGCTCATGGCCGCGATCACCGAGGTGCAGACCATGGGCCGGGTGCTGGGGCGCGCGGCCGTGCCCCGGGTCCCGACGCCGACCGATGCGGCGCTCGTCGCCGACCCGCTGGACCGGGTGCTGAAGGAGTTCGAGGCGCGGGCGAGCGGACTGGACGGGGTGGCGACCGCCACCGGCCTGCGCTTCGCGACCCTGGCCGCCGGTGCCGATGCCATGGCGCTGGCCCTGCGCGACGAGCCGCACCGCCTGGTCGAATGCCGGATGGAGCTCGACGGATCGGGGCGCGAGGGCCGGTTGCGCATCCTTCTGCCCCCCGAGCTGGAGGTGCCCGACGCCCTGCGCTCCGAGGACCGCCGCGCCTGGTCGGAGGACCTGTCGCAGCACCTGATGAAGAGCCACGCCGATCTGAGGGCGATCCTTGCGCGGCTGCGCCTGCCAGTGGAGGAGGTGACGGCGCTGGCGCCCGGGGATCTGCTGGAGATTGACCCGCGGGCCCTGTCGCAGGTCGAGCTTGCGGGATGCACCGGCGCCGTCATGGCCCGCGGCCGTCTCGGCCAGAGCGGCGGGATGAAGGCGATCCTGCTCGAAACCCTCGACCCGAGCCCGGCGCCGCCGCAGCTGCGCGGTCGCCCCTGAGCGCGACGGAACACCGCGCGAAGGCCCGGTGCCGCGGGGCGTCCGCGCTGCGCCCGGCTTGTCCCGGCGATGGCGTGACGGTTCGGGAGGGACTGGTTTCTTCGAAGAAACCAGTCCGATTTCCTCGAGGAAATCGGGGGCGCGGAGCGGCCGGGGCAAGCGAGCGCCCGGGGCGATGCGCGTAACCATTCGACGGGCCGGTCGGCCCGGCACCGGATCGGGGGGCGGGGATCCGGTTTCCTCGAGGAAACCGGACAATTTTCCTCGAGGAAAATTGCGCCGCGCGGAGGGGACGGTCGACGGGGATCCGGTGGCGTCAGCGCCGTTCGGCGGCCTCGAGCTGCGGGCGAAGGGGTTCGATCGAGTAGCCGCCCCGGGCGGCGGCCGCTATCAGCTCTTCCGCGGGGACCCGGCCGGCCTGGCTCATCGCCCAGACGAAGGTGGAGCGGGTGCCGGAGCGGCAGTAGGCGAAGACAGGACCCGTGGCGGCGGCGACGGCTTCGCCCTGCGCGGCGACGTTGTCGGCGGTCATGCCGCTGCCCGCGACGGGGTTGTAGACGAAGGCGAGTCCCTCGGCCTCGGCCGCGCCGCGCATCGCCTCGTGGTCCTCGGCCGCCGTGACCTCGCTGTCGGGGCGGTTGCAGATCACCATCGTGAACCCGGCGGCCCTGAGCGCCGCCATGTCCTGCGGCGCGATCTGACCCGACACGGTGTAGCGGTCGGTGAGGGTGTTCATGTCCATCGGCTGGCCTCCTGCATCTGCCCGGCTTGGGGGCTCTATCGCGTGCTCTCGGTGAGGCGGCGGCGGACATAGGTCTCGACGTCGCCGATCATCTGTTCCATGTGCGGATCCTCGAAGAAGTGGCCCGCGCCTTCGATCTGGGTGTGGGTGATGGTGATCCCCTTCTGCTCGTGCAGCTTGTCGACCAGCGCCGCGGTGTCGCGGGGCGGCGCCACGCGGTCGGCGGTGCCATTGATGATGAGGCCGGAAGCCGGGCAGGGGGCGAGGAACGAGAAGTCGTACATGTTGGCGGGCGGGCTCACGCTGATGAAGCCGGTGATCTCGGGGCGGCGCATCAGGAGCTGCATCCCGATCCAGGCGCCGAAGGAGAATCCCGCGACCCAGCAATGCTTGGCGTTCTGGTTCATCGACTGGAGGTAGTCGAGGGCCGAGGCGGCATCGGACAGCTCGCCGATGCCCTGGTCGTATTCGCCCTGCGAGCGCCCGACGCCGCGGAAGTTGAACCTGAGCACGGTGAAGCCCATGGCGTGGAAGGCGTAGTGGAGGTTGTAGACGACACGGTTGTTCATCGTCCCGCCGAACTGCGGATGCGGGTGCAGGATGATCGCGATGGGGGCGTCGGATTTCTTCTGGGGATGGTAGCGGCCTTCGAGCCGCCCTTCCGGTCCGGGAAAGATTACCTCGGGCATATGTCTCCCTGACGGGTTGCGGTCCGGCGCCGGGCGTCTTCTTGACGGGGGCGGCACGGCACCTTAGAACTGTTCTAATCTGCTGGGGCTGCGGGGCCTTGCACTGTGCCGAGGTAAGCGTCCCGCCCCCCATCGTCAACTGTCCTTTCGGGGGCGCGAAGGGGATCGGGCCGGTGAAACTCAGCACCAAGGGGCGGTATGCGATGGTCGCGCTCAGCGATCTCGCACTGGCGGGACCGGGCAGGCTGGTGCCGCTGAGCGAATTGTCGAAACGCCAGCACATCTCGCTGCCCTATCTCGAGCAGCTGTTCGTCAAGCTCCGCCGGGCGGGGCTGGTCGAGTCGGTGCGCGGGCCCGGCGGCGGCTATCGCCTCGCGCGCGCGGCCGAGGAGATCCGGGTCGCCGACGTGCTGCTTGCCGTCGAGGAGACGGTGAGCGCGATGCACACGGGGGCCGGCGCCTCGGGCGGGCTGTCGGGCACGCGGGCGCAGTCGCTGACGAACCGGCTGTGGGAGAGCCTTTCGGCCCATGTCTATGTCTTCCTGCACCAGGTGACGCTGGCCGAGGTGGTGACGAACGGGCTGGCGCCCTGTCCTGCCGTGCCGGGGCTCTTCACGGTGGTGGACGGGGCATGAGGGTGTCGGGCCGGGATGCCGGCCCTGCGGGCCGGCCGGGGGCTGTCTGCCCCCGCGGCGGCTGCGCCGCCTCCCCCGAGGATATTTCGGAAGCAAAGATGGGGGCCATCGCGTGAGGGAGCGGGTCTATCTCGACTGGAACGCGACGACGCCCCTCAGACCGGAGGCGCGGGCGGCGATGGTGGCGGCGATGGATGTCGTCGGCAACCCGTCCTCGGTCCATGGCGAGGGGCGCGCGGCGAAGGCCGTGATCGAGCGGGCGCGGGCGCAGGTGGCGGCGGCCTGCGGGGCGGAGGCCTCGGACATCGTGTTCGTCTCCTCGGCGACCGAGGGCGCGGCCCTCGGGCTGGCGGGGCGGAGACTGTCCTGCGCCCCGGTGGAGCACGAGGCGGTGGCGGCCTGGTGCGACGGCGCACTGGCGGTGGACGCGGAGGGGCGCGTCGCCGTCACCGATCCGGCGCGCACGGCGTTGCAGCTGGCCAATTCCGAGACCGGGGTGATGCAGGACCTGCCCGAGGGGCTGGCCTTCGTCGATGCGACGCAGGCCTTCGGCAAGGTGCCTTTCGCCTTCGAGTGGACGGGGGCCGATGCCGCCATCGTCTCGGCCCACAAGTTCGGCGGGCCGAAGGGCGTGGGGGCGCTGCTGCTGCGCCGGGGTCTCGACGTGGCGGCGCAGATCCGCGGCGGCGGGCAGGAGATGGGGCGGCGCTCGGGCACCGAGAACGTCGTCGGGATCGCCGGGATGGGCGCCGCGGCCGAAGCGGCGGCACGGGATCTGGCGGACGGCGTGTGGGAGCGGGTTGCGGAACTTAGAAATATTCTAGAAACGGGGTTGGTGTCTTCCGCGAACAAGACTATTTTTGTCGGGAAAGACGGAAGCCTGCCCCGGCTGCCCAACACCAGCTGTTTCGCCACCCCCGGCTGGAAGGGCGAGACGCAGGTGATGGCGATGGACCTGGCGGGGTTCGCCGTCTCGGCGGGCTCGGCCTGTTCCAGCGGCAAGGTGCGCGCCAGCCGGGTGCTGGCCGCCATGGGACTGGACGACGTCGCCGCGGCGAGCGCGATCCGCGTGTCGCTGGGGCCGCTGACGCGGCGGCAGGACGTCGAGCGCTTCGCCGAGGCGTGGGGCGCGCAGGAGAGTAAATTCCGGGCCCGCGCGGCCTGAGACGTGAAGAGACAGGGATCCGGCCGGACCGGCCGCGAGAGGAGTAGGACATGAACGCTTTGGACACCGAGGTGAAGGACGGCGTGGACCGCGAGACCGTCGAGGCGGTGAAGAGCCTGTCCGGCAAGTACAAGTACGGCTGGAACACCGAGATCGAGATGGACTTCGCGCCGAAGGGCCTGAGCGAGGACATCGTGCGGCTGATCTCGGCCAAGAACCAGGAGCCCGAGTGGATGACCGAGTGGCGGCTGGAGGCGTTCCGCCGCTGGCAGCAGATGGACGAGCCGGACTGGTCGATGGTCAATTACCCCAGGGTCGACTACCAGGAGCAGTTCTACTACGCCCGGCCGAAGTCCATGGAGACCAAGCCGAAATCGCTGGACGAGGTCGATCCGAAGCTTCTGGAGACCTACAAGAAGCTGGGGATTCCGCTGAAGGAGCAGATGATCCTCGCGGGCGTGGAGGGCGCCGAGGAAGCGGACGAGAACCGCAAGGTCGCGGTGGATGCCGTCTTCGATTCGGTCTCCGTCGGCACCACGTTCCAGAAGGAGCTGAAGAAGGCGGGCGTCATCTTCTGCTCGATCTCCGAGGCGATCCGCGAGCATCCGGAGCTGGTGAGGAAGTATCTCGGCTCGGTCGTGCCCGCGTCGGACAACTTCTTCGCGACGCTGAACAGCGCCGTGTTCTCGGACGGCTCGTTCGTCTACGTTCCGCCGGGGGTGCGCTGCCCGATGGAGCTGAGCACCTATTTCCGGATCAACGCCGAGAACACCGGCCAGTTCGAGCGCACGCTGATCATCTGCGACAAGGAGGCTTACGTCTCCTATCTCGAAGGCTGCACCGCGCCGATGCGCGACACAGTGCAGCTGCACGCGGCGGTGGTCGAGATCGTGGCGCTGGACGATGCTGAGGTGAAGTATTCGACGGTGCAGAACTGGTATCCCGGTGACGAGAATGGCAAGGGCGGGATCTACAACTTCGTGACCAAGCGCGCGGACTGCCGCGGCGACCGGTCCAAGGTGATGTGGACCCAGGTCGAGACCGGCTCGGCCGTGACGTGGAAGTACCCGTCCTGCATCCTGCGGGGCGATGACTCTCAGGGCGAGTTCTATTCGATCGCGATCACCAACAACTTCCAGCAGGCCGACACGGGGACGAAGATGGTCCACCTCGGCAAGCGGACGAAGAGCCGGATCGTGTCGAAGGGGATTTCGGCGGGACAGGCGCAGAACACCTATCGCGGGCTCGTGTCGATGCACCCGAAGGCGAAGAATTCGCGCAACTACACCCAGTGCGACAGCCTGCTGATCGGCGACAGGTGCGGGGCGCATACGGTGCCTTACATCGAGGTGCGCAACAACTCGTCCCGGGTGGAACACGAGGCGACGACGTCGAAGGTGGACGACGATCAGCTGTTCTACTGCCGCTCGCGCGGCATGGACGAGGAGGAGGCGGTGGCGCTGGTCGTCAACGGCTTCTGCAAGGAAGTGCTGCAGGCGCTGCCGATGGAGTTCGCCATGGAGGCGCAGCAGCTGGTGGCGATCAGCCTCGAAGGGTCGGTCGGGTGAGCGAACTCGACCCGATCCGTCCCCCGGAAAGCCGCCGGTTCGCCCGCAGCGTCATCATCGGCGCCGCGGTTGTGCTGGGGTTGATCGCGAGCCTGTCCTGGTGGGACGGCGGCGCCTGGTGGCGGTTCGTCGTCGCGGCGCTGGTGTCGGGTGCGGTCGGCGCGGCGAACGCGCGGGCCTTCCTGAAGAAGCGGACGTGACGGGGTCGTGGGCAGGCTGTTCGACAGGGAGCGGGCGGAGGCCCTGATCGCGCTGCTGGCGCCCGCGCGGCGGACGCGGGTGGTCGAGGTGGGTGCGAACCCTATCAACGACAATCCCTATGGCGACCTGATGGAGATGGGCGCCTGCGAGGTCTGGGGGTTCGAGCCGGAGGAGCGGGCCTTCGCGCGGCTGACGCAGGGCGAGGGCAGGACCTATCTGCCGGTGGCGGTTGGCGACGGCTCGGAGGCGGTGTTCAATGTCTGCAGGTCGATCTCGCTCTCGTCGCTGCTGAAGCCCGACCCGGCGACGGCGGCCTTCTTCCAGCGGCTCGCCAGTCCGACGCGGGTCGAGAAGGAGGTGCCGGTAAAGACGGTGCGGCTGGACGACCTGGACGAGATCCCGGGGTTCGATCTGTTGAAGATCGACGTGCAAGGGGCTGAACTTCAGGTCTATTCCGGCGCGGCGGGGAAGCTGGCGGGATGTGCTGCGGTGATCACCGAGGTGGGGTTCGTGCCGCTTTATGTCGATCAGCCGCTGCTGGACGCGCAAATGGGGTTTCTGCGGCCGCTCGGGTTCGACCTGCACAAGTTCCTGTTCCTCAAGGCGTTCTCGCTGAGGGGGGGCATGAACACGCAGCTGAACAAGAAGGGGCACGCGAACCAGCTTCTGGACGGGGACGCGGTGTTCCTGCGGTCGCTGCGCGCCCCGGACCGGATCGGCGACGAGGGGTTGAAGCACCTCGCGATCCTCGCCGATACGGTGATCGAGAGTTTCGACGTCGCCGTGCGCTGTCTCGACCTGCTGGTCGCGCGGGGTGCGGTGGAACAGGCGGCGGCACGGGCCTACGTGGACCGGCTGCCGGATCAGGGATGAGGCGGGCATACCCCGCGAGACGAGACAAGAGGATGGAAAGATGTTGAAGATCAGCAACCTGCACGTGAAGCTCGAGGAAGAGGACAAGCAGATCCTGAAGGGGGTCGATCTTGAGGTCGGCGCCGGCCAGGTCCATGCGATCATGGGGCCGAACGGGTCGGGCAAGTCGACGCTGTCCTATGTGCTGTCCGGGCGCGACGGCTACGAGGTGACCGAGGGCGCGGCGACGCTCGACGGCGCGGACCTGCTGGAGATGGAGCCCGAGGAGCGCGCGGCGGCCGGGCTGTTCCTGGCGTTCCAGTACCCGGTCGAGATCCCGGGCGTCGGCAACATGACCTTCCTTCGGACGGCGGTGAACGCGCAGCGCAAGGCGCGGGGCGAGGCCGAGATGTCCTCGACCGATTTCCTGAAGGAGATCCGTGCGAAGGCGAAGGAGTTGCAGATCGATGCCGACATGCTGAAGCGGCCCGTCAACGTGGGCTTCTCGGGCGGCGAGAAGAAGCGCAACGAGATCCTGCAGATGGCGATGCTGGAGCCGAAGATGTGCGTGCTGGACGAGACCGACTCGGGCCTCGACGTCGACGCGATGAAGCTGGTGGCGGACGGGGTGAACGCCCTGCGCTCGGAAGGCCGGTCGTTCTTGGTCATCACCCACTACCAGCGGCTGCTCGACCACATCCGCCCCGACGTGGTGCATATCATGGCGGACGGCCGCATCGTGAAGACCGGCGGCCCCGACCTGGCGCTGGAAGTCGAAACCAACGGATACGCCGGGATCCTGGCGGAGGAGGCGTGATGGCACTTCCCCAACCCAAAGCCGACGCGACCGCGGCGCGGACCGCCGCGCTGAGGATGCCCGAGGGCGCCAAGTGGGCGACCGCGGCGCGCGAGGAGGCCTTGTCGCGCGTCAACGCCATGGGTCTGCCCGGGCGGCGCGACGAATACTGGAAATGGACCCGGCCCGAGTCGCTGGTCGCCCCCGACGCACCCGAGGCGGCGGTGTTCGACGCGGGCGAGGCGCCGATCTTCGGCGAAATCGACAGCGTGAAGCTGGTCTTCGTCGACGGCGTGTTCGATCCGGCGCAATCCGACGACCCGTCCCTCGGCGGGGTCGAGATCGAGAGGCTGGGGGATGCGGCGGCGGCCGACATCCACTGGGCCAAGGACCTGTTTGGCGTCCTGGAGGCGCGGGGCCAGTCGCCGGTGCCGCGCACGCTTGCCGCGCTGAATACCGCTTTCGCGGCCGAAGGCGTGGTGATCCGCGCGACCGGCAAGGCCGAGAAGCCGGTGGCGCTGGTCTATCACCACGGCGCGGCCGCGTCGGACGCGATGGTGCACCACTGCATCCGCGTCGAATCCGGTGCCGCGCTGTCGGTGCTGGAAAGCGGTCCGGGCGCCTCGCGCTTCTCCAAGGTGATGGAGGTCGAGGTGGCCGACGGCGGGCGCTTCGACCACATCCGCGTGCAGGGGCGCGATCACGAGCGGCGGACGATGACCCATGTCTTCGCGCGGCTCGGCGCGGAGTCGGTGTTCAAGTCCTTCACGCTGACCATGAACGGAGTCCTGACGCGCAACGAATGCGTGATCGAGTTCACCGGCGACGAGGGCGTGGCCCATGTCGCGGGCGCCTCGGTCGGCGACGGCGACTTTCACCACGACGACACGGTGTTCATCACCCACGACGCGCTGGACTGCGAAAGCCGGCAGGTGTTCAAGAACGTGCTCAGGAACGGCGCCACGGGCGTGTTCCAGGGCAAGATCCTGGTGAAGGCCGGGGCGCAGAAGACGGACGGCTACCAGATCAGCCAGGCGCTGCTCCTGGACGACGACAGCCAGTTCCTGGCCAAGCCCGAGCTCGAGATCTATGCCGACGACGTCGCCTGCTCCCACGGCTCGACCACCGGGGCGATCGACGAGACGGCGCTGTTCTACCTGCGCTCGCGCGGGGTGCCGAAGGCGGCGGCCGAGGATCTGCTGGTGCTCTCCTTCCTCGCCGAGGCGATCGAGGAGATCGACGACCAGGGCATCGCGGCCGAGATCCTGTCCCGGCTCGAAGCCTGGCTGGCGCGACGGCGGTGAGAGCATGGCGCTGACCCGCGACATCGCAGCCTCCTACGTGCGGCCGGGCGCGGTCCTGCGCCGCCGCACGTCGGGTCCGGCGCGGGAGGACCGGGCGCTGGTGACGGTGATGCTGGCCTGCGGGCTGATCTTCGTCGCCCAGTGGCCGCGGCTGTCGCGCGAGGCCTTCCTCACGGGGCAGGAGCTGAACGGCCTGATGGCGGGCGCGCTGCTGGGCTGGCTCATCATCGCGCCGCTCTTCCTCTATGCGCTCGCCGCCCTGTCGCACCTGGTCGCGCGGCTGATGGGCGGGCGGGGCAGCTGGTTCGGCGCGCGGATGGCGCTGTTCTGGGCGCTGCTCGCCGCCTCGCCGCTCTGGCTGCTCTGGGGGCTCGTCGCGGGTTTCCTGGGCGCGGGGGCGGCGCTGAACGCGACCGGGCTTGTCGCGCTCGGCGCCTTCCTTGCGATCTGGATCGCAGGACTGACGACGCTGGAGCGCGGGGAGACGGCGCAATGATGAACCTTTCGGTGCTGCTGCCCATGGCGGTGGAGACGCTGAAGGCGCCGCGCGAGATGGCCGAGCGGCTGATGGCGCTGAACCTCGGGCGCGACGTGCTGTGGCAGGCGCTGGCGCTGGTGGTCGTGCTGTCGATCCTGCTGGCCGAGATCACCAACGTCATCCTCCTTGCCGCCGGCATGGGCTCGCCCGAGGCGCCGGTCGGCTTCATCAGCCCGCTGACCATCGGGATGATCCAGCTTTCGCTGCTGGTCATGGTCGTCTTCGCGATCTTCTGGGTCGGCCGGGCCTTCGGCGGCACCGGGCGGTTCCAGGACGGGTTGGTGCTGGTCGTCTGGCTTCAGTTCATCATGGTCTGCCTGCAGGTGGTGCAGACCCTCGCGATCCTGGTCCTGGCCCCGGTGGCCTGGGCGATCGGGATCCTGGGCCTGGTCGTCTTCATGTGGCTTCTGACGCATTTCATCGCGGCGGCGCACGGCTTCACCTCGCTCGGGCGGGTGTTCCTGACGATCGTCCTGGCGGGCTTCGGCTTCGCGTTCGGGCTGTCGCTTCTTCTGGCTCTGGTCGGGGTCTCGATCCCCGGAATGGTGTGACGATGTACGACGTGAACACGGTGCGCGCGGATTTCCCGATCCTGTCACGCGAGGTCAACGGCCGGCCCCTGGTCTATCTCGACAACGGTGCCTCGGCCCAGAAGCCGCAGGTGGTGATCGACGCGGTGACGCGCGCCTACTCGATGGAATATGCCAACGTCCACAGGGGCTTGCATTACCTTTCGAACCTCGCGACCGAACAGTACGAGGCGGTCCGCGGCAAGATCGCGCGATTCCTCAACGCCGCGAGCGAAGACGAGATCGTGATGAACACGGGCACCACCGAGGGGATCAACATGGTCGCCTACGGCTGGGCCATGCCGCGGATGGAGGCGGGGGACGAGATCGTGCTTTCGGTGATGGAGCACCATGCCAACATCGTTCCCTGGCACTTCCTGCGCGAACGGCAGGGCGTGGTGCTGAAATGGGTCGACGTGGACGAGACGGGCGCGCTCGACCCCGCCAAGGTGCTGGAGGCGATCGGGCCGAGGACGAAGCTCGTCGCCATCACCCACATGTCGAACGTGCTCGGCACCCGGGTGGACGTGAAGGCGATCTGCGCCGGCGCGCGGGAGCGGGGCGTGGCCACGCTGGTCGACGGTTCGCAGGCCGCGGTGCACGGGCCGGTGGACGTGCAGGACATCGGCTGCGACTTCTACCCGATCACGGGTCACAAGCTTTACGGCCCCTCGGGGTCGGGCGCGATCTATGTCCGGGCCGAGCGGATGGCCGAGATGCGCCCGTTCCTCGGCGGCGGCGACATGATCCGCGAGGTCCACAAGGACGCCATCACCTGGAACGACCCGCCGATGAAGTTCGAGGCCGGCACGCCGGGCATCGTCCAGCAGATCGGCCTCGGCGTCGCGCTCGACTACATGACCGGGCTCGGGATGGAGAACATCGCCGCCCACGAGGCCGACCTGCGCGATTACGCCCAGTCGCGGCTCTCGGGGCTGAACTGGTTGCAGGTGCAGGGACATGCGCCGGGCAAGGGGGCGATCTTCTCGTTCACGCTGGACGGGCCGGCCCATGCCCACGACATCTCGACCGTGCTCGACAAGAAGGGTGTCGCGGTCAGGGCCGGGCAGCACTGCACCGGGCCGCTGATGGATCACCTCGGGCTGAACGCGACATGCCGCGCCTCCTTCGGCCTCTACAACACCCGCGCCGAGGTCGACGCCCTGGTCGAGGCGCTGGAGTTCTGCCACGAGCTCTTTGCCTGAAGCCCCCCGATTTCCGTTGCGGGGGCCGACGGGGCAGACTATAGAACCCCGGCACGGACCCATAGCTCAGCTGGATAGAGCGCTGCCCTCCGAAGGCAGAGGCCTCAGGTTCGAATCCTGATGGGTCCGCCACAAGATCAGATGATTGCGGCAGTTCGGGTGCTTCTCGGCTCGGTCCGGGGATGCCGAGGGGAATCCTCGCTCTCTCCAGACGCTGCGCGACCACCGGGCCCGGCGCAAAGTGCCTGGCGAGTTGCACCGCCCTGTGGGCTCGACGTCCACTCCTGGCAACGCGGTCAAGGCTCGCGCGTGGTTCTCGGAGCGGTCTGGGACTGACGTTCCGCCATCGCCCCCCGGCCATCCGGTCCGGCGACCTGCACGCGCCGCTTGACAGGAAAGCGGGACCGCGACAACGCTGCCTGACGTGGGTCGCTCCGACAGTCACGACGGAGGGCCCTTTCCATGCCAGATGCGGTCGTCGACATCGTGGCGCTCAGCGCGCGCACGGTGCATGAAGGCGAGGGCATCGCCTTCGACGTGATCGTCAGCGGGTTGACGCCCGGCGTCACCAACTGGTCGTGGCAGCTCGCAGGGCTCGATGCCGATTTCATGTCCGATGACGGAGGTCCGCTGGGGCGGAGCGGGCAGATCGTGACGGTCGCGGGCGGTCCGACGGAGGTCGTCATCCCGATCCGCTTTTCCGCGGCCCTCGATTTCCTCGCGGAGCCGAGCGAGGCCCACCGGATCGACGTCTCGGTCAGCAACGCCACCGTCCAGCCCGGTCCGGGCGTGGTCCCGCTGCACGACCCGAGCTCCGCCAGGGTCGCCATCACGGTCCGCGACACGGTGCCGCTTCCGGGGGGCGACCTGATCCTCGGCGACGCGCGGGTGGGGGCGCCCCTGACGGTCGACCTCGCGGCGCTGGACGCGCTGATCGGGGATGCACCGCGCAGCTATTCCTGGCTGTCGGTGACCCGGGACAACGCGATCCTGAACGAGGTGGTCGATACCTACATCCCCGGTCGCTTGCACGACGGCGAGCAGATCGCGCTCGGCATCACCTATGTCACGGCCGACGGCCTGACCCGGCAGATCCTGAGCGCCCCGACCGAACCGGTCGTCATTCTCTCGGCACCCGCGCAGGGCCATCCGCGGATATGGGGCGAGGCGCGGCCGGGCGAAGTGCTGCGCCCCGACCTCTCCGACGTCTCGGATCCCGACGGCATCGCCGGCCCCGAGGTCGTGACCTGGTTCGTGGACGGCCGGCCCCGCTCTGCCGAGGACGTCTTCCACGTGTACGAATCCCATCTCGGGGCCGAGATCCGCCTGCGCTACAGCTTCGTCGACGGGGCCGGGAACACCGAGACGGTCTGGTCCACGCCGGTCGAGGTCTACCACATCCCTTCGGTCCGCTTCTTCGGGACCGCGGCCGACGAGACTGTTCGCGGCGACGACTGGCACGACCGGATCCTCGGCGGCGGCGGCCAGGATCTCCTGTTCGGCCTCGAGGGGCGCGACACGCTGCTGGGCGAGACGGGCGACGACACTCTGCTCGGCGGCGACGACGACGACCGCCTCGACGGTGGCGGCGGGAACGACCGGCTGCTGGGCGAGGCGGGCAACGACACGCTGCTCGGCGGCGGCGGCGACGATCAGGCTGACGGCGGCCTGGGAGACGACCTGCTGCGCGGCCACGGCGGCGACGACATCCTGCGCGGCGGTGCCGGGGCGGACACCCTGATCGGAGGCACCGGCAACGACGTCCTCAGCGTGACGGCGGGCGCCAACCAGCTGCTTGGGCAGGCCGGGGACGACACGCTTCGGGGCGGCGGGAACGGCGATACGATCCTCGGAGGACTCGACAACGACGCGATCAACGGTTTCGCCGCGGCAGACCTGCTTCTGGGCGGGGCGGGCAACGACACCATCCGGGGCGCCACGGGTTGGGACAGCCTCGACGGCGGGCAGGGCGACGACCTGCTGCTTGGCGGCAGCGACGAGGACACGCTGCGCGGTGGCGACGGGAACGACAGGCTGTTCGGGGAGGGCGGTGACGATCTGCTGCTCGGCGGACCCGGCACCGACATTCTTTCGGGCGGCGGCGGCGACGACAGCCTGGAGGGCGGCAACGACGCGGATACGCTCCTCGGCGGCGCGATGCAGGACATCCTCTCCGGCGGCGCCGGCGACGATATGCTGAACGGCGAGAACGGGCGCGATACCCTGGTCGGCGGAAGCGGCGCCGACACGCTTCGCGGCGGCGACGGGGACGATGTCCTGTACGGCGACACCGGCGACGACATCCTGCAGGGCGGCGCGGGCATCGACGCCTTCGTCTTTCCCGAACGGCGCCCGGGCGAGGTCGACGTCATCCTCGACTGCACGCTCGGCAGCGCCGGCGACGTCGTCGTCTTCGGCAACTTCTCCGACGCCGAGTTCGCGGGCTCCTACGTCGAGCAGGAGGGCAACGACCTAGCGCCGCTCTGGACCGACCTCGTCTCGAACGGCCACCGGATCCGGTTCATGGGGCTCAGCGCCGAGCAGGTGCTGCACGAGGTCTGGTTCGAGTTCTACGATTTCTGAGGCCGGCGCGGCCCGCGGTCTTGTTTGGCACCGTCCTCAGGCACCGCGTCGTCTTGCATCACATGGATCGGCGGAGTCCCGATGGGTTGGCCGCATCTCCCGTGCCGCAACATTGCGATACCCGGCCGTGTCGATCTCGTGCGCTCCGGCGAGGGTCCGGATTACCGGACTGTGCCGCGGGGGGTCTTCCCGGCATGATCCTCCGATCCCGGCGCCGCACCGCGAGGGCGCCCATTCCGGACGAATAAGGAGATCGCCATGCCTGTCTACATGAAGATCGGTGACATCGACGGGGAGAGCAGGGACAGCGCCCACAAGCAGTGGACGGTGATCCAGAGCCTCGGGGACAGCGCGCGCACCGTGCTCGACCACGATCACAAGGACTGGTGCGACATCGCCACCATGGGCCAGGCGGTCGACGAGGACGGCGACCGCTTTGTCTTCTTCGGCATCGACCTCGATGGCGACGGCAGGGTCGACGGCACCCTCTCGGCCGAAATCGGCACGGCCCGCGACGGACAGGTGCCGCTGGAGGATCTGTCCCTGAATTTCGAGAAGATCGACTGGACCTACTCGGACGGCGGATGGAACGCCGGCGACGTCATGTCCTTCACCGAGGTCGAATGGACCTGATGCGGCAGGCCGCCGGCCCCGCAGACGGGACGTGAGACAGCGCGTCGCACCCGGATCCGGGGCGGCGCGTTGATTGTGGAGGCCCCCGCGATATGTCGCCCCGCACAGGCAGAGAGGTGCGACATGGCGATGGATCAGTCGGGGGGACGGCCGCTTGCGGTGCCCTCGGGGCGCATCGCGCGGCTGGCGCGGCTTGGCTCCATGGTCGGGGGAATTGCGGGCGACGTGGCGTGGAACGGGGCGCGCAGCCTTGCCCGCGGGCAGCGGCCCGGGTTCCGCAGACTGCTGATGACCCCCGCCAACGCGCGCCGCTTCGCCGACGACCTTGCGCGGATGCGCGGCGCGGCAATGAAAATCGGCCAGCTGATCTCGATGGACACCGGCGATGTGCTGCCGCCGGAGCTGGCCGAGGTGCTGGCCCGGCTGCGCAACGACGCCCATTTCATGCCGCCCGCACAGCTGAAGCGCGTGCTCGACGCCGAGTGGGGGACGGAGTGGCGGCGGGCCTTCGCGCGGTTCGATGTCCGACCCATGGCCGCGGCCTCGATCGGGCAGGTGCACCGCGCGCAGCTGAAGGACGGGCGCGACCTTGCGGTGAAGGTGCAGTATCCCGGCGTCGCGCGGAGCATCGACAGCGACGTGAGCAACGTCGCGGCCCTGGTCCGCATGGCCGGGCTGGTGCCCGAGGGGTTCGACCTTGCGCCCTATCTCGCCGAGGCGCGGCGCCAGCTGCACGAGGAGACGGACTATCTGGCCGAGGCCGCGCAGATGACGCGGTTCGGCGCGCTTTTGGCGGGCGATCCGGCCTTCGCGGTGCCGCAGTGCCATGCGGACTGGTCGACGCCGCGGGTGCTGGCGATGTCCTTCGCGCCGGGCGAGCCGATCGAATCGGTCGCCGCCCGCGACCCGGCGACCCGCGAGCGGGTCACGGGCGACCTCGTCGGACTGGTTCTGCGCGAGCTGTTCGACTTCGGACTGATGCAGACCGACCCGAACTTCGCAAACTACCGCTTCGATCCGGCGAGCGGGCGGATCGTGCTGCTGGACTTCGGCGCGACCCGGGCCTTCGGCGCCGACACCGTCGCCGCCTGTCGGCAGATGATGGCGGCGGGGCTGGCGGACGACGCGCCGGGCATCGCCGCGGCGGCGGAGGCGATCGGGGTGCTCGGGCCCGCCGTCGCGCCGCGCCACCGGTCGCGGATCCTCGCCATGATCGGGATGGTGTTCGACGAGCTGCGCGGCGAGGGGCCGTTCGATTTCACCGATACCGCGCTGACCGGGCGGATGCGGCAGGAAGGGATCGCCCTGGCCGAGGACGGCTTCGTCCCGCCGCCGCTGCCTATGGACGTGCTCTATCTCCAGCGCAAGCTCGGGGGGATGTTCCTGCTGGGCGCCCGGCTGGGCGCGCGGGTGGCGGTCCGCCCGATGCTGGAGGCTCGCCTGTGAGCGCGGCGCCCGTCCAGCCGGCGGTCCCGTCGGCGGTCACGAGCGACGGAGACGCCCGTGGCTGAGCGCCGCCGCAACGACCTCGCCATCTACGACACGGCCGCCGCGCACTGGTGGAGCGACGAGATCCGCTGGGTGCGCACCCTGAAGAACATGGTGCCGGGACGGCTGAAGTGGTTCGACAGGCTGGCGGAGTGGGAGGGCCGGCGGGTGCTCGACCTCGGCTGCGCGGGCGGCTTCATGGCCGAGGCGCTGGCGCGGCGCGGCGCCCGCGTAACCGGTATCGACCCCGCCGGGCAGGCCATCGCCGCGGCCCGCGCCCATGGGGCGCAGGAGGGGCTCGACATCGCCTATGACGTGGGCGCGGGCGAGGATCTGCCCCACGGCGACGCAAGCTTCGACATCGTCGTCTGCGTCGACGTGCTGGAGCATGTCGCCGACCTCGACCGGGTGCTGGCCGAGGTGGCGCGGGTGCTGGTTCCGGGCGGGTTGTTCCTGTACGACACGATCAACCGCACCGCTCTGGCGCGGTTCGCGGCGATCACCGTGGCCGAGGACCTGCTGCGCGTGCTGCCGCAGGGAACCCACGATCCGGAGAAGTTCATCCGCCCGGAGGAGATGGAGAGGGCGCTGCATCGCGCGGGCCTCGTTACCGGAGGGCGGCGGGGCCTCGGGCCGCGGGGCGTGAACCGGCGGTTCGACCTCGTGTTCGGACCGCTGCCTCTGACGTCGGTCATCTGGATGGGCGAGGCGCGCAAGCCGGGGACCGTGAACCGCTGACCGCCGCCGCCCTGGGCGCGGCCCGTGCCCGGCAGGACCTGATGCCGCCCTTCAACGCGGCGACGGAACGAGCCGGGGGCGCGCTGTTCCTCATGCTGCCTGGCCTCTCGGTCGCCCTGACGGCGGCGCATATCCTTGCCGCCGCCTGGACGGGCAGGGGACGCAGCACCGGCGCGCATCTCAGGCGCGCACGTCCGGCGAAAGCGCCTGCCGCGCCTCGGCCATCAGGGCCACCAGCACCTCGATGTGGCGGGCGATGCAATACCCGGCGCTGCCGCTCCTGCGGTCCTGTTCCAGCTCCGCCTCGCAGGCGATCAGGTGATCCAGCGTGGCGCCGCCGCCGCCCGCGGCACCGGGTCCGAGGACACGGGCAAGACCGCGGGCGCGGTCGTAGTCGCCAAGCGCGAACCGGGCCGCGCGGATCAGCAGGCGCGGACGGCGCAGGTTGGACAGAACGGTTTCGGAACAACGGGTCATGGCGCTTTCGCTCCTGTCGTAGGTTCGGATGCGGGGCACCATGGCACGGGCAGGGGGGGCGTTGCCGAAGCGGGGAGCCAGCGTTCGCTGATCCTCAAATTTGTTTACGAATTGGAAGCATTCTGCGAAATGCGCCCGATTGTTAACCAACCGCTAAGAATTGCAACCAAGGATTGTGGCTGCTGGGGATAAGCCTGTGGACACAACCGGTGCCTCGGCCAGTGAAGAGGGGACAAGACCATGTCGAACCAACAGGCAGACGGGCTGATGCCCGAATGGGTGCCGTCCGCGGCGCGGGTCTATCTCGCCCATACCGAACAGGGAACCTCGATCCGCTCCCTCGCCCGGGCCGAGGGCTGCCACGCCTCCACCGTGCTGCGCCGTGTCCGCCGTCTGGAGCAGCGGCGCGACGATCCGCTGGTCGACCGCGCGCTGCGGCGGCTCGGGGCGGCGACGGTCCGGCGCACTTCCGAACTTCCCCCCACCAGAGACGATGTTCACATGCACCACGTTTCCATTCCCCCTGCCGTCACCGATCCCGCGACACTCGACAAGGACATCCGCCGGGCGCTGCGCCGCCTCGGCGAACCCGGCGCCTGCCTGGCCATCGCCACCGGCATGGAGAACGCCGTCGTCGTGCGCCAGACACCCGCGGGCGACACCGTGCGCACGGCCGTGCTGCCCTGCGCGGTGGCCGAGGTGATGGCCCTCCGCGGCTGGATCACCGCCACGGTCAGCGGCAAGATCACCCGCTACGCGATCACCGCCTCGGGACGCGCGGCGCTGAAGCAGCAGCTGGATCAGGCCGCGGCGCTGCGTCCCGCGACCAATCGCGGACCCGAGGTCGGCAGCCTGCGGATGCGCTACGGCGCCGCGGAAAGCCCGCTGCTGGCGCTGGCGCGCCGGCGCGAACGCGACGGCACGCCCTTCCTGACCGACGACCTGGTGGCCGCGGCCGAGCGCATGCGCGAGGATTACGAACTGGCGCTCGCAGGGCTGAAGACTCCGCCGGCGCTCGAGGCGCTGCTCGCCGCGGCGGCCGGGGACCTGCCCGAAGGCGACGCGCTGATGGCGCCCGGCCCCGAGATGGCGCGCCTCAGGCTCGGGCGGGCGCTGGCGGACCTCGGGCCGGGGCTGTCGGACGTGGCGCTGCGCTGCTGCTGCTGCCTCGAGGGGATGGAGAGCATCGAGCGGCGCATGGGCTGGGCCGCGCGTTCGGGCAAGATCGTGCTGCGGATCGCCCTGCAGCGGCTGCGTCGCTACTACGACACGGTCGAGGGCCGGTGGGCGGCGATGGTCGGCTGATCCGGTTGTTGCCGCCTGCGGCCCCCGCTAGGGTCGCGCGGCAACAGCGCGGGAGCAGGGCGATCATGGACAGCGGCAAGGCGGAGCAGGGTCTCGGCACCGGGATCGAGGACGCGCTCGTCGCGCTCGTGCGGCAGGTGGCGCAGGCCGAGATCCTGCCGCGGTTCCGGCGGCTCGACGCCGCCGGGGTCAGCGCGAAGACCGCCCCCGACGACCTCGTGACCGAGGCCGACACCGCCGCCGAGGCCGCGCTGACCGCGGGCGTGCGGCGGATCCTGCCCGATGCGCTGGTGGTCGGCGAAGAGGCCGTCTCGGCCGATCCGGGCGTGCTGGAACGGATCGGCGGCGATTTGGTGGTAATCCTCGATCCCGTTGACGGCACCTGGAACTTCGCCAGCGGCGTCGCTGTCTTCGGCGTGATCCTCGCGGTGACGGTGCGGGGCCGCTGCGTCTTCGGGCTGCTCTACGATCCGGTGATGGACGACTGGGTGATGGCGCGTCCCGGCGGCGGCGCGTGGTTCTGCCGCGAGGGCGCGGCGCCGCAGCGCCTGTCCGTCTCGCGGGAGGCCGACCCCGCCGCGATGACCGGCTTCGTGCCGGTCTTCATGTTCCCCGACGCCCGCCGCGCCGCCGCGGCCGAGGCGATGCTCGGCTTCCGCCGGGCCACGACCTTCCGCTGTTCCTGCCACGAATACCGCCTGCTGGCGCAGGGCCGGGTCGATTTCCTGGTGAACGGCGGCCTCAACGCCTGGGACCACGCCGCGGGCGAACTCTGCGTGCGCGAGGCCGGGGGCGCCGCCCTGATGCTCGACGGTCGCGCCTACGATGCGACGCTGACCGAGGGCACGCTGGTGGCCGGGAACGACGCGGCGACGGTGGCGATGCTGCGCGACAGGTTCGGCCCCGTGCTCGGCTGAGCGCCATGTGCCGAGGGCAGGACACATCTTCGGAAACGGGCCGCGACATCCCCGCCGGAAGGGTCTATATGAGGGGCAAAGGAAGGACCGACATGCGTGACCTGAAGATCCCGGACCAGCGCCATCCCGAAAAGGCGCGCCGCCCCGACAGCGCCCAGCCGAAGAAGCCGAACTGGATCCGCGTCAAGGCGCCCACCGGCGACGGCTACCAGAAGACCCGCGCCATCATGCGCGAGCACAGGCTCAGCACCGTCTGCGAAGAGGCGGGCTGCCCCAACGTGGGCGAATGCTGGTCCCAGGGCCACGCCACCATGATGATCATGGGCGAGATCTGCACCCGCGGCTGCACCTTCTGCAACGTCGCCACGGGCCGCCCCGATGCGCTCGACGTGTTCGAACCGGGGCGCGTGGCCGATGCGGTGAAGAAGCTGGGCCTGAACCACGTCGTCATCACCTCGGTCGACCGCGACGACGTGGAGGACGGCGGCGCCGAGCACTTCGCCCAGACGATCCGCGCGATCCGCCGTCAGGCGCCGGGCACCACGATCGAGATCCTGACGCCCGACTTCCTGAAATGCGGCCCCGAGGCGCTCGAGAAGGTGGTCGAGGCGAAGCCCGACGTCTTCAACCACAACCTCGAGACCGTTCCCGGCCTCTATCCCGAGGTGCGCCCCGGTGCGCGCTACTTCCACTCCCTGCGCCTGCTCCAGCGGGTGAAGGAGCTGGATCCGGCGATGTTCACCAAGTCCGGCATCATGGTCGGCCTCGGCGAGGACGCGCAGGCGGTGCGCCAGGTGATGGACGACATGCGCGCCGCCGACATCGACTTCCTCACCATCGGCCAGTACCTGCAACCGACGCCGAAGCACCACCGTGTCGACCGCTTCGTGACGCCCGAGGAATTCGCCGCCTACGAGAAGGCCGCCCTCGGCAAGGGCTTCCTGATGGTCTCGGCGACGCCGCTGACCCGGTCGAGCTACCATGCCGGCGACGACTTCCAGCGCCTGCGCGAAGCCCGCCTGAAGAAGCTCGCCGCCCTCTGACCGTCAGCCGGTCTGCCCGGCCCCCCATCTTTGCTTCCCAAATATCCCGGGGGTCCGGGGGCTGGCCCCCGGTCCCGCACTTTCGGCCCGCGCGACGCCGAAAGTGGGGCGGCGAACCTCACGGATGCGGCGGCACCGCCTTCAGGTAGGCCGCGATGGCCGCCCGGTCGCTCCCGGGCAGCTTCGAGATCTTGTCGACCACCGCCACCATCGCGCCGCCCACCGTGTCGTATTCGGGGGTGAAGCCGCTCGTGAGGTATTCCACGATCTCGTCCTCCGACCAGTCGAGCCCGCCCGGCGTGATGTTCGGGATCTTTCCCTTGCCGTTCGGGTCCGGCCCTCCGGCGAGCCAGGCGCCCGCCTTCGGCCCGCCAAGGAGGTTCCTCGGCGTGTGGCAGGCGCCGCAATGGCCGAGCGCCTCGACCAGGTAACGGCCGCGCTGCTGTTCCTCGGTCAGGTCGCCCGTCACCACCCAGTCGCGGTCGAGGTAGAGCAGTTTCCAGCCCCCCATCAGGCGGCGGATGTTGAACGGGAAGGACACGTCGTGCGGTCTGCTCGGCGTCTCCGAGGCGGGCAGGGTGCGCAGGTAGGCGATCAGGTTCACGATGTCGCCGGTCTGGGCCCTGATATAGGAATCGTACGGAAAGACGGGATAGAGGTGCTCGCCGCCCGGTCCGACGCCGCGCTGGATGGCGCTGGCAAGCTCGAGGTCGCTCCAGCTGCCGACCCCGTGCTCGAGGTCGGGCGAGATGTTCGGGGCATAGAAGGTGCCGAAATCCGTGGTGAAGGCCTCGCCCCCCGCCAGCACCGGCGGTCCGTCGGACTTCTCCGCATCAGGCGCGACGTGGCAGGAGGCGCAGCCCGCGGCCAGGAACACCCGCTCTCCCGCCGCCGCATCGCCGGTCAGCCCGTCCAGCGCGTCGGCGGCGAGCGGTTCGGGGCGGGTGAGGAACCAGAAGCCGAGGGAGCCGACGAGGGCGAGGAAGATCAGCCAGCGCAGGAACGGGGGCATCGACGGCGTCCTTTCTGAGAAACAGGGCGATGGTAGACCATGGCGGGGAATTGGAAAGGGATCAGCGCAGCACCGGCGCGCGCCGGGCGGGATCTAGGCTCAGCGCCTCGGGCCAGCCCACGAAATGCTCGATCGCGAGAAGAATCAGGCAGATGGCGATCACCGCCAGCACCAGCTTGACCCGGCGGGGCGAAGGGGGATGGCGCGCCCATTGCGCCGCGCGCAGCAGCCAGTGGAGGTTCATGCGCCCTCGTCGAGGAAGCGCACCTTGCCGATGAAGGGCAGGTTGCGGTTTCTCTGCGCGTAGTCGATGCCGTAGCCCACCACGAACTCGTCGGGGATCTCGAAGCCGGTCCAGGTCGCCTTGATGTCGACCTCGCGGCGGGCGGGCTTGTCGAGCAGGGCGATGGTCTCCAGCCGCCGCGGCTCCCGGTTCAGCAGCATCCGCGTGACGTGGAGCAGGGTGAAGCCGGTGTCGACGATGTCCTCGACCACCAGCACGTCGCGCCCGCCGATCTCGCCCCGCAGATCCTTGAGTATCCTGACCTCGCGGCTGCTCTCGGTGGCGTTGCCATAGCTCGACGCCTCCAGGAAATCGACCTCCACGTTCATGTCGAGCTCGCGCACGAGGTCGGCGATGAACACGAACGAGCCGCGCAGCAGCCCGACGACGACCAGCTTCTCGGTCTCGCCGTAATGCGCCTTGATCTCCTTCGCCAGCGCCTCGATCCGCGCCGCGATGGACTTGGCCGAGATCATCTGGTCGATCGCATAGGCCGGCTGCGCCATGACGCCCCCTTGATTTATGGTGC
This sequence comes from Oceaniglobus roseus, assembly GCF_002869745.1. GTDB lineage: Bacteria > Pseudomonadota > Alphaproteobacteria > Rhodobacterales > Rhodobacteraceae > Oceaniglobus > Oceaniglobus roseus. The sequence continues at coordinate 62,703 of NZ_PNOS01000004.1, forward strand.
CCCATGGCCGACATCGACCCGGACGCCCGGAAACAGATAAGACATGCCCACACATCACGAAACCCGAAAGCTGCCCTATACCGCGCAACAGATGTACGATCTGGTCGCCGACGTCGGCAGCTACCCCGAATTCCTCCCCTGGTGCGCCGCGGCGCGCGTCCGCTCGACCCGGCCCATCGAGGGCGGAGAGGTGATGGAGGCGGACCTGGTGATCTCGTTCAAGGTCTTCCGCGAACGCTTCGCGAGCAAGGTCACGCTGTGGCCCGAGGACATGAAGATCGACACGGAGTACCTGGACGGCCCATTCAAGCACATGATCTCGAAGTGGAGCTTCCGGGACGTGGAGGGCGGTTGCGAGGTCGAGTTCTTCGTCGATTTCGAGTTCAAGAACCGGATTTTGCAGACCGCGGCGGGGATGTTCTTCAACGATGCCATGCAGCGGATCGTGCGCGCCTTCGAACGGCGGGCGGCGGCGCTGCACGGCTGACGGTCGGGTCAACGTGCCTTGTGTGGCGCGTTAACCATGTATTTGTAATTGCTAACTTTTCCTGAATAAGGCCACGAAGTTTTCACAGTTCGCCGCGCATATGGGAGGGCCAAACAAGGAGATCGCCACATGCGCCTCATCATCTGCTCCCCCGCTCCGGCCAAACGCCCTGTGGCCGCCCTGTCGTATCGCGACGCCGACTTCGACTGGGGCCGCCGCGCCCGTCCCGACACGGTCATGCCGCGCCGGGTTCCGCGCGCCCTGCCGCCGCTGACCCCGCGCCCCGAACGCCGCCGCACGGCCGAGGTGTTCTGCCTGTTCTCCTATCGCCGGAAACTGGCCGGCGCGGTCTGAGCGCCGTCGCCCAGGGCCTCCAGCAGCAGCGCCAGCGCGAAGTCCACGCTGCTGCGCCGGACCTCGGCGCGGCCGATGGCGCCGAAGTCGCGGGTCCAGGTCTGCGGCTGGGTGCCGGTGCGCGCCAGTCCGAAGCAGACCCGGCCCTCGGGCTTGGACTCCGATCCGCCGGGGCCCGCGATGCCGGTGATCGACACCGCGAGATCCGCCGCCGACCAGGCCAGCGCACCTTCGGCCATCTCGCGCGCCACCGGTTCGCTGACCGCGCCGTGCTGGGTGAGGGTGGTTTCCGAGACGCCCAGCATCTCGACCTTGGCGGCGTTGGAATAGGTGACAAAGCCCCGTTCGAACACCTCGGACGAGCCGGGAATCTCGGTGATCGCCCCCGCCAGAAGCCCTCCAGTGCAGCTTTCGGCGGTGGCCACCATCATGCGGGCGGCGCGCGCCTTCTGAAGCAGGGTCTCGGCGGAAAGGGTCACATCAGCACTCCATGGGCAATGGCCGCCGCAAGGGCGGTGACGACGGCCGCGGCGACACCGGCCAGCACATCGTCAAGCATCACGCCGTGGAAATCGTTCCGCCGGTCGGCGCGGCCGATGGGACCGGGCTTCCAGATGTCGAAAAGGCGGAACATCAGGAAGGCGCCGATCCAGCCGGGCCAGAGCCGCTCGGGCGCGGCTCCCGTCATCTGCACGCCGAGGACGATCGGCAGCAGCGCGATCCACTGTCCCACCACTTCGTCGATGACGATTTCCGAGGGGTCGTGGTTCGCCTTTCCCGCCGTCTCGACCCGCGTCGCCCAGAGCCCGGCGGCATAGGCGGCGACGATGGCGGGCAGGAACAGCCAGAGGCCGCCGGCGACGATCAGAAGATAGGCGAGCGGCAGCGCGGCGAGCGAGCCCCAGGTGCCCGAGGCGGGGCGCAGGTGGCCGATGCCGCAGACGGTGGCGACCAGATGCGACAGCCTCATGGCGTCACCAGCGTGACGGTGGCGAGCGCGGCGATGCCTTCGCCCCGCCCGGTGAAGCCCAGCCGCTCGGACGTGGTGGCCTTGACCGAGACGCGACCTTGCTCGAGTCCCATGATGCGCGCCATCTCGGCCTGCATCGCCGCGGCGTGGGGCCCGATCTTCGGCGCCTCGCAGACCAGCGTGCAATCGGCATTGGAGATGCGGAACCCGCGCTGCGCCGCAAGTTCGACTGCATGGGTCAGGAAGATGTGCGAGGCGGCGCCCTTCCACTGCGGATCGGACGGCGGGAAGTGGCGGCCGATGTCGCCCTCGGCCAGCGCGCCGTAGATCGCATCGGTCACGGCATGTATCCCCACGTCGGCGTCCGAATGGCCGAGCAGGGCTTGGTCGTGGGGGACGCGAACGCCGCAGAGCGTGACGTGGTCCCCCGGGCAGAAGGCGTGCACGTCGAAACCGTTGCCGGTGCGGATGTCCATGGTGCGCTCCAGGATTCGGGCCGCGCGGGTGAAGTCGGCCTCGGTGGTGATCTTCAGGTTATCCTCGTCCCCGTCGACGATGGCAACCGGAAGACCGGCGGCATGGGCCACGGCCACGTCGTCGGCCGCCATGCCGGGGTGGTTGCGATGGGCGGCGAGGATCGCGGCCAGGTGGAAGCCCTGCGGGGTCTGTGCGCGGAACAGGCCCTCCCGGTCCTGCAATCCACGGACCTTTCCCGCGGCGCCCTGCCACAGGGCGTCGGTGACGGGCAGGGCCGGCGCCGCGCCGGGCGAGGTGTCGAGCACGGCGCAGACCCTGGCGATCAGCGCCTGGCTGACGAGGGGGCGGGCGGCGTCGTGGATCAGCACCCGCTCGACGCCCAACCGCTCCAGCGCCTCCAGCCCGGCGCGCACGCTCTCGCCCCGGCTTGCGCCGCCGGGCACCGCGCTGACCTCGGGCAGGGCGGTATAGCCCGGAGCAAGGCCCATGTCCTCGGGGTGGAGCACCAGCACGACGTGACAGACGCCGGGTGCCCCGCGGAAGGCGTCGAGCGTGCGCGCCAGCACCACCCGGCCGCAAAGGTCGCGCCACTGCTTCGGGACCGGCCCGCCCACCCGCGTGCCCCGTCCCGCGGCCACGATCACCGCCGCTGTCGTCATCCTGCCGTCCCCGCGCTGTGGCCGCGGTGCGGCCCGCGGCATCTTCGGTAACTACGTCATGGCGATTCCGGTCACAATGCAAAGCGCCGGGGCGGCGCATCTGCACTTTTTTTGTGCAGCGGAAGATTACCCTGCCTTCCGGGACGATTCGGCGATGACGCCGGTTTGCGTTTCGGCGCCGTCGGCGATAGCAGTTCAGGCAATTGCACAACGATTGAGCAACGACGCCGTGACGCGCACCCTCTTCGACACTCCCGTCCTGCTGGCCCCCATGGCCGGCATCACCGACCTGCCGTTCCGCCGCCTGGTCGCAGGCTTCGGCGCGGGTCTCGTCGTCAGCGAGATGGTGGCAAGCCAGGAGATGGTTCAGGCCAAGCCCGGCATGCGCGAGAAGGCGGAGCTGGGCTTCGGCGAGGCGCGGACGGCGGTGCAGCTGGCGGGGCGCGAGGCGCACTGGATGGCCGAGGCCGCGCGGATGGTCGAGGCGAACGGGGCCGAGGTCATCGACATCAACATGGGCTGCCCGGCGAAGCGGGTGGTCAACGGCTATTCCGGCTCGGCGCTGCTGAAGGATCTCGACCACGCGCTCGGGCTGATCGAGGCGGTGGTGGGCGCGGTAAAGGTGCCGGTGACGCTGAAGACCCGGCTCGGCTGGGACGACGCGCTGCTGAACGCCCCCGAGCTCGCGCGGCGGGCCGAGGCGGCGGGGGTGCGGATGATCACGATCCACGGCCGCACCCGCTGCCAGTTCTACACCGGCCGCGCCGACTGGGCGGCGATCCGGGCGGTGGTGGACGCGGTGTCGGTGCCGGTGATCGCCAACGGCGACATCCGCAACGCCGACGACGCCCGCGACGCGCTCAGGCTTTCGGGCGCGGCGGGCGTGATGATCGGGCGGGGCGCGCAGGGCGTGCCGTGGCGGCTGTCCGAGGTCGCGGCATCGCTCACCGGCGCGCCCGCGCCCGAGGTGCCGACCGGCGCGGCGCTGGCCGACCTCGTGGCGGGACACTACGCAGCGGCGCTGTCCTTCTACGGCCGCGACCTCGGCGCGAAGGTCGTGCGCAAGCACCTCGGCTGGTACATGGACCATGCGGGCACCGAGCCCGCGTTGCGCAGGCGCGTGCTGACGGCGGCCCCCGGGCAGGTGCCCGCGCTGCTGCCCGACGCCATGGCCGAGGGCCAGGCGAAGGCGCTCGCCGCATGAGCGCGCTGTCCGAGTCGCTCTGGACATCGCTGCCGCTGCCCGCGCTGCTGCTCGATCCCGGCGACATGATTTCCGAGATCAACCCCGCCGCCGAGCAGTTCCTGAACGCCTCCGCCCGCTCCATGCGCGGCGCCCCGGTGTTCGACCGCCTCGCCATCGACGCGCCGCTGGAAGAGGCGTTCACCCGCGTCCGCCGCGACCAGGGGGCCCTGTTCATCAACAACGTCGACGTCGGCACCGGCCAGCGTCCGCCGGTCCAGTGCAACGTCCAGATCGGCCCGATGATCGGCATGCCGGGCTTCGTGCTGGTCCTGCTGGAGCCGCGCCAGATCGCCGACCGGCTGGGGCGCGCCTACCAGGTGCAGACCTCGGCGCGCTCGGCCATCGGCATGGCCGAGATGCTGGCCCACGAGATCAAGAACCCGCTCGCCGGCATCACCGGGGCGGCGCAGCTCCTGTCCATGGGGCTGTCGGGCGAGGATCTGGAACTGACCGACCTGATCGTGATGGAGAGCCGCCGCATCGTCGCGCTGCTGGACCAGGTGGAGCAGTTCGGCAACCTCCGCCCGCCGCTGAAGAAGGCGATCAACATCCACGACCTGCTGGACCGTGCCCGCAAGACGGCGATGGTCGGCTTCGCCGGGCACATGCGGATGACCGAGGAATACGACCCCTCGCTGCCGCCGACCTTCGTGGACGCCGACCAGCTGCTCCAGGTGTTCCTGAACCTGCTCAGGAACGCGACCGGGGCCGCGGGCCCCGAGGGCGGCACGATCACGCTTCGCACCTTCTACGACCTGTCGCTGCGCCTGCGCCGCAAGGACGGCGGCGACGGGGCGCTGCCGCTCCAGGTCGAGATCATCGACGACGGCCCGGGCCTGCCGCCCGAGATCGCCGCCGACATCTTCGAACCCTTCGTCTCGGGCCGCGAGAACGGCACCGGCCTGGGTCTGGCTCTGGTCAGCAAGATCATCTCCGAGCATAACGGCTGGATCTCGGTTGATTCCGTGCCGGGGCACACCGTATTCAGGTTGTCCCTGCCGGTCGCACCGAAGGACGCGCGCGACGGGGACGAGGCATGACCCGACACATCCGTACTCTTGCAAGGACCAACGACTGATGGATGGAACCGTACTTGTCGCCGACGACGACCGCACGATCCGCACCGTGTTGACCCAGGCGCTGACCCGGGCGGGGTGCAAGGTGCATGCGACCTCCTCCATGGTCACGCTGATGCGCTGGGTCGAGGAGGGGAAGGGCGACCTGGTGATCTCCGACGTCATCATGCCCGACGGCAACGGGCTGGAAGCGCTGCCGAAGATCGCGGTGGAACGTCCCGGCCTGCCGGTGATCGTCATTTCCGCCCAGAACACCATCATGACGGCGATCCAGGCCGCCGAGGCCGATGCCTACGACTACCTGCCGAAACCCTTCGACCTGCCCGACCTGATGAAGCGCGCCGCCCGCGCGCTGGAGGTCAAGCGCCGCGCGCCCCCGCCGAAGCCCGCGAAGACCGGCCTGCCCAGCGACGACCTGCCGCTGGTGGGCCGCACGCCCGCGATGCAGGCGCTCTACCGTCTGGTCGCGCGGGTGATGAACACCGACCTCGCCGTGCTCATCATCGGCGAATCCGGCACCGGCAAGTCGCTGATCGCCCGGGCCATCCACGACTTCTCGGACCGGCGCACGCAGCCCTTCGTCGTCGCGGGGGTCTCGGACCTCGCCACGATGGAAGGCCCGGCGCAGATCATCGCCAAGGCGCGGGGCGGCTCGATCCTGTTCGACGAGGTGGGCGACCTCGACGAGGACGCGCAGGCGCGGATCGTTCGGATGCTCGACAGCTTCACCGACAACGCGCCGCGGATCATGGCCTCGTCCCAGGCGAACCTCGCCGCGAAGATGGAGAACGGGCAGTTCCGGCAGGACCTGTTCTACCGCCTCGGCGGCGTTACCCTGTCGGTGCCGGCCCTGCGCGAGCGGGTGGACGACATCCCGCTGCTGACCGAGCATTTCCTGAAGCGGGCCGAGCGCGACGGCAACACCTCGCGCCGCTTCTCGAACGACGCGATGGAGCTGATCCGCGCCTACAGCTGGCCCGGCAACGTCCGCCAGCTGGAGAACACTGTGCGCCGGATCATGGTGACGGGCGTCGAGGAAGAGATCAGCCGCGCCGAGACCGAGGCGGTGCTCGGCAACCAGCCGGCGATGGAACCGCTCGTCGGCGGCGGCGAGGGCGAGAAGCTCTCGGGCTCGGTCAGCAAGCACCTGAAGCGGTATTTCGACCTGCACGGCGGGCTTCTGCCGCCGCCGGGCCTCTACCAGCGGATCCTGCGCGAGGTCGAAGGCCCGCTGATCGAGATCGCGCTGGATGCCACCGGCGGAAACCAGGCGAAATGCGCCGATCTGCTGGGCATCAACCGGAACACGCTCAGAAAGAAGATCACCGACCTCGATATTCGCGTGACACGGCGCCGCAAGTTGATGTAAAACCGCAACAGAATGTGTGGCCCTCCGGCGTCAGTCGGGGCGAGACCACCAGATAGAGCGGTACGGCGCGCAAAGCGCCACATCAAATTGGGGGTAAACCCGTGACAGGGCGTGTCCGCACGGTCACTTGGGAACGTGTCGCGGCCCTGCGACGCATGAAGCGTGTCCAGAACCTGTCGACCCTCGGGCTCGTGGTTCTGGGCCCGGTCCTGACCCTCGCCACCTTCTTCGTCCTCGGCCCGCTCGACCAGGGCACCTCCACGATCACGCTGCGCCTCGTCCTGCTGGCCGACCTCGTCTACGTGCTGGTGATCGCCACGCTGGTGCTGAACGCGCTGGCCCGGATGGTGGCGGCGCGGCGGGCGCAGTCCGCGGGTTCGCGCCTGCACCTGCGGCTGACCGGGGTGTTCGCGCTGATCGCGCTGATCCCCACGGTGACGGTCGCCATCTTCGCGGGCCTCACGGTCAACGTCGGGCTCGAGGGCTGGTTCTCGGACCGGGTGCGCAACGTGGTCGGCGCCTCGCTCGCCGCGGCCGAGGCCTATGAGGACGAGCAGCGCCAGTCGCTCAGGACGGACACCGAGGCGCTGGCCACCTTCCTCTCCTCCGTCCGCGCCAACAGCTTCCAGCTGTCGGACGGCGAGATGCGCCAGCTTCTGGCCCAGGGTCAGAGCCGGATCCAGCGCGGCCTCTCCGAAGCCTTCGTCATCGACACCACCGGCGACATCCGCGCGCGCGGCGAACGCTCCTACCTGTTCGACTACGAACGCCCCTCGGCCGAGGACATCTCGCGCGCCGAGGCGGGCGAGACCGTGGTGATCGAGGACTGGGGCGTGAACGAGTTCCGCGCGCTGCGGCGTCTCGACGGGCTGGGCAACCGGCTACTCTATGTCAGCCGCGACGTCGACGGCAAGATCCTGTCGCTGCTCGACGACACCCAGGAATCCGTCCGCCTCTACAACCAGCTGGAGAACGAGCGCGGCCGCATCCTGTTCGAGTTCGGCCTCGTCTACCTCGGCTTCGCCGTCATCCTGATCCTCGCCGCGATCTGGCTGGGCCTCTGGTTCGCCGAACGCCTGTCCGGCCCCGTGGGGCGGCTGGCCGGCGCGGCGCAGCGGGTCGGGGCAGGGGACCTCGACGTGCAGGTGAAGGAGGAGAAGGGCGACGACGAGATCGCCATGCTGGGCCGCCTGTTCAACCAGATGACCCGCCAGCTGAAGGGCCAGCGCGAGACGCTGCTGGCGACCAACGACCAGATCGACCGGCGGCGGCGGCTGTTCGACTCCGTCCTGTCCTCGGTCACCGCGGGCCTCGTCGGGCTCGACCCCAAGGGGCGCGTCACCTTCGTCAACCGCTCGGCCGAGCGGCTGCTGCAACTCGGCGAATCCGACGGGCAGTCGGTGGCGCTGGCCGTGGCGGTGCCCGAGTTCGGCCCGCTGTTCGACCGCCTGCGCGCCAATCGCCGCAGCGACGTGGCGCAGGAGGAGATCAAGGTCAGCCGGGGCGGCAAGCTGGAAAGCCTGCTGGTGCGCATGTCCACACGCCGCTCGGAAGCGGGCAAGCTGGAGGGCTACGTCGTCGCCTTCGACGACGTGACCGACCTTGTCGCGGCGCAGCGGATGGCCGCCTGGGGCGACGTGGCACGGCGCATCGCGCACGAGATCAAGAACCCCCTGACCCCGATCCAGCTCTCCGCCGAGCGGATAAAGCGCAAGTTTTCCAAGGCATTGCCCGAGGAAGATGCCGAGGCACTTGAACAGTATACCGGCGTCATCGTCCGCCAGACCAACGACCTGCGCCGGATCGTCGACGAGTTCTCGAAATTCGCCCGCATGCCCGAGCCCGAGCGGCGCACCCATGACATGGCAAAGCTCCTGCGCGACGTGGTGACGCTGCAGGAGGCGGGGCAGCACGACGTGAAGATCACCGCCGACATCCCGGCCGCCCCGGTGCTGGCCGATTTCGACGCGACGATGCTGAACCAGGCGCTGACAAACCTCATCAAGAACGCCGGCGAAGCCATTGAATCACTGTACGAGAGGGGCAGGCCGGACGGGCACGCGCCGCAGATCCGCGTTGCCATGCAGGCGGATGCGCAGGAGATCCAGATCGCGATCTCCGACAACGGCATCGGCCTGCCCGAGGACCGGGCGCGGCTGTTCGAACCCTACGTGACGACCCGCAGCCAGGGCACGGGGCTGGGCCTGCCGATCGTCAAGAAGATCATCGAGGAGCACGGCGGCACGCTGACCCTGAGCGACGCCGAGCCCTTCGATGCAACCGGGCACCGCGGCGCGCGGGCCGACATAAGACTGCCCCGGCTGATCGAGGCCGAGGCGGGTGAGGCAGAGGAAATGGCAGTATGACGAAAGGAATTCACTGATGGGCGACATTCTGATTGTCGATGACGAGCGGGACATCCGGGAGCTGATCTCGGACATCCTGAAGGACGAAGGCTATACCACCCGGCTGGCCGGCAATTCCGACGAATGCATGGCCCAGATCGCGGCCGAGCTGCCGTCGCTGATGATCCTCGACATCTGGCTGAAGGACAGCCAGATGGACGGCATCGACATCCTGAAGGCGACGAAGCGCGACCATCCGGGGATTCCGATCATCATCATCTCGGGCCACGGCAACGTCGAGATCGCGGTCGCCGCGATCAAGCAGGGCGCCTACGACTTCATCGAGAAGCCGTTCAACATCGACCAGCTGACGGTGGTGATCGGCCGCGCCATGGAAACCTCGCGCCTGCGCCGCGAGAACACCGAGCTGAAGCGGCGGGACGGCACGGTGGCCGAGATGATCGGATCCAGCGCCGCCTTCAAGTCGCTGAAATCGCAGCTCGACAAGGTGACGAAGAGCAACGGGCGCGTGATGCTCTCGGGGCCCGCGGGCAGCGGCAAGGAGGTCGCCGCGCGTTACATCCACGCCAATTCCAACCGCGCCGACGCGCCCTTCGTCACCGTCTCCTCCGCCACGATCGAACCCGAGCGGATGGAGGACGTGCTGTTCGGCCGCGAAGGTTCGGACCGCGGGATCGAACCGGGGCTGCTGGAGCAGGCGGACGGCGGTGTCCTGTTCTTCGACGAGGTGGCCGACATGCCCCCCGGCACGCAATCGAAGATCCTGCGCGTGCTGGTCGAACAGTCCTTCACCCGCGTCGGCGGCAGCGAGAAGATCAAGGTCGACATCCGCGTAATCTCCTCGACCAACCGCGACCTCGCCGCCGAGATCAAGCTGGGCCGCTTCCGCCAGGAGCTGTTCCACCGCCTCTCGGTCGTGCCGATCGCCGTGCCCTCTCTCGACGAGCGGCGCGAGGACATTCCCGAACTCGCCCACCACTTCATCGCCGGTTTCAACAAGTCCCAGGGCCTGCCCCTGCGCAGCCTCAGCGAGGAGGCGGTGGCGCTGCTCCAGACGATGCTCTGGCCCGGCAACGTGCGGCAGCTGAAGAACGTGATGGAGCGGGTGCTGATCCTCGGCTCCGACAAGGGCGAGATCACGGCGGCCGAGCTTCCCGGGACCGAGGGCCCGTCGGACGAGGAGGGACGCGTGGTCCTCTCGGGCTCGCTCGCCACCCTGCCGCTGCGCGAGGCGCGCGAGCTGTTCGAGCGGGAATACCTGCTGACCCAGATCAACCGCTTCGGTGGCAACATCTCGCGCACCGCCTCCTTCGTCGGGATGGAGCGTTCGGCGCTGCACCGGAAGCTGAAGTCGCTGAACGTCGTGACCTCGGTCAAGCAGGGCAGCCGGATCGCCCATATCGAGGACGTCGAGACCTGACCGACCCGCTGCCGACGCCGCGCCTGATCGAGGTGCAGGGCCGCCCCGTCGCCTTCCGCGAGGCGGGCGCGGGCGGGGCGGCACCGCTGGTGCTGCTGCACGGCGGCGGCTTCGACGGGGCGCTGCCGACATGGGCCGCGACCTTCCCGGGTCTGGCAACGGGGCGCCGCGTGATCCTGCCCGACCTGCCGGGCTATGGCGGCAGCGCGGGGTTCGCGCGGACCCATACGCTGGCCGATCTCGCAGGCTGGCTCGGCGATTTCCTCGATACGCTCGGCATCGCCCGCGCCGACCTTTGCGGCGTCTCCATGGGGGCGGGGGCGGGACTGCTGCTGGCGCTGGAACGGCCGGACCGCGTGCGCCGGATGATCGCCGCGGGCTCCTACGGGCTGATGCGGCGCGTGCGCTACCATCCGCTGGCCGCCTATGCCGCCCGGCGCGGCTGGATGCGCCATCTCTACGCCGTCGGTGTGCGCGGCGGCCTGCCGCTGCGCCTGGCGCTCGCGGCCGAGTGGGGCGGCGCGCTGCGCGTGCCCCCGGCGGCGCTGGCCGAGTTCCAGGCGCTGGCGCGCGAGCAGCGGGTGAAGCGCAGCTTCGACGATTTCCTCGCGGGCGAGATGTCGTCCGCCGGGCTGCTCTCGGACCTCACGCCGCGGCTGCCGGACCTGGCGGCGCCGGTGCTGCTGGTCCACGGCCGCCACGACCGCGTGGTGCCCGTCCGTTACGCCGAGGCCGCCGCGCCGCTGCTGCGGGACGGGCGGCTTCGGATCCTGCCGACCGGCCACTGGCCCATGCGCAGCCGCCCGGACCTGTTCCTGCCGCTGGCGGAGGGGTTTCTGGGTGGGTGATTGGGACTGCTGTCCTGAAATCCCGAGGTTCCGGAGGATCTTGGCAGAAACAGCTCAGCCGTCGGGCCCGGCGGCAACGCCGGGCCGCGCCCGACCCTCCCCCCGGGAGGGCGCATTGGCGATGTCGTCCGCAGCACGAGCGACACGTCTGCTTGCTGACGAAACACAACGCAGGAGCGTCTCAAAGCGCCCTCCCAGGGTCGGGCGCGGCCCTCCGAGCGAAGCTCCGTCGTGGTCTGGATTGCCGCGGCCGGAACGGCTCGTCACCCCGTCGTCAGGAACCCGACGCCGCCGCCCTGCACCCGCACCGCGCAGACGTTCGGACCCAGGGGCGGCAGCGTCGCGGGCACCCGGCCGCCGGAGTCACGCTGGGCCTCGGGCGAACACATCGGGATCTCGACCGGCGAATAGCCCCGCGCCGCCATGCACTGCGAGATCACCCGCGCCCTGAGCCCGGCGTTCGCGTCGTAGGTATAGGTCTCGCCCCCCACGATGTCCCCGCCGATCAGGCGGCAGTGCAGCCCGTCCCGGCTGCACACCCGGCGCGGCGGCAACACCTCGATCGGCGTGGTGCGGATCTGCGTGTTCGGCGGCACCCGGTTCACGCCGCTCACCTCGCAGTCGGTCAGATCGGCGTTCAGCCGCGTCACCGATACCCCCTCGCGGTAGAAGCCGCGATAGGGCGCGCAGGCCAGCAGCAGCAGCGGCAGAAGCCAGATCATTCGGTTTGCCATTGCGTCCTCCTGCCCGTGTTGCCATGACTGATGGCGTGCCGACGGCAGGTTCCGACGAACCGCGCGCCATGTCCAGCACGCATTGCGAGGGCCGGGACGGGCCGACGAGGGAACACCATGAAGGTCATCATCTGCGGCGCGGGCCAGGTCGGCTGGCAGATCGCCAAGCATCTTTCGGGCGAGAGGAACGACGTCACCGTGGTCGACAACAACCCCGACCTCGTGCGCCGCGCCACCGATACGCTCGACGTGCAGGGAATCGCCGGCCACGCCTCCTATCCGGACGTGCTGGACCGGGCCGGGGCGCGGGATGCCGACATGATCATCGCCGCGACCTTCTCGGACGAGGTGAACATGGTGACCTGCCAGGTCGCGCACTCCGTCTTCTCGGTGCCGCGCAAGATCGCCCGCCTGCGCGCGCAGTCCTACCTGACCGCGATCTACTCCGACCTCTACCGCCGCGACCACATGCCGATCGACGTGGTGATCTCGCCCGAAAAGGAGGTGGCCGAGGCCGCGCTGCGCCGCCTCGCGGCCCCGGTGGCCTTCGACACACAGTCCTTCCTTGGCGGGCAGGCGCAGCTTCTGGGCATCTCCCTCGGCCCCGACTGCCCGGTGCTGAACACGCCGCTGCGCCAGCTGACCGATCTCTTCTCGACCCTGCGCGCCGTCGTCGTGGGGATCCGCCGGAAGGGCCAGCTCTTCGCGCCGGACCCCGCGGACCAGCTGTTCGAGGACGACCAGATCTACGTCATGTCCCACCGCGAGGACGTGAACCGCACGCTGGAGATCTTCGGCAAGCTCGTGACCCGCCAGCACCGCGTCGTCATCATCGGCGGCGGCAACGTGGGCCTCGCCGTGGCGCGCCACCTCGAGAAGCGGGCCGAACGGGTGCGCGTGAAGATCATCGAGCGCACCCGCGCCGTGGCCGAACGCGCCGCCGACACGCTGGAGCGCACCATCGTGCTGCATGGCGACGGGCTGAACATGGAGCTTCTGAACGAGGCCAGCATCGGCAAGGCCGACGCCGTGCTCGCCGTCACCGACGACGACAAGACGAACGTGCTGGCCGCGGTGCGCGCCAAGACGGCCGGGTGCAAGATGGCGATCTGCCTCGTCAACGATCCGACGCTGCATTCGCTCATGGGCCCGCTCGACATCGACGCCTTCATCAACCCCCGCTCGACCACCGTGTCCTCGATCCTGCGCCACGTCCGCCAGGGCCGGATCCGCGGCGTCTATTCCATCGGCGACGCCGAGGCCGAGGTGATCGAGGCGCAGGTGCTGTCCACCTCCTCGATCTCCGGCCAGCTGGTGCGCGACATCGACTTCCCGGAAGGTGTGCTGGTCGGCGCCGTGCAGAAGGGCGACACCGTCATCACCCCCACGGGCGCGACGCGGATCGAGGAGGGCGACGTGATCGTGCTGTTCGCGCTGGCCAAGGACGTGCCCGATGTCGAGCGGCTGTTCCAGGTCAGCATCGACTTCTTCTGAGGCCATGGAACGCCTTCTCACCAAGCTTCCGTTCATCGTCGTGCTGCTCGGCATCGCGGTGCTGGCGATGCTGGTGCCCGCCGCCCATGCCACCGCCATCGGCGACAACCGCACGGCGCGGGTATTCCTCTATTCCGCGATCCTGTTCGGCGTCATCGTCAGCCTGATCGCCGTCGCCACCTCGGGCCTCGTGGTGCGGCGCCGCGCCCGCGGCTACCTGATCTCGATGGTGGCGGGCTTCACCCTGGTGCCCGCGGTGATGGCCGTGCCGTTCTACGAGGCGCTCGGCACCACCACCTTCGCCCGCGCCTGGTTCGAGATGGTCTCCTCGGTCACCACCACCGGCGCGACCCTCTACGAACCCGCGCGCCTGTCCGACAGCCTGCACCTCTGGCGCGCGCTCGCGGGCTGGCTCGGCGGGCTCTACGTCTGGGTGACGGCGGTGGCGATCATCGCGCCGCTGAACCTCGGCGGCTTCGAGGTGCTCTCGGGCGAGCAGATCGGCGAGGGGACCAGCCCCTCGGCCACGCAGATCACCCGCGTGGCCGACGGCTCGCAGCGGATCGTCCGCTTCACCGCGCGCCTCGCGCCGATCTACGGCGGGCTGACGCTGGCGCTCTGGATCGGTCTTCTGGTCTCGGGCGAGGCGCCGCTTGCCGCCGTCTGCCGCGCGATGTCGACGCTCGCCACCAGCGGGATCGTCAGCGGGCAGGGCGGCATGGGCGGGCTTCCGGCCGAGATGCTGATCTTCGTCTTCCTGTTCTTCGCCGTCTCCCGCCTGACCTTCTCGCGCGAGGGCGCGGGGCCTCGGCGCCTGAGCCGCGACCCGGAAATGCAGATCGGCCTGTTCCTAGTGACCGCCCTGCCGCTGTTCCTGTTCCTGCGCCACTGGATCGGCGCGCTCGAGGTCGACGACGAGATGAACCTCCAGGCCTCGCTGCTGGCCTTCTGGGGCGCGGTCTTCACCACGCTGTCCTTCCTCACCACCACCGGCTTCGAATCGAGCTACTGGGACGAGGCGCAAAGCTGGTCGGGCCTGTCGACGCCGGGACTGGTGCTGATGGGGCTCGCCCTGTTCGGCGGCGGCGTGGCGACCACGGCGGGGGGCGTGAAGCTGCTCAGGATCTACGCGCTCTACAAGCACGGGGTGCGCGAGCTGGAAAAACTGGTCCATCCCACCTCGGTCGGCGGCTCGGGCTCGGCCGCGCGGCGGATGCGGCGCAAGGGGGCCTATGTGGCGTGGATCTTCTTCATGCTCTTCGCCGTCTCCATCGCCGTCGGCATGATGGCCTTCTCGCTGACCGGGCTCCAGTTCGAGCAATCGGTGGTGCTGACCATCGCCTCGCTCACCACCACCGGCCCGCTGCTGACGCTCGCGGTGGCCGACCCGATCCTGCTGGCCGAGCAGGGCGGACCGGTGCGCGCCATCTTCGCCGTCGCCATGGTGCTGGGCCGGCTGGAAACGCTGGCGCTGATCGCCCTGCTGAACCCTGACTTCTGGCGGCGCTGAGGGGGCGGAGCCGACCGAATCCGATGCGGCGACGATTTCACTCTTTAAACTCGCGGAAAGCCGCTTCATACTTGAAGCGGTGTGAAAAATGACGCCCGCATCGAATGACGGGCCAAGAACAAGATTTGGACGGGACAATGGCCGGCGATAGACAGAATCTGCAAGATGCCTTCCTCAATCATGTGCGGAAGACAAAGGTCCCCGTGACGATCTTCCTGATCAACGGCGTGAAGCTGCAGGGCGTCATCACCTGGTTTGACAATTTCTGCGTGCTTCTGCGCCGCGACGGGCAATCGCAGCTTGTCTACAAGCACGCGATCTCCACCATCATGCCCGCCTCGCCGATCAACCTCTACGACGGGGAAGAGTAATCTCGATGGATGAGACCGCGGTTCAGGCCATGCGCGCCTGGGTCCTGCATCCCGAGCTGAAGTCCGACCGCGACCGCCGCGACCCCGAGGCCGCGCTGGCCGAGGCCGTGGGACTGGCCGCCGCGCTGCCGAACCTCGATGTGGTGGGCAGCGAGGTCGTGCGCCTGCCGAAGCTCCAGCCGGGGATGCTGTTCGGCAGCGGCAAGATCGAGGAACTGAAGGCGCGTTTCAAGGAGGCCGAGGTCGGGCTTGTGCTGATCGACGGCCCGGTGTCGCCGGTGCAGCAGCGCAACCTCGAAAAGGAATGGGGCGTCAAGCTGCTCGACCGCACCGGCCTGATCCTGGAAATCTTCTCCGACCGCGCCCGCACCCGCGAGGGCGTGTTGCAGGTCGAGATGGCGGCGCTGTCCTACCAGCGCACGCGCCTGGTGCGCGCCTGGACCCACCTCGAACGGCAGCGTGGGGGTTTGGGCTTCGTCGGCGGCCCCGGCGAGACCCAGATCGAGGCGGACCGCCGCGCCATCGACGAGCAGATCCTGCGGCTGAAGAAGCAGCTTGCCAAGGTCGCCAAGACACGCGAGTTGCACCGCGCGGCGCGCGACAAGGTGCCGTTCCCCATCGTCGCCCTCGTCGGCTATACCAACGCCGGGAAGTCGACCCTCTTCAACCGCATGACCGGGGCCGAGGTGATGGCCGAGGACATGCTTTTCGCGACCCTCGATCCGACCATGCGCGCGGTCGACCTGCCCTCGGGCAAGCGGGTGATCCTGTCCGATACCGTGGGCTTCATCTCGGACCTGCCGACCCAGCTCGTCGCCGCCTTCCGAGCGACCCTGGAAGAGGTGCTGGCGGCCGACCTGATCCTCCACGTGCGCGACATCTCCCACGCGAATTCCGAGGAACAGGCAAGCGACGTGCGCGCCATCCTGAAGGAGCTGGGCGTGACACAGGCCACGCCGCAGTTCGAGCTCTGGAACAAGATCGACGCGCTGCCCGCGGAACGGCGCGACGCCGTCACCACCGCCGCCGCCCGGCAGGACGGGGTGCTGGCCATCTCCGCCCTCACCGGCGCGGGCCTCGACGCGCTCTATGCCGCCATCGCCACCGCGCTCGACGACGAGCGCACCGAGCGTGCGCTGACCCTGGCCTTCGGCGACGGCCGGAAGCGGGCCTGGCTGCACCAGGAAGGCGTGGTGGAATCGGAGGTCCAGACCGAGACGGGGTTCGACCTGACCGTGCGCTGGACGCCACGCCAGGAACAGGCATTCCGCAACCTCTGAACCCTCGCGCGGGCGGAGGGTGCGGGAGCCTCCGGCGGGAGTATTTATCGCAAAGAAGAAACAGGGGGCGGATTTCGACCGCCGGGGCTTCTTCTTTGTCCAAATACTCCCTCGCCGGAGGCGTCCGACCTTTCGGCCCGCGCTGCCTCAGCCGTTCGAGCGCGTCGCGAACCGCCCGGCGTCCTGGGCCGCGCGCAGCAGGGCCTTGGACTTGTTGACCGTCTCCTGGTACTCGGACTCGGGGTCGCTGTCGTAGACGACGCCACCGCCCGCCTGGATATAGAGCGTCTCGTCCTTCAGCACGGCGGTCCTGAGCGCGATGCACATGTCCATGTCGCCGTTCGCCGCGAAATAGCCGACGCCGCCGCCGTAGACGCCGCGCTTTTCCGGTTCGAGCTCGTCGATGATCTCCATCGCGCGCACCTTCGGCGCGCCCGAGACGGTGCCGGCCGGCAGGCCGGCCAGCAGGGCCGAGAGCGCGTCCTCGCCCTCGTTCAGCTCGCCCACGACGTTCGAGACGATGTGCATGACGTGGCTGTAGCGCTCGATGATGAACTCCTCGGTGGGGCGCACCGTGCCGATCTTCGCCACCCGGCCCACGTCGTTGCGCCCGAGGTCGAGCAGCATCAGGTGTTCGGCCAGCTCCTTCTCGTCGGCCAGCAGGTCCGCCTCGTGCGCGCGGTCCTGCTCCGGCGTCTCGCCCCGGGGGCGGGTGCCCGCGATGGGGCGCACCGTGACCTCGCCGCCGAAGACGCGGACTAGGATCTCGGGGCTGGCGCCGATCACCTGGAAGCCGCCGAAGTTGAAGAAGAACATGAAGGGCGACGGATTGGTGCGCCGGAGCGAGCGGTAGAGCGAGAAGGGCGGCAGCGCGAAGGGCGCCGACCAGCGCTGCGAGGGCACGACCTGGAAGATGTCCCCGGCCTCGATATAGGCGCGGGCCTTCTCGACCGCCGCCAGGTATCCCTCGTGGGTGAAGTTCGAAGTCAGCGTGACCGGCGCGATCTCCTGCCCGAGGTCGCGGCTTTCGCCCTGGGGGCTGCGTTCGAGGTCGCGCACCGCGTCCATCACCCGCTCGGCTGCCTGGGCATAGGCCGCCCGCGCCGACAGGCCCGAGCCGACCCATGCGGGCGCCACCACCGTCACCTCGCCCTTCACCCCGTCGAGCACCGCCATGACCGAAGGGCGCAGCAGCACCGCGTCGGGCAGGTCCAGCGGATCGGGGTTCACGTCGGGCAGGTGTTCGACCAGCCGGATCATGTCGTAGCCGAGATAGCCGAACAGCCCGGCGGAAGAGGCGGGCAGGTCGGCGGGCAGGTCGATCCGGCTTTCGGCGATCAGCGCGCGCAGCGTCTCGAGCGGGCTGCCTTCCAGTTCCGCCCAGGCCTCGGGGTCGAAGCGGGCCTGCCGGTTCAGCCGCGAGCGGGTGCCGCGGCAGTCCCATATCAGGTCCGGCTTCATGCCGATCATCGAGTAGCGCCCGCGCACCTCGCCGCCCGTGACGGATTCCAGAAGGAAGCTGTCGGAGCGGCCGCCCGAGAGCTTCAGCATCAGCGAGACCGGCGTGTCGAGGTCGGCGGCGAGGCGGGCATAGACCACCTGGTTGCGCCCCGCCTCGTAAGCCCTGGCGAATTCGTCGTAGGAGGGAAGGAACTGCATCGCCGGGACTTTCGGAAATCAGGGGAACTGGGCGTTGACGGCGTTGATCGCCGCCTGGTTCAGCTGGATGCCCGCGTTGGTCTCGATCGCGCGGGTGAAGGCGTCGGCCATGTCGCGGGCATAGCTCTGGGCGGTCTGGGCCGAGAAGTCGGTGCGGATCTTCTGCGCCTCCTCCGTCTCCATGTCCGGCGCCACCACGGCGTCGAGGCGCAGCAGCACGGCGCCGTTGGCATCAGACAGCACCCGCGTCTCGCCCGGCTGCATCTCGAAGGCGGCGGTCACCATCTCGTTCGGCGCGCCTTCCACGAAGCCGTCGCGCAGCAGGCCCTTCTGCTCGACCGGGGCGACCGGCGCGGTGTCGATCGCCTGGCCGCCGTCGACGGACTGCTTCAGCGCCTCGGCCTGGGCCACCAGCGCCTTGTTCGTCTCGTCCTGCTCCCAGGCCGAGATCACGGCGACCTTGACGTCCTCGAAGGGTTGCAGGGCGGGCGGCACGATCTCGTCGAGGCGCAGGGCGAAGATGCCGCCGTCGGCCAGCTGGCCGACCTCGGGGAAGTCGCCGACCTCGGCCGCCTCGGCGGCGGTGCGGAACTCGGTATAGGCCGCGATGGGCTCGCTGCTCTGGTCGGACAGCAGGAGGGTGCCAAGCTCCAGAGGCGTCTCCTGCGCCACATCTTCCAGCGTCGCGCCGCCGGCGAGAAGATCGTCCACCGGGTCGATCTGGTCGGAGACGAGGCGGCGGGCCGCGTCGGCGGCGAATTCGTCGACCAGCTCGGGGCGGACCTCCTCGAAGCTGCGCTCCTGCGCGGCGAGAACGCCGTTGACGCGGAACAGCGCGGGGCCGAGATCGGTCTCGACCGGGCCTGCGACCCCCGTGCCCTCGACGGCGAAGACGGCATCGCCCGCTTGGCCCAGCTGCGCCTTCGACAGGTCGCCGAGATCGACGTCCTGGAGCGAGAGGCCGCGCTGCTCGACCAGGTCGTCGAAGGTCGTCTCGCCCGCGTCGATGGCGGCCTTCGCGTCCGCCGCCTCCTGCTCGGAGCCGAAGACCAGCCGCTCGACCAGCCGCCGCTCGGGCTGCACGAACTCGTCGATGCGCTGGTCGTAGAGGGCGCGCAGGTCGGCATCGTCGACCTCGACCTTGTCGGTCATCATCTGCGGGCTGAGCCAGGCATAGGTGATCTTGCGCCGCTCGGGCAGGGTGAAGGTCTCGGGGTGGGCGTCGTAGTAAGCCTTCAGCGTCGCCTCGTCGGGTTCGGGCAGCGGCTCGGCCAGGTCGCCGGGGCCGAAGGGGACATAGGTGATGTCGCGCTGCTCGCGGGCATAGGTGTAGAGCGTGTCGGTGAAGACCGGCGGCGTCGCCGTGGCGGCGACCAGCGCCCCCTGGAGCAGCGTGCGGGCGGTATCGTCGCGGATCGATTCCTCGAACTGGCCGACCGACTGGCCGACCTGGCGCAGCGCGGCGGTATAGGCGTCGCGGTCGAAGCCGCCGTTCAGGCCCTGGAAGGCGGGGACGCGCAGAAGCTCGCGCTGGACCGCCGCGTCGCCGACCGAAAGACCGATGCGGTCCGCCTCGTTCTCCAGCGCCGCCGACGCGACCACCTGCTGGAGCACCGCGCGGTCCAGCCCGAAGGCCTGGGCCTGGGCAAAGGTGAACTGCTGGCCGGTCTGCGCCTGGAGCGAGCGCAGCTCCTGCTGCACGGCTTGGGCATAGCGGTCGGTCGAGATCTCGGTGTCGCCGACGCGGCCGATGCTGCGCACGGAGCCGCCGAAGTTCACCGCCCCGAAGCCGGCGAGGCCGACCACCAGCAGAAGCAGGATGAGCCAGACGAAGAAGTCCGATGCCTTGCGTGCCGCGCCCTTGGCCATGGTGCCTCCCCGATACCCTGTGCGTGCCGGCCGCGGCCGGTCTTATTTCATCGGGCGGATACCTATGACAGGCCGGGAAGGGGAGCAAGGGGCGCGGCGCGCCGCGAACGCTTCGACGGGTCTCGAAATATCACTTGATCGTCAGGCGGCCTGTGCCATGGATGGGCGGACAGGACAGAAGGCGCGGCGCTTCATGGGTGCGACGACCCGACTTGGACCCTCGGGGATGACACGCACCGTGGCGGTGCTGGGCGTGGTGCAGATCCTGACCTGGGGATCCAGTTTCTACCTGCTCGCCGTGCTCGCCGCGCCGATCCACGACGCGACCGGCTGGCCGCTGCGGTGGGTGGCCGGGGGCGTCTCCTGCGGGCTGCTCGCCTCGGGCCTCGCCGCGCGGCGGATCGGCGGGATCATCGCCACCGGGGGCGGACGGCGGGTGCTGGCGACGGGGTGCCTGCTGCTTGCCGCGGGGCTTGCGGTGGTCGGCCTGTCGCAAAGCCTGCCGGTCTACCTGCTCGGCTGGCTGGTGATCGGCTGCGGCATGGGCGCCTCGCTTTACGACGCCGCGTTCTCGGTGCTGGGGCGGCTCTATGGCACCGCCACGCGGCGGGCGATCACGCAGCTGACCCTATGGGGCGGGTTCGCCAGCACCGTCTGCTGGCCGCTCACGGCCGTTCTTGCCGATACGCTCGGCTGGCGCGGCGCCTGCCTGGCCTATGCGGCGGTCCACCTCTGCGTGACGGCGCCGCTCTGCCGCTTCGCGCTGCCGCCCGTGCCCGCCGTGGCGCCGCCCGCCGCGGGCCAGGGACAACCGTCGGCCGAGGGGGCGGGCGATCCGCGGTTCTGGCTGATCGCTCTGGCGGGGGTGACGATGACGATGCTCTCCTCGCTCCTATCGATCCACCTCTTCGCCTTCCTCGCCGAGCGCGGGCTGACCCTGGCCCAGGCGGTCGCGGTCGGCGCGCTGATCGGCCCGGCCCAGGTGGGCGCGCGGCTGGTCGAGATGCTGGGGCGGGGCCGGCACCACGCCGTGTGGACCATGGCGATCTCGACCGCGCTGGTGGCGGTCGGGCTGGTGGGCCTCGCGGTCGGGCTGCCGGCGGCGGCGGTGCTGGTGGCCTTCGGTGCCGGGAACGGGCTCTGGTCGATCGCGCGGGGCACGCTGCCGATGGAGGTCTTCGGCCCCGACGCCTATCCCCGCGTCATGGGTCGGCTCGCCACGCCGGTCCTGCTGGCCTCGGCCGCGGCGCCGCTGCTGGGCGCGGTGCTGATCGTGCGGCTCGGGGCAGGGGGCGCGCAGGTGCTCCTGGCCTGCGCCGCGCTGGTGCCGCCCTGCGCCGCGGCGGGGGTGGTCGTGCTGACGCGGCGGGAGCGCGCATCCCGCGTGTGAGGCGAGATCGCGGCGGCTACACCGGCGGGAGTATCGGCGGAAAGAAGACGCCGAAGGGCTTTCCTCGCGTCCCTGCTGCCGTGCTTCGCCGCGGACCGCAGCGGGGCGGAGCCTCTAGAACCGCAGCCCTTCCAGCCGGTCGAACAGCGCCCCGATCCCCGCACGGTCCACGTTGGCGAAGGCGATCCTGAGCTGCCGCCTGCCGTCGGCGTCGCCTTCGGGCGTGAACATCGTGCCGGGCAGCAGCAGCACCCCCGCCTCCTGCACCAGCCGCTGCGCCAGCGCGTCGGAGGGCAGGTCGAACGGATGCTCGACATAGGCGAAATAGGCGCCGCAGCCGAGCAGCCGCCAGCCTTCGAGCCGCGGAAAGCCCTCCTCGATGGCGGCGCGGCGGTCGAGGATCTCGTCCCGCTCGCCCGCCAGCCATTGCCCGAGGTGGCGCATCCCCCAGAGCGCCGCGTGCTGGCCGAGCTGGGAGGGGCAGATCGTCACGGTGTCGAGGAACTTCTCCACCTCCGCCAGCCGGGCGACAGACGCCGTGAGCGCGCCGACGCGGTGCCCCGTCAGCCGGTAGGCCTTGGAGAAGGAGTAGAGCTGGATCAGCGTCTGGTCCCAGTCGGGATCGGTGAACAGGTCGTGGGCCGCGCCGGATCGGCTGTCGAAATCGCGGTAGGTCTCGTCGACCAGCAGCGGCAGGCCCTTCGCCCTTGCCAGCTCGTAAAAGGCGCGCACCGTCTCGGCCGGGTATTCCGCGCCGCCGGGGTTGTTCGGCGTCACCAGCACGATCGCCCTGGTGCGCGGCCCGATCAGCGCCGCGGCGGCCTCGGCATCGGGGATCAGAGTCGCGCCTGTGGGCAGCGGGACCGCCCGGACGCCGGTCATGTCGAGCCACATCTTGTGGTTGAAATACCAGGGCGTCGGCAGGATCACCTCGTCGCCCTGGGCGGCGATGGTCGACATCACCGCGGTGAAGGCCTGGTTGCAGCCCGAGGTGATCGCCACCTGCTCCGGCGCGACGCGGCCGTTGTAGTCCCGGCTCCAGGTCGCCGCCACCTCGGCGCGCAGCTCCGGCATGCCCAGCACGGGGCCGTAGAGATGCGTCTCGTTCCGGTTCAGCACCGCCTCGGCCATGGCGGCGCGCAGGTCGGGGTGGGGCGGCTCGACCGGGGCGGCCTGGCTCACGTTGATCAGCGGACGCTCGGGCGGGAAGACGGCATCGGCCAGCCAGCGGCGCGCCTCCATCACCGGTGGCGGAAAGGTCGCGGCCATGTTGGGGTTAAGCAGAAGGGGCATGGAACGCGCTCCGGGGTCAGCTGAAATCGCGCGCACCCTAGCTTGGCGGCGCCCCCGGCGAAAGGGGGCGCCGCCCGGCCCTGACGGGCCGCCGGATCAGGGAATGATGCGGGTGTATTTCGTGCCCTTCAGCGTCGCCCCGGCCAGAAGCCCGGCCTGGCCGAAGATCACCGCGATCACCGGCGAGAGCGACGTCGTGGTGTCGGCGCTGAGGTTGCCGCCCTGGTCGTTGGCGACATACTGCACGTCGGCGCCCGCCGAGTAGCCGGGGGAGCTGCGGAACTTGTAGAGCGCGTCGTTCGTCATGAAGAACAGCACGTGCGCATACTGCTGCGCGCCGATCTGGAGGCCGACGCTGGCCTGGGCCGCGGAGTAGTAGTCCACCGTGGTGTCCGCGACCAGCAGCGCGCCGCGCCCGTAGGCGCCGCCGATGCCGAGCCCGGCCTGGGTCACGAGCGGCATGACCAGCATCCCCGCGGACTTGTCGCGCAGGTCGCGGGTGGCGGGATAGGTGGAATAGAGATAGTCGAGCGTGCTTCTGACGCGGGCGTCGATCGTCGCGGCGCCGTTGCTGCCGATGCCGTTGGAACAGGCGCCTGTCACGAACACGGCGGACGCGGCGCCGGCGAGAACGCTGCGGCGGGTATGGATCTTCATCGGGGATTGCCCTTCATGCTGCCGGTTGCCTCGGGGGTGCGACGGCCTTGACCGGCCGTTCTGGGTGGAATCCTAACCGGAAGTCGTGGACGTGTCACGCTTTCATGCGGTGTTTGGCGGGGATCTGCCTGCGTCGGCCACAATAACCGGGCCCGCCGGGATTGCGGGCGGGATGTGTCGCGGGCGGGAACGGCGATCCGGGACAGCTTTTGCGCGGCGCGCCGACCGGCCGGTGCGAGGGCCGAGGGTTCGGGAGCCTCCGGCGGGGATATTTATGGAAGCAAAGATGGGAGCGTTTCGCCCCCGTGGGCCGGAGCCGGGGCTCGCCGCGGCGCCGGCGCTACCGGCGGCGGCCACCCGCTGTCAGTGCGCCACGGGGCCGTGGCCGAGAAGCCGCGCCATGGCGGGGGCGAAATAGGTCAGGATGCCGTCGCAGCCCGCCCGCTTGAAGGCGATGAGCGACTCGGCCATCACCTTCTGCCCGTCGATCCAGTTCTGCGCCGCCGCGGCCTGGATCATCGCGTATTCGCCGCTGACCTGGTAGGCGAAGGTCGGCGCGCCGAAGCGGTCCTTCACCCGCCGGCAGATGTCGAGATAGGGCAGGCCGGGCTTCACCATCACCATGTCGGCGCCCTCGGAAAGGTCACGCTCGACCAGGCGCAGGGCCTCGTCGGAGTTGGCCGGGTCCATCTGGTAGGTCTTCTTGTCCCCGGTCAGCGCGCCGGTCGCCCCGACCGCGTCGCGGAACGGCCCGTAGAAGGCCGAGGCGTACTTGGCCGCATAGGACATGATCGCCACGTCGCGGTGCCCCGCCGCCTCGAGCGCGCCGCGGATCGCGCCGATCCGCCCGTCCATCATGTCGGACGGGCCGAGGATGTCGGCGCCGGACTCGGCCTGGGCCAGCGCCATCCGCACCAGCGCCTCGACCGTCTCGTCGTTGACGATGACGCCGTCCCGGACGATCCCGTCGTGGCCGTTGACGTTGTAGGGGTCGAGCGCGATGTCGGTCATCACCGCGATCTCCGGCACCGCCGCCTTGATCGCGCGGATCGCCCGGTTCGACAGGTTGTCGGGGCTCCAGGCCTCCTCGCAGAGCTGGGTTTTCAGCGTGGGGTCGGTATAGGGAAAGATGCAGACCGCGGGGATGCCGAGATCCGCCGCCTCCTTCACCGCCTCCACCAGCAGGTCCACCGAGAGCCGGTTGACGCCGGGCATGGAAGCCACCGGCTCGCTCTGGCCCTCGCCGTCGCGCACGAAGACCGGCCAGATCAGGTCGCCGACCGACAGCACGTTCTCGCGGGCGAGGGCGCGCAGGGCGGCGGAGGATTTCAGGCGGCGGAAGCGGGCGGCGGGGAAGGGGGCGGTTGTCATGTCTCGGGCCTCGATCGCGGGTGGCACTGGGTTGCACGGATGCCGCGCCGGCTCAAGTCCTTCCGTACCGGCGCCGTTTCCCGGGTGGCCTTCGGCGGACCGCCTGAGTAGTGTCGCGCCGAACTATCCCGGGAGCCGCGCGTGGACTGGTACACGGCCGTCTTTGAACTGATCGACCTGCGGTCCTTCTCGAACCTCTGGTACTGGATTTCCCTCGCTGCCATCTGGTCCTCGGCCTCGCACTGGGTGCTTGGCGTGCCCTACGACATGGTCACGCGGGCCCGCCGCTACGAGGGCGAGGCGCAGCGGGATCTCGAGGCGATCACCCGCGTGAACGTCAACCGCCTGCTCTACATCACCTCGGTCTCGGGTCTCGGCCTGGTCTCGCTGACCTCGATGATCCTGTCGGGGCTGCTGCTGCTCGGATTCTGGTACGGGATCGAGTTCGCCCAGGCCGTGGTGCTGATCGCGCTGCCGATGACCGCCGTCGGCGGCATGTCCGTCGCCACCGCCGAGGCGATCCGCGCCGAGGGCAGCCACGGCGAGGCGCTGCGCCGCCGCCTGACCCGCCAGCGCCTCTGGACCCAGTTCATCGGCATCCTGTCGATCTTCCTCACCGCGATGTGGGGGATGTACCAGAACCTCGACGTCGGCCCGCTGGGCGGTTGAGGCCGCCGCCGCACGGTTTGCGATTGACACCGCCCCCCGCGCCGTTACCTCAGCCTCCATGGCAAAGCCCTCCCACATCACCGTCTCCGGCGCGCCCGAGGGGTTCGACGCCCACCTGATCGCCCGCGAGCTGCAGAAGGCCGAGGGCGCCGTCGTCCATGTCGCGCGCGACGACAAGCGGCTTTCGGCGATGCGCGCCGCGCTGGCCTTCTTCGCGCCGCAGGTCACGGTGCTGACCTTCCCGAGCTGGGACTGCCTGCCCTACGACCGCGTCTCGCCGAACCCCGACATCTCGGCCACCCGGATGGCGACACTGGCGGCCCTGGCCCACGGGGTGCCGGGGAAGTTCGTGCTGCTGACGACGCTGAACGCCGCGACCCAGCGGGTGCCCGCGCGCGAGGTGCTGAAGGAGGCCGCATTCTCGGCCCGTGTCGGCTCGCGCATCGACGAGGCGGGGCTTCGCGCCTTCCTCGTGCGCATGGGCTTCACCCAGGCGCCGACCGTGATGGAGCCGGGCGACTATGCCGTCCGGGGCGGCATCATCGACGTCTGGCCGCCTGGGGAGATCGGGCCGGTGCGCCTCGACCTCTTCGGCGACGTGCTGGACGGCGCGCGGCGCTTCGACCCGGCGACGCAGCGCACCACCGAAAAGCTGAAGGTGATCGAGCTTGCGCCGGTCTCCGAGGTGATCCTGGACGAGGCGGCGATCACCCGCTTCCGCCAGAACTACCGCATCGAGTTCGGCGCGGTCGGCACCGACGATCCGCTCTACGAGGCGGTGAGCGCGGGAAAGAAGCACGCGGGCGTCGAGCACTGGCTGCCGTTCTTCCATGAGAAGCTGGAGACGCTGTTCGACTACCTGCCGGGCGCCACTCTCTGCCTCGACGACCAGACGACGCCCGCGCGTCTGGCCCGCTGGGAGGGGATCGCCGACCAGTACGACAACCGCCGCGAGGCGATGACCAGCAAGGCGCGGGTCGACAGCGTCTACAAGCCCGCGCCGCCGGGGCTGCTCTATCTCGACGATGCGGCGTGGGAGAAGGCGGTCGCCGATCACCGCGTGCTGCGGTTCAACCCGCTGCCCCAGCCCACCGGGCCCGGCGTGATCGACGCGGGCGGGCGCATCGGGCGCAACTTCGCGCCCGAACGGCAGCAGGAGAACGTGAGCCTCTTCAAGGCGCTGGCCGATCACGTCCAGGCCAGGCGCAAGGGCTCGCAGGTGGTGATCGCGAGCTATTCCGAGGGCGCGCGCGAGCGGCTTCAGGGCCTGATCGAGGACGAGGGGATCACCACCGCCAAGCCGATCGCGGACTGGCGCGACATTCCCGAGGGCACCGGCGGCGTCTTCCTCGCCGTCTGGGCGCTGGAGCACGGGTTCGAGGGCGACGGCCTGACCGCCATCGCCGAGCAGGACGTGCTGGGCGACCGGCTGATCCGGTCCGCCAAGAAGAAGAAGCGCGCCGACAACTTCCTGACCGAGGTGCAGAGCCTTTCGCCCGGCGACCTGATCGTCCACGTCGATCACGGCGTCGGCATCTACCGCGGGCTCGAGGTCGTGCAGGCGCTTGGCGCCGCGCACGAATGCATCCTGCTGGAATACGCGGGCGGCGACCGGCTGTACCTGCCGGTCGAGAACATCGAGCTTCTGTCGCGCTACGGGCACGAGGAGGGGCTTCTCGACAAGCTGGGCGGCGGGGCCTGGCAGGCGAAGAAGGCGCGGCTGAAGCAGCGCATCCGCGAGATCGCCGACCGGCTGATCCGCGTCGCCGCCGAACGCGCCCTGCGCCGCGCCCCGATCCTGACGCCGCCGGACGGCATGTGGGACGATTTCGCCGCCCGCTTCCCCTATGACGAGACCGACGACCAGCAGGCCGCCATCGACGACGTGCTGGAGGACCTTTCCGCCGGCTCGCCCATGGACCGGCTGATCTGCGGCGACGTCGGCTTCGGCAAGACCGAGGTGGCGATGCGCGCGGCCTTCGTCGCCGCCATGGGCGGGGTGCAGGTGGCGGTGATCGCGCCGACGACGCTGCTGGCCCGCCAGCACTACAAGTCCTTCGCCGAACGCTTCCGCGGCTTCCCGGTGAACGTCCGGCCCCTGTCGCGCTTCGTCTCCGCAAGGGACGCCGCAAAGACCCGCGAAGGAATCGCGGACGGGCAGGTGGACATCGTCATCGGCACCCACGCGCTGCTGGCGAAATCGGTGAAGTTCCGCAACCTCGGCCTGCTCATCATCGACGAGGAGCAGCATTTCGGCGTCAACCACAAGGAACGGCTGAAGCAGATGCGCACCGACGTGCATGTGCTGACCCTGACCGCGACGCCGATCCCCCGGACGCTGCAACTGAGCCTCACCGGCGTGCGGGATCTCTCGATCATCGGCACGCCCCCGGTCGACCGCCTGGCGATACGCACCTACGTCTCGGAGTTCGACACCCTGACCCTGCGCGAGGCGCTGCTGCGCGAGCACTACCGCGGCGGACAGAGCTTCGTCGTGGTGCCGCGCATCTCGGACATGGGCGAGATGGAGCAGTTCCTGCGCGACCACGTCCCCGAGGTCAGCTTCATCACCGCCACGGGGCAGATGGCGGCGGGCGAGCTCGACGACCGGATGAACGCCTTCTACGACGGCAAGTACGACGTGCTCCTGGCGACGACCATCGTGGAATCGGGCCTCGACATCCCCACCGCCAACACGATGATCGTGCACCGCGCCGACATGTTCGGGCTTGCCCAGCTCTACCAGATCCGGGGCCGGGTGGGGCGGTCGAAGACCCGCGCCTATGCCTATCTCACGACCAAGCCGCGCGTGAAGCTGACCCAGACCGCCGAGAAGCGCCTGCGCGTCCTCGGCTCGCTCGACTCGCTCGGGGCGGGCTTCACGCTCGCAAGCCAGGATCTCGACATCCGCGGCGCCGGCAACCTCGTGGGCGAGGAGCAGTCGGGGCAGGTGCGCGAGGTCGGCTACGAACTCTACCAGTCGATGCTGGAGGAGGCGATCGCGAAGATCCGCTCGGGCGACCTGGAAGGGCTGACGGACAGCGGGGACGAGCAGTGGGCGCCGCAGATCAACCTCGGCGTGCCGGTCCTGATCCCCGAGGACTATGTCCCCGACCTCGACGTGCGCCTCGGCCTCTATCGCCGCCTTTCGACGCTGACGACCAAGGTCGAGCTGGAGGGTTTCGCGGCAGAACTGATCGACCGCTTCGGCAAGCTGCCGAAGGAGGTGAACACGCTGCTGCTGGTGGTGCGCATCAAGGCCGAGTGCAAGCGCGCGGGCATCGCCAAGCTCGACGCCGGGCCGAAGGGCGCGACGATCCTGTTCCACAACGACAAGTTCGCCAATCCCGCTGGCCTCGTCGCCTTCCTGAACGAACAGAAGGGCCAGGCGAAGGTGAAGGACAACAAGGTGGTGGTGCTGCGCGACTGGTCGAAGACGGGCGAGCGGATCAAGGGCGCCTTCGCCGTCTGCCAGGACCTCGCCCGCCACGCGAGGGCAGCGGAAAAGGCCTGAGATCGCGCGCCGCCGTTACAGCCGGTTCGCCCCGAAGGTGTCGCACGAGTCGACGTCGCCGCCTTCATAGCCGTTGGCGAACCAGCGCTGGCGCTGCTCGGACGTGCCGTGGGTGAAGCTTTCGGGGGCGGGCACCCGGCCCGCGTTGCGCTGGAGCGTGTCGTCGCCGATCTGCGCCGCGGCGTTCATCGCCTCGTCCACGTCGCCGGGTTCGAGCGTGCCGAACTGCGCCTCCGCCTGCTTCGCCCAGATCCCGGAAAAGCAGTCGGCCTGCAGCTCGATCCGGACCGAGATCGCGTTGGACTCCGCCTCGCTCGAGCGCTGGCGCAGCGCGTTGGCCTTTTCGAGGATGCCAAGCTCGTCCTGCACGTGGTGGGCGACCTCGTGGGCCACGACGTAGGCGGCGGCGAAATCGCCCTTCGCGCCAAGCTGCCGGGACAGCGTGGTGAAGAAGGCGGTGTCGAGGTACACCTTCTGGTCGAGCGGGCAGTAGAAGGGGCCAGTGGCACCCGAGGCATTGCCGCAGGGGCTTTGCGTGACGCCCTTGAACAGCACCAGCGTCGCCGGATCGTAGGTCGCGCCCAGCTGCTGCTGGAAGATGCGGCCCCAGATCTCCTCGGTGTCGGCCAGCGTGACCGAGACGAACTGGCCCGCCTGCTGGTCGGCTTCCGTCAGCTCGACCTCGCCGCCGCGGCCCTGTCCCTGGCCCGACACTTCGTTCAGGATCGGCGTGACGTCGATGCCGAAGAAATAGCCGATGGCGAGCACCGCCAGAAGCCCGACGCCGCCGATCCCGCCGATCGCGCCCCCGGACATGGAGCGGCGATCCTCGATGTTGCGGCTGCCCCGCCGTCCCTGCCATCTCATCCTGCCGTCTCTCCCTGCCTTGCGCGGGGACCGTCCCGGCGCGCCTGTGACGCAATGCCTCACCGGCCGCGGCGGTTCCCGCCGACAGCGCCTGTGCCATTGACGCCGGGAGAGGAGGGTGTAGCAAGAGCGCCGAACAGGGACGGGGCCATGCTGAGAACGCTCTACGACAGGACGATCGCGCTGGCCGAGTCGCCGCACGCCCTCTGGGCGCTGGCGCTCGTCGCCTTCGCCGAAAGCTCGGTCTTTCCGATCCCGCCCGACGTGTTGATGATCCCGATGATCCTGGCCCGCCCCTCGCGCGCCTGGCTGATCGCCACGGTCTGCCTTGTCGGCTCGGTGCTGGGCGCGCTGCTTGGCTACTGGATCGGGGCCGGGCTGTTCGAGACGGTGGGCAAGCCGGTCCTGCAGTTCTACGGCAAGGACGTCTATTTCGACGAGTTCCGCGCCCGCTACAACGACTTCGGCGCCTGGGCGGTGCTGATCGCCGGGGTCACGCCGTTCCCGTTCAAGGTCATCACGATCCTGTCGGGCAGCACCGGCCTGTCGCTGCCCATCTTCATCGCCGCCAGCATCGTCGCGAGAGGAATGCGGTTCTTCATCGTCGCGGCGCTTCTGTGGAAGTTCGGCGCGCCGATCCGCGACTTCATCGAGCGGCGGCTCGCACTCCTGTTCACGCTCCTGGTGGTCGGTATCCTCGGGGGCTTTTACCTGGTGAAATATCTATGAGCAGACGGTTCCTCATCCTTGTCGCCGCAAGCGGCTCGCTTCTCCTGCTGCTCGGGGCCTTCGTGTTCCAGATCCTCGGCTATGCGCCCTGCAAGCTCTGCATCTGGCAGCGCTGGCCGCACGGGCTGGCGATCGCCATGGGCGGCGTCGGCTTCTTCTGGCCTGCGCGCCTCGTCGCCGTCATCGGCGGGCTCGCGGCGCTGCTGACCTCGGGCATCGGGGTCTATCACGCGGGGATCGAGTGGAAGTTCTGGCCCGGCCCGACCTCCTGCACCGGCAGCGGCGGCGGGATCGGCGGGTTGTCGGGTGCCGACCTGCTCGACACCAGCGCGGGCAACTTCGTGGTGATGTGCGACCAGGCGGCCTGGACGCTCATGGGGATCTCCATGGCCGGGTGGAACGCGCTGTTCTCGTTCCTGCTGGCGCTGATCTGGCTCAAGGCGGTGCGGCGGGGCTGACGGCGCCCTGCCGGCGGGGACGGCGCGGGGCGGATAGTGCGGACGCCTCCGGCGGGAGTATTTGGGCAAAGAAGAAGCCGGGGCATCTTCCTTGCTGACAAACCCCACGCGCCGACACCTGATCAGGCGGTGCTTGTCGTCAGCAGCAGGCTGGTCTCGCTCGCCGTGACGCCCGAAAGCTCGCGGATCTCGAACAGGGTGCGGTCGAGTTCCTCCAGCGTCCCGGCCTCGAGTTCCACGATCAGGTCCCACTTGCCGTTGGTGGAATGGACCGCCTTCACCGGGCGCAGTCCGCGCAGGCGATGGATCAGCTTGCGGGTGCCCGCGCCCTCGATCGCCAGCATCATCAGGCCGCGCACCGGGGCCCGGGTGACGTCGGCGCGGGTCAGCACGGTGAAGCCCTGGATGTCGCCGCGGGCCTGCATCCGCTCGATCCGGGTTCGGGCCGTGGCACGGGAGATCCCGACCTCGATCGCGAGATCGGAGAGCGGGGCACGGGCATCGCGGCGCAGCGCCGCCAGAAGGGCCTTGTCGGTATCGTCCATTCCGGTAGCATGACTTATCGTTTTGGCCAATGCCATCCCGATTTGATCAGAATGTGCGCTGTTGTCCGACCCGATCCGCGTAGACACAGGCAGCGACAGACAGGACGGAGACCCCCATGACCCAAGTGACCCTGATCGGCGCGCCCGTGGACTGCGGCAAGGCCCGGCGCGGCTGCCTGATGGGCCCCGACGCCTTCCGCGTGGCCGGCCTTGCCGCCGCGCTGGAGGGGCTGGGCCACAGCGTGCGCGACGCGGGCAACGTCATCCCCGGCGCAGCCTCCGAGCACCCCGGAGCGCCCGCCCATATCCAGCACCTCGGCGAAACCGTGGCCTGGACGAAAGCGCTGCAGGCCGCGGCGCGGGACGCCATGAAGGACAGCATGCCGATCTTCCTTGGCGGCGACCATGCGCTGGCCATGGGCACCGTGACAGGCGTCGCGGCCCACGCGGCGGCGCAGGGCCGGCAGCAGTTCGTGCTGTGGCTCGACGCCCACACCGATTTCCACACCATGGAGACCTCGACCAGCGGCAACCTCCACGGCACGCCCGTCGCCTATGCCACGGGGCGCGCGGGCTTCGATCCCTTCCCGAAGGTCGAGGCGCCCGTGCCCGACGCCAACATCTGCATGATCGGCATCCGTTCGGTCGACCCGGCGGAATACAGCGCCCTGATCGACACTGACGTTTCGGTCTACGACATGCGCCAGATCGACGAAACGGGCATGGCGGCGCCGCTGCGCGAGTTCCTGGAGAAGGTCGAGGCGGCGAACGGGATGCTGCACGTCTCGCTCGACGTCGATTTCCTCGATCCCGCCATCGCCCCCGCCGTGGGCACCACCGTCCCCGGCGGCGCGACCTTCCGCGAGGCGCACCTCGTGATGGAGATGCTGCACGAAAGCGGCCTCGTCACCTCGCTGGACCTCGTCGAGCTGAACCCCTTCCTCGACGAGCGCGGCCGCACCGCGCAGCTGATGGTCGACCTCACCGGCTCGCTTATGGGCCGCAAGGTGTTCGACCGCCCGAACCGCCCCTTCCACCAGGGATATGCCCGATGATAGCCCCTTCGCCCCGCGCCTTCGTTCCGTTCGTCTCGGTCCAGCACATGATGCAGCTGATCCACGAGATCGGCATCGAGGAGATGCTGCGCGGCATCGCCGCCGAGATTGAGGCCGACTTCCTGAGGTGGGAAAGTTTCGACAAGACCCCGCGCATCGCCTCGCACTCCGCCGAAGGGGTGATCGAGCTGATGCCGACCTCCGACGGCGACGTCTACGGGTTCAAGTACGTCAACGGCCATCCGAAGAACACGAAGACCGGCCTCCAGACGGTGACGGCCTTCGGGCTCTTGGCGGATGTCGCAACCGGATACCCGGTGCTTCTGTCGGAGATGACGATCCTGACCGCGCTCCGGACCGCCGCCATGTCGGCGCTGGCGGCGAAGCACTTGGCGCCGCGGGACGCGAAGGTCATGGCGATGATCGGCAACGGCGCACAGTGCGAATTCCAGGCGCTGGCCTTCAAGGCGGTCTGCGGGATCGACACGGTGCGCCTCTACGACATCGACAGCAAGGCCACCGGGAAGGCGATGCGGAACCTGCAGGGGCAGGGTCTGGAACTCGTCGCCTGCGACAGCCCCGAGGCCTGCATCGAGGGCGCCGACATCATCACCACCTGCACCGCCGACAAGCAGTACGCGACGATCCTGACCGACAACATGGTCGGCGCGGGTGTCCACATCAACGCCATCGGCGGCGACTGCCCCGGCAAGACCGAGCTGCACCGCGACATCCTGCTGCGCTCCTCCATCTTCGTCGAATACCCGCCGCAGACCCGGGTCGAGGGCGAGATCCAGCAGTTCGACGACGACCACCCGGTGACAGAGCTGTGGCAGGTCATGGCGGGCACGGCCGAGGGGCGCACGTCGAAGGCGCAGATCACGCTGTTCGACTCGGTCGGCTTCGCCATCGAGGATTTCTCGGCGCTGCGCTACGTCCGGGCCCGGCTGAAGGACACCGGCCTGTTCCAGGAGCTCGACATGATCGCCGACCCCGACGATGCCCGCGACCTCTTCGGCATGGTTCAGCGCGCCGCCTGAGGTCTTGCGGGCGGGATCGAATAGGTGAGCGAGGCCCGGGCCACCGGCGCCGCGACCCCTTCCGAGAAGATCAGCACGTCGCCCACCGCCAGCACCCGGCCCAGCTTCAGCAGCCGCGCCTCGGCCACCAGCGGCACCCCCGCGGCGGGCTTCCTCATGAAGTCGATCGAGCAGTTCGTCGTCACGCTCAAGGCCTCCGGCCCGATCCGGGCGAGGATCGCGAGGTAGATCGCGACATCGGCCAGCGCGAACATCGACGGCCCCGACACCGTGCCGCCGGGGCGCAAGTGGCGCTCGGCCACGTCGAGGCGCACGCGCAGCAGGTCGGGCTCCGCCGCCACCACGGTGAAATCAGCCGCCACCTGCGGGAATGCCTCGGCCAGGAAGGCGGTCAGCGCGTCCGCGTCCATCTTCAGTGTCATGCTTTCTCCCGCCGCTCTGCCGCGCTAGACTTGCCGCAAAGCCGGTGGAGGACAAGATGGCGATCCTTGAGAGAGAAGACCGTGGCGCGGTGGCGCAGCTGACGCTGAACTCGCCCGCGAACCTCAACGCGCTGTCGGACGCGATGCTGGCCGAGCTGAAGTCCGCGTTTACGGCCCTGGCCGAGGACAGGGCGATCCGCGTCGTGGTCATCGCGGGGGCCGGGAAAGCCTTCTGCGCGGGGCACGACCTGAAGGAGATGACGGCGGCAAGGGCGCAGGCCGATGGTGGCGCCGCCGCCTTCGCCGACCTGTTCAGCCGCTGCTCGGAGGTCATGCAGATGATCCCCGAACTGCCGCAGCCGGTGATCGCCCGGGTCCACGGCATCGCCACCGCCGCGGGCTGCCAGCTTGTCGCCACCTGCGATCTGGCGGTCGCGGCCGAGGATACGCGCTTCGGCGTCAACGGGGTGAACATCGGCCTGTTCTGCTCGACCCCCATGGTCGCGCTCTCCCGCAACATACCCCGCAAGCAGGCGTTCGAGATGCTGACCACCGGCAGCTTCATCACCGCCGCCCGCGCGGTGGAACTGGGCCTGATAAACCGGGCCGTGGCGCCGGAGCGGCTGGAGGCGGAGACGGCCGATCTGGCCGACACCATCGCCGCGAAGCTCGGCAGCGCGGTCCGGATCGGCAAGCGCGCCTTCTACGAACAGCTCGAGATGGACCTCGCCGCCGCCTATGCCCACACCGGGCAGGTCATGGTGACCAACATGCTGCGCGAGGACACCGCCGAGGGTATCGGCGCCTTCCTCGAGAAGCGCGCCCCGGCGTGGAGCGTCTGAAGGCAGGCCGTCCGACCGGTTTCGAATTGATTCGAACACCATCGTTCGAAATCTGCCATCAATCCCGCCATGCCTGCGCCATTGATGCCCGGACCGTGTCGGCAATGTGGCAAGATCAAGACGGCATGAGCCTTCGGAAGGCCAATTCTTAAGAGGTATGGCATCGTTTCCGGATCGCGCCGCCAAGAGTGGTGACTCCGAAGCGCGTCACCCCTCTTCTCTCGAAAAACTGGACCGTAGACGCAGCGGCGCGGGGACGTCTGTCGCGCTCATGGAAACAAAATGCCGTGATCGGGGGTCTGGCGTGGGAAAGAAAGGCCGCGACAAGGCCGCCGTGCATCCCTTCGATGCCAATTTTCGGACAATTTTGTCCTTGGTGGCTTCGGGCGTTCCAGTAGATTGACCCTGCGAACTGGGTTTTCGAAGTGTCGTTGGGGGACGACCGGACCGGCCAGGGGAGAAAACTCCGAAGATCGGTCGAACAAAGGTCTGCTGCGAGCGGTCATCGCTTGGGCAAAGCACGATTTCGCGTCCCTTCAGGGGCGCTGGTGAGGGCGAGGGCGGTCGAGCCGTCTGCGTTTTGAATGTGGATTTCGACGCCGCCGCGGGTTGCGCGTTGCAATGGATGGAGCCGTACGATGAAGAATGACGATTACACCCCCGAGGACACGGCCGCGGAACTGGATTGCAATCCCGTCACGCCCCCGTCCAGCGGGCCGAACGGCATCGTGTCCGGCGACCAGAACGCAGACAAGGACGACCTGATCGACGTCAACTACCTCGACGATCCGGAAGGCGACCGTGTCGACAACAACGACGCCGTCTTCGGCAACGTCGGAAGCAACGACGACCTGATCAAGGCGGGGGTCGGCAACGACACCATCTATGCGGGCGAGGGCAACGACGACGCCTACGGCCAGGACGGCGACGACGAGATCCACGGCGGCGCGGGCGAGGACACGCTGCGCGGCGGCGATGGCAACGACACGCTGCAGGGCGACGGCGGGCTGAACTATCTCGAAGGCGGCGCGGGCGACGACGTGTTCATCGCGGGCGAGGGCGCCGACAGCTTCTTCGGCAACACCGGGCTCGACACAATCGATTATTCCGCCTCCGACGCGGGCGTGAACATCGACCTCGCCGCGAACACCCTTTCGGGCGGCGCGGCCGGCAACGATTCGATCAACGACAGCGTCGAGGGCATCATCGGCTCCGACTTCGACGACACCCTGCGGGGCGGCGACGGCCTCAACGTCTTCGACGGCGGCAAGGGCAACGACCAGATCGCGGCCGGTGTCGAGGACACCGTGAACGGCGGCGACGGCGACGACAGCTTCACCATCGACCAGAACCAGCTGGGCGCAGGGCAGACGATCTTCATCACCGGCGGCGAGGGCGACGAGACGGTGGGCGACACGCTCGACCTCACCGGCCTGATCAGCGATGCGAGCCAGGTCAGCTACACCAACTCCGATCCCGGCGCGGGCGGCGGCCTGGCGGGCGTGGCGACGCTCGACGACGGCACCATCGTCGACTTCAAGGAGATCGAGACCCTGCTTGGCGTCGGCCCGGCGCTGGACGGCATCGTCGAAGGCACCACCGGCGACGACCTGATCGACCTCGGCTACACCGGCGATCCCGAAGGCGACCGGATCGACAACAGCGACGCGATCCTCGGCAACCCCGGCAGCAACGACGACATCGTCGAGGCCTACGAGGGCGACGACACGGTCCATGCGATGGACGGCGACGACAACGTCGACGGCGGCGCGGGCGACGACTATCTCGACGGCGGCACCGGCAACGACACCCTGACCGACGACAGCGGTTCGGACACCGCCATCGGTGGCGACGGCGACGACCTGATCGACGTCGCGGGCAACGACCCGGCGCTGGACGATCCGGTGGCCGTGATCCCCGGCGTTCTCGAACCCGACGCCTTCCCGAACGACGACCGCGACTCGGTCGAGGGCGGCGCGGGCAACGACACCATCATGACTGGCGACGACCGCGACACCGTCCATGGCGGCGACGGCGACGACTCGATCATGGCAGGGATCGACAACGATCTGGTCTACGGCGGTGCCGGCAACGACTATATCGACGATCTCCAGGGCGCCGACACGATCTACGGCAACGACGGCAACGACACGATCATCGCGGGCATCGACACCCTGTCCGACTATGTCGGCGACGACCCGAACAACCTGCCGGGCCAGTCCGACCCGAACCAGGAGGACGGGCGCGACTTCGTCGACGGCGGCGACGGCGACGACTCGATCCGCACCGGCGACGACCGCGACACGGTCGTCGGCGGCCTCGGCAACGACTTCGTGAACGCGGGCATCGACGACGACAGCGTGGACGGCGGCGCGGGCAACGACATGCTCATCGGCTCCCACGGCTCCGACACGATCAACGCGGGCGCGGGCGACGACACCGTCTACGGCGGCTTCGGCCCCGAGCCGATCCCCGGCTTCGACGGCGAGATCCCGGACGCCACCGATCCACAGCCGCTGAACGGACGCGACTTCGTCAACGCCGGTGCAGGCAACGACCTGGTCTACGGCGAGGACGACAACGACACCCTGCTCGGCGGGTCGGGCAACGACACCATCGACGGCGGCGTGGACGATGACAGCATCGTCGGCGGCGGCGGCGAGGACTCGGTGGTCGGCGGCGAGGGCGACGACTATGTCGCGGGCGGCGCGCAGGACGACACCGTGGAAGGCGGCGCAGGCAACGACACCCTGTCGGGTGGCCAAGGCAACGACTTCATGCTCGGCGGCACCGGTGACGACAGCATCGACGGCAACCAAGGCGACGACATCATCGACGGCGGCATGGGCAACGACACCATCGTCGGCGGCTTCGGCAACGACGCGGTGACCGGCGGCGACGGCGACGACAGCATCGTCGGCGGCGCGGGCGAGGATATCCTGTCCGGCGGCGTCGGCGACGACACGGTGGAAGGCAACGACGGCGAGGACACCATCGCCGGCAACGGCGGCAGCGACTTCCTGTCGGGCGCCGACGATGCCGACACCTTCACCGACCTGAACGGCGGCGACACTGTGTCGGGCGGGGCGGGCTTCGGCCCCACAAGCCAGGACTTCGACACGCTGGACCTCACCGGCTCGATCGGGGCCACCTCGGGCGCCGTGCGCTACGAGTTGCAGGATGTCACCACCGACAGCGACGGCAACGGCATCGACGGCACCGTGGTGTACTTCGACGGCAACGGCGACGAGGCCGGGCGCATCGACTTCACCAACATCGAGCAGATCATCCCCTGCTTCACCCCCGGCAGCCTGATCGCGACCCCGCGGGGCGAACGTCCGGTGGAAGAGCTGAAGGCCGGCGACCGGGTCATCACCCGCGACAACGGCATCCAGGAGATCGCCTGGGTCGGTGCAAAGTCCATCGACCGCCGCGAACTGGCCGCCAGCCCGCACATGCAGCCGGTGCTGATCCGCGCCGGCGCCCTGGGCCACGGCCTGCCCGAGCGGGACATGCTGGTGTCGCCGAACCACCGCGTGCTCGTGGCCAACGACAAGACCGCCCTCTACTTCGAGGAGCGCGAGGTTCTGGTCGCGGCGAAGCACCTGGTCGACGGCAAGGGCATCGTCTCGGTCGAGGCCAGCCAGACGACCTATATCCACTTCATGTTCGAGCAGCACGAAGTGGTCCTGTCCGATGGCGCCTGGACCGAAAGCTTCCAGCCCGGCGACTACTCGCTGAAGGGGATCGGCAACGCGCAGCGCTCCGAGATCCTGGAGCTGTTCCCCGAGCTGGAGCACGCCACCGGCATCAAGAACTACGAGTCGGCCCGCCGGACGCTGAAGAAGCACGAGGCGAAGCTGCTGGTGAAGTGACAGGAACGCCGGTGTGGTGGCCGGAGGGGTTCGGCCGCCGCACCCCGCACGGCATGTGCGGACAGGCGTGGACATCGTCGTCTCGGGGTTGTCGCCGATGTTCCAGCCCGGATCCATGGATCCGGGCCTTTCCTTTCGGGTCAGGTCGGTTGCAGGATCGGGCCCGTGTCAGTCCCGCCACGCCCTCCAGGCCGCCCAGTCCTCGGGCGTGTCGAGGTCGGTCAGCGCCCGTCGGTCCGGCAGCGCCAGCAGCTTCAGGCGGTGCGCCTCGGCTTTCAGGATCTCCTTTGCCCCCGTATCGCCCTTCAGGCGCTCGAAGGCGGGCAGGGTGTCGGGCGGGAAGATCACCGGATGGCCCGGCGTGCCGTCCGCACCGGCCGCGCGCACCAGCGCCGTGCCGCCGTGGTTGCGATAGGCGTCGAGCAGCCGGTCGAGGTCCGCGGCCCCGATCTCGGGCATGTCGGCGAGCATCACCAGCACCGCCGCCCGCGGATCCGCAGCGGCCACGCCGGCCTTCAGGCTCTCGCCCATGCCCTCGGCCGCGCGCGCCACTTCCAGGATCCGAAGGTCGAGCCCGGCCAGCGCGCGCCGCCGGGCCGCGGCATCGGGGGGAAGCGTCACCAGCACCGGGCACCCCGTGGCGCAGGCCGCGCGGGCCTGACGCCGAAGCAGCGGCTCGCCCGCCACCGGCTCGAGCAGCTTGTCACGCCCCCGCATCCGCGTGGAGGATCCCGCCGCGGAAAGAAGGATCGTGACGGGAAGGGCGCTGCTCATGTCGCGCTCATTTCTCCGGGATCAGACCCCGGGGCGAGAAGCGCAGCACCAGGAGCAGCACCACCCCCATGGTCAGGTAGCGCATGTAGGCCGCCGAATCCGCCAGGTGATCGCGCAGCATCGAGCCTTCGGGCAGGGGCCAGGTGACGATCTGCATGACCCAGGCGCCCATCGGTTCGACCTGGATCCACAGGAACCAGATCAGGAACCCGCCCAGCACCGCGCCGAAGTTGTTGCCCGAGCCGCCGACGATCACCATGACCCAGATCAGGAAGGTGAAGCGCAGCGGCTGGTAGGTGCCCGGTGTCAGCTGGCCGTCGAGCGTCGTCATCATCGCGCCCGCCAGGCCGCAGACGGCGGAACCGAGAATGAACACCTGCAGATGGCGGCGGGTCACGTCCTTGCCCATGGCCTCGGCCGCCACCTCGTTGTCGCGGATCGCCCGCATCATCCGCCCCCAGGGCGATTTCAGCGCCGCCTGGCTGAGCCAGAGCAGTGCGATCAGCACGATGCCGAACAGCCCGGCATAGCAGAGCTTCACCGCGATGGACGAGGCCTCGACCGGATCCATCCCGAGATCCCGCGCGGTCTGCACGAAAGAGGCCGTGTCCTGGAGGTTCACCTCGTAAGGCACGGGGCGGGGCAGGCCGATCACGTTCTTCACGCCACGCGCCAGCCAGTCCTCGTTCTTCATCACCGCGATCACGATCTCGGCGATGCCGAGGGTCGCGATGGCCAGGTAGTCGCTGCGCAGCCCGAGCGCCGTCTTGCCCACGATCCAGGCCGCCCCCGCCGCCAGCAGCCCGCCCACCGGCCAGCCGATCAGCACCGGCAGGCCCAGCCCGCCGAGATATCCCGTCGAAGCGGGATTGACCGCCTCCACCGCGGCGACGCCGGCGTCGAAGACGAAGCGGAACAGGAAGAAGCCGACAACCAGCAGCGCCACCATGCTCCAGCCCCGCGCGGCGCCCTTCGCCATCCGCTTCCACAGCACCACCGCCCCGGCGATGGTGGCAGCGCCGATGGCAAGGCCGGCAAGCACGCGCAGACCGCCCGCCGCCCAGGCTTCGGCCACCGGCGGCATGCCCGTCAGCACGGCGCCAAGCCCGCCGAGGGCGACGAAGCCCATGATCCCGACGTTGAAGAGCCCGGCATAGCCCCACTGCATGTTCACGCCGAGCGCCATGATCGCGCTGATCAGGCCCATGTTGAAGATGCCAAGCGCCACGTTCCAGCCCTGCGTCGCGCCGGAATAGACCAGCAGCACCGCCACGATCGCGAACAGCGCCGCGTTCCTGAGGTCCGCCCGCCCGGCCGCTCCGCTGGCCGTCACGCCGAAGGCCAGAAGCCGCAGCGCCACCAGCAGCAGTGCCACCGCCGCGCCGCCGGCGAAATACCCGAGAGCCCCCAGAACGACGGCCTGCACCGCCACCATGCCCATGGAATTCATACCGATTTCCCCCGGAACAGACCTGTCGGACGGAACAGCAGCACCACGATCAGGATCGCGAAGCTGACCGCGAACTTGTAGTCGGTGGACAGAAGCTGCACCAACCCGTCCGGCTCCCATCCGCCGGGCGCGAGATAGCCCAGCACCTTCTTGAACGCGTAGGTCACCGTGACCTCGGAGAAGGCGATGAGGAAGCCCCCCGCGATCGCCCCGACGGGCGAGCCGAGACCGCCGACGATGGCCGAGGCGAAGACCGGCAGGAGCAGCTGGAAATAGACGAAGGGCCGGAACGACTTGTCGAGTCCGTAAAGCACGCCGGCCACCGTGGCGAGGGCCGCGACGATGATCCAGGTGATCGCCACCACCCGTTCGGGGTTGATGCCGGAAAGCAGCGCCAGGTCCTCGTTGTCCGAGAAGGCGCGCATCGACTTGCCCGTGCGGGTGCGGTTCAGGAACCAGAACAGCGCGATCACCACCACCACCGCCGTGACGACGGTGATCGCCTGCGAGGTCCGGAGCACCAGCGCCTCGTCCAGCCCGCTCCACTCCTTGAAGTCGCGGGCCGAGAAGACGAAGCGCGCGCCGTCCGCGAACTGCTGGTCGTCGGGGCCGATGATGAACCGCACCAGCCCGTTCATGATGAACATCACGCCCACCGACACGATCACCAGGATCACCGGCGCCGCCTTCTGCCGCCGATAAAAGCGGTAGACCGCGCGGTCGGTCCCGAGCAGCAGCAGCGCGGTGACGGCAATGCCGAAGGGCAGGGCCAGCAGCGCCGTCGGCAGCACGCCGAAGCCGATCCCCCAGGACTGGAACGCCCAGGTGAACAGGATCGTCACCATCGCCCCGAAGGCCATGGTGTCGCCGTGGGCGAAGTTCGAGAAGCGCAGGATGCCGTAGATCAGCGTGACCCCGAGCGCGCCGAGCGCAAGCTGCGCGCCGTAGGCGGCGCCGGGGATCAGGACGTAATTGGCCAGCGCCACGATGGCGTTCAACGGGTCCATCAGCGGGGTGCCTCGCAATCCAGGAAATCGACAGTGGCGGACGGCGCGGCGCCCTCGGTCAGCCGGTGCCAGACCAGTCCGGTGCCGTTGCCGGCCAGCAGCGTCTGCACGTCACCGGCGCCTTCGGAAAAGGTGAAGCTCCGCCCGTCGCGGCTGACCGCCTCGGCAGAGGTATCGCGCCAGGAGATCAGGTAGCGCGTGCCGCCGCCCTCGGCCGCGCCCATGGGGTCCAGCGTGAACGTGACCGGTTCATCCCGTGCGGCGCAGGTGCCCGCACCGTCGCAGCGCATCACGACGCGGCATTCCAGATGCACCACCGCGCCTTCGGCAAGGGCCGGAGCGGCGGCGGGCAGCAGCAGCCCCGCGAGGCTCAGCCGTGCAGCCAGACCTCGAAGGCCGCGCCGACGTCGCGGCAGGAGCCGGGGCGCGAGACCACGTCCGATCCGCTGCCCTGCGCCTTGAGGAAGGCCGCGCCGTTGTCGCGCACCGCGATCAGCCATTTGGTCCGGTCCGCCGTCACCGCCCGCACCACCACGTTGTTGGTGTCCTTGCGTGCCAGCGGCACGGCGCTGCCCGTGATCTCCTGGCCCTTCAGCTGCATCTCGACCCGGAACATGCCCGGTGCCACCGCGCCGCTCTTCGGCGCGATCCGCACCGTCAGGGCGGGCGAGTCGCCGCTCTGGAACGAACAGGACATGGGTTTGACCTCGGCGGCAGGGGACACGGCGCTCAGGAGGCCGCTGAGGAGCAGGGGCAGCATGGACATGGGCGTTCACCTCGTTTGCCGCCCGGTCTGCCGAAGGCGCAGCGAGGGCAGGGCCCGTCCCGGCCCCCAGCGCCGCCGCCCCGGTCCGGGCGATGGGTGCGCCACCGCTCGACAGGCAGCGCGTGGCCTGAGCAAACCATGGGAAACGCCAATATCCGCTTAAAG
This sequence comes from Oceaniglobus roseus, assembly GCF_002869745.1. Lineage (GTDB taxonomy): Bacteria > Pseudomonadota > Alphaproteobacteria > Rhodobacterales > Rhodobacteraceae > Oceaniglobus > Oceaniglobus roseus. The sequence continues at coordinate 105,781 of NZ_PNOS01000004.1, forward strand.
GTTTCGTGTTGTCACAAATTTTTTGTACGACTGTTGCGCCTGCGTCAGCAATGGGCCGAACGGCATGGTCCCGTCCAGAAAACGTGCAGGGCGCGAACGCCGGAAACCGCTGCATCCTCATCCGCCCAGGAAGCTCCGCCGTACCTCGGGATCGGCCAGAAGCTCCTGGCCCGTCCCGGTGAAGGCGTTGCGCCCCTGCACCAGCACATAGCCGCGGTCCGCGATCTCCAGCGCCTGGCGCGCGTTCTGCTCGACCATCAGGATCGATATGCCGGTGCGCGCCACCTCGATGATCCGGTCGAACAGCTCGTCCATCACGATGGGCGACACGCCCGCGGTCGGCTCGTCCAGCATCAGCAGTTTCGGCTGGGTCATCAGAGCGCGCCCCACCGCGACCTGCTGGCGCTGGCCGCCCGAAAGCTCGCCCGCCGCCTGCCGACGCTTCTCCTTCAGGATCGGGAACAGTTCGTACACCTGCTCCATCGTGCCCCGGATGTCGTCGCGGCGCAGGAAGGCGCCCATTTCAAGGTTCTCCTCGACGCTCATCGAGGTGAAGATGTTGTGGGTCTGGGGTACGAAGCCCATGCCATGGGCCACACGGTCCTGCGGCGTGAGGTCGGTGATGTCGGTCCCGTCGAGCCGCACCGCGCCCTCGCGCAGGTTCAGCATCCCGAAGACGGCCTTCATCGCCGTGGACTTGCCCGCGCCGTTCGGCCCGACGATCACCGCGATCTGGCCCTTCTCGACCGACAGGGTGCAGCCGTGCAGGATATCGGCGCCCGAGCCGTAGCCGCCGGTCATGCCATCGCCGATCAGGAATGGTCCCCCAGGGGCCGCATGGGCCTTTCCGCCGCGGCGCACCGGATCGTCGCCGGTGCTGCCCGCGCGGTCGCTCTTCGTGATCGAGCGGTCCTTGTTGCCCCGCCCGTCCTGCCAGGGATTGCCGCTCACGCCGTCACCTTGTTCTTCAGCCCGGTGCCGAGATAGGCCTCGATCACCTGCTCGTTCGCCTTGATCTCCTCGATCGAGCCCTCGGCCAGCACCTTGCCCTCGGCCATCACGATGACCGGATCGCAGAGGCGGCCGATGAAATCCATGTCGTGCTCGATCATGCAGAAGGTATACCCGCGCTCCCGGTTCAGCCGCAGGATCGCGTCGCCCACGGTATTCAGCAGCGTCCGGTTCACGCCCGCGCCGACCTCGTCCAGGAACACGATCTTCGCCTCGACCATCATCGTGCGGCCAAGCTCCAGAAGCTTCTTCTGGCCGCCCGACAGGTTCCCCGCACGCTCGTCCTTCAGGTGGTCTATCGTCAGGAATTCAAGGACTTCGTCGGCCTTCCTCAGAAGCGCCGCTTCCTCCTGCGCGATGCGCGAGCGGTTGAACCAGGCGTTCCACAGCGTCTCGCCCGCCTGCGCGGGGGGCACCATCATCAGGTTCTCGCGCACGGTCATCGAGCCGAATTCGTGGGCGATCTGGAACGTTCGCAGCAACCCCTTGTGGAACAGGGTGTGCGGCGGCAGGCCGGTGATGTCCTCGCCCGCCATCGTCACCTTGCCCGAGGTCGGTTGAAGGACGCCCGCGATCACGTTGAAGAGCGTGGTCTTTCCGGCGCCGTTCGGCCCGATCAGTCCGGTGATCGACCCTTCCGCGATACTGATCGAAGCCCCGTCCACGGCGTGGAAACCGCCGAAGTGCTTGTGGACGTTCTCGGCAACGATCATGGGCAGTTCTCCGTTCGGGAAAGGCAGAAGGCGGCCCGGCCAATGCCGGACCGCCTGTCGGGATCACATGTAGCCGTCGGTGACGGCCTTGCCGCCCTCGATGTTGTAGATCCGGTAGTTGCCCTTGCTCTCGCGGCCGTTCACGAGGTCGACGGCGGTGGCGCCGTCATAGTCGATCGCGGTGCCGTTCTTCAGCAGTTCCAGCCCCTTGGCCAGCTCGCCCGGCAGGATCTTCTCGCCGGGGCCGTTGGCGACCTCGAGGATCTTGCCCTTGAAGTCGGCCGAGTTCGAGGACTTCGCCGCCTGCATCGCCAGCAGGATCAGCGCCGCCGCGTCGTAGGATTCCGGCGCGAAGGACGAGGTGCCGTCGATGCCCGCGGCCTTCGCCATCTCGAGGAACTTCTGCGACCCCTCGTTGTCGATGCCCGGGACGTCGCCGAAGCTGCCGTCCATCGAATCGCCGAGCGCCTGCAGCAGCGATTCGCCGTACATGCCGTCGGGCAGGTAGAAGACGTCGAAGGCGCCGCTGTCGACGGCGGCCTGGATCACGCCCTTGCCGCCCTGGTCGACATAGCCCGCCACGACCAGGATCTCGCCCCCGGCCGAGGCCAGCGCGCCGACTTCGGCCGAGTAGTCGGCCTTGCCGTCCTCGTGCGCGGCCGAGATGGTGACCTCGCCGCCCATCTCCTCGAACGCCGCCTGGAAGGCATCGGCCAGGCCCTTGCCGTAATCGTTGTTGGTGTAGGTCAGTGCGACCGAGTTGATGCCGCGGTTCTTGATCACCTCGGCCATCACTTGGCCCTGGCGGGCGTCGGAGGGCGCGGTGCGGTAGAACAGGTCGTCGGATTCGGCAGTGGTCAGGCCGGGCGAGGTGGCCGAGGGCGAGACCATGACGATGCCGTTCGGCCGCGCCACGTTCTGCAGCACGGCGCCGGTCACGCCCGAGCAGTCGGCGCCGACGATCGCGGCCACCTTGTCGGAGGTCACCAGGCGCTCGGCCGCGGCCGTCGCGGCGCCGGCGTCGATGCAGGTGCTGTCGCCGCGCACCGCCTCGACGGTGGAGCCGTCCAGCAGCTGGCCCGAGTCCGACACTTCCTTGATCGCCATTTCGGCCGCGGCGCCCATGGTCGGCGTGATCGTCTCGAGCGGTCCGGTGAAGCCCAGCAGGACCCCGAGCTTGATGTCCTCGGCCTGCGCGGTGCCGATCATCGCCATGGCCGATGCGGTCGTGGCAAGAAGCAGCTTTCTCATGTCATTCTCCCTGTTGCGGAACATTGTCCTGCGCCGGATGCTAAAGCGGCGGATTTGGAAAGAAAAGACAATACGCTGGCGGCCGTAGCGGCAGTTCAGCCTCAGATGGAAAGCCGCGCGACATGCACGCCCCGCTCGCGATAGGGTGTCGTGTCGTAGTGCGAGCGGTAGCATTTCGAGAAATGCGAGGGGCTGGCGAAACCGCAGGCAAGGGCGACGTTTATCACGCTCATGTCCGTCTGCATCAACAGGTTGCGCGCCTTCTGGAGCCTCAGTTCCATGTAGTACCGCTTGGGCGAGCGGTTCAGGTAGCGGCGGAACAGCCGTTCCAGCTGGCGCGTGCTCATGCCGACGTCGCGGGCGAGGGTGGCGGGGCTGATCGGATCCTCGATGTGGTTCTCCATCATCTGGATCACCTGGCTGAGCTTCGGGTGCCGGACGCCGATCCGGGTAGGGGTGGACAGGCGCTGCGTGTCCTGGTCGGTGCGGATCGAGGAATAGATCAGCTGGTCGGCCACCGCGCTGGCCAGCGTTTCGCCGTGGTGGTCCCCGATCAGCTTCAGCATCAGGTCGATGGACGATGTGCCCCCGGCGGTGGTGTAGCGGTTGCCGTCGATCACGAAGACGGATTTCGTCAGGTCCACCTCCTCGAACTCCTCGGCGAAGCTGTCCTGGTTCTCCCAGTGGATCGTGGCGCGCTTGCCGTCCAGAAGCCCGGCCTTGGCCAGCGAATAGCCCGCGGTGCAGAGCCCGCCCATGGTCACGCCGCGCCGCGCCTCGCGCCGGAGCCAGTTCAGAAGCCGTTTCGACGTCGCCTGCGCCACGTCGATGCCGCCGCAGACCAGCACCGTGTCCTCGCGGTTCAGCTCGTCCAGATCGCCGTCGAGCCTGAACCTGGTGCCCGCCGAACAGCTGACCTCCTCGCCGCCGTCCCCGATCAGGCTCCAGGTATAGAGCGTCTTTCTCGACAGCCGGTTGGCGATCCTGAGCGAATCCAGGCTGGCCGCGAAGGACAGCAGGGTGAAGTTTTCGAGAAGGACGAAGACGAAGTGACGGGGCTTGCGGCCCTGAACGTCCACGTCGACGCTGTAGAAATTCGCTTCCATGGGGCATCCGATCGTTTCATCCGGAGCGAAGCAGGTTTGCGGGCGGGGATCAAGCGGCCGTCTGGGGGCGACGGCAAATGTCGCGTTCGGGGTATCGCTGCCGGCAAGCCGCGGGATCACGCCATTTGCAGTTGGCCCCGGGCCCTTCCACCGTTATACAACGCGCCGATCCGGGCCGCACGCCCGCATCGCCCTTTTCTGACGGAGCGAGACCATGACACCCTGGCAAAAAACCGACTGGCGCAGCAAACCGCGGGTCCAGATGCCGGAGTATACCGACGCCGAGGCGCTGAAGAAGGCCGAGGCGCGGCTGGCGAAGTTTCCGCCTCTGGTCTTCGCGGGCGAGGCGCGCACGCTCAGGAAGGAGCTGGCCGCCGTTTCCCGCGGGGAGGCGTTCCTGCTCCAGGGCGGCGACTGCGCCGAAAGCTTCGCCGAGTTCAGCGGCGACAACATCCGCGACACCTTCAAGGTGATGCTCCAGATGGCGATGGTCCTGACCTTCGGCGCCAAGGTGCCGACGGTGAAGGTCGGCCGCATGGCCGGCCAGTTCGCCAAGCCGCGCAGCGCCCCGACCGAGACGGTGGGCGGCGTCGAGCTGCCGAGCTACCGCGGCGACATCATCAACGGCTTCGACTTCACGGCCGAGGCGCGGATCCCCGATCCGAACCGTATGATCGAGGCCTATTCCCAGGCCGCGGCCACGCTGAACCTGCTGCGCGCCTTCTCGAAGGGCGGTTTCGCCGACATTCACCGCGTCCACGCCTGGACCCTCGGCTTCACCGACAGCGAGGAAGCGGAGAAGTACCGCGACATGGCGAACCGCATCCAGGATGCGCTCGACTTCATGACCGCGGCCGGGCTGACCTCGGAGACGAACCACGAGCTGGCGACGGTGGACTTCTACACCTCCCACGAGGCGCTGCTGCTGGAGTACGAAGAGGCGCTGACCCGCACCGACTCGCTCACCGGGCAGCAGGTCGACACCTCGGGCCACCTGATCTGGATCGGCGACCGCACCCGCCAGCCCGAGGGCGCCCATGTCGAGTTCTGCAAGGGCGTCATCAACCCGATCGGCCTGAAATGCGGCCCCTCGATGACCACGGGCGACCTGAAGAAGCTGATGGCGACCCTGAACCCCAAGAACGAGGCCGGGCGGCTGACGCTGATCGCGCGCTTCGGTGCGGGCAAGGTGGGCGACCACCTGCCGAAGCTGATCCGCGCCGTGCAGGAGGAGGGGGCCAACGTCGTGTGGTCCTGCGACCCGATGCACGGCAACACGATCAAGTCGGCCTCGGGCTACAAGACCCGGCCGTTCGAATCGGTGCTGCGCGAGGTGCAGGAGTTCTTCGCCGTCCACAACGCCGAGGGCACGATCCCCGGCGGCGTGCACTTCGAGATGACGGGCCGCGACGTGACCGAGTGCACAGGCGGCGTCCGCGCCGTCGCCGACGAGGACCTCTCGGACCGCTACCACACCGCCTGCGATCCGCGGCTCAACGCCTCGCAGGCGCTGGAGCTGGCCTTCCTCGTCGCCGAAGAGCTGAGCGGCCGCCAGGCGTCGCGCCAGGCCGCGGCCAGCTGACCCCGGCTTCCGACCGTGCCGCGGGGCTCAGTCGCCCCGCGGCACCAGCGTCAGCTCGGGGCGGCGGGGCGCGGGGAGCGGCGTCTGCGCCAGATGCGCGTATCCCGTCAGGCCGCGGCGGTTGTCGGCGGTGATGCGGAAGCGGTGTGGCGGCGTGCCCCGCAGTCCGGTCGCCGACAGGCAGCCCACGGCGCGCGTCACCTCGCCCTCGTGATCCCGAAGCGGCAGCAGCAGCATCCGCGCGACGCTCGCCGCGCCGACCAGCCGCGGCGGGCCCGACAGCCACAGGTCGACCTCGGCCGGGGCCTCGAACACCGCTTCCACGGCCTCGGCGAAGGCGGCGCGCGCCTCGGGAAGCATGAAGCAGCTGACCGGCATCCCCCGCACCTCCATCCCCATCAGGTCGGCGACGTGCATCCCGGCAAGGCGGAACCGCGCGACGCCGGGCGCCACCCGCTCCAGCAGGAAGGTGCGGTCCAGCACGTCGGCGATGCCGCGGGGATCGACCTCGGCCCGGAGCGGCATGATCCGGCCCCGGCACAGCCCCTGCCAATACGCGCGCAGGGTCCCGAAGCAATCCGCCAGCGCCAGCGCGCCGCCATGCAGCGGCACGACCCGCCCCGATGCGTGTTCGTCCTGCGTCATCTTCCGCTCCTCGGCAGGGCGCCCGGCGGCGTTGTCTCCCGTCCGCCGGTCTGGTACCGCTGCCGCACCCGTATTCCCCAATGAGGGTGTAGCATTGATGAAGCCGACAATCCGTCGCAATCTGGCTGAAAGGTTAACACCATGCGCCATTCGATGACCGGCTTCGCCGCAGCCACCGGGGCCTTCCAGGACTGGAGCTGGACCTGGGACCTGCGGTCGGTGAACGGGCGCGGGCTCGAGCTGCGCCTGAGGGTGCCCGAGTGGATCGAGGGACTGGAGACGGCGCTGCGCCCGGCGCTGCAGTCCGCCATCGCCCGGGGCAACGTCACGCTGAACTGCCGTGTCCTGCGCAGCACCGAGGCCGTCGAGGGGCAGATCAACCCGGCGGCGCTGGAGCGGGTGCTGGACCAGGTGGCCGAGATCGAGAACGCCGCGATGGCGCGCGGCGTCAGCATCGTCGCCCCCAGCGCCACCGACATCCTCTCCCAGCGCGGTGTGCTGGAGACCCGCGCGGCCGAAACGGCGGACACCGCCCCCCTGCGCGCGGCGCTGCTGGACGGGCTGCCCGCGCTGCTCGACGGCTTCAACGCCATGCGCGCGGCCGAGGGCAACGCGCTGGCGGCGGTCCTGATGGGGCAGGTGGACCGCATCGCCGCGCTGACGGCCGAGGCGCGGGGCCTCTGCGACGCGCGCCAGGCGCAGATGGCCGCGGCCCTGCGCGACCAGCTGGCGAAGGTGATGGACAACACCGAAGGCGCCGATCCCGACCGCGTGGCGCAGGAGCTGGCGCTGATCGCGGTCAAGTCCGACATCACCGAGGAGATCGACCGCCTGACCGCCCATGTCGAGGCAGCCCGCGCGCTGCTCGCCGAAGAGGGGCCGGTGGGCCGCAAGCTCGACTTCCTGACCCAGGAATTCATGCGCGAGGCGAACACGCTTTGCGCCAAATCGCAGCACGCGCCGCTGACGCGGGTGGGTCTGGAGCTGAAGACCACCATCGACCAGCTGCGCGAACAGGTTCAGAACGTGGAGTAACCCCTTGGCGCGGCGCGGACTTCTCATCATCCTCTCGTCCCCCTCCGGGGCCGGCAAGTCGACGCTGGCCCGCCGCCTGATGGCCTGGGACCGAGGGCTGCGCTTCTCCGTCTCGGCCACGACGCGGGCGCCGCGCCCGGGCGAGGTGGACGGGCGCGAATACTATTTCGTCGACGAGGCGCGGTTCAAGGCGATGGTCACGAACGGCGAGATGCTGGAACACGCCGCGGTCTTCGGCAACTACTACGGCTCGCCCTCGGCACCGGTCGAAAGCGCGATCCATGCGGGACGCGACGTGCTGTTCGACATCGACTGGCAGGGCGGCCAGCAGATCCGCAACTCGGCCCTGGGGCTGCACACGCTGGCGATCTTCATCCTCCCGCCCTCGATCAAGGAGCTGGAGCGCCGCCTGCGCGCCCGCGACCAGGACAGCGACGAGGTGATCGCTTCGCGGATGCGCAAGTCCTGGGACGAGATCAGCCACTGGGACGGTTACGACTATGTCCTGGTGAACGAGGACCTGGGCGAGACCGAGGCGCGGCTGAGGACGATCATCTCGGCCGAACGGCTGCGCCGGAGCCAGCAGCCCGATCTCGTCAACCACGTCCGTGCCCTGCAAATGGAATTCGAGGAGCTGCCATGACCCTCTACACGCTCGACGGCCAGTCGCCGGAAATCGACCCCTCGGCCTGGATCGCGCCCGATGCGAACGTCATCGGCAGGGTGCGGATGCTGGGCGCCAGCTCAGTCTGGTTCTGCGCCACGCTGCGCGGCGACAACGAATGGATCGAGGTGGGCGAGGGCAGCAACATCCAGGAGAACTGCGTTCTGCACACCGACATGGGCTTTCCCCTGACCGTCGGGGCGAACTGCACCATCGGCCACAAGGCGATGCTGCACGGCTGCACCATCGGCGAGGGCAGCCTGATCGGCATGGGCGCGACGGTGCTGAACGGTGCCGTGATCGGCAGGAACTGCCTGATCGGGGCAGGGGCCCTGGTCACCGAGCGCAAGGAGATCCCCGACGGCTCGCTCGTCATGGGCAGCCCCGGCAAGGTCGTTCGGCAACTCGACGAAAAGGCCATTGCAGGGCTGCTCGCTTCGGCCCAAGGGTATCAGGCAAACGCCCGCCGCTTCGCCGCCGGGCTGAAACCTCTCTGAGATCCGGAGCCTCCATGTCCGACACGCCCAAGACCCTCGTCCGCCGCACCCCCTGGCCCGCCAGCTCCAGCCGCGCCGTCGTGACCCCGCTGCAACCCTCGGTGGTCTATGCCTCGGCCTCGCCGGATGCGCTGGACGACCAGTACGAGGGGCGCGCGAAGGGCTATACCTACGCGCGCGAGGGGCATCCCAACGCCGACGTGCTGGCGACGAAGATCGACGCGCTGGAAGGGGCCAAGGGCGGCTTCATCCTCGGCTCCGGCATGGCGGCGGTCACCGCGGCGATGCTGGGAGTGCTGAAGGCGGGGGATCATGTCGTGGGCGGCGACCAGCTCTACGGTCGCTCGATGCGGATGATGGGCACCGAACTGCCCCGCTTCGGGGTCGAGACGACGCTGGCCGATCCCACCGACGCCGCCGCGATCGAGGCGGCGATCCGCCCCGAGACGAGGATGATCCTGATCGAGGTCGTCAGCAACCCGACCCTGCGCGTCGCCGATCTGGACGGGATCGCGAAGATCGCCAACGCCCGCGGCATCCTGCTGGCCGTCGACAACACCTTCACCACGCCCCGCGGCGTGCGCCCGTTCGAGCATGGGGCCGACATCGTCATCCACTCGGTGACGAAGCTGCTGGCCGGCCATTCCGACGTGACCCTCGGCTATGTCGCCGCGAAGGATCCCGCGGTGCGCGAGCAGATGCTGGGCACCTCCGTCACCCTCGGCCTCACCCCCAGCCCCTTCGACTGCTGGCTGGCCGAGCGCGGTCTCTACTCCTTCGAACTCCGCTACGACCGGGCCGAGCAGAACGCGGCGGCCCTCGCCGACCACATCGCCGGGCTGCCGGGGGTCAAGCGCGTTCTCTATCCTCTGAGGAACGACCATCCCGACCACAACCGCGCGGTGTCGCTGCTGAACGGGCGGGGCGGGGCCATGGTGACGTTCGAGATCGAGGGCGGCCGGGCGCAGACCAACGCGCTGGTGCAGGCGGCGCAGAACATCGCCTTCGCCCCGACCCTCGGCGACATCGGCACGACGCTGAGCCATCCCGCCACCTCGTCCCACCGCGCGCTGACGCCCGAGCGGCGCGCGGCCCTCGGGCTGGGCGAAGGGGTCTTCCGTGTCTCGGTGGGGGTCGAGCCGGTGGAGCTGCTGGCGCAGGAGTTCGAGGCGGCCATCGCCGCCTCGCAACGCGCCTGAGCGCGCCTCAGTGCTGCGTCACCTGACGCAGCTCGTCGGCGGACAGCAGATCGAAGTCGAGATCGGGATAGCTGCGCCGGGCTTCCGCCAGGAGGATGCCCGGCTTCGGCAGATCCTGCGCCATGACGCGGAAACGGCCGCGGAAGCCGCGGTAGGACAGGATGGCGGCGACGTCGAAGCAGTCGTAGGCCCCCATCATCGCGGGCGCGACGACGATCCCGTTCCGGCCCACCCCCGAAATCGCGGCATCCACGTCCACCACCGGCACGACGTCCATCGGCACCGTGCTTCCGGTGTAGCTGCGGCAGAGGTCCAGCACGTCCCTGTCTCCGACAAGCAGCACGGGCTCGTCCAGCATCGCGCAACCTCCTACGGCCTCGAAGCCGATCGTGTTGTATGATTTGGCGTACGGCATGGGCACTCGTTCATTTGGTGAATGGCACCGGTCAGACTGACCGCACGGGATACGCAACGACACTTTACCAGAACGCCCAAGGAAATCGAACGCAACTTGGCGTTTCCAGTGCTGCCCGGCAAATGTGGCGGGAATATGCTCAACCTGCGACTTATTGTGGCGGGAATCCTCTTTTCCATCATGCCATTGCGTGGAAGAACGTACTCCTTATGAACGCTGCCGACCTCCAGGACGTGCTCGATGCATTGAAACCGCCCGCATTCTTCGTCGGGCCGGGCGACCGAATCGCCGTGAGCAACGCCAGCGCACGGGCGCTGTTCGGTGCGGCGCTCGCGGGGCAGAATCATGTTGCCGTGCTGCGCCAGCCGCAGCTTCTCGACGCGATCGAGACCGTGGCGCGGGGGGCCGAGGCCGCCCGCGCGCCCTTCACCGCCCGCGATGGCGACCGCGAGACGATATGGCTCGCCAGTGCGGCGCCCCTCCGGTTGAACGGCCAGCGGGGCGTGCTGGTCAGCCTCGAGGACACGACGGCGCTGCAGGAGGCCGGGCAGATCCGGCGGGATTTCGTCGCCAACGTCAGCCACGAGCTGCGCACGCCCCTGACCGCGCTGATCGGCTTCATCGAGACGCTGCGCGGCGCGGCCAAGGACGATCCGGTGGCGCGCGACCGCTTCCTCGGCATCATGACTCGAGAAGCGACTCGGATGAACCGGCTGGTACAGGACCTGCTGTCGCTCAGCCGCGTCGAAAGCGAGGAGCGTCTGCGTCCCACCGGCACGCTCGACCTCGGGGCGCTCCTGCGCTCGGTCCAGTCCTCGCTCGCGCCCCTGCTGCGGGAAAGCGGCGTGGAGCTGACCATCGAGGGCTGCGAGGCGCTGCCCGTGGTGCCCGGCGACGGCGACCAGCTGCGCCAGGTCTTCACCAACCTGATCGAGAACGCGGTGAAATACGGCGGGCGCGGCAAGACGATCCGGGTCCGCGGGATCGTGCACGAGCGCGAACCGTCGATGCGCGGCGCGGCGGTGCAGATCGACGTCGCGGACCAGGGCGAGGGGATCGACCCGATCCATATCCCGCGGCTCACCGAACGCTTCTACCGCGTCGATTCCCACCGCTCGCGCGAGATGGGGGGGACGGGGCTTGGGCTGGCCATCGTCAAGCACATCGTCAACCGCCACCGCGGCCGGCTGCGCATCTCCAGCCGCCCGGGCGAGGGCAGCACCTTCAGCGTTCTGCTGCCGCAGGGCTGATCCCGCCCGGGGTTTCCGCGAAAGACGCCACGGCATCTCCGGTTGTCATTAAACTGTTACACAGCTGTCACAAAAGCTCAGCATCCGGGCCCTAGGCCGACGCACGAGGGCGCACCTGGCGTCCCGAAACTGAATCTCAGGAGCTTTCCATGTCCTTTGCGAAACTGACCGTTTCCGCGGTTGCCATCGCGGCCGTCTCCGCGACCGCCGCCGCCGCGCGCGACCAGATCCAGATCGCCGGTTCCTCCACCGTGCTGCCCTATGCCACCATCGTCGCCGAAGCCTTCGGCGAGAACTTCGACTATCCGACCCCGGTCGTCGAGGGCGGCGGTTCGGGCGCGGGCCGCAAGAAGCTCTGCGAGGGCGTGGGCGAGAACACCATCGACATCGCCAACTCGTCGAGCCGGATCAAGCAGTCGGACATCGACACCTGCAAGGCCAACGGCGTCAACGACATCATGGAAGTCCGCATCGGCTATGACGGCATCGTCTTCGCCTCGGACATCGACGGCAACGAATTCGCCTTCACCCCGGCCGACTGGTTCAACGCGCTGTCCGCCGAAGTCCTGAAGGACGGCGAGCTGGTGGCGAACCCGAACACCAACTGGAACCAGGTCAACGCCGACCTGCCCGACCAGGAGATCCTGGCCTTCATCCCCGGCACCAAGCACGGCACCCGTGAAGTGTTCGACGAGAAGGTGATCGAGGCGGGCTGCGAAGCCTCCGGCGCCGCCGAGGCCTTCAAGGCCGCGGGCAAGGAAGACGGCTGCACCACCCTGCGCACCGACGGAGTGTCGGTCGACATCGACGGCGACTACACCGAAACGCTGGCCCGTCTCGACGCCAACAAGAACGCCATCGGCGTGTTCGGCCTGTCGTTCTACGAGAACAACACCGACAAGCTGCGCGTCGCCACCATGGACGGCATCACCCCCTCGACCGAGTCGATCGCCAGCGGCGAATACCCGGTCTCGCGTCCGCTGTTCTTCTACGTCAAGAACGCGCACCTCGGCGTGATCCCGGGCCTGCAGGAATACATCGAGTTCTTCGTCTCGGACGAGATCGCCGGCAAGAACGGCCCGCTCGCCGAGTACGGCCTCGTCTCCGACCCGGAACTGGCCAAGACCCAGGAAATGGTGAAGAACCAGACCCCGATGGGTACGCTGAACTGATCCAGACCTTCGCGGGCGGCGCCTGAGCAGGTGCCGCCCGCATCTTCCGTGCGCAGGAGCCCTCCATGAACGTCGGCCTCATCATCCTTGTCGTCGTGCTGATCGCCGCGGTCGGCTACGTCCTCGGGCGGCGGCGCGCGGTCGCCTCCTCGGAGGGCGACGTGCGGCGGCTCCATTCGCTGCCCGGATACTACGGCCAGACGGTGTTCCTCTTCGCCGCCGTCCCCGCCTTCCTCGTGATGATCCTCTGGCTGCTGCTCCAGCCGCTCTACATCGACGCCACCGTGACCGGCATGGTCGACCCCGACCAGAGCGCCGACTACAGCACGCGCGAGCTGATCATGTCGGACGTGCGCCGCATCGCCACCGGGCTCGACATCGCCGTGGACCTCGGCCAGGTCAGCGAAGCCGACATCGGCTCCATGCAGGCGGGCGAGACCGACATCCGCCAGCGCCTGGCCGACGTGGGCGTCGCGCTCGGCTCCAGCGTCGACCAGACCGTGTTCGAGGCGGCCAAGTCCTACCGCAACCTGTCCCATACCCTGAGCATCGCCATGGCCGTGGTGGTGATCGCGCTGGCCCTAGGCGGCGCCGCCTTCGCCTATGGCCGGATCAACAGCGCCTTCCGCGCGCGCAACGTCTCGGAACGGGCGATCCTCGCGCTTCTCATGCTCTGCTCGCTGGTGGCGATCCTGACCACCGTCGGCATCGTGCTGTCGCTGACCTTCGAGACGATCCATTTCTTCCGCCTCTACCCGGCCTCCGACTTCTTCCTCAGCCTCACCTGGAACCCGCAGTTCCGCGGCGGCTCGGACCTCGGGATCGTCCCGCTGCTCTGGGGCACGCTCTATGTCTCCTTCGTCGCGCTGGTCTTCGCGGTGCCGGTGGGCCTTCTGGCCGCCGTGTACCTCTCGGAATACGCCAGTCCCCGGGTCCGCGCGTTCGCCAAGCCCGCGATCGAGATCCTCGCGGGGATTCCCACCATCGTCTACGGCCTGTTCGCGCTGATCGTGGTCGGCCCGCTGCTGCGCGACTACTTCGCGGCGCCGCTCGGGATCGGCAGCTCGTCCTCGTCGGTGATGACCGCGGGCCTCGTCATGGGGATCATGCTGATCCCGTTCGTGTCGTCCCTCAGCGACGACGTGATCAACGCCGTGCCCCAGGCGATGCGCGACGGCTCCTACGGCCTTGGCGCCACGCAGTCGGAAACCGTGCGCCAGGTGATCCTGCCGGCCGCACTGCCCGGCATCGTCGGCGCCGTGCTTCTGGCCGCCAGCCGCGCCATCGGCGAGACGATGATCGTCGTGCTCGGGGCAGGGGCGGCGGCCAAGCTCAGCCTGAACCCCTTCGAGGCGATGACGACGATCACCGTCAAGATCGTCAGCCAGCTGACCGGCGACACCGAGTTCGCCTCGCCCGAGACGCTGGTCGCCTTCGCCCTTGGCCTGTCGCTCTTCGTCGTCACGCTGGGGCTGAACATCCTCGCGCTCTACATCGTGCGCAAGTACCGGGAGCAGTACGAATGACCGACGCCACCGCCGAAGGCCCCCGTCCGGCCCGCGCCCACCACGGCTCGCTCCTCGTCAAGGACGCCCGAACCAAGGCCCGGAATGCCGCCGAGACCCGCTTCCGACTCTACGGCGCCATCGCCGTCGGCATCGCCGTCGTCGCGCTGGTGGGCCTTCTGAGCTCGATCCTCTACAACGGCGCCTCGGCCTTCCGGCAGACCTTCATCACGCTGAACGTCTACCTGGACCCGGACGTGCTCGACAAGAACGGCAACCGCAATGTCGAGGAGATCTCGAAGGTCTCGACCTTCGGCTATGCCCCGCTGATCGAGGCCGCGTTCGAGACCGCCTTCGAGAACCCCGAGATCGGCATCGAGGGCGTCACCGCGTCGGACGCCGAGGACCTGATCTCGAAGGAAGCCGCCGCCCAGCTGCGCCGCTACGTCCTCGCCAACCCCGGGGAGATCGGCCAGACGGTCGAGTTCGAGTTCCTGGCGAACGGTCGCATCGACGGCTACTACAAGGGCCGCGTCACCATGCAGTCGGCCGAGCGCGACAGCAACGTATCGCCCGAGCAGCTGCAACTGGCCGACCAGCTGAAGGCGGCGGGGCTGCTGTCGACCCACTTCAACTGGGACTTCCTGACGCTGGCCGACGCGTCGGAGAACCGCCCGGAGGCGGCGGGCCTCGGCGTCGCGATCATCGGCTCGCTCTACATGATGCTGGTCGTACTGGTGCTGTCGCTGCCCATCGGCGTCGCCACCTCGATCTATCTCGAGGAATTCGCGCCGAAGAACTGGTTCACCGACATCATCGAGGTGAACATCGCCAACCTCGCCGCCGTGCCCTCCATCGTCTTCGGCATCCTCGGCCTTGCCATCTTCATCAACTTCGCGGGCCTGCCGCAGTCGGCGCCCATCGTCGGCGGCCTGGTGCTGACGCTGATGACGCTGCCCACCATCATCATCGCCACCCGCGCCTCGCTGAAGGCGGTGCCGCCGTCGATCCGCGACGCGGCCCTCGGGGTCGGGGCGTCGAAGATGCAGTCGGTGTTCCACCACGTCCTGCCGCTGGCCATGCCCGGCATCCTCACCGGCACGATCATCGGCCTTGCCCAGGCGCTTGGCGAGACCGCGCCGCTGCTCCTGATCGGCATGGTGGCCTTCGTGCGCGACTTCCCCGCCGCGCCGCCCGAGGGCCTGTTCGATCCGGCGGCCGCGCTGCCGGTGCAGGTCTACAACTGGACCCAGCGGGCCGATCCGGCCTTCACCGAGCGCGCCTCGGGTGCGATCATCGTGCTGCTGGTGTTCCTGCTGTTCATGAACGCCGTCGCGATCCTGCTGCGCCGCCGCTTCGAACGCCGCTGGTAAGGAATGTCACAATGAACGATCAGAGACTTATTCAGAGAGACGCCACGATGAGCGAAACCAAGATCTCCGCCAGGGGCGTCAACGTCTACTACGGCGACACCCACGCCATCAAGGACGTGGACGTCGACATCCGCGACCGCATGGTGACGGCCTTCATCGGCCCCTCGGGCTGCGGCAAGTCGACCTTCCTGCGCTGCATCAACCGGATGAACGACACCATCGAAAGCTGCCGCGTCGAGGGCAAGATCACCATCGACGACGAGGACATCTACGACCGCAAGGTCGACCCGGTGCAGCTGCGCGCCAAGGTCGGCATGGTGTTCCAGAAGCCGAACCCCTTCCCGAAGTCGATCTACGACAACGTCGCCTACGGCCCGCGCATCCACGGGCTGGCCCGCAACAAGGCGGAGCTGGACGAGATCGTGGAAAGCGCGCTGAAGCGCGCCGCCATCTGGAAGGAGGTGAAGGACCGCCTGAGCGCGCCGGGCACCGGCCTTTCGGGCGGACAGCAGCAGCGCCTCTGCATCGCCCGCGCCGTCGCCACGGCGCCCGAGGTGCTGCTGATGGACGAACCCTGCTCGGCGCTCGATCCCATCGCCACCGCGCAGGTGGAAGAGCTGATCGACGAGCTGCGCCAGAACTTCTCGGTCGTCATCGTCACCCACTCGATGCAGCAGGCCGCCCGCGTCAGCCAGCGCACCGCCTTCTTCCACCTCGGCCACCTCGTCGAGTTCGGCGAGACCGGCGAGATCTTCACGAACCCGAAGGACAAGCGCACCGAAAGCTACATCACCGGCCGGATCGGGTAGGAGGACAAGACATGCAGGACCAACACATCGCCTCGGCCTTCGACCGCGACATCGAGGGCGTCACCGCGCTGATCATGAAGATGGGCGGCCTGACCGAGGCCGCGATCCTCGACAGCGCGCAATCGCTGGTCGAGCGGGACACCGAGCTGGCCATGAAGGTCAGGAACGGCGACAAGGCGATCGACGACCTCGAGACCCGCGTGAACGAGGAGGCGGCGCGGATCATCGCCCTGCGCGCGCCCATGGGCAGCGACCTGAGGACGATCCTCTCGGTCATCAAGATCTCGAACAACCTCGAACGCTGCGGCGACTACGCCAAGAACCTGGCCAAGCGGACCACGGTGCTGGTCGAGGTGCCGCCGGTCGGATCCTCGTCGGCCAGCATCCGGCGCATGGCGCGCGACGTCGAGAAGATGCTGCGCGACGCGCTCGACGCCTACATCCAGCGCGACGCCGAGCTGGCCGAGGACGTGCGCCGCCGCGACGTCGAGATCGACCAGATGTACAACGCCCTGTTCCGCGAGTTCCTGACCCACATGATGGAGGATCCGAGGAACATCACCCCCTGCATGCACCTGCATTTCATCGCCAAGAACATCGAGCGCATGGGCGACCACGTCACCTCGATCGCCGAGCAGGTGATCTACCTCGTGCGCGGCGAGATGCCCGACGAGGCGCGCGAGAAGTTCGACAGCACCTCCTACGTCTCCAATCCGGTGAAGTGAGGGCCCGCGGATGTCAGCCGATCTTCCCCGGGTCCTGGTCGTCGAGGACGAGCCGGCCCAGCGCGAAGTCCTGTCCTACAACCTCGAAGCCGAAGGCTTCGCCGTCTCCCGCGCCGAGACCGGCGACGAGGCGCTGATCCTCGTAGAGGAGGACGCGCCCGACATCATGGTGCTGGACTGGATGCTGCCCGGCGTCTCGGGCATCGAGGTCTGCCGCCGCCTGAAGATGCGCCCCGAGACCCGCGCCATGCCGATCATCATGCTCTCGGCCCGCTCGGAAGAGGTGGACCGGGTGCGGGGGCTCGAGACCGGGGCCGACGACTATGTCATCAAGCCCTATTCGGTGGTCGAGCTGATGGCCCGCGTCCGTGCCCAGCTGCGCCGCACCCGGCCCGCCGCGGTCGGCCAGCAGCTCGATTACGACGACATCCACCTCGACGCCGAGACCCATCGCGTGACCCGCGGCGACCTGCCGCTGAAGCTGGGGCCGACCGAGTTCCGCTTGCTCTCGACCTTCATGGAGAAGCCGGGCCGGGTCTGGAGCCGGGAGCAGCTTCTGGACCGGGTCTGGGGCCGCGACATCTATGTCGACACCCGCACCGTCGACGTCCACATCGGCCGGTTGCGCAAGGCGCTCTGCCAGCACGGCGGCAGCGATCCCGTGCGCACCGTGCGCGGTGCGGGCTACGCGCTCGGCTGATCCCGGCGCGCCGTCGCGCGGGCCCGGAACCCCGGCGCACCGCCGGGTGTTTCATGGGTGTGGCAGGCGCACGGAGGTGGTCGTCATGACCCAGCTGAACGAAGCCAAGGTCTGCCTCTGCGTCTCGGGGCAGGGGATCGACGGGCACGAGGTCTCGCGCCGCCTGATCCTGCCGAAATCCGCTGCAACCGACCCGGCGCGCCCCGGCCCCTGCTGCGGCAAGGCCCGCCTCCTGATCGAGGCCGGCAGCTGGACCCTCGTCGCGCCCCGCAGCTCTCCCGAGGACATGGACCACCAAGTGCGACAGCTCCTCGATCCGCTGACGACCGACATGGCGGTGTGGGAGGACCTGGCGCGGCGCTACGACGTGCACCTGATCTGCGCCTTCCAGATGGCCAGCGCGATCGAGAACATGTCCATCTCGGCCGAGACCTTCCGCCTGCTCGGCGCCCGCGGCATCGGCCTCGTCGCCTCGATCTACACCCGCAGGGCGGCCGACGCGGCCGATGGCGACATCGACCCGGCCACCCTCGACGACTGAGCGGACCACCCCGGTTCACCCCCGGCCGACCGGAAAAAGAGACTTGAGGTTATGCCGGCGCACTGAAGGAGATCGGGCATTTTCGCCCTCTCGTCCACGCTGTCCCGAGGATGGCGGGCAGCAAGACCCGGCATCATGCATTGGGAGGATTTGCGATGAAGAGATCTCTTTTGGGCACCATCTCGGGCCTCGCGCTGGTCACCGCGGGCGCCGGCATGGCCTTCGCGCAGGACGGCGAGCCGCTGAAGGTCGGCGTTCTGGTCACGCTGGAAGGCACCTATGCCGTTCCCGGCGAGGACGGCGTGCGCGGCATCAAGCTGGCGCTGGACCAGGCCGACAACATGGCCGGCGGGCGCAAGATCGAGCTCACCACCGTCTCGACCGACACCACCCCCGATACCGCCGTGCGCTCGGCCCGCAAGCTGGTGGAACAGGACGGCGTCGACATCGTGATCGGCCCGCTCTCCGGCTCGGAAGGCATCGCGATCCGCGACTATGCCAAGACCCAGCCCGACGTGACCTTCATCAACGGCATCTCCGGCGCGCAGGAGACGACGCTGGTCGATCCCGCCGACAACTTCTTCCGCTTCAACATGGAAGGCGCCCAGTGGTCCGCGGGCCTCGGCGAATACGTGGTGAACGAGAAGGGCTACAAGACCGTCGCCACCATCGGCGAGGACTACTCCTTCATCTACACCCAGGTCCTCGGCTTCGCGATCGGCTTCTGCCAGGCGGGCGGCGAGATCACCGACCGCTTCTGGGTGCCCCTCGGCACCAAGGACTTCGGCTCGATCATCGCGGCGCTGCCCGATGACGTCGATGCGATCTACCTCGGCCTCGGCGGCGGCGACGCCGTCAACTTCCTGAACCAGTACCAGCAGGCGGGCGGCGAGGCGAACCTCATCGGCGGCACGATCATGGTCGACGGCACCGTGCTGAACTCCAAGGGCTCCGCCAAGGAGGCGCTGATCGGCGTGCCGTCCTCCGGTCCCCAGGCCGACACCTACGACGGCGAGAACTGGGTGAAGTTCGTGAAGGCCTACCAGGAGCACTTCCCGGAAGGCGAGCGCTTCCCCACGCCCTCGCTCTTCGCCACCGGCTACTACAACGCCACCAACGCGATGCTCCAGTGCGTCGACCAGGTGAACGGCGACCTCGGCGAAGGGCAGGCGGCGTTCCGCGACTGCCTCGCGAACCTCGAACTCGACGCGCCGAACGGCAAGATCACCCTGGACGAGAACCGCCAGGCCATCGGCACCAACTTCATCACCGAGGTGGTGGAGAAGGACGACGGCACGCTCGCCAACGAGGTGGTCGAGGTGAAGGACGGCGTCGATCAGCGCCTTGGCCTGTCGAAGGAATCCTTCGATGCCATCGGCCTGCCGGGCCGCGACGTGCCGGAGTGCAAGACCTCCTACTGAGGCCGCACCCGATCCCGGGCGGCGCCTCTCCCCGCCGCCCGGACCCCTTTCCCTTCGTTGCCGCGGTGTGCGCCATGACGCTCATCACCTATCCGACGCGCGTCCATTTCGCGGACGGCGTGCTGGAAGAAGCCTTGCGCTCGGAGCTCGAGCGGCAGGGGCACCGCTTCCCGCTGATCCTCTACGAGGACCGGCTGGAGGGCAGCCTGTTCCACGCCCGCCTGTTCTCTTCCCTGCCGCGCCGGGCCGAGATGCTGGGCGTGCCGTTCGAGGCCGCCGCCGACCTGCACGCGGTCCGCGACGAGGTGCGGGCGCGCGCCGCCGACGTGCCGGTGGACGCCATCGTCGCCTTCGGCTCGGCCCGCGCGATCGAGCTGGCCCGGAAATGCCGCCGGGCGCTCTCCGAAGGGCAGGGGGCGCGGCTCGACCTCTTCGCCATCCCGGGGGCCGACGGCCTGCCCGACCCCTGCACCCGCAACCTCGAAAGCTGGCGCGCCGGGCTGCCCTCGATCCTGATCTGCGACCCCACGCTGACCTTCGGCGCCGACCACACGCTCAGCCTCTCGGCCTCGGTCACGTCCTTCGCGCGCTGCCTCGAAAGCTATCTCGCCGCCGCCTACAACCCGCCCGCCGACGGCATGGCGCTGGACGGTTTCCTGCGCTGCGCCCGCAATCTCCACCGCCTCGGCACCGAGGACGGGCCGGACGTGCGCCGCGAACTGATGGCGGCCTGCCTGAACGCGATGATGGCGCAGGAGAAGGGCGTCGGGCCGACGCAGGTGCTGGCGCGCGAGCTTGCCGCGCGGGCGCCCGATGGTGCCGACGCGGGCAGCATCGCGCGGTTGCTGCTGCCCGGCATCGTCACCGCCATGGCCCCGACCGGCGAGAAGCCCGAGGCGCTGAGAAGCGTGCTCGGGCGCAGCGAACCCGACCTTGGCGACGGCGTGCGCGCCTTCCTGTCCGACCTGCCATTCCGGGCCAGCCTGTCGGACATGGGCCTGACGCGCGGGGATCTCGACTCCGCCGCCCGCACCATGGCGGGCCGCCCCGACATCGCGCCCGAGACGGCGGCGCGGGTGCTCGATTCGGTCTATTGAGGACAACCCGATGAAACCCCTGCTGATCGGCGGCGACTGGCTGCGCACCTCCCACGGCGCGGGGAACGTGAACCCCTCGGACACTGCCGACGTCATCGACACCCACGCCGAGGCCGGTATCGCCGAGACGCAGACCGCCATCGCCGCTGCCCGCGATGCCGCCCCCGCCTGGGGCCGCTCGACCCCCCAGGAGCGCCACGACATCCTGCGCCGCGCGGGCGACGAGCTGCTGGCCCGGCGCGAGAAGCTGGGTCGCCTGCTGTCCCGCGAGGAGGGCAAGATCCTGCCGGAAGGCATCGCCGAAGCCACCCGCGCCGCACAGATCCTGCACTTCTTCGCCGGCGAGGCGCTTCGCCAGACGGGCGAGCTGATCCCCTCCGTCCGCCCCGGCATCACCGTCGAGATCACCCGCGAACCCGTGGGCGTCGTCGGCATCATCACGCCCTGGAACTTCCCGCTCGCCATTCCGGCGTGGAAGATCGCGCCCGCGCTCGCCTTCGGCAACGCCGTGGTGTTCAAGCCGGCCGAACTGGTCCCCGGCAGCGCCTGGGCGCTGGCAGACATCCTGCATCGCGCGGGCACGCCGCCGGGCGTGCTGAACCTGCTGACCGGGCCGGGTCGCGTCGTCGGACAGGCC
Source organism: Oceaniglobus roseus (assembly GCF_002869745.1). Lineage (GTDB taxonomy): Bacteria > Pseudomonadota > Alphaproteobacteria > Rhodobacterales > Rhodobacteraceae > Oceaniglobus > Oceaniglobus roseus. Next base: position 127,129 of record NZ_PNOS01000004.1, read on the forward strand.
ATGCTCGACGATCCGCGCATCGACGCGATCACCTTCACCGGCAGCCAGGCCACCGGCGCCCGCGTCGCCGCCGCCCGGCCGGGGGGACGCGTGCAGCTGGAGATGGGGGGCAAGAACCCGCTCGTCGTGCTCGACGACGCCGATCTTGACCGCGCCGTGCACTGCGCGCTCGACGGCGGCTTCTTCTCCACCGGCCAGCGCTGCACCGCCTCCTCGCGGCTGATCGTGACCGAGGGCATCCACGACCGCTTCGTCTCCCGTCTCGCCGACCGCCTTGCCGCGCTGAAGGTCGGTCACGCTCTGGAGGAGGGGGTCGAGATGGGGCCGGTGGTCAGCCAGGACCAGCTCGACCAGGATCTCGCCCATATCGAGCGCGCCCGCCGCGAAGGCGGCCACCTGCGCACGGGCGGCGAGGTGCTGCGGCGCCAGACCCGCGGGTATTTCCTGGCGCCGACCCTCATCACCGGCACCGAACCGGCCATGACGATCAACCGCGAAGAGGTGTTCGGCCCCGTCGCCAGCGTCATCCGCGTGCGCGACTACGACGCCGCGCTTGCCGCCGCCAACGACACGCCCTTCGGCCTCTGCGCCGGGATCTGCACCACCAGCCTGAAACATGCCAGCGATTTCAAGCGGAAGGCCGAGGCGGGCATGGTCATGGTCAACCTGCCCACCGCCGGCGTCGACTACCACGTCCCCTTCGGTGGCCGGAAGGCCAGCAGCCACGGCCCGAAGGAACAGGGGACCCACGCCAGGGAGTTCTTCACCGAGACCAAGATCGCCTACACCGCGCCCTGACGCAGCCGCGGCCGGAGGAGGGGGCGACGCGGCGTAACCCTGCGTCTGTTTCTTGGAACTTCGCACTTGCCCGAAGCCCGGTCGCCGTGTCCCAATCCGCAGAGGGGTGCAGCGGCCGGAGAGCGGCGCATCCTCCAGGGAGGATACCGTCATGAGCCGCGCCATATCTGTTTCGCACGGAGAGTTCGGGCGTGCGACGATCTATCAGCTGACCCGGACCATCATCACCCACGCCCACCGCGAGGGGCACCTCGTCTTCAACATCGGCGGTCCCGACCAGACGATGACCGTGGGCGACGCGATCCTGCCCTGCACCCGGACCCGCGGCTGCGCCATCAGCCCGTGGGAGCCGCACAGCTTCAACCATCTCGCGCCCGGCGCCACGCTGACCCTGACCCTCTACATCAAGCCGATGTGGTTCCTCGAGAACTCGGCCTCGGCGGAATACGCGCTGAACTTCGGCCGCCCCGACATCGCCGTGACCCCGGTGATCGGCGACCTCGTCACCCGCCTGACGGCCCACCTGCTGGACGACCGCGAGGAGGGCGGCTTCGACGACCTGCTGTTCGCGCTGACCAAGGAAAGCTTCGAGCAGTCCTGGTCCGCCGCCCCGGTCAACAGCCTGGCCAGCGCCTGCACCCGGTTCAACGATTTCCGCGTCCGCCGTTCGCTGCGCCTGATGCAGGACAGCATGACCGAGGATCTGGACATGGAGGACGTGGCCCGCGCCGTCGGCCTGTCGCGGCCGCATTTCTTCAAGCTGTTCAAGCAGCAGATGGGCGTGACGCCGAACCTCTACCTCAACACGCTGAGGGCCGAGCAGGCGATCGAGGACCTGCTGACCACCGACAAGACGGTGACGGACATCGGGCTCGACCTCGGGTTTTCGTCGCAGGCGAGCTTCACCCGCTTCTTCTCGTCCAACGTCGGCATCGCGCCCAGCGAATACCGCCGCGTGGCCCATTGTTCGGACAGCGCTTTTCCGATGATGGGCCAACCGGACAGACTTTCGGGTATGCCGGTTCCGGCCCGCCAGTCCTAACCTCGCTGCAATGCGCCCCGCCAACGGGGCCGGGGAGGACGACGTGACCACAACGACGCGGCAGATGCGCTTCGCTCGGGGGGCAGGACGATGAGGGCCTTCGCCCGGCGCCATCCGGTCTGGACCGGCATCATCGCGCTTGCCGCCGCCGTGGCGCTGTGGCTGATCTTCGCGGTCTGGCCGGACGGTCTGGAGGACGCGATCGGGCGCAAGAAGGTGTTCCTGAACGCCTTCTTCAACGGCATCACGCTCGGCGGTCTCTATTTCCTCGTCGCCTCGGGCTTCACCCTGATCTTCGGGCTGATGCGCAACGTAAACCTCGCCCACGGCTCGCTCTACCTGCTCGGCGGCTACATCGGCTACTATGTCGCCGACAGCACCGGCTACTGGCTGCTGGCCTTTCCCGTCGCCTTCGTCGTCGTCGGCTTCTTCGGCATCCTGCTCCAGATGCTCGTCTTCCGGCGGATGGAGGGGGAGGACCTGCGCCAGACCCTCGTCACCATCGGCATCTCGATCGTCGTGGCCGACCTGATGCTCTGGGGCTTCGGCGGCGACTTCTACAACATCAACCCGCCCGAGTGGCTGTCGGGCCCGATGGACACCTTCTTCGTCACCGCAGTGAAGTCGAACGGCGAGGCCGTCTACATGAAGTACCCCATGGTCCGCATCGTCATCTTCGCGGCCTCCGTGGTGGTCGGCGTCGCCATGTGGCTGGCGCTGAACAGGACCCGGATCGGCATGATGATCCGCGCAGGCGTCGACGACCGCGACATGCTGAGCGCCACCGGAGCGCGCATCCAGCTGGTCTTCGTCGGCGTCTTCGCCTTTGGCGCGGGGCTCGCCGGGATCGCGGGCGTCGTCGGCGGCACGTTCCAGACCATCGCGCCCGGAGAGGACATCCGCTTCCTCCTCGCCTCGCTCGTCGTCGTCATCGTCGGCGGCATGGGCTCGATCCCCGGCGCCGCGCTCGGGGCGCTGTTGATCGGTCTCGCGGAACAGTTCGGCTCGGTCTACTTTCCGACCTACGCCGTGGTGCTGACCTTCCTCATCATGGTCACGGTCCTCGCCTTCCGCCCGCAGGGCCTGATGGGGCAGGGCTGAGCCATGGTCGCCATCGACAGACCCGCCCCGCGCGAGGACAGCCGCATGTGGATCGAGAAGATCCCGGCGGCCTACTGGGCGCTCGTGGTGATCCTGCTGGTGATCCCGTCCTTCGCCTCGGACTTCGTGATGTTCCAGATCTTCGGCTGGACCTTCATCCTGGGCCTGATCGCGCTGTCGCTGATGTTCCTCGGCGGCTACGGCGGCATGGTCAGCCTCGCGCAGATGACCTTCGCGGGCTTCGCGGGCTACATGGTGGCGATCCTCGGGGCCTCGGCCATCGACACGATCTCGCAGGGCTGGCCGTGGTGGGTGGTGATCCCGCTCGCGCTGATCCTGACGGTGATCTTCGCCACCGCCGTCGGCTGGCTCGCGGTCAGGACCGAGGGCATCTACACCATCATGATCACGCTGGCGATCGCCGCCGCCTTCTTCTACTTCACCCGCCAGAACTACGACGTGTTCAACGGCTTCCAGGGCTTCAACTCGGTCCTGCCGCCGCGCCTCTTCGGCGTCGACTGGCGCGGGCCCGAGGCCTTTTACTACCTCACCCTGTTCTGGGCCGCCGCCGGCTATTTCGCCGTCCTCTACGTCGCCCGCGCGCCCTTCGGCCTCGCGTTGCAGGGCGTGCGCGACAACCCCCGCCGCATGGCCGCTCTGGGCTATTCCGTGACCGCCCACCGCGTCGCCGCCTATTCCTTCGCGGCGCTCTTGGCGGGGATCGGCGGGATCCTCCTGACCTGGCAGTCGGCGCAGATCTCGCCCGGCACCGTGGCGATCCAGCCCGCCATCGACATCCTCGTGATCGCCGTGGTCGGGGGCCTGCGCCACCCCATCGGCCCGTTCATCGGCGCCTTCCTCTATGTCCTGCTCAAGACCTTCGCGGTGGACGTGCTGGTGGCGCTCGGCCTCGGCGGCGAACGCTTCAACCTGCTGATCGGCCTCGGCTTCCTCGTCATCGTGTTCTTCTCGCCCGACGGCATCCTCGGCCTCTGGGAAAAGCTGCGCGCGTCGCGCAACCGCGACCCCCTCACGGGCAGGGAGCGGCACTGATGGCGCGCGGCACCGTCACCCAGCGTCTGGCCGCCACCGGCACCGCGAACGCGCTGGAGCTTCGCAACGTGTCGAAGAAGTTCGGCGCGCTGGAGGCTTTGGGCGACATCAACATCACCGTGAAACCCGGCGAACGGCGCGCCGTGCTGGGCAGCAACGGGGCAGGGAAGACCACGCTCTTCAACTGCATCACCGGCGACTTCCCCCCGACCACCGGCGCGATCCGCTTCTTCGGCGAGGACGTCACGACCTTCCCCGAGCAGGAGCGCATCCGCCGGGGCCTGCGCCGCACCTACCAGATCTCGCTCCTGTTCCACGGGCTGTCGGTTCTCGACAACGTCTACCTCGCCTGCCGCGGCGTCTCGCGCGGGCGCTTCTCGATGATCCGGCCCCGGCGCAACGACGCGCTGATGCAGTCGGCCGAGGACCTGGTACGCGTCGTCCACCTGGAGGACGCGAAGGACACGCTGGTCAGCGACCTCAGCTACGGCCAGCAGCGCCAGCTGGAAATCGCCATGGCGCTGTCGGGCGCGCCCCGGTTCATCCTGTTCGACGAACCCGCCGCGGGGCTTTCGCCCACCGAGCGGCGCGAGCTGGTCGAGATCCTGACCGGGCTGCCCTCCCACGTCGGCTACATCATCATCGAGCACGACATGGACGTCGCCCTGCGCGTCTCCGAGCAGGTGACGATGATGCACAACGGCCGCATCTTCAAGGAAGGCAAGCCGGCCGAGATCGAGGACGACCCCGAGGTGCAGGCCCTCTACCTCGGCGGGGGGCACGGCCATGGCTGAGCGTGCCGGAACCCCGATCCTCGAGGTGCGCGACCTCAACGTCTACTACGGCCAGTCCCACGCGCTCCAGGGCGTCAACCTCACACTGCCCTCGGGCGTGCTGTCGGTGGTGGGCCGCAACGGCATGGGCAAGACGACGCTCTGCAAGGCGATCATGGGGCTGGTCCCCACCGCCTCGGGCTCCATCGCGCTCGCTGGTCACAGCCTCGCGGGCCTCGGCCCCTCGGAGATCGCGCGGCGCGGCATCGGCTATGTCCCGCAGGGGCGGCGGCTGTGGAAGTCGCTCACGGTGGACGAGCACCTGAAACTCGTCGCGGGCAAGGGCGGCGCCTGGACGCCCGAGCGGATCTATTCCGTATTCCCCCGCCTCGCCGAGCGGCGCGGCAACGGCGGCGGGCAGCTGTCGGGGGGCGAGCAGCAGATGCTCGCCATCGGCCGCGCGCTGCTCCTGAACCCGAGGCTCCTCGTCATGGACGAGCCGACCGAGGGGCTGGCCCCGGTCATCGTCTCCCAGGTCGCCGAGATGCTGCTGCAACTCGGCCGCGAAGGGGACATCGACGTCCTCGTGATCGAGCAGAACATCGGCGTCGCCTGTTCCGTGGCCGCGAACGTCGCGATCATGGTCAACGGCAAGATCAACCGGGTGATGGACGCGGGGCTGCTGGCCGCCGACCGCGACCTGCAGCAGGCGCTCCTCGGCGTCGGCCGCCACGCCCACGACGAGACGCCCGACGAGACCGAAAGCCGCGACACCCCGGTCGCCACCGCCAGGAAGGCGCCCACCCGCATCTACCTGTCGAACCCGAAGCCGCCCACCCGCTGGAGCGCGCCGGTCCCCGTCCACGTCATCGAGCAATCCGCCCGCACCGTCAGCGACGCGGCCCCCGAGAGCAGCGCGAAGCAGAAGATGCCCGACAGCGGCGGCCCCGCCACCGTCTACGTCTGCGGCACCCTCGACACCAAGGGTGACGAGCTGCGCTTCATGCGCGACATCATCAAGGGCGAGGGGGTGCGCGTCGCGGTGGTGGACCTCTCCACCTCCGGCAAGCCCTCGGGCGCCGAGATCCCGCCCTCTGTCATCGCGGGTTTCCACCCGCGCGGCGCGGCGGGCGTCTTCACCGGCGACCGGGGCACGGCCGTCGCGGGCATGACGCTGGCCTTCGAGCGCTGGATGCGCCAGCGGGGCGACGTGGCGGGGCTGCTCGCCGCGGGCGGCTCGGGCGGCACCGCGCTGGTCGCCCCCGCCTTCCGCGTGCCGCCCGTGGGGGTGCCGAAGATGATCGTCTCGACCGTCGCAAGCGGCAACACGGGCCAATACGTCGGCCCCTCGGACATCACCATGATGCACTCGGTCGCCGACGTCCAAGGCCTGAACTCGATCACCCGCGCCGTCCTCGCCAACGCCGCCCACGCCGTCGCCGCCATGGCCAAGGCACGGCAGAGCGCGAAACCCGAAGCGAAGGGCAAGCCCGCCGTCGGCCTGACCATGTTCGGCGTCACCACGCCCTGCGTGCAACAGGTGGTGAAGCAGCTCGAAGCCGATTACGACTGCCTTGTCTTCCACGCCACCGGCACCGGCGGTCGGGCGATGGAAAAACTCCTGTCTTCCGGCATGTTGTCGGGCGTTCTTGACCTCACCACCACGGAAGTCTGCGACATGATCGCGGGCGGCGTCTTCGCCGCCGACCAGACCCGCTTCGACGCCGCCATCGAGTCCCGCCAGCCCTTCATCGGCGCCTGCGGCGCGCTCGACATGGTGAACTTCAACGCGCCGGACACGGTGCCGGAGAAGTACCGGGGCCGCCTGTTCTACGAACACAACCCCCAGATCACCCTGATGCGCACGACGGTTGAAGAAAACGTCGCAATGGCCCGTTTCATCGGCGGAAAGATCAACCGCATGAACGGCGTCGTCCGCTTCTTCCTGCCCGAAGGCGGTGTCTCGGCCCTCGACGCGCCGGGCCAGCCCTTCTGGGACCCTGTCGCGAACAAGGCCCTGTTCACAACGCTGGAGGCGACCGTCAACCGCACCTCCAACCGGCAGCTGATCCGCACCCCCCACCACATCAACGACCCCGCCTTCGCCGACCTCGTGGTGAAGACGTTCCGGTCGTTCCACAGCCAGCCGTCCAGCGCGGCCAAGGGAGCCTGACCACGATGCACGACCGCGCCACCCTGATGCAGAAGTTCCGCGCCATGCGCGACGAAGGGGTTCCCATCGTCGGCGGCGGCGCGGGCACGGGCCTGTCGGCCAAGTGCGAGGAGGCGGGCGGCATCGACCTGATCGTGATCTACAACTCCGGCCGCTACCGCATGGCCGGACGCGGCTCCCTCGCCGGGCTCATGCCCTACGGCGACGCCAACGCCGTGGTGATGGAGATGGCGGGCGAGGTGCTGCCGGTGGTGAAGAACACGCCCGTGCTGGCCGGCGTCTGCGCCTCCGACCCGTTCCGCCTGATGGACAGGTTCCTCGACCAGGTGAGGGCCGCGGGCTTTTCCGGCGTCCAGAACTTCCCGACCGTCGGCCTGATCGACGGTACCTTCCGTGCGAACCTGGAAGAAACCGGCATGTCCTACGCGCTGGAAGTCGACATGATCCGCATGGCCCGCGAAAAGGACCTGCTGACCACGCCTTACGTCTTTTCCGAGGAAGACGCCTGCGCCATGGCCGAAGCCGGGGCCGACATCATCGTCGCGCACCTGGGCCTGACCACCGGCGGCTCCATCGGCGCCGAGACCGGCGTGACGCTGGAAGAGGCGCCGGGCCTCACCGAGGCTTGGGCAAGCGCGGCGCTGGAGGTGAACCCGGACGTGATCGTCCTGGTCCACGGCGGGCCCGTCGCGATGCCAGAGGACGCGGAGTATGTCCTGAAGAACACGAAGAACTGTCACGGCTTCTACGGTGCCTCCTCGATGGAGCGGCTGCCGACCGAGGTGGCGCTGACGGAACAGACCCGGAAATTCAAGAAGATCAGCCGCTAAGGCGAAGAAGCTCACCTGCGGGAGGGGAACACGTGACCGGAGAAATGATAGGACAGCTGATCCTGTGGCTGATCATGGCGGTGATCGTCATCTTCATCCTCTACTGGGTGATGAACTGGCTTTATCGCCGCTCGACCAAGGAAATCGCCTTCGTGCGCACGGGGTTCCTGGGCGAGAAGGTGGTGATCGACGGCGGCGCCTTCGTCTGGCCGATCATCCACGACATCACGCCGGTCAACATGAACTCGCTCGACCTGAACGTGACCCGCGAGAAGGACCGCGCGCTGATCACCAGGGACCGGATGCGCGTGGACATCGAGGCGTCGTTCTACGTCCGGGTAAAGCAGACGAAGGAGGCCGTGACCCTCGCCGCCTCCACCCTCGGCCGCCGCACGCTGGAACCCGAGCGGATCCACCAGCTGCTCTCGGGCAAGTTCGTCTCGGCCCTGCGCGCCGTCGCCTCCGAGATGACCATGGAGGAGCTGCACGAGCAGCGCGGCGACTACGTCCGCCGGGTGCTGGCCTACGCGCAGGAGGGGCTCGACAAGAACGGGCTGGAGCTGGAGTCGGTCGCGATCCTCGACATCGACCAGACCGACATCGAATACTTCAATCCCTCCAACCGCTTCGACGCCGAAGGTCTGACGAGCGTCATCGAGGCCATCGAGGCGCGCCGCAAGCTCCGGAACGACATCGAACAGGACACGATGATCCAGATCCGCACCCGCAACCTGGAAGCCGAGCGCCAGTCGCTCGACATCGAGCGGGAGAGCGAGAGCGCGCGGCTGGAGCAGGAGCGCGAGATCGAGTTCCGCCGCGCGCAGCAGCGCGCCGAACTGGCCCGCGAACGCTCGGACCGCGAGCGCGAGGGCGAGGAGGCGACGCTGATAAGCCGCGAGGCCATCGAACGCGCCCGCATCCTGAACGAGGAGCAGATCGCCGAGGCCCGCATCGCCTCCGAGCGCAAGATCCGCCAGCAGGAGATCGAGCGCCAGCGGGTGATCGACGAGGCCGAGATCTCGACCCGCGAGGTGGTGGAGAAGGCGCGCATCCTGCAGGAGCGCACTCTCACCGAGGCGCGCATCACCAACACCCGCGACACCGACGCCGCCGAAATCTCGGCCCGCGAGGCCATCGAGAAGGCGCGCATCGCCCAGGAACGCGCCCTGACCGAGGCGCGGATCGAGAAGGACCTGACGACGCAGAGCCGCGAGATCGAGAGGAAGCGCACCATCGACGAGGCCGACATCTCGGCCCGCGAGGTGATCGAGAAGGCGAAGATCGCCCAGGAACGCGAGATCACCGAGGCCCGCATCGCGCTGGAGCGGAACACGCGGGAAAAGGAGATCGCCCGCAACCTCGCCATCGAGGAAGCCGAGATCGCCTCGCGCGAAGCCTCGGAGAAGCTGCGGATCGCGCAGGAGCGCACCGTCAGCGCCGAGCGCATAAGCTCGGACAAGGAGACGAGGACGTTGGAGATCGAGCGGCGGAAGGCTCTGGAGGAAGCGGAAATCGCCTCCGAGCAGGCCATTGAGGCCGCCCGCATCGCCCGCGAGAAGATGCTCGCCGCCGAGCGCATCGCCAGCCAGCAGGCCACCCGGGCGCTGGAGATCGAGCAGCGCCGCGCGCTTGACCATGCCGAGATCGAGGCGACCGAGGCCACCAGCGCCGAGCGCATCGCGCAGGAAGAGCGGATCAGGAACCTCGAAATCGCGAGGAACCGCGCCATCGACGAGGCCGAGATCGCCAGCCGCGAGGCCGTCGAGAAGGCCCGCATCGCGACCGAGGCCCGCACCGCCGTCGAGCGGATCGAGAACGAGGAGAAGACGAAGGAGCGCGACGTCGCCCGCGAACAGGCCCTCGCCTTCGCCGAGACGGCCAAGCAGGAGGCCGTCGAGGCCAAGCGCATCGCCAAGGAGAAGAAGCTCGCCGCCGAGCGCATCGCCTACGAGCAGGACATGCGCGAGCGCGAGATCGCGCGGAACCGCGCCGTCGAGGTCGCCGAGGCAAGCGCGCAGGAGCAGGTCAACGCCGCCCGCATCACGGAAGAGGCCCGCACCCGCGCCGCCGAGATCGCGCGGGATGCCGAGATCAGAAGCCGCGAGATCGAGAAGCAGGAGGCCATCGAGGCCGCCGAAATCTCGTCCCGTCGCCTGATCGAGGGCCAGCGGATCGAGAAGGAGGCGGAAACCACGGTCGAGAAGATCGCCCGCGACCGCCGCATCCGCGACCTGGAAATCGAGCGCAACCGCGCCATCGACGCCGCCCAGATCGCCGCCGACCAGGCCATCGAGGCCGCCCGCGTCGCCAAGGCCAAGACGGTGGATGCCGAGAAGATCGGCGCCGAACAGGAGCTGGAAGCCCGCCGCCTCGAACGCAGGAAGGCGCTGGAGCAGCTTGAAATCGCCCGCGTGCAGGCCCTGAACGAGGCCGAGATCGCGAGCCAGGAAGAGATCGAGCGCGCCCGCATCGCCTCGGAACGCGGTCTCGACGACGCCCGCATCGGCCACCAGACCGAACGCCGCCGTCTGGAGATCCAGCGCGAGCGGGCCGTGGAGGAGGCGACGATGGAGAAGGCCATCGCGCTCTACCAGAAGTCGCTCGACCAGTCCGCCGCGGCCATCGAGGCCGAGAACGCCCGCGCCCGCGCCGTGGAGGCCGCCGAGAAGGTCAAGACCGTCGGCGAGCGGGAGGAGGCCAGCCGCCGCAAGGTCGTGGGCGTGACCGCGGCCGAACTGGAGGCCGAGAAGACGCGCATCAAGGCCGAGGCCGACAAGATCCGCAGCGCGGTCGAGGCCGAGGCACAGAAGCTGATCAACGAGGCCGAGAACGTCCTGACCGACGGCGCCCGCACCTCGCTGTTCAAGCGCAAGATGCTGGAGCATGTCGAGGGCATCGTCTCGGCGAGCGTCAAGCCGCTGGAGAAGATCAACGACATCCGCATCATGCAGCTCGGCGGTTCGGGCACCCAAGGCTTGAACTGGGCCGATGGCGCGCCCAATGGCGGCGGTGGAGGCGGGGGCGGCGGCTCCAGCCCCACGGACGAGGTGATGAACTCGGCGCTGCGCTACCGCGTGCAGGCCCCCATGGTCGACAGCCTGCTGAGCGACATCGGACTGGACGGGAGCAACATCGCCAAGTCCGACATCTTCAGGAACGCCTCCGACATGTCCCGCGCCGCCTCGGAAGCGGCCCGCATGAAACCCAGGCCCTCGGGCGACAAGCCGGTGGAGAAGTCCTGAATGGCCCGCGTCTTCATCAGCTCCGTGATCCCCGCCGAGGCCGCGAAGGTCTGGGAAAGGGTGCGCGATTTCAACGGGATGCCGAAGTGGCATCCGCGCATCCGCGACAGCCGGATCGAGGATGCGCTGCCTTCCGACAAGGTCGGCTGCATCCGCAACTTCCACCTGCAGAACGGCGACACGATCCGCGAAAAGCTCCTCGGATTAAGCGATTACGACATGTTCTGCACCTACGCGATCCTCGAAAGCCCGATGCCGCTGACCGACTATATCGCTACGCTCAGGCTCACCCCCGTGACGGACGGCAACCGCACCTTCGCCGAATGGTCGGCGGAGTTCGAATGCGATCCGAAGGACGAGAGCGATCTGGTCTCGGGCATCGGCGGCAACGTCTTCCAGGCGGGCTTCGACGCGCTGAAGCGGCATTTCGGCGGCTGACATGGTGAAACTGAACTACAGCACGGTCATGGAGGCGCCCATCGAGGCGGTCTGGGACGTGCTGCGCGACTTCAACGGCCACGACCGCTGGCACCCCGCCGTCGCCGCCTCGACCATCGAGCGGGGCCGGGCGAGCGACGAGGTGGGCTGCGTGAGGAACTTCCGCCTCGCCGACGGCTCGCAATTGCGCGAGCTGCTGCTGACCCTCTCGGACGCCGAGACGACCTTCAGCTACTGCCTGCTCGACACGCCGATCCCGCTGCTGAACTACGTCGCCCATGTCCGGCTGATCCCGGTCACGGACGTCGATCACACCTTCTGGCACTGGACCTGCCGCTTCGACACGCCGAAGGGGCGCGAGAAGGAGCTGGCCGAGACGGTGGGCACCAACATCTACCAGGCGGGGTTCGATGCCGTCCGCGCCCACATGGGACTGGAGGGCGCATGAGCCTGACCGTGAACACCGTCGCCACCCTGCGCGACGCCGCCTATGCGCTGAACGACCGCGCCCGCTACCTCGGGGGTGGAACGCTGCTGATGCGGGCCGTGAACTACGGCGATCAGGCCTTTGACACCATTGTCAGGTCCCGCGAGACCGACCGGACGATCCGCAGCGAAGGGCAGGGGATCCGCATCGGCGCCGGGGCGACCATGACCGACCTGCTCGCGTCCCGCGATGCCGAGGCGCTGCACCCCGTCGCCCGCGTCATCGGCGGCCCGGCGGTCAGGAACATGGCCACGGTCGGCGGCAACCTCTTCGCAGCACCACCCTACGGCGACCTCGCCACCGCCTTCCTCGCCCTCGACGCCACGGTGCAGATGGCCGACGGACAGTCCATGCCGATGGAAAGCTTCCTGTCGGCCCGCGCCCGCAGCCGCGGCCTCGTCGCCGCGGTCATGGTCCCTCGCACCGGCCCGCAGGAGTTCCGCTTCGCAAAGGTCACGCGGATCAAGCCCAAGGGCGTGTCGATGATGTCCATCGCCGCGCGGCTTCCGGGCGCGGGCGGCAGCCTCGGCGACGTGCGCCTCGCTTTCGGCACCATGGGGCCGATGCCGCTGCGCGCGAAGGCCGCCGAACAGGCGCTCCGGGGCCGCAGCCTGACCGAGGACGGCATCCGGGAAGCCTTGCGGGTCTGCTGCGACGGCCTCCAGCCCGGAACGGACGAACTGGCGAGCGAGTGGTACCGCCGCGAGGTCGCGCCGGTGCACCTGAAACGCCTGCTGCTCGGAAGGGGACGATGATGCCGAAGACACCGCTGAGCTTCACCCTGAACGGCTCCGAGACCGCGCTGTTCGTCGATCCGGGCGCGAACCTGCTCGACACCCTCCGCCGGGGCGCGGGCGACCTCACGCCGAAGCTCGGCTGCGCGCAAGGAACATGCGGCGCCTGCACCGTCCTGATCGACGGGGAGCCGCACCTGTCGTGCCTGACCCTCGCGGAAACCGTCGAGGGCAGGGACATCGCCACCACGGGCGGCCTCGCCGACGGCCCCGACCTCCACCCGCTGCAACAGGCGTTCATGGAGGGCTTCGCGGCCCAGTGCGGCTTCTGCACGGCCGGCATGCTGATGGCCGCCAAGGCCCTGCTCGACCGCCGCCCGAACCCCAGCCGCGACGAGGTGATCGAGGCCATCGGCGGCAACCTCTGCCGCTGCACCGGCTACGAGCCCATCGTCGACGCCATCCTGACCGCCGCCGCCCGCATGCAAGGACGCTCCGCATGACCACCGTCGAATTCCGCAAGGACCTCTTCGCCGACGAGCGCGACGACACGCTGAACGAGATCGGCAAGCCGACGATCCGCCAGGACATCCTCGGCCACGTCACGGGGCGCACGAAATACTTCGACGACCACCTGTTCGACGGGCTTCTCCACATGCGCGCCGTCCGGTCGCCCCATCACCACGCCCGCATCCGTTCGCTCGACACCTCGCGCGCCGAACGGATGCCCGGCGTGCGCCGCGTGGTGACGGCGAAGGACGTGCCGCACAACATCAACACGCTGCTTTCGCTCATCAATTTCGGCCGCGACGACGAACCGCTCTGCGCCCAGGACAAGGTCCGCTACAGGGGCGAAACCGTCGCCTGGATCATCGCCGACACCGAGCGTCAGGCGCGGGACGCCGTGGCGCAGGTCCGTGTGGATTACGAGGTGCTGCCCCACGTCCTCGATCCCGAGGAGGCGCTGAAGCCCGACGCGCCCGTGGTCAACGAGATCTACCCGAACAACACCTTCGACTACCACGAACGCTACGACCACCAGAAGCTGCGCTTCGGCGACGTGAACGCGGCCTTCCAGCGGGCCGACCACGTGATCGAGGCCGAGTACCAGATGTCGCCCATCGAACAGGCCCCGATCGAGACCTGCGGCGCCATCGCCGCGCCCGAGCAGAACGGCCGCTTCCTCTGCCACACCAACACGCAGGCGCTGTTCTTCTCGCTCGGCACCACGGCGAAGCTGCTGGAGATCCCGTCCTCGCGCCTCCACTTCATCGGCGGCACCGCCGGGGGCGGCTTCGGCGGCAAGGTGGATTCAATCGTCGAACCCACCGCCATCCTCGGCGCCATGCTGACCGGGCGCCCGGTGAAGTTCGCCTGGGACCGCGAGGAAGAGATGCAGGTCGGCGCGCCCAGGGGCGGCGAGCGGTGGCGGATCAAGGACGGCGTGACCCGCGATGGACGGATCATCGCCCGCGAGTTCTCGGGCTTCTTCGACAGCGGCGCCTACATGCGCCTGTCTCCCTACGCCATCGTCAAGTCCGTCGGCCACCTGCCGGGGCCCTATTTCATCCCGAACGTCGCCGCCAACGTCTTCTGCTGCGTGACGAACCGCACCCCCGCCACGGCCATGCGCGGCTTCGGCATCACCGCCGTCGACTTCGCCATCGAGTGCCACATGGACCGGGTGGCCGAGGCGGTGGGGATGAACCCCATCGACCTTCGGATCCTCAACGCCTACCGCGACGGCGACATGAAGGCGCATCGCAGGAAGGCCAAGAACGCCGCGCTGATCGAGTGCTGCCAGGTGGTGGCGGACAAGGCCGGCTGGACGATCTCGCCCGACTCCCGCGCCCAGTCCTCCACCACCGGCGGCGGCACGGCCGAGCGCCTGGCGATCCCCGAGACCGTCACCGACCAGGAGGGGCGGATCGGCGAGCGGCGGGCAGGGCGCGTGCCCTCGACGGCGCCCGCGAAGCAGGGCACGGGCCGTGTCCCCGCGGGGACGGGGGGACAGTCCATCGGCGGCGTCGCGCCGCAGAACCCCGACATGAACATCGAACCGGGCCGCATCGGTCACCGCACTGGCGCGCCGCAAGCCGCGCCGCACCCGGCCCCCGCCCGCGCCCCCGCGCCGCCCTCGGCCC
>NZ_PNOS01000039.1 GCF_002869745.1 Oceaniglobus roseus
GCTGCGCGCCTGGCGGCCGAGGAAGAGGCCCGTGCCGAGGCCGAGCGGGTGGAGGCGGAAGCCGTGGCAGCGGCCGCGGAGGCTGCGCGCCTGGCGGCCGAGGAGGAGGCCCGCGCCGAGGCCGGGCAGGCGGAGGCCGAAGCGGCGCCGCGGAGGGTCACGCCGCAGCGGCCCCATGCACGCATCATCAAGCTGAAGCGGACCGAGTTCGAGGCGGCCCTCGCCGCAGGCGAGATCGAGGAGATCACGGACGACGAGGACGAGGGCGACGACGAGACCATCGCCCAGATCGACGTGGAGGACGAGGACACCGTCCCGACCGATGCCGGCGACGAGGAGGGTGTCGCCCTTGCCGCCACCCCGGAACCGGCAGAGGACGATGACACCGCCGCGACCGCGCAGCCGCTCGATCTCTCCGGGCTCGAACTGGCCGACGCCGCGGCCGGCGCGGAGGACGCGGACAGCCTGCGCGCCGACCAGGACACCCTCGCCGACCTCTCGGGCGACGATACGCTGGGCGAAAGCCCCGACCGCTCCAACGTCTTCGCCGGCGCCAGGGCGGCGGACGACTCGGCGGACGACGAGGAGTTCGAGGACGACGTCAGCCTGACCGCCGGGATCCGCGAGCTGATTGGCGACACCTCGCTCGACGAGGAAGACGAGAAGGACCTGCTGCGCGAACTGGCCGAGGTCGAGCGTCAGGCCGCGACCCGGGTCGAGGATCCCGAGACGGCCAAGCTGCGCGAGCGTTTTGCCGACCTGATCGAGGAACCCGCCGGGGACGACACCGCCGGGACCGCCGCCGGAGACACCGGCGCCGAGGTGCCGGAGGACTCGGACGAGAGCGCGCTGAACCGCCTGCTGGACGAGACCAACGCCAAGCTGAGCGACACCGAGGGCACCCGCCGCCGCTCTGCGATCGCGCACCTGAAGGCCGCGGTCGCGGCAACCCGGGCCGAAATCCAGGCCCTGGGCGGGCGGAAGGCGACGGACCACGAAGACGACGTGAGCCGCTACCGCGACGATCTTGCGCAGGTGGTCCGCCCGCGCCGCCCCGGCGCGGCGGGCGAAACCGCCGTGCCGACCCCCTCGCGTCCCCGCCCGAGCGAGCAGATCGCCGCCCGGCCCGCCCCGCTGATGCTGGTGTCGGAGCTTCGGGTGGACAAGCCGTCGGCGTCGGCCGGCCCGGTGCGCCCGCGCCGTGTCTCCGCGCCGCGCCCGGTTGCCGCGCAGGAGGCGCCGCAGGGCAGGACGCAGGACAGGACACCGGCCCCCGCGACCCCGGACCTGAGCTTCGAGGAATTCGCCGCCGCCCGCGGGGCGAAGGACCTGGACGCCGTGCTGGAAGCCGCCGCCGTCTACACCGCCGAGATCGAGGGGCAGGAGACGATGTCGCGCCCGCAACTGTTGCGCCGCGCGGCCAGCCTCGACCCCGAGCGGGAGATCGGCCGCGAGCAGGGGCTGCAGAGCTTCGGCCACCTGCTGCGCACGGGTCGCATCCGCAAGCTCGGCCGCGGGCAGTTCGCACTGGGCGACGGCGGCGCGGCCGAAGAGAAGGACGAGGACACCCGGCCGGAAGCCGAATCGAAGCGTTTCGTGGGCGAGTGACCGGACGGGGCGTAAGGCCCGGATCGAACGGGGCGGCCGGAGCATCTCCGCGCCGCCCTTTCCTTTTGCGCGAACGACCTCGTGGCCGGACCGGCGACGCGGGATCGGCCCGGCGCGCGGCCTGCGCTCAGCGATCCTTCAGCCGTTCGTTTCGCCGGACGAAACCCGCGCGTTCCCTGTCGTTCCGATGCCTGCGAAGGGGGCGAGGGCGAACGCGCCTGCGGACCGAAGCGCCGTCACGCACCAATCCCGGCCGAGCGGCAAGGCGCCCGGGGCCGGGTGCCGCAGGGACGATCCCCTGCCGCGCGCCCGTCAGCGGCGCGCGTCAGGGTCCGCCTGGCCGATGCCCTTGAAGATGAACCTGAACGGCAGCGCCCAGACCACGCCGAGAACGACATAGATCAGCAGTTCGACCAGCAGGTTCTGGCGGCCGAAGGCGGTGGCCAGCCAGCTTGCCACGAGGACATAGACCGGCAGGCCGATCAGCAGGATCACCAGCGCCCAGCGGCGCCGGGCCTTGTAGCTCAGGGTCATGGCGCCTCCGGGCCGTGTCGGGTCGGGCAGTCAGTCGGCGAAGGGGTCGGTCACGAGGATCGTGTCGTCCCGCTCCGGCGAGGTGGAGAGTAGGGCGACCGGGCAGCCGATCAACTCTTCCACCCGGCGGACGTACTTGATCGCGTTGGCGGGCAGGTCGGCCCAGCTGCGCGCGCCCTCGGTCGATTCCGACCAGCCCGGCATCTCCTCGTAGACCGGCGTGCAGCGCGCCTGCCGGTCGGCGGCGGTGGGCAGGTGGTCCAGCATCTCGCCGTCCAGCTCGTAGCCGGTGCAGATCTTCAGCGTCTCGAAGCCGTCGAGCACGTCGAGCTTGGTCAGCGCGATGCCGTTGACACCGGAGGTCGCGCAGGTCTGGCGCACCAGCACCGCGTCGAACCAGCCGCAGCGCCGCTTCCGGCCCGTGACGGTGCCGAACTCGTGCCCCCGCTCGCCCAGGCGCTGGCCGATCTCGTCGGTCAGCTCGGCCGGGAAGGGGCCCTCGCCCACGCGGGTGGTATAGGCCTTGACGATGCCGAGGACGAAGTCGATCGAACCCGGCCCGATCCCCGTGCCCGTGGCCGCCTGGCCCGCGATGACGTTTGACGAAGTCACATAGGGATAGGTGCCGAAGTCGATGTCAAGAAGCGCGCCCTGCGCGCCCTCGAACAGGATCCGCTTGCCGCCGCGGCGCGCCTCGTTCAGCACCTTCCAGACCGGCGCGGCGTAGTCCAGCACCGCAGGCGCGATCGCGCGCAGGTCGGCCAGCAGGCGGTCGCGGTCCACCGGCTCCAGCCCCAGGCCCTTCCGCAGCGCGTCGTGGTGCACCAGCGCCCGGTCGACACGCAGCTCCAGCGTGGCGTCATCGGCAAGGTCCGCGACCCGGATCGAGCGGCGGCCGACCTTGTCCTCGTAGGCCGGGCCGATGCCGCGGCCGGTGGTGCCGATCTTGGCGATGGAATTGGCGGATTCGCGGGCGCGGTCGAGCTCGCCGTGGATCGGCAGGATCAGCGGCGCGTTCTCGGCGATCATCAGCGTCTCGGGCGTGATCTCCACGCCCTGTCCGCGCAGCTTCTCGATCTCGCTGACCAGGTGCCAGGGGTCCAGCACCACGCCGTTGCCGATCACCGACAGCTTGCCGGGCCGCACGATCCCCGAGGGCAGCAGCGACAGCTTGAACACCGTGCCGTCGATCACCAGCGTGTGGCCCGCGTTGTGGCCGCCCTGGAAGCGGGCGATCACGTCCGCCCGTTCGGAAAGCCAGTCGACGATCTTGCCCTTTCCCTCGTCGCCCCACTGGGCGCCGACGACGACGACATTGGCCATGTTGGATCCTTTCCCTTGCTGCCCGTTCCGCATCCCCGGGACGCGGCCCGCGCCGGTATACGCGCAGCCATCACGGGCCACAAACATATTCCCGCAGCCGAAGGTCGCGCCGGGCAGGCGCGCATGCCGCGCGCGCGATAAGACTTTCTTCATCGCGGAGGTGCAGAGTGGCGCCATGGCCGCCACGCCGTCCGTGGACGGTCGCGCGATCTGAACAAGGAAAGCCTCGTGCAGAGAAAAGTCCGCGAATTCTGGACGTTGGGCAAGGAACCGATCGACCTGTTCCTCGCCGATGCGCCGTTGATGATGCATTCGATCGACCGGGACGGGATCCTGACCCGCGTCTCCGGCGTCTGGGCCGCCAAGCTGGGGTATGACCCCGGCGATATGATCGGCCGCCCGCTGGTCGACTTCATGACGCCCGACTCGCGGCACAAGGCCAGGCAACGCGTCCTGCCGCGATTCATGGCCGACGGCGTGGTCCACGACGTCGAGTACGACTTCCTCCACCGCGACGGCCACGCGATCCCGGTGCTGCTGACGGCCGTGGCGAACTATACCGAGACCGGGGAGTTCCACCGCTCGCTCGCCTTCCTGTTCGACAATTCCGGCGCCCGCAGGGCGACTGCGGTGATCGCGCAGAAGACCCGGCTGGAGGTGATCGGCAATCTCGTCGGCGGGGTCGCGCACGATTTCAACAACCTGCTGAGCGTCATCATGGGCAACCTCGAACTGCTGCAGGACATGCCCGACCATCCGGACCGCGCTACCATGCTGCGCGATGCCATCGGCGCCGCGCGGCGCGGCGCGACTCTGACCCAGCAACTTGTCGCCTATGGCCGCCGCGCGCAGCTGTCGCCGCGGCCCCATCCCGTCGGCGATATCCTGGACGATCTGGCGAAGATGCTGCACCGCCTGCTGCCCGCGAACATCCGGCTGGAATTCGGCGTCGATCCGGACCTGCCGCGGGTGATGATCGACCGGCCCCAGCTGGAGACGGCGATCCTCAACATCGTCGACAACGCGCGCGAGGCGATGCCCGAGGGCGGCAGCATCCGCATCTCGGCGCGGGCCCGTCGACTGGACGGACGGCTGCCCGGCATGGTGGGCGAGACGCCCGCCCCCGGTCCCTATGTCGAACTCGCGATCCGGGACGAGGGCAGGGGCATGGTGCCCGACGTCCTGGAACGCGCCTTCGATCCCTTCTTCACGACCAAGGCCGTGGGCCAGGGCTCGGGGCTGGGCCTGTCCATGGTGATCGGCTTCCTGCAACAGTCCGACGGGGCGCTCCGGATCGACAGCGCGCCGGGCGCGGGCACCGCGCTGTCGATCTTCCTGCCCGCGCTCCAGGTCAGCCGGAAGGCGATCCGGCGCGGTGCCGCGCCCGATCCCGGACACCACCTGCGCAGCGAGCGGCCGACGCAGATCCTGCTGGTCGAGGACGAGGCCGACCTGCGCCGTCTGCTGGCCCATCGGCTGCGCCTGTCCGGCCACGGCGTGGTGGAGGCGTCGAACGGCGACTCGGCCATGGCCCTGCTCGAGCACGGGCTGACGCCGCAGCTGATCCTGAGCGACGTCAGCATGCCCGGTCGCGTCCAGGGCCCGGAGCTGGTGCGGCTGGCGCGCGCGCGCCTCGGCGAGGTGAAGACCATCCTGCTGAGCGGCCACGCCCCCGGTGACGGCCCGGAGGAGGCCGACCCCGCCATCTGCCGCCTGGTCAAACCGGTCTCCCACGCCACCCTGCTCGCCACCATCGCCCGGCTGACCGAGGGCGGCGTCGCCCCCGCAAGCGGGGATGCGGCCGGCACTTTCGACGGTGCGGTGGGCATGGGATGACCCCGAGCGCACCCCTTCAATGCACCGCTCCGGGGCCGTGCGGCCCTGCGCATTGAGGGGTTGCGGCGCGCGGCGACCGCTTCTAGATACGCCCTGTCGCAACGCCAGGGGTCGTCACCATGGAAAACATCGTTCTCATCGTCCACCTGATCCTTGCGCTCTGCCTGATCGGTGTCGTGCTGCTCCAGCGTTCGGAAGGCGGCGGCCTCGGCATGGGCGGCGGCGGCGGTGCGATCTCCTCACGCGGGGTGGCGACGGCGCTGACCAAGCTCACCTGGATCTTCGCGGTCTGCTTCATCGGCACCTCGATCTTCCTGACGATCCTCGCCGCGCAGAACTCGGCCCAGACCTCGGTGGTCGACCGGCTGGGCGCGACGCCGCCCGCGACCGAAAGCGCCCCGGCGCTTCCCGGCGGCTCGGACCTGCTGCCGCCCGCGACCGACAGCGAACCGCTGACGCCGCCGCGCGCCGACTGAGCCGTCCCGGCGGCGCCCCGTCCGGGGGTGCCGCATGATTCTTCTGTAACCACAAGACCTTGCATGTCCGTGCGGATTTCTCTGCCGGATGTTGTGTCTGGTTGCGCCACGCCGGGGTTCGGACTATAGGTCAAATCCCGTGATACTGCGGATTCGGACCCTGCGCCGACCCGTAACCAATGATCAGTTCGCGGGAGAGACCCCACATGGCACGATACGTTTTCATCACCGGCGGGGTCGTTTCGTCGCTTGGAAAGGGGTTGGCCTCGGCCGCGCTCGGGGCGCTTCTGCAGGCCCGCGGCTTCTCGGTCAGGCTCCGGAAGCTGGATCCCTACCTGAACGTCGATCCCGGCACGATGTCCCCCTTCGAACACGGCGAGGTCTTCGTGACCGACGACGGCGCCGAGACCGACCTCGACCTCGGCCATTACGAACGCTTCACCGGCGTGGCGGCGCGCGCCACCGACTCGGTCTCGTCGGGACGCATCTACTCCAACGTGCTCGAGAAGGAGCGGCGGGGCGACTATCTCGGCAAGACCATCCAGGTGATCCCGCACGTCACCAACGAGATCAAGGACTTCCTCAGCATCGGCGCCGACGAGGTCGACTTCATGCTCTGCGAGATCGGTGGCACCGTGGGCGACATCGAGGGGCTGCCCTTCTTCGAGGCGATCCGCCAGTTCGGCCAGGACCGCCCCCGCGGCGAATGCATCTTCATGCACCTGACCCTGCTGCCCTGGATCGCGGCCAGCCGCGAGCTGAAGACGAAGCCGACCCAGCACTCGGTGAAGGAGCTGCGCTCGATCGGCATCGCCCCCGACATCCTCGTCTGCCGGTCCGAGAAGATGATCCCGCAGAAGGAACGCGAGAAGCTCGCCCTGTTCTGCAACGTCCGCCCCGACAGCGTGATCGCCGCCTACGACCTGAAGTCGATCTACGAGGCGCCCCTGGCCTATCACCGCGAGGGGCTGGACCAGGCCGTGCTCGACGCCTTCCAGATCTCGCCCGCGCCGAAGCCGAACCTGTCGCGCTGGGAAGATGTCTATGACCGGATCTTCAACCCCGAGGGCGAGGTGCGGGTCGCCATCGTGGGCAAGTACACGCAGCTGGAAGACGCCTACAAGTCCATCGCCGAGGCGCTGAGCCACGGCGGCATGGCCAACCGGGTGAAGGTCCGGATCGACTGGGTCGATGCCGAGCTGTTCGAGCGCGAGGATCCCGCGCCCTACCTCGAAGGCTTCCACGCCATCCTCGTGCCCGGCGGCTTCGGCGAGCGGGGCACGGAGGGCAAGATCAGGGCCGCCGAATACGCCCGGACGCGGAAGATCCCCTATCTCGGCATCTGCCTCGGCATGCAGATGGCGGTGATCGAGGCGGCGCGCAACCTCGCCGGCCTGCCCACCGCGGGCAGCGAGGAGTTCGACCACGAGGCGGGCAAGAAGCGGTTCGAGCCGGTGGTGTACCACCTGAAGGAATGGGTGAAGGGCAACCACACCGTCGCGCGCAAGGTCGACGACGACAAGGGCGGCACGATGCGCCTTGGCGCGTATACGGCGAACCTGGCCGAGGGGTCGAAGGTGGCCGAGGTCTATGGCACCACGGTGATCGAGGAGCGGCACCGCCACCGCTACGAGGTCGATACCCGCTATCGCAAGGCCCTGGAATCCCACGGTCTCTGCTTCTCGGGCATGTCGCCCGACGGCCGCCTGCCCGAGATCGTCGAGGTGAAGGACCACCCCTGGTTCATCGGCGTCCAGTTCCACCCCGAGCTGAAGTCGAAACCCTTCGACCCGCACCCGCTGTTCAAGGATTTCGTGCGCGCGGCCAAGGAGGTCTCGCGCCTGGTCTGAGCCGCGTCTGAGCCGCGTGTGAACCGCGGCCGATCCGCGCGCGGCGCCGAGGCGGCGCGGCCAGGACACCAGCCGCGGACCCGCGGTGCGGGGGGCGAGGGACAGGATGTCGATGTGGGGACAGTGGACGGGATCGCCCGGGAGGAACTTGAAGCCGTGGACCATCACGATCACCGGGGCCGCGGACGGAAGGGCCGCGAGGGCCGCGTCGAGCGCCGCGCCGTCGTCCTGGCCGCAGGTGTGGTGCAGTATGGGCATCGCGGGCTCCCCACATCTTGTGGGTGTCGGGTAGACGGACCATACGACAGGGTCGTGAAGCGGGTGTTACAGCCGCGTGACGATGCTTGACCCCCAAACGCAACGGGTCTACTCCGCTTTTCGTGGCGATTTGTACACCGGATTGCGGGCCACGTTAAAAATGCCGCTAAAGAGGTCGGGACAAGTGCCCCCGGCGTCGTCGACGGTGGGGGTTTTTTGTCGGGAGACACCCATGAGCGAGAACTGGAAGACACGGACGAAGCTGGTGCACGAGGGCATCCGGCGGTCCCAGTATGGCGAGGTGTCGGAAGCGATCTTCCTGACCCAGGGCTTCGTCTACGACAGCGCCGAGGCCGCCGAGGCGCGGTTCCTGAAGGCGGGGGAGGACGAGTTCATCTATGCCCGCTACGGCAATCCGACCGTGCGGATGTTCGAGGAGCGGATCGCGGCGCTGGAGGGGGCCGAGGACGGCTTCGCCACGGCCTCGGGCATGGCGGCGGTCAACGGCGCGCTGATGTCGATGCTGCGCGCGGGGGACCACGTGGTGAGCGCGCGGGCGCTGTTCGGCTCCTGCCTCTACATCCTAGAGGAGATCCTGCAGCGGTTCGGGGTCGAGATCACCTTCGTCGACGGGACCGACCTTGGCGCATGGCGGGACGCGGTCAGGGAGGACACGAAGGTGGTGTTCCTCGAATCGCTGTCGAACCCGACGCTGGAGGTGATCGACCTTCAGGCGGTGGCCGAGATCGCCCATGCGAAGGGGGCGAAGGTGGTGGTCGACAACGTCTTCGCCACCCCGATCTGGTCGCGGGCACTGGACCTTGGCGCCGACGTGGTGGTCTATTCCACGACCAAGCACATCGACGGACAGGGGCGCTGCCTTGGCGGCGTGGTGCTGGGAACGCGCGAGTACGTCAGGAAGACGCTGGAACCCTACCTGAAGCACACCGGCGGCGCGATGTCGCCGTTCAACGCCTGGGTGATGCTGAAGGGGATGGAGACGCTGGACCTGCGGGTGCGCGCGATGACCGAGGGCGCCACGATGATCGCCACGGCGCTGGAGGGCGACGCCCGGCTGGCGCGGGTGATCTATCCGCATCTCGACAGCCATCCCGACGTGGCGGTGGCGCGGCGGATTATGGAGAAGGGCGGCACGATGCTGTCGCTCGACATCGCGGGCGGGCAGGCGGCGGCCTTCCGGTTCCTGAACGCGCTGAAGATCGTCACCATCTCGAACAACCTCGGCGACGCGAAATCCATCGTCACCCACCCGGCGACGACGACCCACCAGCGGCTGTCGGACGATCAGAAGCAGGCGCTCGGGATCACGCCGGGGCTGGTGCGCATCTCGATCGGGCTGGAAGATGCCGAGGACCTGCTGGCCGACATCCGGCAGGCGCTCGACGCGGTGTGACGACGGGGGCCGCGCAATCGGCGCATGAAGTGCCGCTCCGGGGCGGGTGCCGGTGGACGGAATGTCGCAGGAACCAAACGAGATGATCCATGGTGTCCAGCGGGACGTAAATGCCGGGTAAATGGTGGAACGGTCCGCAGTGCATCCTACATGTCCGCCCGGATCGCGCCTGAGAGGAAGGGCCTGAGCATGAACATCCATTCTCCCGACATCGAACGCGAACCGACCCGCGAGGACGCGGCGCGCGCGCTGCGGCTTCTGAAGTCCTGGGCCGCCGGGGCGAGCGAGACCGAGATCGGCACCCTCGATCCGGCCATCGCGCGGCTGCTGCCCGAGGGGACGGGGACGGCCTATCCCGCGCTGTCGCGGGACTATCCGGCGGATTTCGCGGCCGATGCGGCCTACAAGGACACGCTGCCGGACCTGCAGAACGGCCCGCAGTCGCTGATCCGCGGCGCGCGGCGGCAGATCCAGCATGTCGGCATCTCGAACTTCCGCCTGCCGATCCGCTATCGCACCCGCGACAACGGCGACCTGACGCTGGAGACCAGCGTGACCGGCACCGTGTCGCTGGAGGCCGAGAAGAAGGGCATCAACATGTCCCGGATCATGCGCACCTTCTATCGCCGGGCCGAGGAGACGTTCAGCTTCGGCGTGATCGAGGCGGCGCTCGCCGACTACAAGAGCGACCTCGAAAGCTTCGACGCGCGGATCCAGATGCGGCTTTCCTTCCCGATGAAGGTCGAAAGCCTGCGCTCGGGGCTGTCGGGATATCAGTACTACGACATCGCGCTGGAGCTGATCGAGCAGGCGGGGGTGCGGCGCAAGATCGTGCACCTCGATTACGTCTATTCCTCGACCTGCCCGTGTTCGCTGGAACTGTCCGAGCACGCGCGGCAGTACCGCGGCCAGCTGGCGACGCCGCATTCGCAGCGCTCGGTCGCGCGGATCTCGGTCGAGCTGGATCCGGGAGCGCCTGTGCTGTGGTTCGAGGACCTAGTGGAGCTCTGCCGCTCGGCCGTGCCGACCGAGACGCAGGTGATGGTCAAGCGCGAGGACGAGCAGGCCTTCGCCGAGCTGAACGCGGCGAACCCGATCTTCGTCGAGGACGCGGCGCGGTTGTTCGCCGAGGCGCTTCAGCGGGATGGGCGGATCGGCGATTTCCGGGTGGTGGCGAGCCACCAGGAGTCGCTGCACTCCCACGATGCGGTGTCGGTGCTCACTGAGGGCGAGACCTTCGCGCAGGCGAGCCTCGACCCGCGGCTGTTCGCGAGCCTGTTCCACGTCGGCTGAGGCGGGCTCCGTTCGCAGATCCTGGAAGGCCGGGCAGGGATGCCCGGCCTTTCCTGCCGGGCGCGTGCCGGGCTGAGGACCGGCACCCCCGGCCCGGCGGCCGGCGGGGGGCGGGACATGGCGTGGCCACCGCTTCGCCATTGACTCGCATCGCGGGCGCGGCCAAGCCTCTGCCATGATCGACCTGCGCCCCGTCGGATATGTCATCGGCCTGCTCGTGGCTGCCCTGGGGGGGACGATGGTCGTCCCGATGCTGGTCGACCTTGCCGCGGGCAACGGGCACTGGCACGTCTTCCTGCAGAGCGCCACGATCGTCGGGCTGGTCGGCGGGCTGATGGCGCTCGGCTGCGCCAACGGGGTGGTCGAGCGGATCTCGATCCAGCAGACCTTCCTTCTGACCACTGCCGTCTGGGTCTTCCTGCCGCTGTTCGGCGCTGTCCCCTTCGTGCTGGGCGAGACCCGCGCCAGCCTCACCGACGCGCTGTTCGAGGCGATGTCGGGGATGACCACCACCGGCTCGACCGTGTTCACCGGGCTCGACGCGCTGCCGAAGGGGATCCTTTTGTGGCGCTCGATGCTCCAGTGGTTCGGCGGCATCGGGATCATCGTCATGGCGATGGTGTTCCTGCCGGAACTGCGGGTGGGCGGGATGCAGATCTTCCGCTCGGAAGCCTTCGAGACCATGGGCAAGATCCTGCCCCGCGCGGCCGAGATCGCCTCGCAGATCAGCGGCATCTACGTCGTGCTGACCTTCCTCTGCTTCCTCAGCTACCTCGCCCTCGGGATGACGTCCTTCGAGGCGGTGAACCACGCGCTGACCACGCTGTCGACCGGCGGCTTCTCGACCACCGACCAGTCCTTCGGCGCCTTCCAGGGCCTGCCGGAATACGTCGCGGCGCTGTTCATGATCTCGGCCTCGCTGCCCTTCGTGCGCTACGTGCAGCTTCTGGGCGGGACCGCGCGGCCGCTCTGGCAGGATTCGCAGGTGCGCGCCTTCCTCGCCATGATCGCCCTCGTCAGCCTGGTGCTGGCGATCTACCAGATGGCCGCCGACGAACGCGCGTTCGAGCCTTCGGTGCGCGAGGCCCTGTTCCACGTCACCTCCATCGTCTCGGGCACCGGGTATGCCAGCGTCGACTACCAGCTCTGGGGCAGCTTCCCGGTGGTGATCTTCTTCTTCATCGGCCTCGTGGGCGGCTGCGCGGGGTCGACCTGCTGCTCGGTCAAGATCTTCCGCTACCAGATCATGCTCTCGGCCATGGTCGCGCAGATCCGCCGCATCCACTCGCCCCACGGCGTCTTCTCCGCCCGCTTCGACGGCCGGCCCGTGTCGGAGGACGTGATGAGCTCGGTCATGGGGTTCATGGTGCTGTTCGTCGTCTCGCTCGGCGTGCTCTCGGTGCTGCTGGGGATGACCGGGCTCGACTTCGTGACGGCGCTGAGCGGCGCGGCGACGACCATCGCCAACATCGGCCCCGGCCTCGGCACCGTCATCGGGCCGGCGGGCACCTTCGCGCCGCTGAACGACGTGGCGAAGTGGCTGCTGACATTCGGGATGCTTCTGGGGCGGCTCGAGCTGATGGCGGTGCTGGTGCTGCTGACCTTCAACTTCTGGAGAACCTGATGACCGGACGACCCCTTGGCGCGCAGATCTCGCACATGCTGAAGGCGCGGGGCGTCGACACGATCTTCGGCATCCCGGGCGTGCACAACATCGAGATGTACCGCGGGATCGAGGAGGCGGGGATCACCCATGTCCTGGCCCGGCACGAGCAGGGGGCGGGGTTCATGGCCGACGGATACGCCCGCGCCACGGGGCGGCCCGGCGTCGCCTATGTCATCACCGGCCCCGGCCTCTGCAACGCGATGACGCCGCTCGGGCAGAGCTATTCGGATTCGGTGCCGGTCCTGATGCTGTCCTCCTGCCTCGACGAGACGGCGGCGGCGCGGGGGCAGCTCCACCAGATGCGGGACCAGCGGGCGGCGGCGGCAACGGTCTGCGACTGGTCGGAGGAGGCGCTGTCGGCGCAGGCGGCCTATGCGCTGATCGACCGGGCGCTGGGCGAGTTCCGCAGACAGCGGCCGCGCCCGAAGCACATCCAGGTGGGGATCCGGCGGCTGGGCGCCGCGGCGCCCGGTTTTCCCGCCGCGCCCGCGGTCCCGGACGGCCCGCCCTTCGACCGGGCGGTGGCGCAGCCGCGCCAGATTGCGCGGCTGGTGAACGAACTGGCGCAGGCCGAGCGGCCGGCGATGATCTTCGGCGGCGGCGCGCGCGAGGGCTGGCAGGCGGCCCGCGCGCTGGCGCGCCGGGCGGGCGCCGTGACCTTCACCAGCTACGCCGGGCGGGGGATCAGCGATCCGGACTCCGCGCTCGACTTCGGCGGCATGCTGGCGCGGCCCGGCAGCGCCGCGGTGCTGGGGGAGGCGGACGTGGTGGTGGCCGTGGGCACGACGCTGTCGGAGGTGGACCTCTGGCGCGAGACGCTGGGCCACACGGGCAGGCTGATCCGCATCGACCTCGACCCCGAGGTGCTGGGGCAGCCCGCGGCCGACATCGCCATCCTCGGCGACGCGGGCGACGCGCTGGCGCGGGCGCTGGAGGCTTTTCCCGCAGGCGACAGGAAGAGCGGCTGGAACGCCCGCCAGATCGCGGCGCTGAAGGCGCAGTGGCGCGCCGACGTCGCGGTCGAGCGCCCCTGCATCGTGCCGGTGGCCGACGCCCTGCGCGCCTGCCTGCCCGAGGACGCGATGATCTTTTCCGACATGACCCAGTTCGCCTACGGCGCGAAGGAGGTCTGGCCGATGGCGCGGCCCGGCCACTGGCACCACCCGTTCGGCTTCGGCACCCTCGGCTATGCCCTGCCCGCCGCCATCGGCGGGGCGGTGGCGCGGCCGGGCAGGCCGACCGTGGCGATCGCCGGCGACTACGGATTCCAGTACACGGTGCAGGAGCTTGGCACGGCGGTCGAGCTGGGGCTGCCGCTGCCGATCCTGCTCTGGGACAACGGCAAGCTGGGCGAGATCGAGGATGCGATGGTCGGCAGCCAGATCCGCCCCACCGCCGTGGTCGCCCGCAACCCCGACTTCCCGGCGCTGGCCCGCGCCTATGGCGCCCACGCCGAGACGCCCGACACGCTGGAGGCGCTTCGGCAGGCGGTCACGCGGGCCTTGGCCGCCGACCGCCCGACGCTGATCCGGATGACGCCCGCGCTGGCCGGGTGAGGGGCCGGGCGGCTACTGCCAGCAGCTGACCAGCACGGTCATGTCGGTGGCGATGTCGCTCAGCACCCCGGCCTTCAGGCGGGACGAGGCGTCCGACGCGGCGGCGGACAGGCCGTTGGCCGACAGGAACCCGGCGATCGCGTCGACGTCGGCCAGGAAGGACACGTCGTCGGGCAGGGCCTGGCCTTCGGGCGCGCGGCCCGGCACCAGCATGCCCAGCACCGCGCCCGTCTCGTCCAGCACCGGACCGCCCGCGTCGCCCGCCCGCGCGGCGAGCGCCAGGCGCTTGACCTCCTCCTCGCCCTGGAGGCCGCGCAGGTCGGCGAGGGTGCCGAAGGTCAGGGTCGGCGCGCCGAGGATCCCCTCGTAGGAGTAACCCGCCAGCACCACGTCGCTCTGGAGCCGCGGCACGCGGGGCTGGAACCGCGCCCAGGTGCGCGGCGCAAGGGCCTGCTTCGGCTTCAGCAGCGCAAGGCCCAGGCGGTCGTCGACCGCCGTCACCTCGGCCTCGATCTCCTCGTTGAGGGTGATCCGCTTGCACTGGCCGACCGCGGTGCTGGTGGTCAGGACGTTGCCGCGCGGGTCGATGTAGAAGCCCGAGCGCGAGGTTTCCGGCATCCGGATCTCGAGCCCGGCCAGCAGGTTCACGCTCTGGTCTTCTCCCGGTTCGCCCGCGAGGTCGCCCATGACGGTGCCGGGGATCGAGGTGAAGCTGCGGCGCATCTCCTCCAGAACCCGCTGGCGGCGCTTCTCGTCGCCGGTGGGCCAGATGAGGGTGAAGCCCTTCACCGCGCCGTCGTTCACCGACGCCTCGGTGTGGGAGATGAAATCGGTGCCCTCGCCGACCAGCACGAAGCTGTTGCGACCCTTCTCGCGCGCGCCGGTCTCGGGGACGATCTCGAGCGTCTGCATGATGTCGTAGAGGCCGAACAGGGTGTCGGTGTCGCCGCGCTGGCTGATCAGCAGGACCTTCGGAAACTTCGTGCCCCCGTCGTGGGGGCCGTAGTGGGCGAAGGGCGGTTCGTAGCTGTCGAAACCGACGAGGGCCGTCGGCATGCGGATCTCGATCCCGGCGGTGTCGTCGCGCACCTCCTCCATGCCGAGCCCGGCGAGGATCTCGTTGTAGGCCGCGAGGAGCGCCGTGCGCTGGCGCGTCGTCAGGATGCCGGTGACGTCGTAACCGTTCGCCGCCTGCCATTCCCCCATGGCCGAGCGGGTGCCGCGGCCGAAGTCGCCGTCGATCGCGGCGTCGTAGAAGCCCGCCCACTGGAGCGCGACCTGCAGGAGCTTGCGATCGCTCTCGCTCAGCTGGGATTCGCTCTCGCGCGCCTCGCGGGGGGTCTCCTGCACCGGCTCGGGATCGGGGGTCGGGGCGGCGGCCGTTTCGGGGGCCGTTTCGGAAGCCGCTTCGGGGGCCTCGGCCGCTGCCGTCGCCTCGGGCGCCTCGGGGTCCGCCGCGGGCGCGGCCTCGGCCGCAGGGGTGCCGCCTTCGGGCCAGAACTGCGCGCTGAAGGCGCCGCCGTCGGTGACGAAGCTGTCGCCCGGGATCAGGCCGCGGCCGCGCAGCTCGCTGCGCAGGTTCGCGGCCCCGGTCGCCGTCGCCGGGCCGATCACCACCGCGTACCAGTTGGTCGAACCCAGCCGGAACCCCGCCACATCCTCGATCCGGCGGGCATAGCGCGCGGCGCTGTCCTTCGCCCGCTCGAGGCTCGGCTGCGCCTCGATCTGGAGCCAGGCAGTGCCCTGGGCCACGACGGCCCCCGCCTGGACGACGAACAGCGCGACGGCTGCGATCCTGATAAAGACTTGCATACTGACGCGACGATCTCCTGGTGCGGGCGGTGGGGCCTTTCGGGCGCCGCCTATCAGATGCATGTCCGGGACAAGGTCAATAATCATTCCCGGGCACCCGGCCCGCAATTGACCCTTGTTGCCCTTCTGCCTATGCAGAAGCCGCCTGCCGGTCAGGTCATCACACAGAATTGACGGAGTTCCGCCGTGTCCCGCGACGCCCAAAGCCCCCGCAGCTTCCAGGAGATCCTCCTGCGCCTCTCGGCCTACTGGGCCTCGAAGGGCTGCGCGGTGCTGCAACCCTACGACATGGAGGTCGGCGCGGGCACCTTCCACCCGGCGACCACCCTGCGCGCGCTGGGGCCGAACCCATGGGCCGCCGCCTACGTCCAGCCCTCGCGCCGCCCGACCGACGGACGCTATGGCGAGAACCCGAACCGGCTCCAGCACTACTACCAGTACCAGGTGCTGATCAAACCCTCGCCGCCGGACATGCAGGAGCTCTACCTCGGCTCGCTCGAGGCCATCGGCATCGACATGGCGCTGCACGACATCCGCTTCGTCGAGGACGACTGGGAAAGCCCGACGCTCGGCGCCTGGGGGCTTGGCTGGGAAGTCTGGTGCGACGGAATGGAGGTGAGCCAGTTCACCTATTTCCAGCAGGTCGGCGGCCACGACTGCAAGCCCGTCTCGGGCGAGCTGACCTACGGGCTGGAGCGGCTGGCGATGTATGTCCTCGGCATCGACCACGTCATGGACATGCCCTACAACGACCCCGACGCGCCGATCCCGCTGAAATACGGCGACGTGTTCCGCCAGACCGAGGAGGAATACTCGCGCTGGAACTTCGACGTGGCCGACACCGCGATGCTGCTGAAGCATTTCGAGGATGCCGAGGCGGAAGCCGCGCGCATCCTCGCCGCCCCCGCCGAGGATCCAAAGACCGGCAGGCGCATCGTCATGGCGCACCCCGCCTATGACCAGTGCATCAAGGCCAGCCACCTGTTCAACCTGCTCGACGCCCGCGGGGTGATCTCGGTGACCGAGCGGCAGGCCTACATCGGCCGGGTCCGGGCGCTGGCGAAGGCCTGCGCCGACGCGTTTCTGACAACCGGAAGCGGGGGGTGGCGGGCGCCATGACCGAACCACGCAAGATGATCCCGTTCGACCTGCACCGCATGAAGATGGAAGAGCTTCAGGCGAAACAGCAGGAGCGGCTGGCGCAGCAGCGCCGCAACCTGTTCGCCCAGTTCCAGAAACGCCAGGGCGACTTCATCGAACAGGGTAAAAGGGCAGGCACGCTCGCCTATGTCGCCGCGACCGCAGCGCGGTTCATGCGCCCGGGCGATGTCGTCATCGACTGCGGCGCCAACATCGGCAGCTTCACCGACAGCTTCGCGCGCACCCCGGCGCGGGTCATCGCCTTCGAGCCGAACCCCGATTGCACGGCGTTCATGCGCAGCCGGTTTGCCGACCGGCCCAACGTCGTGATCGAGGAGGCGGCCGTGGGGGCGGCCGCCGGGGAGGCCGACCTCTATTATCACGGCCACTACACGAGCGACGTCGCCAACGACAAGAGCAGCGAGGGCAGCAGCATCGAACCGTCCATGGCCCGCCTTCTCACCGGCAAGTCCCACCGCGTGCCGGTGATCGACATCGTCGCGCGTATGCAGGAGCTTCTGGCGGAAGGGGCGAACATCGCGATCCTCAAGCTCGACATAGAGGGCTCCGAACTGGAAGTGCTGGAGCGGCTCTTCGAGCTGGACCTGTTCGCCCGGATCACCATGAGCCTCGTGGAGACCCATGAGCGCAACTTCCCCGACCGGGCCGAGCGGTTCGGCGCCATTCGTGCAAGGATCGCCGGACGGTACGATCCGATGCATGTGTTTCTCGATTGGGTATGACCGTGATGCGCCGCACGCCTTGCCCTTCCCGCCCGCCCGCGTGCCGCCGCTTCCGGCTCCCGGCCCGGACCGTGTCGACATGAAGGGAAAACACGTCGTGATCGCCATGCTCGCCCCCATCGCCCTTGCCGGGGCGGTGATGTATTACCTCCAGGTCTACGGCTATTACGAAGAGGTGACGCTGGACCCCGCCACGGGGATCGAGCTGACGGTCGGCGTCACGGGTGAGCCCGAGCCGATCCTCGCCGAGGGGATCGAGGCGATCGACGCCGACAGCTCGCCCCTGCGGTTCCGCGCCTGCTTCCACACGCCGATGAGCCAGGCGATGCTGACCGAGACCTACGAGGTCTACGAGGATCCGGTGCCGCTGACCGCGCCCGGCTGGTTCTCGTGCTTCGACGCCGGGAAGATCGAGGCGGCGCTGGAGACCGGCGAGGCCATCGCCTTCCTCGGGCAGCGCAACATCCACTACGGCGTCGACCGGGTGATCGCCGTCTTCGGCGACGGCCGCGCCTATGCCTGGCACCAGTTGAACAACTGCGGCGAAACACGTTACGACGGCACGCCCACCGGACCCGCCTGTCCGCCCCGCGAAGACTGAACAGCAAAGACATCCCATGCCCGACCTCCTGATCGAACTCCTGTCCGAGGAAATCCCAGCCCGCATGCAGGCCCGCGCCGCCGCCGACCTGAAGGCGCGCGTGACCGACGGGCTGGTCGAGGCGGGGCTGACCTATGCCTCGGCCGGGGCCTTCGCGACGCCGCGCCGCCTGACGCTGTCGGTCGAGGGGCTGCTCGCCGCCTCGCCCGCCCAGGTGGAAGAGCGCAAGGGGCCGAAGACCGACGCGCCCGAGAAGGCGGTGGAGGGGTTCCTGCGCTCCACGGGCCTCTCGAAGGACCAGCTGGAGGTCCGCGACGACAAGAAGGGGCAGGTGTATTTCGCGGTGATCCGCAAGCCGGGCCGTCCCGCCGCCGAAATCGTGGCCGAGGTGCTGGAGCGGGTCGTGCGCGGCTTTCCCTGGCCGAAGTCGATGCGCTGGGGCGCGGGCGAGCTGCGTTGGGTGCGTCCGCTGCACTCGATCCTGTGCCTGCTGTCCGACGATGCGGGGGCCGAGGTGGTGCCGCTGGAAATCGACGGCATCTGCGCCGGGGCGGTGACCCGCGGCCATCGCTTCATGGCGCCGGCCGCCTTTTCCGTAACCGGCTTCGACGATTACACGGCGAAGCTGAAGCGCGCCTTCGTGGTGCTCTCGGCCGAGGAGCGGGCCGAGCACATCTGGAACGACGCGACCAACCGCGCCTTCGCCTTGGGGCTGGAGGTGGTCGAGGACCGCGCGCTGCTGGCCGAGGTCGCCGGGCTGGTGGAATGGCCGGTGGTGCTGATGGGCGAGATCGGCGAACAGTTCCTGTCGCTCCCGCCCGAGGTGCTTCAGACCTCGATGCGTGAACATCAGAAGTTCTTCAGCGTCCGCGACCCCAAAACGGGCCGGATTGTTCGATTTGTGACAGTCGCCAACCGCGAGACGGCGGACGACGGCGCGACGATCCTGGCCGGGAACCGCAAGGTGCTGTCGGCGCGCCTGTCCGACGCGCGGTTCTTCTGGGAGAACGACCTGCGCGTGGCCAATGCCGACATCGGCCAGTGGCTCGCGAAGCTCGACAGCGTGACCTTCCACAACAGGCTCGGCTCGCAGGGTGAGCGGATCGCCCGCATCGCCGCGCTCGCCCGCGAGATCGCGCCGCTGGTCGGGGCGGATGCCGACATGGCCGAGCAGGCGGCGCGGCTGGCGAAGGCCGACCTGTCGTCCGAAATGGTCTACGAGTTCCCCGAGCTGCAGGGGCTCATGGGCCGGTATTACATCGAGGCCGCAGGCTTCCCCGCCGAGGTCGCGGCGGCGGCGCAGGAGCACTACTCGCCCCTCGGCCCCTCGGACGACGTGCCGACCGCGCCCGTCTCGGTCGCCGTGGCGCTGGCCGACAAGATCGACACGCTGACCGGGTTCTGGGCCATCGACGAGAAGCCGACGGGGAGCCGCGATCCCTTCGCTCTGAGGCGGGCGGCTCTGGGGGTGATCCGGCTTGTCTTGGAGAACCAGGTACGGGTAGAGCTGAACGGGTCTTCCGGCCCCTTCGCAAGCTCCGCAGCTTTGGTCGGCCCCCGCGACGCCAACGGCGGGGAAAGCACCGCGGACACGAACGAGTTGCTCGCCTTCCTCCACGACCGCCTCAAGGTCTATCTCCGCGACCAGAACATTCCGCACGACGTCATCGACGCCTGCCTCGCCATGCCCGGCAACGACGACATCACCCTGTTGGTGAAGCGGGCCGAGGCGCTGGCGGTGTTCCTGAAGACCGACGACGGGGAGAACCTGCTGCAGGGGTTCAAGCGGGCGAACAACATCCTGACCCAGGCGGAGACGCAGGACGGGGTGGAGTATTCCTTCGGGGCGGACGTGAAGTTTGCCGAGAACGAGGCCGAACGCGCGCTCTTCGCCGCACTCGATGCCGCGGATGCGAAGATCCGGCCCGCCATGGAGCGGGAGGATTTCGCCGCCGCCATGGCCGCGATGGCCGAGCTGCGTGCGCCGATCGACGCCTTCTTCGAGGCGGTGCAGGTCAACGCCGACAGTCAGGTTTTGCGGCGCAACCGGCTGAACCTCCTGTCGCGGATCCGCACGACCTGCCTTGGCGTGGCCGACCTGACGCGGCTCGAAGGCTGACGCGGCGGCGCAGCATCGCGGGCCATGTAAACCTTGCATGACACCGCGATGACGCTATCCTGCTGCACGACAGCGGGAGTTCCGCAGTGCAGAAACATGTCGATTTCGCGGGGGCGACCCCGATCACCCCGACCGCCCCGATCTCCGTGACCGTGCACGGCGGCCGGGCGAAGTGTCTGCAACGCCTGGTCCGCATGGGTCTGCCCGTCCCCCCGACCGTCGCGCTGGATTTCGAGACCGTCCGCTCGATCGCCGCCGGAGAGATGCCCGACCTCCAGCGCCTGCTGGCCGGGTTCGGCGAGGCGCCGCTGGTCTCGGTCCGACCCTCCGGCGAGGTGCCGGACTGGGGCGGGCCCGGCGCGATCCTGAACATCGGCATGAACGACGCCCGTCACGCGCGGCTGGCCAACCTGATCGGTCCCCCCGCCGCCGATGCGCTTTATGCGCGATTCATCCAATCCTATGCCGTCCATGTCGCCCGTCTTGAGCCGGACATGTTCGAATTGGACAAGTCCGCCAACACCGAAACCATCCGCGCCATGCAGGATGCCTTCGAGGCGGAGACGGAGGAGCCGTTCCCGCAGGACCCCGTCCGCCAGCTGACCGACGTCCTGCGTTCCATGGCGCGGGCCTGGGAGGGCACCTCGGCACGGCTGCTCCGGCAGGCCAAGGGCGCGCCGGCGGATGCGGGCCTCGGCCTTGTCGTGCAGGCGATGGTGCTGGGCGTCGGCGATCCGCGGCGGGGGGAAAGCGGCTCGGGCGTGATCCAGTTCGTCAATTCCGACACCGGCCTTCCGCAGGTCACCGGCCGTTACCTGAGCCAGAGCCAGGGGCGCGAGGCGCTGGTGGCCGAGGCGGGCGCGCTGTACCTGACCCGGGACCCCCGCGGCGCCGCGCTGGAGGATCTCTGTCCGGGCATCTTCGCCCAGCTCATGTCCTGCGGCGATCTCTGCCGCCTTCGCCTGCGCGAGGAGATGCAGGTCGAGTTCACCATCGACGCCGGGCAGCTTTTCATCCTCGACGCCGTGCGGGTGCCCCGCCGCGCCCGCGCCGCGGTCCGGATCGCGGTGTCGCTGGCGCTCGACGGGATCATCCCCGAGGCGGAGGCGGTGCTGAGGGTCGAGCCGACGGCGCTGTCGGACCTGTTGCACCGCCAGGTCGATCCCGCCGACCCGCGCGACAGCTTCGCCCGCGGCATCGCCGCCAGTCCCGGCGCGGCGACGGGGCGGCTGGTGTTCTCGGCCCAGGCGGCGCTCGACTGCGCGGTGCGGGAGGTGCCCTGCATCCTGGTGCGGCGCGAGACGAAACCCGACGACGTGCGCGGCATGCATGCCTCGGTCGGCGTGCTGACCGAAAAGGGCGGCGCGACCAGCCACGCCGCGGTGATCGCGCGCGGTTTCGGGCTGCCCTGCGTCGTCGGCGCCTCGGGCATCCGCATCGACCGGCGGGCGCGGACGCTGACGGGCGACCACGGCCGGGTGTTCCGCGAGGGCGACATCGTGACCATCGACGGCACCTCGGGCATGGCGCTGGCGGGGGCGGCAAAGCTGCTGGAACCCGCGCTGGACGACGCGTTCCAGAACCTGCTGGGCTGGGCGGACGAACATCGCGACATCGGCGTGCGCGCCAACGCCGACACCCCGGCCGAGGCGCAGGTGGCGCGCACCTTCAACGCCGAGGGCATCGGACTCTGCCGGACCGAGCACATGTTCTTCGAGCAGGACCGCATGACGGCGATGCGCGAGATGATCTTCGCCGAGCGTCCCGAGGACCGGGCGGCGGCACTGGAGACGCTGCTGCCGGTGCAGCGCGCCGATTTCACCGAGCTGTTCCGGATCATGGAGGGGCTTCCGGTCTGCATCCGCCTGCTGGACCCGCCGTTGCACGAGTTCCTGCCGACGACGCGGGAGGGGCTCCTGGACCTGGCCGAGGCGCTGGACCTGCCGCTGGCCAAGGTCACGGCGCGGGTCGATTCGCTGAACGAGGTGAACCCGATGCTGGGAATGCGGGGCGTCCGGCTCGGGATCGTGGTGCCCGAGATCTACGAGATGCAGGCGCGCGCGATCTTCGAGGCGGCGGTGGCGGTCGGCGGATCGGTGGTGCCCGAGGTGATGATCCCGCTGGTCTCGGCCCGCCGCGAGGTCGAGCTGGTCGCCGGCCGGGTCGAGGCGGTGGCGGCGGCGGTCCGGGCCGAGAGCGGGCATCACTTCACCTTCCGCCTCGGCGTGATGGTCGAGACGCCGCGCGCGGCGCTGAGGGCCGGGGACATCGCGCAGCAGGCGGCGTTCCTGTCCTTCGGGACAAACGACCTGACGCAGATGACCTATGGCCTGTCGCGCGACGATGCGGGGCGGTTCATGGGGCCTTACGTGGCGCAGGGGGTGTTCCCCGAGGATCCTTTCCTGAAGCTCGACCGCGACGGGGTGGGCGAGTTGCTGACCATCGGCGCCGAACGCGGGCGGCAGGGCAACCCGGAGGTCACGCTTTCGGTCTGCGGCGAACACGGCGGCGATCCCGCCAGCATCGCCTTCTGCCGCGCGGCCGGGTTCGACTATGTCTCCTGCTCACCGTTCCGGGTGCCCGTGGCGCGGCTGGCGGCGGCGCATCTCGCCATCCGGGGCGGGCGCGGCTGAAGGGGGCAGTGAACCATTAGGTAGGATGGGTGATATCACCCATCCTACGGTGCGCGGCGCGGCTGAAGGTCACGGTGCGGATCGGCCGGAATCCGTCATGCCGTGACGCAAACAGGCCGGAATCCGCCGAAATGCCCTCCGGTGCGGCCCGCGGCTTTTCTTTCCCGACGGTCAGGTCTTAGCCACGGGCCGCTTGCACCGGCCTGTCGCCGCCCGATCGGCGACGTCGGCCATCTGAAAACCGGAGGGGTTCATGTCCGCATCATGTCCGCGGTGGCCGACGGCCGCCGCCGTTCTGTCGCTGGCCGTCTCGGCCGTCGTTCCGCAGACCGTCGCCGCGCAGAACCCGAGGATGGACGCGCATCTGGTGGCGCTTCTTGGCGCGGGCAGCAGCGCCATCGACGAGACGCCCATGGTGCAGCCGGTCCTGTTCACGCCACCCGAAAGCGTTCCGTCGTTCTCCAATGCGCCCGACGCGTCAGAGGTTCCCGAGGCCCCGGAAATGGCGGACGAGCTGGCCTCGCTCCTCGGGCCGGGCGCACGGGCGCTGGCGGCGGAGCGGAGCAACCGGATGCGCGATCCCTTCGCCGTCCCGCGCGAGAGCGACCGCCCCTCCGTGACGGCGATCCCCGGCTATTCCCGCAGCTTCCTTGCCGGTCTGCCTAAGGCCAGCGGCAACGCCGAGTGGGAGTGCCTGACCGAGGCGCTGTATTTCGAGGCCCGGGGCGAGAGCGTGAAGGGCGTCTTCGCCGTGGCCGAGGTGATCCTGAACCGCGTCGACAGCCCCGCCTTTCCGGGCAGCGTCTGCGGCGTGG
Organism: Oceaniglobus roseus; assembly: GCF_002869745.1. Classification (GTDB taxonomy): domain Bacteria; phylum Pseudomonadota; class Alphaproteobacteria; order Rhodobacterales; family Rhodobacteraceae; genus Oceaniglobus; species Oceaniglobus roseus. The sequence continues at coordinate 23,678 of NZ_PNOS01000039.1, forward strand.
TGCGGCAGGGCACGGGGCGCAAGTACCAGTGCCAGTTCACCTTCACCTGCGACGGCTCGCCCGAGGTGGTGCACGAGCCGAAGGCCTGGACGCGGGTCGGCAAGGTGGCGCGGCTGATGCTGGACGGTGCGGCGCGGGTGCTGACGGACGGGGCGACCCATTACCACACGAAGGCGGTCAATCCCCGCTGGGCGCGGCGCTTCGACCTGACGGCGACGATCGGCGTCCACCGATTCTATCGTATGGGGTAGGGCGGTCTTCCCTTTCCCTCGCGGGGGCGCAGCGGTAACGCTGGGCCGAGATACCCTTGAGCGGAGCGGTCCCATGTCCCGCGATCTTCACCTGGCCTTCGGCCACCCCGAACTGCGCGCCACGGCGACCGAGCCCGCGGGGATGCCCGAGGGCATGTTCGACCGCATCTCCCTGCGCGACCACATCGTGACCGTGGACATCGGCGCCTTCCAGCAGGAACGCGGCGCGCCGCAGCGGATCTGCTTCAACCTGGTGGTCGAGGTGGCGCCCCACGGGGCGGCGGCGGACGACGACGTGGACAAGATCCTGTCATACGACACCCTGACCGAGGCCATCGCCCACGAACTGGCCGCCGAGCGGATCAACCTGCTCGAGACCCTGGCCGAGCGCATCGCGCTCCGGGTGCTGGCCGCGCCGCTCGCGCTGCGCTGTTTCGTCCGGATCGAGAAGCTGGACCGCGGGCCGGGCGCCCTCGGGGTCGAGATCGTGCGGGCGCGGGGCGACAGGCAGCGGCTGGCGGCGGCCGGGGTGGAGGTGGAGGTGCCCCACCCGGTGGTCGTGTACCTCGACAACGCCGCGCTGGCCTCTGACCGGCTGACGGGCTGGATCGACGAGCTGGAGGGGTCCGGCCAGCCCGCGATCCTCTGCGTCGGTGCGCCTTCCGTGGAGGTGCCGCGTTCGGCCTCGGCGGCGGCGCAGCGGCGGATCGACCTGCTGGCGATCGAGCAGAACGCCTGGGTGCTGGCGGGGCGTGACCGTCGCTGCGTCGTGGTCGGGACCCGGACCGAGCTCGACTGGGCGATGAAGCACGACGAGCTGACGGTCTGGGCGCCCTCGAAGCTGATCCTCGATTCGGCCCGCGGCCCCGCCGTGCTGCCCCGCAGCGGCCCGGCGCTCGCCCGCTGGTTCGCGACCGAGATGCAGGCGGCGCGGCTGATCTATGTCGGCACCGGCGGGGAGGGCGAGGGCGAGCATCTGCCCGCCGACACCCCGGCGCTGTTGCAGGCCTGAGCGCGCCGTGACCATCTACTGTCGTCCCATCGCGCAGGCCGGACCGCGGCCGGTCCCCGGTGCCCTCCCGCTCGCGGGCGGCTGGTGCTGGTTCGACCGGGTGGAGGTGCTGGAGCGCGGCCGTCCGCCTGCCTTCCTGTCCGCGTCCGAGCTGCCCGCGGAGGTGCAGGCGCGGCTCTGCGCCCCGCGCGCGCCGGTGCCGGGGCTCGGGGCCGGGGCGCCGCGACTCATGGGCATCCTGAACACAACGCCCGACAGTTTCTCGGACGGCGGGCTGTTCGACGCGCCCGAGCGGGCGCTGGCGCAGGCGCGGGCCATGGTGGCGGGCGGGGCCGACATCCTCGACATCGGCGGCGAGTCGACGCGGCCCGGGGCGGAGGAGGTGCCGGAGACCGACGAGATCGCCCGTACCGTGCCGGTGATCGAGGCGATCCGGGCGGAGTGGACCGGGGCAATCTCCATCGACACGCGCAAGGCGACGGTGGCACGGGCGGCGCTGGCGGCGGGGGCGGGGCTGGTGAACGACGTCTCGGGCTTCGGCCACGATCCCGCGATGCCGGGACTCGTGGCCGAAAGCGGCGCGCCGGTCTGCCTGATGCACACGCCGGGGCCGCCCGAGACGATGCAGAGCCTCGCGACCTACGACGACCTCCTGCTCGACGTCTACGACTGGCTGGCCGGGCGGGTGGCCATTGCCGAGGCGGCTGGCATCCCGCGCGATCGCATCCTCGTCGATCCCGGCATCGGCTTCGGCAAGACGGCGGAGCAGAACCTGACGCTTCTGGCGGGGCTGTCGCTGTTCCACGGGCTTGGCTGCCAGGTGCTGCTCGGCGCGTCGCGCAAGCGGTTCATCGGCACCTTCGGCGGGGCCGAGGCGCCGCGGGACAGGATGCCCGGATCGGTCGCCGTGGCGCTGCACGGCGTCGCGCAGGGGGTGCAGGTTCTGCGGGTGCATGATATTGGCGAGACGCGACAGGCCCTCTCGCTGTGGATGGCCTCTGTGAAGGGAATACCGGGATGACACGGAAGCTTTTCGGCACCGACGGCGTGCGCGGCACGGCCAACACTTACCCCATGACCGCCGAACTGGCGTTGCAGCTCGGCGCGGCGGCGGGGCGGTATTTCCGCCGCGACGACCAGCGCGCGCACCGGGTGGTGATCGGCAAGGACACGCGGCTGTCGGGCTACATGTTCGAGACGGCGATGACCGCCGGCTTCACCTCGACCGGGATGAACGTGTTCCTGCTGGGGCCGGTGCCGACGCCGGCGGTGGGGATGATCACGACCTCGATGCGGGCCGACGTGGGGGTGATGATCTCGGCCAGCCACAACCCCGCGGCGGACAACGGGATCAAGTTCTTCGGCCCCGACGGCTTCAAGCTCTCGGACGAGGCGGAGGCCGAGATCGAGCGCATGGTGGCCGACGGGGTCGAACCCGCGCAGGCGCAGAACATCGGTCGTGCGAAGCGGATCGACGACGGCCGCTTCCGCTATGTCGAGCGGGTGAAGGCGACCTTCCCGGCGGGGATGCGGCTGGACGGGGTGCGCGTGGTGATCGACTGCGCCCACGGCGCGGCCTACAAGACGGCGCCGGAAGTGCTGTGGGAGCTCGGGGCCGAGGTGATCCCGGTCGGCGTTTCGCCGAACGGGCACAACATCAACGACGGCTGCGGGTCCACCAGCACGGCCGCCGCGGCGGCGATGGTGGTCGAGCGGCGGGCGGATGTCGGGATCTGCCTCGACGGGGACGCGGACCGGGTGATGATCCTTGACGAGACCGGGCAGGTGGCCGACGGCGACCAGATCATGGCGCTGTTCGCGAACCGCTGGGCCGAGCAGGGGCGGCTCGCGCACCGCACCCTCGTCGCCACGGTGATGAGCAACCTCGGGCTGGAGCGCCACCTCGCCGACCAGAAGATCGCCCTGAGCCGTACCGGCGTCGGCGACCGCTATGTCGTCGAGGCGATGCGCCAGCACGGCTACAACCTTGGCGGAGAGCAGTCGGGGCATATCGTGATGACCGACTATGCCACCACCGGCGACGGCCTGCTTGCGGGGCTCCAGTTCCTCGCCGCCATGGTGCAGACCGGCCAGCCCGCCTCGGCCCTGCGCAAGCGGTTCGAGCCGGTGCCGCAGCTGCTGAAGAACGTCCGCTATGCCGTGGGGCAGGCGCCGCTCGAGTCCGACAAGGTGAAGGCGGCGATCGCGCAGGCCGAGTCGGACCTCAAGGGCTGCGGGCGGCTCCTGATCCGCAAGTCGGGGACCGAGCCGCTGATCCGGGTCATGGCGGAGTGCGAGGACGAGGCGCAGCTGAAGACCGTCGTCGACGGCATCGTGGCCGAGATCCGCAGGGCGGTCTGAGCGCCACCGCCGAACGTCGGCGTTGCCGGATCGCGACCCCGCGCTAGGCTCTGACGCGAACGTGAAGCGTGCGTGATGCAGGCGTGATGCGGGGAGCATGCGGAGATGACGAGGGTTCTGGTGCTCGGCGGCGGGTTCGGCGGGCTCTTTGCGGCGCGCGAGCTGCGGCGGCGCTTTGGCAGCGGTACCGAGATCGAGATCATCAGCGAGGAGAACTATTTCGTCTTCCAGCCGCTGCTGCCCGAGGTCGCGGCCGGGTCGATCACCGCCACCCATGCCGTCTCGCCCCTGCGCTTCCTGCTGGAAGGGGTGAAGGTGCGGAAGGCGACGATCGCCGAGGTCGATACCGACCGGCGCGTCGTCACGGTGTTCCAGGGGGTGCAGCGGCGGCCGACCGAGGTGAGCTATGATCACCTCGTCGTCGCGCTTGGCCAGAAGACGGACCTGAGCCGCACGCCGGGGCTGACCGACCACGCGATGACGATGAAGACGCTGGACGACGCGCGCAGGCTCCGCACCCACATGATCGAGAAGCTGGAACATGCCGACATCACCAACATGCCCGAGGTCAAGCGCGAGGCGCTGACCTTCGTCGTCGTCGGGGCGGGATTCTCGGGGATCGAGACGGCGGGCGAACTGTCGGAGATGATCGGCCGGTCGCTGAAGTACTATCCGAACATCAGGCCGTCGGAGGTGCGGATGGTGATCGTCGAGTTCGCCGACCGGATCCTGCGCGAGATGCCGCAGAAGCTGGCGGACTACGCGCTGAAGCACCTGGAGAAGCGCGGGATCGAGGTGATGCTGAACACCGGCGTCGCGCGGGCCACCGGCACCGCCATGGTCACGACCACCGGCGAGCGGATCGGCACCCGTACCATCGTCGCCACCATCGGCAACGCGCCCTCGGACGTGGTGAAGGCGATGCCGCTGCGCCTGAACCGCGGCAAGATCGAGGTCGAGCGGACGATGCGCGCCGTGGGGCACGAGAACGTCTGGGCCCTGGGCGACTGCGCGATGATCCCGATGAAGGAGGGAGCGGAGGGGCCCGCCGATTTCGCCCCGCCCACGGCGCAGTTCGCGGTGCGCGAGGCGCGGGCGCTGGCCGAGAACATCGCCGCGGTGCTGCGGGAAAAGGCGCCGAAGCCGTTCGAGTACGAATCGCAAGGCGCGCTCGCCTCGCTCGGGGCGCACCGGGGGGTGGCGCAGGTCTGGGGGGTGAACATCACCGGCTTTCCGGCCTGGCTTCTTTGGCGGGCCTATTACCTCGGCTTCGTGCCGGGGCTCTGGATCAAGAGCCGGGTGCTGACCAACTGGATCCTCGACGCGCTGTCGCCCCGCAGCATCGTGCAGGTGCACAACTTCCGCCCCTCCGCCGTGCGCTTCGTCCACTATCTCGCGGGCGACCGGGTGTTCGAGGCGGGAACGCGGGCCGACGGTGTCTATGCGGTGATCGAGGGGGCCCTGCAGCTGGTGATCGACGCGCCCGAGCATGGCGGGCCGACGACCCGGCGGATCGGCCCCGGAGAGCATGTGGGCGACAGGATGATCCTCGGCGACACCCGGCGCATCGGCACGGTGACGGCGCTGGAGGATACGAAGGTGCTGGTCATGGACCGCGAGGAGTTCCTGCGGGTGGCGAACGGCGTCTCGGCCTTTCGCAGCCATTTCCGCGAACACATCCGGTCGCTCTACGGCATCGACTGGGATCCCCCGAACGGCGGTAATCCGCCCGCCTGAGTCGCGCGTTCCCGTAATGCGGGAACAACCCGGCCCGCCGTCGATTGACGCTCCAACACCTCACATGGAGAGCGACAATGGACTTTTCCTTCATCGTTGGGCTTCTGGCCCTGATCACCCTTCTCGCCGTCTGCGTCCTGGGCATCCGCGGCAAGTACGACGTGGAGCGCCTGCGCAAGGATCCCCACGCACCGCGGTCGAACCTGGCCAAGGACGGCCCGCAAGGCGGTGTCGACCTGCTGCAGGAAGAGCGCAGGACGGCCTGATCCGCCAGAAGTGCCAGAAACGGGAAAGGCACCGCCGCGGCGGTGCCTGTCATTTTTCGCAAGCGATTGCGATCAGTTCTTCGCCTTGTCGACCATGCGGCCTTCCGAGATCCAGGGCATCATGGCGCGCAGCTTCTCGCCGACCTTCTCGATCTGGTGTTCGTCGTTCAGACGGCGGGTGGCCTTGAACATGGGCTGGCCGACGGCGTTCTCCTGCATGAAGTCGCGGACGAACTTGCCGGTCTGGATGTCCGACAGGACCTCCTTCATCCGCTTCTTCGTCTCGTCGTAGGGCAGGATGCGCGGGCCCGAGACGTATTCGCCGTACTCGGCGGTGTTCGAGATCGAGTAGTTCATGTTGGCGATGCCGCCTTCGTAGATCAGGTCGACGATCAGCTTCACCTCGTGCAGGCACTCGAAATAGGCCATCTCGGGCTCGTAGCCCGCCTCGACCAGCGTCTCGAAGCCCATGCGGATCAGCTCGACGAGGCCGCCGCACAGCACGGCCTGCTCGCCGAAGAGGTCGGTCTCGCATTCCTGGCGGAAGTTCGTCTCGATGATGCCCGAGCGCCCGCCGCCGATGGCCGAGCAGTAGGAGAGGCCGAGTTCCAGCGCCTTGCCCGAGGCGTCGTTGTGCACCGCGACGAGGCAGGGGACGCCGCCGCCCTTGGTGTATTCGCCGCGCACGGTGTGGCCGGGGCCCTTCGGCGCCATCATGATGACGTCGACGCCGGGCTTCGGCTCGATCAGGCCGAAGTGGACGTTCAGGCCGTGGGCGAAGGCGATGGCGGAGCCTTCCTTCAGGTGGTCGTGGACGTACTGCTTGTAGGTCGCGGCCTGGAGTTCGTCGGGCATGGTGAACATGATGAGGTCGCACCAGGCGGCGGCTTCGGAGATGCCCATGACCTGCAGGCCCTGCGCTTCGGCCTTCTTCGCCGAGGGCGAGCCTTCGCGCAGCGCCACGACGAGGTTCTTCGCGCCGCTGTCGCGCAGGTTCAGCGCGTGGGCGTGGCCCTGGCTGCCATAGCCGAGGATGGCCACCTTTTTGTCCTTGATCAGATTGATGTCGCAATCCCGGTCGTAATACACGCGCATGTCGGTCTCCCTTGGCGTCCCTAGTGTCTTTGTGGCGCGGACCATAGGGGGGTGATCCGGCGGCGGCGAGGGGGTATTTCGGTTGATCCGGCGCGTTCTTGCGGAATATCATGCGCGGATCGTCATTGATCCGGAGAATTCATGCTCGACGATCTCGACCGCCGCCTGCTGCGGCACATGATGGCGGACCCCGGGATGGCGGTGTCGGCGCTGGCGCAGCGGGCAAACTGCACCGCGGCGGTGGCGGCGCGGCGGCTGGAGAAGATGCGCGCGACGGGGGCGTTCCGCGGAACGCGGGCGGTGATCGACTGGCCCGCGCTCGGCTATACCGTCGAGGTGTCGCTGCGCTTCACGCTGGACAAGACGGTGGCGACGGCCTTCGACGATTTCCTCGCCGCGGCGCGGGACATTTCCGAGGTGATCGAGATCCAGACCTTCCTTGGCCGGGTCGACGTGCGGCTGTCGATCGTCGCGCGGGACATGGCGCATTACCAGCGGATCTACCGCCACCGCATCCTCGCGCTGCCCCACATCGCCGACATTGAGTCGCTGATGGAGGTGGCGCGGCTCAAGCGGGCGGGGGCCTTGCCGATATGAGGCTTTCGACGTGATCGCGCTCGACGACATCGACCGGCAGTTGCTGGCGCTGCTGGAACGGGATGCGGGGCAGCCTGCGAGCGTGCTGGGCAAGGCCTTGGGCCTGTCGCAGCCTGCCGCGTGGCGCCGGGTGCAGCGGCTGGAGAAGGCGGGGGTGCTGCTGGGGCGGCGGCTGGATCTGGACCTCGAGAAGCTGGGGTTCGGCGTCACCGTGTTCCTCGGCGTGAAGCTCGCCACCAAGGGGCGGGTGAGCCTGGAGGATTTCGAACGGGCGGTGATGGCGATCCCGGAGGTGCAGGCGGTGAGCCATGTGCTGGGGCTTTACGACTACCGGCTCAGGGTCGTGGCGCGGGATCTGGCGGATTTCGAGCGGGTGCTCCGGCGGCGGATCATGACGCTGCCGGGGGTCGGCGACGTGGAGGCGAACGTGCTTCTCTCCGAGGAGTTGCGCCCCGGACCCATTGCCGCGGCGGGATAGACCTTGGCCCCTCTGGCCTTGGCGGCGGTTTCGGGGCAGTGTCGCGGCCAAACGCACCCAAGACCGGAGCCCGCCATGACCGCCCTTCTGCCCGATGTCGATCCCGATGGCCTGCTGGAGTATTCCGTCGTCTTCACCGACCGCTCGCTCAATCACATGAGCGCGGCGTTCCAGGGGGTGATGCGCGACCTCTCGGCGCTGCTGAAGGACGTCTACAAGGCAGACGCCGTGGCGCTGGTGCCGGGCGGCGGCACCTACGCGATGGAGGCCGTCGCGCGGCAGCTGGCGACGGACGCGAAGGTCATGGTGATCCGCAACGGCTGGTTCTCCTACCGCTGGAGCCAGATCTTCGAGGCCGGCGTGACGCCCTCGGAAGAGATCGTGATGCTGGCCCGGCGGATGGGCAACGCGCCGGATGCGCCCTTCGCGCCCGCGGCCATCGAGGAGGTCGTGGCGAAGATCGCCGCGGAACGGCCCGAGGTTGTCTTCGCGCCCCATGTCGAGACGTCGGCGGGGATGATCCTGCCCGACGACTACCTGAAGAAGGTGGCCGCGGCGGTGCACGAGGTGGGCGGGCTGTTCGTGCTCGACTGCATCGCGAGCGGATGCGCCTGGGTCGACATGAAGGAGACGGGGGTCGACGTGCTGATCTCGGCCCCGCAGAAGGGCTGGTCGGCCTCGCCCTCGGCCGGCTGCGTGATGATGAGCGCGCGGGCGGTCGAGAAGGTGAAAGCGCGCAAGTCCACCTCCTTCGCCGTGGACCTCGGCAAGTGGCTGGCGATCATGGAAGCCTACGAGAACGGCGGCCATGCCTACCACGCGACCATGCCGACCGATGCCCTGAGAGACTTCCGCGACACCATGCTGGAAAGCCGCGACTTCGGGTTCGAGAAGCTGGCACAGGCCCAGTGGGAGCAGGGGCGCGCGGTGCGCGCCGCCCTGGCCGAGCGGGGGGTGAAATCGGTCGCCGCCGAGGGCTTCGGCGCGCCGGGGGTCGTCGTCGCCTATACCGGGCGCGACGACGTGCAGAACGGCAAGGCCTTCGCGGCCGAGGGCGTGCAGATCGCCGCGGGCGTCCCGTTGCAGGTGGGCGAGGGGCCCGACTACAAGAGCTTCCGGATCGGGCTGTTCGGGATCGACAAGCTCAGGGATGTGCCCGCGAGCGTGGCGCGGTTGGAAGCGGTGCTCGACAAGGTGTTCTGAGCGCCTAGTCCGTCGCGCCGAGCCCTGCACGCATCACACCACGGCGGATCGGCGCGATGTCGTGGACGGCGCGCAGTCCCGCGCTGCGCAGCCGCACCACCGCGTCGAAATCCGACCGGCAGACCCGGTTGAACAGGTCGATCACCCCCGCGCGCACCGTCACGTCGCGGCCGCGGATCCGGGCATGGCGCTCCAGTCCCTCGGGCGCGCCGGGATCCTCGCCCAGGCAGTCGAGCAGGGTGGCGACATCGTGCAGCGAGGTGTTCAGCCCCTGCGCGCCGATCGGCGGCAGGACATGGGCGGCCTCGGCGATCAGCACCGTGCGCCGCGCGGTCAGCCGGTCGGCGGTGCGGGTGATGACCGGCCAGACCCGGCGCGGTGTCAGCAGGCGCATCTGGCCGAGAACGCCGACCGAGCGCAATGTCGCCTCGGCACCGCAGGCCTCGGGCGACATGGCGGCCAGTTCCGCCGAGCGGGCGTTGTCGTTCATCCAGACGATGGCCGAGGCGGGCCGGCCTTCGTGATCGTTCAGCGGCACGGTCGTGAAGGCGCCGCCGGCGTTGTAGATCTCGGTCGAGACGTCGTCGTGGGGCAGGTCGTGGGCGACCGAGAAGACGATGGCGGACTGGCCGTAGGTGCGGCTGTGGGCGCCGATCCCCGCCGCCTCGCGCACCGGCGAGTTGCGCCCGTCCGCGGCGACCACCAGCTTCGCGTCGACGCGGCTGCCGTCGGTCAGCGTGACGACGGCGCCCGCGGTGCGGGTCAGCAGGGCGGCGAAGCCCACCCCGAGGCGCAGGTCGACGTTCTCCAGCCCTTCGAGGTGGCGGGCCAGCACGGCGCGGCTGCGCCAGTTGGCGATGTTCCAGCCGAAGGTCGGCTCGCCCAGGTCGGCGGGTTCGAACTGGCGGCGGATGCGCTCCTGCGGCGGCCAGCCCTGGGTGTCGATGACGCGGAGCGCCCGCAGCGGCGTCGCCTCGGGCGACAGCGCCTCCCACAGCCCCAGCCGTTCGAACAGCGCGCGGGCGGGCTGGAGGAAGGCGGTGGAGCGGAGGTCGGCCTCGGGATCCTCTTCGGTCTGGACCGGGGGAACCGGGTCCACCACGCAGACGCGGAAGCCGCGATGCGCAAGGCCCGCTGCGGCGACGAGCCCGGCGATGCCGCCGCCGGAAACGAGGATGTCGGTGTCTGTCCGTGTCATGGCCCATACCTACCCCGCGGGGCGGCGGCGGCAATGGCAAACGCCTGCGGCAAGGTGCGCTTTCAGGCGGGCAGGTCGGACAGGAAGGCGGCGAGGTCGGTCGTGTGGTGGTGGATGTGGTCGCCCTCGGCTTGGGTTGGGGCGACGAGCACGGTGGTCAGGCCCATGGCATGGGGGACCATGAGGTTTCTCGGATCGTCCTCGAACATGGCGGCGGCGTGGGGCTCGACCTTTGCGGCGGCGAAGATGCGTTCGAAGGCGGCGGGCTGGGGTTTCGGGGTGAAGCCCGCGTTCTCGACCCCGTAGACGGCGTGAAAGGACTCGGCGAGGCCGCGCGCGGCAAGCACCCGCGCGGCATAGGGGGCGGAGCCGTTGGTGAAGACGATCCGCCGCCCCGGCAGCGCGGCGATGGCGCGGGCGAGCAGGGGATCGGGGCTCAGGTGGTCGAGCGTGATCTCGTGCACGTCGACGAGATAGGGGTCGGGGTCGGCCCCGTGTTCGGCCATCAGCCCGGCGAGCGTGGTGCCGTGGGTCTGCCAGTAGTGGCGGCGCAGGCGGTCAGCCTCGGCCCGGTCGACCCCCAGCGTGCGGGCGACCCAACCGGTCATCCGGACCTCGATCTGGTCGAAGAGCCGTGCCTCGGGCGGGTAGAGCGTGTTGTCGAGGTCGAAGACCCAGTGGCGGACGTGCTGGAACGAGGGCGCTTTCATGGCGCCACCGTTACGCCGGTGCCGGGGCGGGCGCAACGGCGCGCGTTTTCGGATTCCGCCCGCGGTTTGGCTGGTCTACGGTGGCGCCAGAGCAGGGAGAGCGCGATGACAGAGACGAGGTCCGGGCAGCGGGACGCCTATCAGCTGATCCTGGACGCGATCGACACCGGGATCTACCGCCCCGGCGACCGTCTGGTGGAAAGCGAGCTGGCCGAGCGCTTCGGCGTCTCGCGCACCCCGATCCGCGAGGCGTTGCAGCGGCTCGAGACGCAGTCGATGCTGACGCGGGACGGGCGCAGCCTGATCGTGGCCGCGCTGGACCATTCGCAGCTGGCCGAGCTTTACGTCGTCAGGACCGAGCTGGAGGGGCTGGCGGCGCGGCTCGCGGCGCGGCACGCGACGGCCGAGGAGGTGCGGGTGCTGCGCACGATGGTGGAGGACGACCGTGCGCTGCTGGACGATCCGGCGGCGCTGGCGCGGGCGAACCGGCGGTTTCACAAGCAGATCCACCTGGCCTCGCACAACCGGTATCTTGTTCAGCAGCTGGACCTCGTGCACCGGTTCATGGCGCTGCTCGCCACCACCTCGCTCGCCGTCGAGGGGCGCGGCCGGACGGCCCTGGCCGAGCATGACCGGATCGTCTCGGCCATCGAGGCGGGGGACGGGGATGCCGCCTACGAGGCGCTGAAACACCACATCTCGACCGCGTTCGAGACGCGTCTCAAGGCGGTGGCGGCGGCGTCGGAGGCGGGTTCGGACAGGGGGGCGGTCTGAACAGCCCGTGCCGGGTCTTGTCCCAGAAGAAGGGGCAGACCACCATCTCGACCCCCGCCTTCACGATCGAGAGCGACGCCAGCAGGTGATAGGGCACCAGCCACGGCGTCGCGCGGCCCAGCAGATTCGCGCCGCGCAGCCGCACCGCGATCAGCGCCAGGGCGAACTGGACCAAGAGCGCCGCCGCCATCGTCAGCGTGATCGCGAGGGTACCCCAGAAGCCGATCCACGGCCGCCAGGGATGGTCGAGCCCGAAGCCGAGCAGGAGGAAGGACCACAGGAACGGCGCCAGCGCCGCCGCGCCGAGGCTGCCGCAGAACAGCAGCTGCACCCCGAGGAACCGGCGCGGGCCGAGGTCGCGCCACAGCGCCGCCGGGTCGCGCATGTGGACGAGCCAGGTCAGCGCATATCCCTTCTGCCAGCGCGACCGCTGCCGGATCCAGGGCCAGATGCGGCAGGTCGCCTCCTCGAAGGTGGTGCTGTCCAGAAGCTCGGTCCGATAGCCCTGGCGCGCCAGCCTGAGGCCGAGGTCCGCGTCTTCGGTCACGTTGTGGGAATCCCAGCCGCCAAGCCGGTTCAGCGCGGCGCGGCGGAAGAACAGCGTGGTCCCGCCGAGGGGAATCACCAGCCCCAGCCGGGCCAGCGCGGGCAGGATCAGCCGGAACCACACCGCGTAGTCGAGCGTGAAGCAGCGGGTGATCCAGTTGACCTCGGTATTGTAGAAGTCGAGCCGCCCCTGGAGGCAGGCGACCTGCGGCGGGCTCAGCTGGAACTGTGCCACCGCGCGGGCGATCTGGTCGGGTGCGGGGGCGTCTTCGGCATCGTAGACGCCGATGATGTCGCCGCGGCAGAGCTCAAGGGCGAAATTCAGCGCCCGGGGTTTCGTCCGGACGCTGCCGCGGGGCACGACGACCCCGTGCATCCAGCTTGGCAGCGGTGTCCGCGCCAGGGCCGCACGGGTCGCGGTGTCGTCCTCCTCCACGATCAGGTGGATGTCCAGAAGCTCGGGCGGGTAGTCGAGCCGGCGCAGCCGCTCGACCAGATGCGCGACCATCTGGCCTTCGCGGAACAGGGGCACCAGCAGCGACACGCAGACGCCGCGGTCGGGCAACATGGTCACGTCGGACGCCTGGCGGACCGGAGGCGACCGGCGCAGCGCCAGCGCCGCGGCGATCAGGCCGAGCGCGGTGTTGGCGGTCAGGATCAGCAGGGCAGCCGCGGTGCAGAGCGTGAAGGCGGCCACCGGCGCCCGCGTCATTGCCAGCAGGGCCGCCGCGACCGCCGCCAGCGCCCCGGCGGTGAGGCGCAGCCGCGACAGGGACCGGCAGCTCATCGGGGCATCGACCATGGTTTCGGCCCGCCCCACCAGCTCCCGGCCGCGCAGCCGCAGCACCACGCTGCGGATCTGCCCGCGCTCGGCCATGGCGACCAGAACCTTGCCAAGCTGCGCCTCGACCGCGGGACGGAGACGGCCGAACAGTTCGGGGCGGGCCGTGACCACCAGCGTCGCCGAGCCCATGCGGCAGAGCGGCAGGACGTCGTGGCGCAGGCAGAAGGGCGCGCCGAGCCGGTCGAGAAGGGTGGTGTCGCAGGCGAACCGGGCCGGATCCAGCGCCACGGTGCCGTACTGGCGCGCCAGCACCGCGTTGAGGTCGGCCGCCGTGATCGCCCCCGCGGCCATCAGGATCTGCCCGAGCGGCGCCGCGGTCGTCCCCTGTCGGCCGAGCGCCCAGGCCAGATCCGCCGGGTCAAGTCGCCCGGCGCCCACGAGAAGGGCGCCAAGCCGTCCCGCCTTCGGGTCGCCCGGCCGAACCGTCAGCCCGGGATCCGGCTGCGCGGACGCCAACGTGAGGCTCGGCGGTGCCATCGATCCTCCCCGAGAGCAGGTTTCCGCTCCGAGGATCGTCCATAACGCTTAACGGGGTGTTAACCGCGGCTCAGGCGGCTTCGGACATCGCCTTCGAGAAGCGCTCGAACAGGTAATAGCTGTCCATCGGGCCGGGGCTCGCCTCGGGGTGGTACTGGACCGACCATACGGGGCGGTCGGCCATGCGGATGCCGCAGTTCGAGCCGTCGAAGAGCGAGACGTGGGTCTCCTTCACGCCGACCGGCAGGGTCTGGGCATCGACGGTGAAGCCGTGGTTCATCGACGTGATCTCGACCTTGCCGGTCTCCAGGTCCTTCACCGGGTGGTTGGCGCCGTGGTGGCCGTGGTTCATCTTCACCGTCTGCGCGCCAAGGGCGAGGGCCAGCATCTGGTGGCCGAGGCAGATCCCGAAGACGGGGATGCGGGAGCGGTCCAGCACCTCGCGGATCATCGGCACGGCATAGGCGCCGGTGGCCGCCGGATCGCCGGGGCCGTTCGACAGGAACAGACCGTCGGGCGACTGGGCCAGCACGTCCTCGGCCGTGGCGGTGGCGGGCAGCACGGTCACGTCGCAGCCCGCAGAGGCGAGCGAGCGCAGGATGTTGCGCTTGGCGCCGTAGTCGATGGCGACGACGCGGTGCCCCGGCCCCTCGCGGCGCACGAAGCCCTGGGGCCAGGCCCACCGCATTTCGTCCCAGCGGTAGGACTGGGTGCAGGTGACGTCCTTGGCCAGGTCGCGGCCGACGAGGCCGGGGAAGCCGCGGGCGGCGTTCACCAGCGCCTCGATGTCGAACCTGCCCTCGGGGTCGTGTGCGAGGGCGACGTGGGGCGCGCCCTGCTGGCGGATCGCCCGGGTCAGGCGCCGGGTGTCGACGCCGCCGATGGCGATGCGGCCGCGCCGGGTCAGCCAGGCATCGAGCGTGTCGGTGGCGCGCCAGTTCGACGGCTCGGTCGGGTCCCACTTCACCACCATGCCCTCGGCCACGGGATCCGCCGTCTCGTCGTCCTCGGGATTGACGCCGGTGTTGCCGATGTGTGGGAAGGTGAAGGTGACGATCTGCCCGGCATAGGAGGGATCGGTCATGATCTCCTGGTAGCCGGTCATCGCGGTGTTGAAGCAGAGTTCGGCCGTGGTCTGGCCGGTGGCGCCGAAGCCCTTGCCGAAGAAGAGCGTGCCGTCGGCGAGGGCGAGGCAGGCGGTGGGGGGCGTTTTCTGGGCGGTGGCGGACATGGCGGCGGCTCCGGCGGCAAATCTGCGCGAACCTAGAGGCTGCTCCGGCGGGGGTCAAGGGGGCGGGGGAAATGGATAGTCAAGCGGTTTCAGCATGTTACGCGGCGTCCGCCGAGTTGTCAGGGGCCGCGGCATGTTATAATCTGCCGCCTCGCAGACTGTGCATCCGGGAGATGGCCGCAATGGATCTGAGAAACCGCATCAGCGGCGAGCTGAAGACGGCGATGAAGAACAAGGACGCGGGACGGCTTTCGACGCTCCGCCTGATCAACGCGGCGATCAAGGACCGCGACATCGCCCTGCGCGGCGAGGGCGAGGATGGCGGCGTCGGCGATGCCGAGGTGCTCCAGATTCTCGACAAGATGGTGAAGCAGCGCCAGGAAAGTGCCCGCGCCTACGAGGAAGGCGGGCGGCTTGAACTGGCCGACCAGGAACGCTCGGAGATCACGGTGATTCAGGACTTCCTGCCGCGTCAGCTGAGCGACGAGGAGGTCGACCGCGCGGTGGCCGAGGCGATCGCCGAGACCGGGGCCGAGTCGATCCGCGACATGGGTCGGGTGATGGGCGCCCTGAAGGCCCGTTACACAGGGCAGATGGATTTCGGCGCCGTGGGCCCGCGGGTGAAGGCACAGCTCGGTTGACGACCTCCCCCGGAGACATCGGAAGGCTGCAGGAACAGGGGCGCGTCGGGAGACGCGCCCCTTTTCGTTGTCAGAGCGGTGCGGACGGTCGCGGCAGGCGGCGCAAAAGGCGGTCGATGTCGCGGTGCAGCGCCTCGCGTTCTTCGGGGCTGAGGAAGGCGCCGAGTTCCACCTCGCGGCCCGCACCGGAGAGGGTGATGTAGTTCTCCACCGGGCCGCCGGTTTCGTGCAGCGTCAGGCGGACCCAGAAGGGGTTGGCGTCCCACCGCTGCTCGGTGCCGCGAGAATTGGTACGCACGATCTCGATCCGGTCGGACCAGAGCGTCAGGTCCTCGCGCAACGCACCGCTGGCGTAGGAGCGTTCGAGGGCGAACCACAGCAGCCAGATCGCGCCCATGGTGAAGGGCAGCAGCCCCCAGAGGATCGGCGAGCCGAGCAGGGGGATCACCGGGATCATGATCATCGTGAAGGCGAAGGCGATGACGCCCGCCATGCCCCGGCGCGGCAGCGAGCGGTGCGGCCAGAGCACGGCATGGGCCAGCGCACCGTCCCCTGCGGCATGGGAGAAGGCGCCGTCGGGCAGGGGCGTGTCCTGCGGTCGGCGGTCCCAGGTCAGCGGCATCGGCGGGCTCTCGGCGGGGTCGGGGGCAGGGTGGATGGTGGCATCGGGAGGCGTTAGGGAAGTTCGGGTCCGGGCGCGATGCGGTCGATTGACCGGGCCGGGGACGGGCGACGCCCGGCGGCGCAAGGAAAAGGGGGCCCGGCGTGTCGCAGGGCCCCCTTCCGGTCGTCTCGTGAGGGGCGGGCGGGCCGACGTGGCGGCCGCATCCCATCCCGGAGTCTGGCCCTCAGTGGCCGTGGGCGCGGTCCCAGTCGCTCTGCTTCGGGAGCTGCTCGAACGTGTGCTCCGGCGGGGGCGAGGGCAGGGTCCACTCCAGCGTGTCCGCGTATTCGTTCCAGGGGTTCGCCCCGGCCGTGCGCGGCACCTTGGCGATCACCCAGAAGATCGCGCCGATGAAGAACAGGAACGACGCGAAGGACAGGAAGGCCCCCCAGGACGACACGTAGTTCCAGGTCGCGAAGGCGTCCGGGTAATCGATGTAGCGGCGCGGCATGCCCTGGCGGCCCAGGAAGTGCTGCGGGAAGAAGGTGAGGTTGGCGCCGATGAAGAAGGCCCAGAAGTGCACCTTGCCGATCCACTCGGGGATCATCTTGCCGGTCATCTTGGGGAAGTAGAAGTAGATCCCGGCGAAGATGGCGAAGACGGCCCCGAGGCTCATCACGTAGTGGAAGTGCGCCACGACGTAGTAGGTGTCGTGGTAGGCGCGGTCGATGCCGGCCTGGCTCAGCACGATGCCGGTCACGCCCCCGAGGGTGAACAGGAACAGGAAGCCGAAGGCCCAGAGCATCGGCGTCTTGAACTCGACCGAGCCGCCCCACATCGTCGCGATCCACGAGAAGATCTTCACGCCGGTGGGCACCGCGATGACCATGGTGGCCAGCATGAAATAGCTCTGCTGGGTCAGGGACATGCCGACGGTGTACATGTGGTGCGCCCACACGACGAAGCCGAGCGCGCCGATGGCGATCAGCGCCCAGACCATCGGCAGGTAGCCGAAGATCGGCTTCCGGGCGAAGGTGGCGATGACGTGCGAGATGATGCCGAAGCCCGGCAGGATCACGATGTACACTTCCGGGTGGCCGAAGAACCACAGGATGTGCTGGTAGAGGATCGGATCGCCGCCGCCCGCGGGGTCGAAGAAGGTGGTCCCGAAGTTGCGGTCGGTCAGCAGCATGGTGATGGCGCCGGCCAGCACGGGCAGGGACAGCAGGATCAGCCAGGAGGTGACGAAGATCGACCACGAGAACAGCGGCACCTTGAACAGGGTCATGCCGGGGGCGCGCATGTTCAGGAAGGTGGTGATCATGTTGATCGCGCCGAGGATCGACGAGGCGCCCGAGACGTGGACCGCGAAGATCGCGAGGTCGGTCGACCAGCCGCTTTCACGGGTCGAGAGCGGCGGATAGAGCACCCAGCCGATGCCCGAGCCGTTCTCGCCGTTGCCGCCCGGGGCGAAGACCGAGCAGATCAGCAGGGCCGAACCGGCGACGAACAGCCAGAACGACAGGTTGTTCATCCGCGGGAAGGCCATGTCGGGGGCGCCGATCTGGAGCGGCATGAAGTAGTTGCCGAAGCCGCCGAACAGCGCCGGGATGACGACGAAGAACATCATCATGAGGCCGTGGCCGGTGATCAGCACGTTCCAGAGGTGGCCATTCGGCGTGCAGTTCTCGGTTGCGGTCGGGAACAGGCGCGCGCCTTCCATGCACATGTACTGCACCCCGGGGTGCATCAGCTCCATGCGCATGTAGACGGTGAAGGCAACCGAGATGAAGCCGACGGCCCCGGCGGCGAAGAGGTACAGAATACCGATGTCTTTGTGGTTCGTGGACATGAACCAGCGGGTGAAGAACCCCCGCTCGTCGTGTCCGTGCTGGCCATGTACGGCTGCGTCCGCCATGTGTTGCCTCCTGGTTCCCGAAACTGTTGGCCCCCGCCGGATTGGAGTCGGCAGGGTTCGCTCCCGCTTTTAGCGGCATATCGGGGACGGGGGCAATGTTGCGATCCGCCGCAGCGGCGGAAAAAATGTCGCGCCTTGAATATGTGGTCGGGCGGCGCCGGGGGAAAGGTCGGGGCGTGAAAATCCCCCGGCCGCGGGAACGACCGGGGGGAGCTGCCCGATGGCGGGCGTGCGTCAGATAAAGAGCGCCGAGGCGGCAGCCATGCCGAAGGCGAGGCTGGCGAGGAAAAGGGAGGCAGTATACATTTCAGGTCCGAAGGGTTTGGTCACTCTGGTAATGATCAGAGGTTAACCCCGCCGCCGCCGCCCCGCGATGGCGGTTTTCCTTACCTTGGGTCAGCCCGTCGCAGCCGACCTGCCGAACACCTGGCCGAAGCTTCTGCGCAGGGCGAGGTCCAGATCCTCCATCGTCACCGGCAGGCCGAGGTCGACGAGGCTGGTCACGCCGTGTTCGCGGATGCCGCAGGGCACGATCCCGTCGAAATGGGAAAGGTCCGGCTCAACGTTGATCGAGATGCCGTGGAAGCTGACCCATTTCCTGAGGCGGATGCCGATGGCGGCGATCTTGTCCTCGCGCAGGGCGCCGCCGGGGCCGCGGGGCTTTTCCGGACGTTCCACCCAGACGCCGACGCGACCCTCGCGGATCAGCCCCGTGACGTTGAACTCGGCCAGCGCGGCGATCACCCAGGCCTCGAGGTCCTGCACGAACCGGCGAACGTCGCGGCCGCGCGCGGCGACGTCGAGCATGACGTAGACCACCCGCTGCCCGGGGCCGTGGTAGGTGTACTGCCCGCCGCGCTTCGCCGTGTAGACCGGGAAGCGGTCGGGATCGGTCAGGTCGCGGGGATCGGCGCTGGTGCCCGCGGTGTAGAGCGGGGGGTGTTCGAGCAGCCAGAGGGTTTCGGGATGGGTGCCCGCGCGGATGCCCTCGGCGATCTCCTCCATCCGGGCAAGCGCCTCGGGGTAGGGAACGGGAGAGTCGGAGGTGATCCAGAGCGGGCGGTCGCGGTCGGGGATCATCTCGGAAGCGCTCCTGCACGGCCGGAACGGGAAGGAAAGTCGGGTTGCCCATGATTTGGGCTTCGGAAAAGTTCCCGATCCATGTTACCTTCACGCAGATTTGTTAAGGTCCATCGGAGCACTGCCATGTTTCACAAAACCCTTCTCACCACCACCCTTGCCGCCTCCCTCGTCGCCGTCCCGGTGAGCCGCGTCCAGGCCGACGCCGGCGATTTCCTGGGCGGGCTCGCCGTCGGCGTCATCGGCAGCGCGGTCGCGCGCGACATCCAGCGCAAGAACCAGGCCAAGCGGTACTACCGCAGCAGCCCGGCGAAGAAGGTCTATCGCAAGCCCTCGATCCCGTCGACCGCGGAAGGGCGGCAGATCCAGTCGTCGCTGAACTACTTCGGCTTCAACGCGGGCACCGTCGACGGCCAGCTCGGCCGCAGGTCGCGCGAGGCGGTCTCGGCCTACCAGGGCTACATGGGCTATCCGGTGACCGGAGAGCTGACGAGCTTCGAGCAGAACCTGCTGATCTCGTCCTACAACCGCGCCCAGGCGGGCGGATACGCAACGCAGCAGCAGGTCGCGGCGACGCCGGACGGGGTGCGGGGGCTGCTGAAGACCTACCGCGCCGAGATGGCGGGCGGCGCCCCGGCCACCGTGCCGCAGACGACCGTGGTGGTCGCACCGGCGGCCCCCCCGGCGGTCGCGGCGCCGGTCGCCGCGGCGCCCAGCACGCTGACCACCACGACGACCACGGTGACGGCGCTTGGCGCCACCGCAGCCGCGGCCGCGCCGAAGGGCGGGCTGACCAACCTCTTCGGCGGGCAGAACTCGGCCAGGCTGTCGCTCGCCTCCCACTGCAACACGGTCAGCCTGCTGACCAGCACCAACGGCGGCTTCACGACGGTGTCGACCATGTCGGACCCGAACGTGGTGCTGAACGAGCAGTTCTGCCTCGCCCGCACCTACGCCATCGCCGATGGCGAACGGCTGGCCCAGGGGCTGCCCGCGACGCAGGAGCAGATCGCAGAGCACTGCGCCGCCTACGGCGAGCAGATGCGCCCCCATGTCGCCGCGCTGGCGGTGAAGAGCCGCGAGGAGGTGGTGCGCGACGTGTCCTCCTTCGTGCTCGGCACCGGCATCTCGACCCAGGACCTGGCGGCGACGGCGAAGGTCTGCCTGTCGAACGGCTACCGGATCGACGATCTGGACGAGGCGCTCGGCTCGGCCCTGATCCTGGTAAGCCTCGGGCAGGCCGGATATGGCGAGCTGATGGGACACCACCTGTCCCAGGGATTCGGCACCGCGAAGCGCGCCGACCTCGCGGCGGCCTGGTATGATTCGGGGCTGGAGGGCGCGACCACCCAGGCCGTCTTCGCCCCGGGCCAGCCCGAGCGGGTGGAACTGCTGCGCAAGGCGTCGACCACGCTCCAGTCCGGCGGCGCGGCCAGCCTGCCCGCGGCGATCGTGCCGCAGAAGGCATCGAGCCTGCCGACCTTCTCGGCCCAGCCCTGATCCGAGTGCATGCCGGGGCTTCGGCTGCGGCGTGCAAGAAAGCTCTTCACATTGGCGGCGGGTTATTCTAGACCCCCGCCATGCCAAGACAGTGCGGTCGTGGCGGAATGGTAGACGCGCAGCGTTGAGGTCGCTGTGGGGTAACTCCCGTGGAAGTTCGAGTCTTCTCGACCGCACCAAAAAAGATTGCTTGCTGCCTGTTTGAAGAAGACAGGCTCTCGATCCGCATAGACTTGATCCCCAAGGCGATCCTCCACCGGAAGTGTTACGAGGCGAACCGGGTACATCGACGCGAGTCGGTCGGCTGAGGACAGGTAATGTGGTGGGTCGCTCGACAGCAGCCTTAAGCGTGGTCTGGTTGGGCCGCACCCACAAGTCGGTAACTCCTGAGTTCATTTCGATGCAACGCAGACCCTTCGACTGCGGACCTCTCCATTTTTGCCACCCTGCTCGTCGTGCCGACTGCGGGTCGGAACGCAGCGGAAGACATTGGCTGTGAACAGGAATGCATAACTAGGGTCAGGACCTGCACCGGTCACGCCGCCGCCCCCGGGTCACGCAGAGATCAGGTGCGGTAAACGGAAAGCACCGGCGGGATGTCCCGCCGGTGCCGTGGTTGCCTTGTGGCGAGATGCGTTGCAGCCGTGAGCCGGTCAGAAGATGGAGATGTTGTCCACCAGGTCCTGCGTGCTGGTCTGGCCGTCGAGCCAAAGGATGTCACCGCCACCGAAGTCGAAGCGCACGCTGCCCGCGACCACCGACGCATAGGTGTCGACCACCTGCTGGGCGGTCAAGGTCCCGCTCCAGAGCAGATCGTCGAGTGCGATCACATCCTCGGCGTCGTTGTAATCGGTGACAAAATCAAGATCCGCGCCGAGAGAGAACGCGAAGCGGTCGCCCTGGTTGCCGCCGGTCAGCGTATCGTTGCCGCTATCGCCGGACAGGGTGTCCGCACCATTGCCGCCCAGCAGCACGTCGTTGCCGCTGCCACCAAACAAAAAGTCGCTGCCGCCGCCGCCGTCCAGCAGATCTCTGCCGTTTTCGCCGAAAATGAAGTCGTCGCCGAAATTGCCGATCAGTGTGTCGTTGTTGTTGCCTCCGAACATGAGATCGTTGTCGCCGCCACCATCCATGCTGTCGTTGCCGATGCCGCCGCTCATCAGGTCGTTCCCGGTCCCGCCCAGCATCGTGTCGGCCTGCTGGTCACCGTTCATCGTATCGTTGCCGCTGCCGCCATCCATGAAGTCGAACCCGAAGTTCCCGATCATGGAATCGTTGCCGGCGCCGCCGAGGATGGTGTCGTTGGCCACGCCGCCGTCCAGGGTGTCGTCGCCATTGCCGCCGTCGATGCTGTCGAAGCCGAACGACCCGTCGATGACGTCGTTCTGGTCGCCGCCGAAGATGGTATCCTGGTCGCCGCCGCCGTTCAGGTTGTCCTCGCCCGCGCCGCCATAGATCAGGTCGTTGCCCTGCTGGCCCAGAACGCTGTCCGCTCCCTCGTCACCGCTGATGGTGTCGGACCCGTTGAAGCCGCGCATGCTGTCGTCGCCGATGCCGCCCGACAGGCTGTCGCGGTCCAGGCCGCCATCCATCGTGTCGTTGCCGTTGCCGCCGATCAGCGTGTCGTTGCCGCCCTGACCCAGCAGCAGGTCGTCGCCGAAGGAGCCGTCCAGCACGTCGGCCTGATCGCCGCCGCGGATGTCGTCGTTCTGGCCGCCGCCGTTCAGGCTGTCGAAGCCCGCGCCGCCGACCAGCGTGTCCGCGCCGGCGTAGCCGAAGGCGGTGTCGTTGCCGTCGCCGCCGAACATCGCGTTGGCGCCGTCGCCGCCGAACATCGCGTCGTTTCCGGCCTCGCCGCTCAGGGTGTCGTTGCCCTCGTTCGCCGACAGCACGTCGTTGCCGACGCCACCCTCCAGCTTGTCGTCGCCGGCGCCCCCGGCCAGCGTGTCGTCGCCGCCGTTGCCGACGATGCTGTCGTTCGCGACGCTGCCGATGACCGTTGCCGCGTCATCGCCGCTGAGGATCCGGATCACGCTGGCGGGGTTGGTCGCGGCGGGCGGAACGTAGGCCAGGCCGCTGAGGTCCAGATCGGTCTGGTCCGACAGTTCGATGGTCAGGTCATATGCCGCACCTGTGCTTGAAACGATGGAGAGAGTGTCGAACTGCCATTGCGAGGCCAGGAAGATGGCGCTGACATTGCTCAAGCCCGGAACAATGGCCAGGGTTTCGAACCCGGTCACGACGGAGGTGCGAAAATCGTAGCTGGCGACCGGGGCGTTCTTGCCGTCTGGCCCGAAGATATCCCGCGGGGCGTTGCTGACTGTTGATTTCCAGTGAGAAGTGACCCGGGTGAGCGCCTGATTTCCATTGAGATTTGACCCATGTGACCCTTCCCCCACGGCACTGCGCCACGGGGGACAACGGAGTGATCCACATGGGACTTTTGAA
>NZ_PNOS01000040.1 GCF_002869745.1 Oceaniglobus roseus
GGGCGGCCGCGGCGGCCGCGGCGCGGTCGGCCTCGAGCAGGCGGCGCGAGATCTCGAGGCGCACCCGCTCGGCCTCTTCCGGCTCGAGCGTGCCGCGGGCCAGGTCGCGCTCCACCTCGTCGAGCTGGTCGCGGTAGATCCGGATCTCGGCCGCGGCGGCGGAGGGCGCGGCGCGTCCGCGGCGCACGAGGGCCAGCACGATCAGGGACGCCGTGATCGCCCCGAGAGCGGTGGCCAGAATCCAGAACATCGAGTCTCCTTTCGCTGCCCGCCCTATGTGCCAACGTCGCAGGACAAACACCAGCACCGCGCGACCATCCGTCACGCAGCGTTGATGGTGTCGTCTCGCGGACACCGGCGCCCGCCGCCGCACCCGCCTTGACCCAGCGGCACCCCTGACTAGCTTTGCGGCGGCAAGAAGGGAGACACACCATGTTCCGAAACCCGAAAGTCCCGTCCGCCCTCGCCGGCTTCGCGGCGGGCGTCGCGGGGATGCTGATCCTCGCCGCCTTCAGCGCGGTCGTCTACAGCGGGCACGGATTCGGCCAGCCGAAGCACCAGCCTGCGCCGATCTACACCGATTATTGAGGGCGCAGGGAACCATCCGGGCCCGCCCGATGTTGTCGCGCCAACTGTAGTTCTGGAGCGAGTAACATGGCACACCAAGATCCCGGCCACACCTACGTCCGCGAACGCGAAGTCGAAGTCCGCAAGTCGGGCGGCGGCGCGATGGCCTTCATCGTCGGCGGCATCGTCGTCGCCTTGGCGGTCATCGCCTGGATCGTCTTCTCCGACGGCAACCTGTCGGTCGGCGGAGGCAGTGCCGGCGGCAGCGCCGGCAGCGGTGACGCGACGGCGAACGTGACGGTCGAGGCCCCGGCCGCCGACTCCGGCTCGGGCGATGCCGCCCCCGCCGACGCGGCCCCGGCCGAAAGCGCCCCCGCCGAGGCACCGGCCAACTGAGCCGACGGTTTCCGCAAAGAGTGACACGCGCCGCGTCATGGCCCCGGGGCCGTGGCGCGGCCTTTCCCGTCTGCCGAACCCCGTGTCATGGAACAATCGGCCGGGGCCGTCGTTGCCCAGATGAAGCCTTGACGCGGGCCGGTCCCCGGCTCAGGTATCGGGCATCAAATGACATAGCAAAAGGGGTTTCCCATGGCTTTCGAACTTCCCGACCTTCCCTATGCCCACGACGCCCTGGCCTCGAAGGGCATGTCGAAGGAGACGCTGGAATATCACCATGACATCCACCACAAGGCCTATGTCGACAACGGCAACAAGCTGATCGCGGGCACCGAGTGGGAGGGCAAGTCCCTCGAGGAGATCATCAAGGGCACCTACGACAAGGGCGCTGTCGCCCAGTCGGGCATCTTCAACAACATCAGCCAGCTCTGGAACCACAACCAGTTCTGGGAAATGATGAGCCCAAACGGCGGCTCGATGCCCTCCGAGGTCGAAAAGGCCCTGACCGAAAGCTTCGGCTCGGTCGACAAGTTCAAGGAAGCCTTCGCCGCGGCCGGCGGCGGGCAGTTCGGTTCCGGCTGGGCCTGGCTGGTGAAGGACACCGACGGCTCGCTGAAGGTCACGAAGACCGAGAACGGCGTGAACCCCGTCTGCTTCGACCAGACCGCGCTTCTGGGCTGCGACGTGTGGGAGCATTCGTATTACATCGACTTCCGCAACAAGCGTCCCGCCTACCTGACGAACTTCCTCGACAACCTGGTGAACTGGGAAAACGTCGCCTCGCGCATGTGATCGCGACCGGAACTGCACGGCTCTGACGCGCCGGAGGCCGCCCCTGATCGGGCGGCCTCTTTCGTTGCGGCCGTCGGATTCCTGATCTTTCTGCAGAGAAAAAGCAGGGGCGCGGTTCGCCGCGGCCCCCGTGCGCCCGCGTCGATGGGCGGGGCCGCGGGCTCTCAGCCGCGGTGGCGCTTCTCGAACCGGGGAAGCATGGCGGAGAAGTCCTTGCCGCGGCCGTCCTCCTCTTCCACGAACCTCGCGTAGAGGTCGCAGGCGGCCTTCCCCATGGGCGTGTCGGCATCGGCGGTGGCGGCGGCGGCCTGGGACAGGCGCAGGTCCTTCAGCATCAGGTCCGCCGCGAAGCCGGGCCGATAGCCGTTGTCGGCGGGGGATTTCGGGCCGACTCCCGGGGCGGGGCAGTAGGTGTTCATCGACCACGACGCGCCCGACGAGGTCGAGACCACGTCGAACATCGCCTCGCGGGCAAGCCCCAGCTTGTCGGCCATCGCGAAGGCCTCGCAGGTGGCGATCATCGTCACGCCGAGGATCATGTTGTTGCAGATCTTCGCCGCCTGGCCCATGCCCGCCGCGCCGCAATGCACCGCCTTCTGGCCCATGACGTCGAACAGCGGGCGGCAGGTCTCGACCGCACCCGCGTCGCCGCCCACCATGAAAGTCAGCGTGCCCGCCGCCGCGCCGCCGGTGCCGCCCGACACGGGCGCATCGAGCGCCGAAAGGCCGTGGCCCGACGCCGCTTCGGCCACCGCCTGGCTGGAGGCGACATCGACGGTCGAGCAGTCGAGGTGGATCGCGCCCGGCTCCATCGCGGGGTGGATCTCGGCCGCGACGGCGCGCAGGATCTCGCCGTTCGGCAGCATCGTGACGACCACATCGGCGCCCTGCGCGGCCTCGGCGGCGGAGGCGGCCTGCGAAACGCCCTCGACGGCGACGTCGGTGACGTCGAAGCCCCGCACCTCGTGGCCCGCGGCGGCGAGGTTCTTCGCCATCGGCGCGCCCATGTTGCCGAGGCCGATAAATCCGATCTTCATGTGGTTCCTCCCAGGTCCAGTCCGTTCTCCGTCACCGGCGCCAGCATCCTCTGCACCTTCGCGGGATCGAAGGGCATCCAGCGTGGCGCGTGGTCCTTGTCGACGATCATCGCGCGCACGCCTTCCATCAGGTCGCCATGCTCCATCGCGCGGGAGGTCACGCGGTACTCCATGTCCAGCGCCCCCTCGATGCTGTCGAGGCGGCGCACCTGCCGCACAAGCTCCAGCGTCAGGGCTGCCGAGAGGGGCGAGACCTTGTCGAGCGCGGCGGCGGCGGCTTGCGCGGTGTCCGACGGATCGCCGGCAAGGGCCGCGCGCAGCGCCTCCCAGCTTTCGGCGGCGAAGAGGCGGTCGATGTCGGCCTGCCGCCCTTCGAGGTCGGCGGCGGGCGGCGCGGTGGCGGCGGCTGCGATACGGTCGACCTCGCCGGTTGCGGCCAGCTCTGCGGCAAGGGCGGGCCACTCGGCCTCGGGCACGAAATGGTCGGCGAAGCCCGCGAAGATCGCATCGCCCGCCGCCATCCGGCCCGCGGTGACGCCCAGGTACTCGCCGACCCGCCCCGGCGCGCGGGCGAGGAGCAGCGAGCCGCCGACGTCCGGCACCAGCCCGATCCCCGCTTCCGGCATGGCGATGCGGGAGCTTTCGCCGACGACGCGGTGCGAACCGTGGCAGCCGACCCCGACGCCGCCCCCCATGGTGAAGCCCTGCAGGAAGCTGACCACGGGCTTTCGATAATGGTAGAGCCGCGCGTTCATCCGGTACTCGTCGCGCCAGAACTGCCGCGGCCAGTGGAAATCGCCCGCGCGCCCGGCCTCGTACATCCTGGCGATGTCGCCCCCGGCGCAGAAGGCCTTTTCGCCCGCGCCGTCGATCAGGACCAGCGCGACCGCCGGATCCCTTGCCCAGGCGATCAGGGCCGCGTCGATCGCCAGGCACATCTCGTGGGTCAGGGCGTTCAGAGCCTTCGGGCGGTTCAGGGTGATGCGCCCGGCGCGCCCCTCGGTGCGGATCAGGACATCGCTCATTGCGCCAGCATCTTCCGCGCCACGATCAGGCGCATGATCTCGTTGGTGCCTTCCAGGATCTGGTGCACCCGGAGGTCGCGCACCAGTTTCTCGATCCCGTAGTCGGCAAGATAGCCGTAGCCGCCATGAAGTTGCAGGCACTGGTCGACGACGCGCGATCCCGCCTCGGTGACGAACTTCTTCGCCATGGCGCAGTGCTTGGTCGTATCGGGCGCGCCCCGGTCGTATTTCCACGCCGCCTGGCGCAGGAAGACGCGGGCGGCCTGAAGCTCGATCTCCATGTCGGCGAGGCGGAACTGGAGCGCCTGGAACTGGTCGATGGACTGGCCGAAGGCCTTGCGCCCGGCCATGTAGGCGAGGGTGGCATCCAGCGCGGCCTGCGCGGCGCCAAGCGAGCAGGCGGCGATGTTCAGCCGCCCGCCGTCGAGGCCCGACATCGCATAGGTGAAACCCTTGCCCTCTTCTCCCAGCAGGTTTTCGGAGGGAATGTCGCAATCGTCCAGCTGCACCTGTCGGGTCGGCTGCGACCGCCAACCCATCTTGTCCTCGAGCCCGCCGAAGCTGAGCCCCTTCGCCCCGTCCTCGACCAGCGCCGCCGAGACGCCCTTCGGCCCCGCCGCGCCGGTGCGGCACATCACGAGGTAGCCGTCGGAATAGCCGCCGCCCGAGATGAAGGCCTTGGTCCCCGTCAGCCGCCAGCCCTCGTTCGTGCGCTCGGCCTTCGTCTTCAGCGCCGCGGCGTCGCTGCCCGAGCCGGGTTCCGTCAGGCAGTAGGACAGGACCATTTCCATGCTCAGCGCCTTCGGCAGCACCCGCGCCTTCATCTCGTCCGAGCCGTAGCGGTCGATCATCCACGCGCACATGTTGTGGATCGAAAGGAACGCCGCGACCGAGGGGCAGGCCATCGACAGCGCCTCGAACACCAGCGCCGACTCGAGCCGGCCCAGTCCGCTGCCGCCGCTCTCTTCCGAGACGTAGATCCCGGCCAGCCCCAGGTCCGCCGCCTTCGGCCAGAGGTCGCGGGGGATCGTCCCGGCCTTCTCCCAGTCGCGGGCATGGGGGGCGATGTGCTCCTGTCCGAAGGCGCGGGCCATGTCGAAGATGGCCTGCCGTTCCTCTCCGAGGTCGAAATCCATGGGCTCCCCTCCCGAAACCGCCGCAGCCGCACAGGCACGGATGCCTCTTTGTCAGACGGCAGCGCCCGCGGCGCAAGCCTCGATCTGGCGGGGTTGCGTGGTGTCTGCCGCGCCGCCGCAGGGCCGGGCGCAGAAAGCTGTCAAGCGGCGGGCGTTTTCCGTTCCGCCCTCGGCAATTTTGCGCTAGGCTCGGGGCAACGGCCGGAACAGGCCGACAGAGCAGAGCAGGCCATGACCCTTACACAACGATTAGCACCCGTTCTCGCGGGGCTCGTCCTCCTGTGCGCCCAGCCGGCCCGGGCCGAGGACGACCTCAACGCCCTCGCGCGGCCCGACCTCGAGCGGTCGGAGATCGCGGATTTCGGCGCCAACCTCCAGATCACCCTCACGCTCAGCCAGCCGGTGCCGTTCCGCATCTTCACGCTGGACGCGCCGCGGCGGCTGGTGATCGACTTCTCGGTGGTCGACTGGGCGGGGCAGGACATCGCCGCCATCGACCACAGCGACGTCGTGGATGGCGTCGTCGCGGGGCCGTTCCACAGGCAGTGGTCGCGCGTGGTGATGAACCTGACCGAACCCATGGCGCTGGAGACAGCCGGGATGGCCACCGGCGACGGCGGCGGCGCGGCGGTCCTGAAGATCCAGCTGGCGCCCACCGACGAGAAGAGCTTCGCCGCCGCCGCGGGTGCCCCGGAGGGCGCGCGCCTGTCGCTGCCCGCCACGGCGCAGGTGGCGGCGCGGCCCTCGGGCGGCGCCGAGGCGCGTCCGCTGGTCGTGATGCTCGACCCCGGGCACGGCGGCATCGACCCGGGCGCCGAGGCCGGGGGCGTGTTCGAGGCCGACCTGATGCTGCGCTTCGCGCTCGACCTGCGGGGGGTGCTCCAGCAGAACCCGCGCTTCCGGGTGGTGATGACGCGGGAAAGCGACGTCTTCGTGCCCCTCGAAACCCGCGTGTCCGCGGCGCGGGAGGCGGGGGCGGACGTGTTCCTGTCTCTGCACGCCGACGCGCTGGCCGAGGGGCGCGCCTCGGGCGCCACGGTCTATACCCTGTCCGAGGAGGCCTCGGACGAGGCGTCTCGGGTGCTGGCCGAGCGGCACGACCGCGACGACCTCCTGGCCGGGCTCGACCTCAGCGGGCAGGACGACGTGGTTGCGACGGTGCTTATGGACATGGCCCGGCTGAACACCACGCCGCGCTCCGACCGGCTGGCGCGGGCGCTGGTGCAGGGGCTTTCGGAGCAGACGGGCAACCTGCACAAGCGGCCGCGTCTTCGCGCCGGATTCTCGGTGCTGAAGGCGCCCGACATCCCGTCGGCGCTGGTCGAACTGGGGTTCCTGTCCAACAGCGCCGATCGCACGCGCCTGCGCGACCCGGCCTGGCGGCAGCGCGCCGCGGTCGGCATCCGCAACGCGCTGGTGGCCTGGGCCGAGGAGGACGCGCGCAAGCCCCGGCTGATCCGGCCCTGAGGCGCCGCGGCATCGCCAAATCGTGACCTGTCGCTCCGCGGGAATGCGCCTGAGGGGGCGACAGCGGTTTTGACCACGCCGGGGCCCTCGTCTATGAAGGGCCACCATCGCAGGAGGCCCCAAGTCATGGTCCGCTTCATCCTCGCCTTTTTCGGGGCGATCTTCAGCTGGCTGACGCTGGCGGCCCTGTTCGCGGCGCTGACCATCGGCGCGGTGTTCTGGATGTATTCGCGCGACCTGCCGAACACCGACCAGCTGGCGCAGTACGCGCCGCCGACGATCAGCCGGATCTACTCGGGCGAGGGGCGGATCATCGACGAGTTCGCCGAGGAGCGGCGCCTCTTCGTGCCCGCCGACGAGATCCCGGACCTGGTGAAGCACGCCTTCATCTCGGCCGAGGACAAGAACTTCTACACCCACAAGGGCTATGACCCGCGCGGGATGCTCGCCGCCGCCATCACCGCGGCCAAGGGCGGTTCGCTGCGCGGCGCCTCGACGATCACCCAGCAGGTGATGAAGAACTTCCTGCTGGGCGGCGAACGATCGGCCGAGCGCAAGGTGAAGGAGCTGATCCTGGCCTCGCGGATGGAGGGCACGCTGTCGAAGGACAAGATCCTGGAACTGTACCTGAACGAGATCTTCCTCGGGCAGAACTCCTTCGGGGTGGCCGCCGCGGCGCAGACCTATTTCAACAAGACCCTGTCCGAGCTCACGCCCGCCGACGCCGCCTATCTCGCCTCCCTGCCGAAGGCGCCGTCGAACTATCACCCCGTGCGCGACAAGGAGGCGGCGATCACCCGCCGCAACTTCGTGCTGCGCGAGATGTTCGAGAACGGCTACATCACCGAGGCCGAGTACCGCGAGGCGCGCGTCGCGCCCCTGCGCTCGGTGCAGAACGGCGATTACGAAAGCTTCCGCTCGGCCCTGCCGCCGCGCGACTACTTCACCGACGAGATCCGCCGCCAGCTCTCGGGCGAGTTCGGCGAGACCGAGTTCTTCACCGGCGGGCTCAGCATCCGCGCCACCATCGACCCCGAGTTGCAGGAGGTCGCCGCCGAGGCGCTGCGCGAGGCGCTGGAAAGCTACGACCGCGGGCTTGGCATCTGGCGCGGCACCGGCAAGACGATCGAGCCCGCCAAGCTCGGCTCGGAGGAAAGCTGGCGCGCGGCGCTGGCCGAGACGAACGTGCCGCGCGACGTGGTGCTGGAGAACCCCTGGCATCCCGCGGTGGTGCTGGAGGTCGGCGAGACCTCGGCGCGCATCGGGATCGAGGGCGTGGAGGAGGACGGCGAAGGCCACTGGATCGAGCCGAAGGATGTCGAGTGGGCGAGGAAGCGGCTGAAGGGCGGCAAGCTCGGGCCGCGGGCGAAGGTGGCGGGCGACCTGCTGGATGTCGGGGACGTGGTGCTGGTGCGCAAGATGACCAGCGACAGCGACGGCTCGTTCATCCGCTGGACGCTGCGCCAGGTCCCGGAAGTGCAGGGCGCCTTCATGGCGATGGACGTGCACAACGGCCGCGTGCTGGCGATGCAGGGCGGCTTCTCCTACCAGTACTCGGTGTTCAACCGCGCCACCCAGGCGACGCGCCAGCCCGGTTCGTCCTTCAAGCCCTTCGTCTATGCGGCGGCGCTCGATTCCGGCTTCTCGCCCGCGACGATCGTGGTCGACGCCCCGATCGAGATCAACACGCCCCAGGGCCTGTGGCGGCCGAAGAACTATTCCAACAAGTACTACGGCCCGACCCCGCTCAGGACCGGCATCGAGCAGTCGCGCAACCTGATGACCGTGCGCCTGGCCGAGGAAGTGGGCATGGACACCGTCGCCCGCTATGCCGAGAAGTTCGGCGTCTACGACAATATGGGCCGGTTCCTGGCCAATGCGCTTGGCGCCGAGGAGACGACGCTGTTCCGCATGGTCGCCGCCTATTCCATGTTCGCCAACGGCGGCGAGCGGGTGGAGCCGACGCTGGTCGACCGGGTGCAGGACCGCAACGGCGCCACGGTCTACAAGCACGACCAGCGGACCTGCCCGGAATGCACGCTCGCCTCGCTGGCCCCGGGCGAGTCGCCGGCCATCACCTCGAACCGCGAGCGGGTGATGGACGCGATCACCGCCTACCAGCTGACCTCGATGATGAAGGGCGTGGTCGAACGCGGGACGGCGCGCGGCAAGATCCACCTGAACGTCCCCGTCGCGGGCAAGACCGGCACCACCAACGACGAGAAGGACGCCTGGTTCGTCGGCTTCACCTCGAACATCGCCGCGGGCTGCTACATCGGCTACGACCGGCCGCGCCCCATGGGCCGCTCCGGCTCGGGCGGCGGGCTCTGCGCGCCGGTGTTCGACCGGTTCATGCAGAAGGCGACGGCGAAGTACGGCGGCGGCCCGTTCGAGGTGCCGCCGGGCGGACAGTTCATCAACATCGACCGCTTCACCGGCGCGCGGCTCTCCGACAGCGCCACGGGCGACAACGTGATCGCCGAATACTTCCGCCTCGGCGAAGAGCCGGTGTTCGGCGTCGCCTTCGACGGCGGCTTCGCCATGGGCGCGAACCTGCCCTTGTTCTCCTCGGGCGAGGGCGCGGACGAGGGGCAGAACGTGCGCACCTCCACCGGCAGCGTCGCGAAGATCCCGAAGAAGCGGGCGAGCTTCGGGTCGCTGTCCTCGGGCGGGCTCTACTGACCGACGACGGGCAGTCCCGTGCCTCCCGCCCGGTGTTCCGGGCGGGGCGGACTTGTCTCCCCGGGGTCGCGTTGTTATGACGAACTGCCCGAGAAACTCCCTTTTCAGGATCCTGCCTTCATGCGCGCCGAGACGCAGTCCACCATCGAGTCGATCCGCAAGTCGCTGCACCTTCTGGGCCAGCGCATGGATGTCGAGACCGCCCCCCATCGCATGGAGGAGTTCAACGCGATGGTCGAGGATCCGAACCTCTGGAACGATCCCGACAAGGCGCAGAAGCTGATGCGCGACCGGCAGATGCTGGTCGACGCCATGGCGCGCTACGAGGGGATGAGCCAGGAGCTGTCCGACAACATCGAGCTGATCGAGCTGGGCGAGATGGAGGACGACGACGAGGTGGTGGGCGAGGCCGAGGCGGCGCTGAAGGCGCTGGCCAAGCGCGCCGCCGAGGCCGAGATCGAGGCGCTGCTGAACGGCGAGGCCGACGGCAACGACACGTTCCTCGAGATCAACTCGGGCGCCGGCGGGACGGAATCGTGCGATTGGGCGGCGATGCTGGCGCGGATGTATGTCCGCTGGGCCGAGAAGAAGGGCTACAAGGTCGAGTTGCAGTCCGAAAGCGCGGGCGAGGAAGCGGGGATCAAGTCCGCCGCCTACAAGATTTCCGGACCGAACGCCTATGGCTGGCTGAAGTCCGAGAGCGGCGTGCACCGGCTGGTGCGCATCTCGCCCTACGACAGCGCGGCGCGGCGGCACACGTCCTTCTCGTCGGTCTGGGTCTATCCCGTCGTCGACGACAACATCGAGATCGAGGTGGCGCCGAACGAGATCCGGATCGACACCTACCGTTCTTCCGGCGCGGGCGGGCAGCACGTCAACACCACGGATTCGGCGGTGCGGATCACCCACCTTCCGACGGGCATCGTCGTGACGAGTTCGGAGAAGTCGCAGCACCAGAACCGTGACATCGCCATGAAGGCCCTGAAGTCGCGGCTCTACCAGATGGAGCTGGACCGCAGGAACGCCGCCATCACCGAGGCCCACGACAACAAGGGCGACGCGGGCTGGGGCAACCAGATCCGCTCCTACGTCCTTCAGCCCTACCAGATGGTGAAGGACCTGCGGACGAACGTGGAGACCTCCGACACGCAGGGCGTTCTCGACGGCGATCTCGACCGGTTCATGGCGGCGACGCTGGCGCTGGACGTCACCGGCAAGTCCCGCGCCGAGGCCAACGCCGAGGACTGAGCCTCAGCCGATCAGGCCCAGCTGCACCGCGCTCCATACCAGGGCGACAAGCACCGGCTGGTGGATCAGGTAGATCACCAGCGAATGCCGCCCGGGCCAGCCGAGCGCTGCGGTCAGGCCGGAGATGGGCCGGGGCGTCCAGAAGGCGCTGCGGATCGTCAGCTGCGTGATCGCGAGGCCGACCAGCAACGGCGCGAGCCAGGGGAAGACCGGCTCGAAATCCACGGTGTTGTAGCGGACGGTGCCGAGCCCGGTCCAGCCGAGCCATTTCGGATCGAACAGCGGACTTGCCACGTTGAAGGCCACCCAGACCACGGCGGCGGCCCCGGCAAGGCTGACCCACCACGGCAGCCGCACGAAGAGCAGCCCGATCAGCGATGCGGTGGCGATCGAATGGAGGATGCCGAAGAACACGAAGGCGCCCGGCATCGCCACATAGGTCGCGAGGCTGACCAGCGCGGCCGCGACGGCGATCACCCCGATCCGCTTCAGCGCGCGGCCGAGGTGCAGGCGCTCGCGGTTGGCGAGCTTCAGGCCGATCCCGGCAAGGAACAGGAAGCTGCCCGCGGTCAGCACGGCAAGCCAGCGGAAGCCCCCGCTCAGCGCCACGTCGCTGGAGACCACGCCGAACATCATCAGGTCGTAGATCAGGTGATAGACCGCCATGGCGACCAGGGCGAGGGTGCGCGCGATGTCGATGGCCGCGACGCGGCGCAGGGGCGGGGCCTTGGCATCGGTCATCTCAGGGGAAGACCACGAGCGAGCGTTCGTCCCAGCTGATCCGGGCGCGGTCGCCCCGCTCCAGAACCTTGCGGCCGACGAGGTTTTTCATCGACACCGTGACGGGACTTTCGGTGCCGTCCAGCAGCACCTGGTAATAGGTCATGTCGCCGTAATAGGCGAGTTCCACCACCTTGCCGTCGGCGACGCGCACCGGCGTCTTCTCGCCCTCGAACAGGACCGACATGGTTTCGGGACGGATGCCGATGTGCCCCGAGCCCGAGGGCATCCCCGAGGGCGCCTGGTCCGGCTGCACCTCGGCCCGGCCCAGGCCCGCGATCTCCAGCGTCCTGCCGTCCACCTTCGCGGGCAGGAAGTTCATCACGCCAATGAAATCCGCCACGCGCCGCGTCACCGGCCGGCGATAGAGCGTCTGGGGATCGGCCAGCTGCGCGATCTCGCCCTCGAACATAACAGCGATGCGGTCGGACATGATCAGCGCCTCTTCCTGGTCGTGGGTGACGAGGATGAAGGTGATCCCGACATGGCGCTGCAGGCGCCGCAGCTCGTTCTGCATCTGCTCGCGCAGCTTCTTGTCGAGCGCCGACAGCGGCTCGTCCAGGAGCAGCACCTTGGGGTGCAGGATCAGCGCCCGGGCCAGCGCCACCCGCTGCCGCTGCCCACCCGAGAGCGCATGGGCGGCCCGCCCGCCATAGCCGCCAAGCCCGACCATCTCGAGCGACTCCTCGACCATCTTCTGCTTCGCGCTGCGGTCGAGGTCCGACCGGCGCCGCAGCCCGAAGGCCACATTCTCGGCCACCGTCAGGTGCGGGAAGATGGCATAGGACTGGAACACCATGTTGGTCGGCCGCCGGTTCGCGGGCACATGGGCCATGTCCTTGCCGTCGAGCAGCAGCACGCCGTCCGACGGATCCTCGAACCCCGCGATGGTCCGCAGGAGCGTGGTCTTGCCGCAGCCTGAGGGCCCGAGCAGCGAGAAGAACTCGCCCGCGCCGATGTCGAGGTCGATGCCCCGGAGCGCGTGGTAGTTGCCGTAATACTTGTGCACGCCCCGAAGCGACACGATGGGCGGGTTCTTCACAGGAAGCCTCCGGTGTCTTTGCGCCCCGCCTTGGCGATGCCGCGGCGGCGCATGAATTCGGCGAAGGTCAGCAGCGTCACCGACATCGCGACAAGGATGGTGCCAAGGGCCATCACCACCGGGATCTTCTGGGGAAACCTCAGCTGCCCCCAGAGATAGACCGGCAGCGTCGGTTCGGTCCCCGTCAGGAAGAAGGCGATGATGAACTCGTCGAGCGAGATCGTGAACGAGATCAGCAGCGCCGAGACGATGCCGGGCATGACGAGGGGCAGGGTGATGAGCCGGAAGGTGCTCCAGGCCGTCTCGCCGAGGTCGTAGGCCGCCTCTTCCAGCGAGGCGTCGAGGTTGGCGAAGGCCGAGTTCAGGATCGCGATGCAGAACGGCGTGCAGATCAGCGTGTGCCCCAGGATCACCGTCCAGTGGCCCAGTGGCAGGCCGAGCGCCAGCAGCACCACCAGCATCGAGACGGCGACGATGATCTCGGGCAGCACCAGCGGCAGCATGATGAAGCCGAGGATCGGCGCCTTGCCGGGAAAGCGGTACTTCGCCCCGGCCCGCGCGGCGCAGATGCCGAGAACGGTCGACAGAAGCGCGGTCGAAACAGCGATGATCAGGCTGGTCTTCACCGACTCGACCAGCGCCGGGGTGTTCGGGATCTCCCGGAACCACTGAGTGGTGAACTCCGAAAGCGGGAAGGCGATGATGGTCGAGCTGTTGAAGGCGAAGATCGGCAGCAGGATGATCGGCGCGTAGAGGAACAGCAGGTAGAGGAGCGCGTAGCCGCGCAGCAGCCCGCCGCCCTTCACGACCGGCCCCGGAGGTACTTGCGGTTCAGGAACAGGAAGAACAGCGCGATCAGCGTGACGATCGACATGGCGATCACCGCCAGCGCGGCGCCCATGGGCGCGTTGTTCAGCTTCAGGAACTGGGTCTGGATCATGTTGGCGATCATCAGCCCGTCCGGCCCGCCGACGAGACGCGGCGTGACGTAGTCGCCGATGGTCGGGATGAAGACGATCAGCACCGCGGCGACGATCCCCGGCACGGCAAGGGGCAGGGTGACGCGCAGGAAGGTCATGACGTGGTTCTCGCCGAGGTCGCGCGAGGCTTCGAGCAGCGAGCGGTCGATCTTCTCGAGACTGACGAAGATCGGCAGGATCGCGAAGGGCGCGAAGGCATGGGCCAGCGTGATGACCACGGCATTGGCGTTGTAGAGGATGAAGGTCAGCGGTTCGTCCGTGATCCCGAGGCCCTGCAGCGTGGTGTTCAGCACGCCGTTGTAGCCGAGGATCACCTTCCACAGGAACACCCGGATCAGGTAGGAGGTCCAGAACGGGATGGTGATGAGGAAGATCCAGAGCGACTTCCTGTGCGGCGGCACGTGGAAGCTGACGAAATAGGCGATCGGGAAGGCGAGGATCACGGTGGCCAGCGTGACCGAGCCCGCGATCAGCACCGAGCGCAGCATCAGTTGCATGTAAAGCGGCTCGGAAAAGGCCTCGCGATAGTTCTTCAGCGTCGGCGTGAAGTCGATGGTCAGGAAGTCCTGGCTCCAGAAGCTGAAGGCGAGGATCGCGGCCAGCGGCACGGCCAGTAGAAGAAGCGCATAGAGGGCAGGAGGGCTGACCATGAGCAGGCCGCGGGCGGCCTCGGAACGGGCAAGACGGGACATGGCCATGCGGCGGGGGCGCTCCCTCGGTGGGTTGCGGAATGTTTCGCAAGTGCAGCGGAAAGTGCAACAGGGAAAATGCCGCGGTATGGTCCAAGGCGGTAGGATGGGTGATATCACCCATCCAACGGAGAAGACATGTGCCCGCGACAGGGTAGGATGGGTGATATCACCCATCCTGCGTCTCAGCCGTCGGGCGCGATCAGGCCGAGGCCGCGCAGGTAGATGCCGATCCCGGTCTCCAGCAGGTCCTCGGGCGGAAACGGCGACTTCGTTCCGGGCGAGCCGCGGGCGAAAAGCTCGACCACGCCGTGGGACATCGCCCAGATATGGGCCGAGAACATCTGCGGCGGCGGGCGGCGTTCGGGCGGGATGTGCTGCGACAGTTCCGCCGCCGCCTTCTCCAGCACTCCGAGACCGCGGCGCGCGACCTGCGCCAGCTCGGGCGTGCGGTTGATCGAGATGCCCGATTCGAACATCGCCACGTAGTGGCCCGGATGGCGCCGCGCGAAGGCGAGATAGGCGCGGCCCGTGGCGGCGAAGGCCGACAGTGCCGAGGGCTGGCCGGAATCGTAGGCGTAATCCATCAGGTCGGCGAAGATCTCGTAGCCCTGGCGCGCCACCTCGGCGATCAGGTCCTCGCGCCCCTCGAAATGGCGGTAGACGGCGGCCGGCGTCACCCCCGCCTGCTTCGCCGCCTCCGAGAGGGTGAAGCCGGTCGGCCCCTTCTCCTCGATAAGCTGCAGCGCGGCCTCGACCAGCGCCTGGCGCAGGTTGCCGTGATGGTAGCCGCGCTTAGCCGTTCCCATCGGAATCCCACAGGTCGACCCCGCCGCAGATCTTCGGGTCGGGCGTGCCGATGGCGGCCTCGTCCTTGCCGTCGAAATCTATTCGCGACAGCACCGCCTGGATCGCCGCGATCCGCGCGCGCCGCTTGTCGTCGGCCCGGATCACCGTCCAGGGGGCCGCGGCGCCGTCCGAGCGCGCCAGGGTCTCGGCGATGGCCTCGGAATAGGCGTCCCAGCGTTTCAGCCCCTCGACGTCGATCCAGCTGAGCTTCCACTGCTTCAGCGGGTCGTGTTCGCGGGCCAGGAACCGGCGCAGCTGCTCGGCGCGGCCGACGTTCAGCCAGAGCTTGACCAGAACGATGCCGTCGTTGACCAGCATCTCCTCGAACCGCGTCACCTGGTTGAAGAAGCGCTCGCGCTCGGCGTCGGTGCAGAAGCCGAACACCTTCTCGACCACGCCGCGGTTGTACCAGGAGCGGTCGAACAGCACGATCTCCCCGGCCGATGGCAGCTCCTCGACGTAGCGCTGGAAGTACCATTCGCCCTGTTCGCGCTCGGTCGGCTTGGACAGCGCCACGGTGCGGCAGACCCGGGGGTTCAGGTTACGGGTGAAGCGCGCGATGGCGCCGCCCTTGCCGGCCGCGTCGCGCCCCTCGAACACCACGGCCAGCCGCTTGCCCGTCGCCTTCACGTCGGCCTGCAGGCGGACGAGCTGCAGCTGGAGCCTGTCGAGCGCGTCGTCGTAGGCGTCGCGCTCCATCCGTTCCCCGTAAGGGAAGCCCGGGTCGATGATGTCCTTCTTCTCGCCCGTGCGGATCGCGGTGCGCACCGCCTCGGGGGCCTCGTCGTTGTAATAGCGGCTGATCGCGCCGTCGAAGGGCAGGCTCATGGGGGCTCCTCACGCTTGTCCCAAAGGTAGGGGCGTGGCCGGCTCAGCGCAATCCGGCGCGTCTGGCGGCGCGGTCGATGGCATCGACGACGGCCTGCGGCTGGACGTGGTGGGGCATGTGGCCGACATCGTCGAGCAGGACCAGGTGCGCGCCCTTCACCTGTTTCGCCAGCACCTCGGAGTGGATGTCGGGCGGCACCACCTCGTCCGCCTTGCCGTGCACGATCTCGAGCGGCAGGTCGAGCGTGGCATAGCGTTCGGACATGGCGACGACATGGGGGCGCAGGGAATCCACCTGCCGGGCGTTGGCGCGGAAGGTCGCGCGGCGCAGGGTCAGGGGCCAGCCGATCCGCTCGAGATAGCCGGGGGGCACCGGGTTCGGCCTGAAGATCTCGCGCAGCGCGGCCTCGACCTGGGACTTGCCCGCGAAGGCGGTGATCAGCGGCACGATGGCGGCGCCGCCGACCGAGGAGGCGGTGAGCCCGTAGAGGAAGCCGAGCCCGCCCGGCCAGGGCTCGGTCGCGCCCGAGACGATCACCGCCGCCGCCGGATCCTGGTCCAGCGCCCAGGCCATGGCGACCGCGCCGCCGTAGGAATGGCCGAGGACGATGGGACGCCGCACGCCGATCTCGTCGGCGGCCTTCTTCAGGAAGGCGGCCTGCTGCTGCGGGCTTTCGGCGGTGGTGTCGAAGGGTCCGCCGAAGGCGTCGGAGACGCGGTCGGTATAGCCAAGCCCGGGGCGGTCGAAGGCGATGACGCGGTAACGGTCCGTCAGCCGGTCGATGAAGCCGATGGTGAAATCCCGGGTCGATCCCGAGGCGCCGTGGATCAGCACCAGGTCCGGACCTTGCCCCGCCTCGACATAGTGGACCCGCTGCCCGTCGACCTCGACGAAGCGGCCCTCGGGCGGATAGGCGGCCTCGGCCGCCGCCTCGATCCGGTCGGCCCGGCCGTCGACAAGGGCGCCGCAGCCGCCGAGGGCGGCCATGGCGACGATCAGGCTAGTGGCCAATGCGCGAAATCTCATAGGGCGTGGTCTGGTATATCTGGTTGATCCAGTTGCCATATAGAAGGTGCGCGTGGCTGCGCCAGCGGTTCTGCGGCTTCTGCGAGGGGTCGTCGTCGGGATAGTAGTTGCCGGGCACGTTGATCGGCGTGCCGTTGGCCACGTCGCGGTCGTACTCCTGCTTCAGCGTGTCGCTGTCGTATTCGAAGTGGTTGAAGATGTAGAGCGCCCGGTGCCCCGGATCCTCGACCAGCGCCGGGCCCACCTCGTCGCTGCCGAGCAGCGTGGTCAGACCAGGCGCCGCGTCGATCTCGTCCTGGCGCATCTCGGTCCAGCGGCTGACCGGGATCACGCAGTCGTCGGAGAAGCCGTTGAGGTAGGGCGAGGCGGGGGCGAGGTTGGTGTGGCGGAAGCAGCCGAAGGCCTTGGCGGGCAACAGGTGCTTCCGCACGCCGTGGAAGTGGTTGATCATCGCCATGCCCCCCCAGCAGACGCCGAAGGTCGAATGGACATTGGTCTGGGTCCAGTCCATCACCTCCTTCAGCTCGTCCCAATAGGTGACCTCCTCGAACTCGAGGTGCTCGATCGGGGCGCCAGTGATCACGAGGCCGTCGAACTTCTCGTCCTTCACCTCCTGGAACGGGCGATAGAACGCCTCCATGTGGGCGGCGGCGGTGTTCCTGGTCTGGTGCTCGGACATGCGGATCAGCTGGAAGTCGATCTGCAGCGGCGTCGCACCGATCAGCCGGGCGAACTGGTTCTCGGTCTGGATCTTCTTCGGCATCAGGTTCAGCAGCGCCACCCGGAGCGGGCGGATGTCCTGGCTGGCCGCCAGCTCCTCGGACATGACCATGACGCCCTCGTCCTTCAGCACCTGGAAGGCGGGCAGGGTGGAGGGCAGGCGGATGGGCATGGCGGCGGATCCCTGGTTGCGGAGCGCGATAGGTAGACCCAAAGCGCGGCGATTGCCAGAGCCGCCCGGCGCGGCGCGGACAATCCGCCGCGCGGCCCCGTGCTGTTGCGCGGAGCGGGCGCAGGATGGGTGATGTCACCCAGCCTGCCCTCGGGATCAGCCGCCCGCCGCCCGCCGCTCCAGCGCCTCGGCGATCAGCGCGTCGAAGTCCTCGGGGCTCTGGACTGCGAAGACCCGGTCGGCGGTGACGCTCACGCCCCAGTGCCGCGCCATCGCGGCATAGAGCGGCTGGCGATGGGCCAGCGCCCGGGCATAGGTCCAGCGCACGAAGGCGTCGGGATCGACCCGGTCCTCGGCAACTTCGTGGCTCGCCAGGTACTCGGCCCATTCGGCGCGCAGCACGTCGGGTCGATAGTACATCGGCTTCGGCGCCCGGTCGAACCGGCGCACCAGCTTCTCGGTATGGGCGGCGCTGCCCTCGATCCAGACCGGCAGCAGATGCCGGGAGAGCGGCTTCAGCACCGGATCCTCGGGATCCTCGGGGTTCACCACCTCGCAGATCGACCCGCCGGTGTCGCAGATGAAGTTGTCGTAGCCGTAGAGGTCCGAGGCGCGGCCGATGAACGGCACCGCGTCGAGCAGCGCCGCGATCTCGGCCGTGCGGTGCTGGTCCTGGCGGCGCATGTATTCGTCGAAGGGCAGGCCGCCCTTCGCGGGATCGCCCGGCTTGCCGAGGTAGGTCGAGAGCGGCGCGAGATTGTCGAATGTGATGTTGCTGGCGACATGGATCGAGTCGCTCATCAGCAGCTCGCGCAGCAGCGGCACCTTCATCGCCTCGCGCTTGAAGTTGTCGGCGATGTGCTCGCCCATGTAGCGGGTGCCGATGCGGTAATCGACGGAGTAGTGGAACCAGCCCCCGGACCTGCGCAGCATGTTGCCGAGGTGCGTCTTGCCCAGGCCCGACATGCCGAACACCATCACCCGCTTCTGCGGCGCCGCGCGCCAGGCTTCGGCACTGTCGTAGATCATCCACCGCTCTCCCGTTCTCCGGTGCTCCTCCTACTGTGCGCGGCGGTCCGTGACCAGAGGTCAGGCGGCGACGCGGCGGCGGGCGCGGGTGTTCAGGATCAGGAGGCCGGTGCCGAGGATCGCGAAGCCGAGATAGGCCGTAGGGTGCAGCGCCTCTCCGAGGATCAGCGCGCCGAGGGTGATGGCCACGGGCGGGATCATCAGGGTGCAGAGCATCAGGTTGCCCGCCCCGGCCATGGCCAGCACCCGGTAGTAGAGCAGGTAGGCCAGGGCGGTCGCCATGACGGCGTAATACCCGATGGCGATGAACGTGCGCGGCGCGAGGTCCGGCCGCGGCGGGCCGTCGAGCGTCCAGGCCGCGGGCACCATGATGAGGGCCGAGGCGCTGAGCATCCCCGCCGCGGCCACCACCGGGTTCAGCCCCTGGAGCGTGCGCCGCGCCCAGGCCCCCGCCAGCGCATAGCTGAACGTGCCCCCCAGCACGGCCAGCTGCGCGAGCGAGCGGATGTCGAACTGCGCCAGCGAGTCGAGCCCGATCGCCGTCGCCACCCCGAGGAAGCCGAGCGCCACGCCAAGGGCCCGGCGCGCGGTCAGCCGTTCGTCCGCGAAGACCGCCGAGGCGACGAGGACGCCGAAGATCGCCGTGGTGGCGTTCAGGATCGAGGTCAGCCCGGTCTCGATGTGCAGCTGTCCCCAGGCCATCAGCGAGAAGGGCAGGATGTTGTTCAGCAGTCCCATGACGACGAAGGCGCCCAATGTGCCGCGGCCCTTCGGCAGCGGCAGGCGGCCAAGCGCCACCACCGCCCAAAGGATCGCGGCCGCCCAGAACACCCGGTGCGCCACGACCCAGGCCACGGGCACCTCGTCCAGCGCGATGCGGATCGAGACGAAGGAGGCGCCCCAGAGGCAGGAGAGCAGCAGCAGCTCGGCCCACGCGCGGGGGGAAAGGTATTTCTGTGCGATCATGCGGCAGGTCTAGCAGGGGCCGGCGGGATGCGCGATCCGGTTCCTGCGCATCCCCGCCGCCCTGCGCGTCCGGCGAAACGGAAAAGGCCCCGCCTGCAACCTGCAAGCGGGGCCCTGCGCATACCGTCGCGCGGCACTCAGAACTTGAACGCCACCTTCAGACCCACGGCAACGGCGTGGTTGTCGGTGAAGCTGGAGAACGTGGTGCCCGGCGGGAAGCCCTGGCCCGGGGTGGTCGAGGTCGGCGCCTGGGTCGTCGTGTCGCCAAGCGCGACGTAGCGGGCGCCGAGCGTCACCTCGAACTGGTCGCGCTCGTAGGTGACGGCGACGCCGATGGACTTCTGCCCGTCCGTCGGCCCGAGGTTGCCCGAGAAGCCGCCCATCGGATCCTCGTAGGAGGCGAAGATCGCGCCCGACCAGTTGGGGGTGAAGCGGCGCCCGACGCCGAGCGTCCAGGTGATCGTGTCCGAGTTGTAGTCGACCAGCGCCATGCCGGTGGAGGCGCGGTAGATTGTCGGGTCGATGGTGAAGGCCGTCCAGTCGACATAGCGGATCGAGCCGAAGACCAGCGTGTCCTTGGCGACGCCGCTCTGGAACTCGAGGTTCACCGACTGCGGGATCTCGACGGGCATCGCGGTCGACAGGGCGATGGGGGCGCCGGTGGCCGGGTTGACGGCGGATTCGTTGGCGGTGAAGGCGTGCTTGATCGCCGAGTTGTAGGTCAGCGCGACGCGCAGCGCGATCTCGGGCTTCTCGTAGGCGACGCCGACGACATAGCCGTAATCCGTCTCCTTCGGCACGTCGAGCTTGTAGCCGTTGAAGAGCGACACCTGCCCGCCGGTCCTGAGCGCCCGCAGGCCGCCGAAGACCGAGAAGTTCTCGTTGATCTTGTAGCGTCCGAGGAGCGTCGCCGCGTTGCTGTCGATGCTGGCCTGCGAGCCGCCGAAGGCGAGGGTCGAGCCGCCGTAGAGGTAGCCGGTGTTCGGGCGGTAGAAGGTGTCGGCGCCGATCGGCTCATCGATGACGAGGGCCAGGTCGACCTTCTCGTTCACCGCCATCTTGAAGC
Source organism: Oceaniglobus roseus (assembly GCF_002869745.1). Taxonomy (GTDB): domain Bacteria; phylum Pseudomonadota; class Alphaproteobacteria; order Rhodobacterales; family Rhodobacteraceae; genus Oceaniglobus; species Oceaniglobus roseus. The sequence continues at coordinate 20,499 of NZ_PNOS01000040.1, forward strand.
CGAAGGAAAGCGTCGAGTAATCCTCCAGCACGTCGCCCGAACTGGCGCCCGCGGGCGATGTCGCACCGGCGGGCACCTGCTGCACGCCGCTCACGCTGGGCTTGACGTTGCCGTAGCTCAGTTCGACGTAGTTGCCCGGTTCGAACAGGATCAGCGCCGACTGGGTCGAACGCTCGACGCCGGCGGCGAAGGCTCCGGTGGTCGACAGGGCGACCAGTGTCGCGGCGGAGATGGCTGATTTCACGGTGGTTCCTCCCAAGAACTGTTAATGTTCTCGTAGCGGAACCGTGATCTCGGTCAATTCGCGACCCTACGTCACACGTAAAACGGGAAACGCAGCGTCACGAAACTGTCACGCTCTGGCGCCGTCCACGCGCTTCGGTCCAGATGTTCAGGTAGTTGGCGCCGAAGATGACGATGGCCCCGACCAGCACCCAGATGTCCAGCGGCTCGCCGTACAGCAGCATCCCGACCGCGGCGATCACCGGCAGGCGCAGGAAGTCGAAGGGCATCACGATCGAGGCGGGCGCGAAGGTCAGCGCCTTGGTCAGGCACATGTGCGCCAGAAGCCCCGCGATGCCGACCAGCACCACCAGCGGCACCAGCGCCGGCGAGGGCACGGCGATGTCCCCGTCGAACCCCGCGCAGGCCAGCCCGAAGGCCGCCTGCATCACCGTCAGCCAGAACAGGATGCAGGTGATCGACTGGTCGTGCGTCAGAAGCTTGGTGAACAGGGCCGAGCCCGCGAAGCCGACCGCCGCCAGCGCCGCGGCGGCGAGGCCGGGGTCGAAGTGATCGACGGCGGGGCGGGCGACGATCAGGATCCCGGCGAAGCCCGAGAGCGCGCAGAGCAGCCGCGCAAGCGTCAGCCGTTCCTTCAGGAACAGCGGCGCGCAGAGCGTCACCCAGAGCGGCGACGAGAACTCCAGCGCGAAGACCTGCGCCAGCGGGATCATCGTCAGGGCGTAGAACCACAGGTTCTGGCCGGTGAAGTGGAAGACGTTGCGCACCAGGTGGGTGCCGATCCGGTCGGTGCGGATCTGCCCGAGCGTCCCCCACAACGCGCCGCAGCCCACCACGATGGCGATGCCGATGAACGAGCGGTAGGTCATGATCTCGAAGGTGTCGAGCTCGCTCGACAGGCTGCGCCCGGCCACGGCCATGGAGGAGAACGAGACGATGGCGCCGATCATCCACAGCGCCGCCTTCAGCGGCTGCGGCGCATCCTCGGAGCGCAGGCCGGCGGTGGCGCGGATCGTGGCGCCGGAGGAGGGCGAAGGCGGGGTCATCTGTCTCTCGTCATTCCGGGACGGGGGAAGTCATTCCCACTCGATGGTGCCCGGGGGCTTCGAGGTGATGTCGTAGGTGACCCGATTGATCCCCTTCACCTCGTTGATGATCCGCGTCGCCGTCTCGCCCAAAAACTCGTGGGTGAAGGGATAATAGTCGGCCGTCATTCCGTCGACGCTGGTGACGGCGCGCAGCGCGCAGGCGAAATCGTAGGTGCGCCCGTCGCCCATCACGCCCACGGTGCGCACGGGCAGGATCGCGACGAAGGCCTGCCAGATCTCGTCGTAAAGCCCGTGCTTGCGGATCTGGTCGATGTAGACGGCATCGGCCTTCCGCAGGATCTCCAGCTTCTCGCGGGTGATCTCGCCCGGGCAGCGGATGGCGAGGCCGGGGCCGGGGAAGGGGTGGCGGCCGATGAAGCTGTCGGGCAGGCCCAGCTCGCGCCCGAGCGCGCGGACCTCGTCCTTGAACAGCTCGCGCAGCGGCTCGACCAGCTTCATGCCCATCTTCTCGGGCAGGCCGCCGACGTTGTGGTGGCTCTTGATCGTGACCGAGGGTCCGCCGGAGAAGGACACCGACTCGATCACGTCGGGATAGAGCGTGCCCTGCGCCAGGAACTCGGCCCCGCCCAGCTCGTCGGCGTGCTTCTGGAACACGTCGATGAAGAGGCCGCCGATGATCTTCCGCTTCGTCTCGGGGTCGGACACGCCCTCGAGGCGGCCCAGGAACAGCTCGGATTCGTCGGCGTGGATCAGGGGCAGGTTGTAATGTTCGCGGAACATGCCCACGACCTGCTCGGATTCGCCCTGCCGCATCAGGCCGTGATCGACGTAGACGCAGGTCAGCTGGTCTCCGATCGCCTCGTGGATCAGCACCGCCGCGACCGAGCTGTCGACGCCGCCCGAGAGCGCGCAGATCACCCGGCCCTTGCCCACCTGCTCGCGGATCTTCTGCACCGCCTGCTCGCGGTAGGCCTCCATCGTCCAGTCGCCGGTGAAGCCCGCGATCTTCACGAAGTTCTCGTAGAGCGTCTTGCCGTTCGGGGTGTGGTGCACTTCGGGATGGAACTGGACGGCGTAGAAGCGGCGGTTCACGTCGGCGATGACGGCGAAGGGCGCATTGGGCGAGGTGCCCGAGACCTCGAACCCCGGCGCGATCCTCGCGACGTGGTCGCCGTGCGACATCCACACCTGTTCGCGCCCCTCGAGAAACCAGCCGGTCAGAAGGTCGGTGGCGTGGTCGGTGGGCGTGACATAGGCGCGGCCGAACTCGGCGGTGCCGTCGCCGCGCAGCACCTGGCCGCCCAGCATGTGCATCATCGCCTGCTGGCCGTAGCAGATGCCAAGGACCGGCACGCCCAGCTCGAACACCTCGGGCGGGGGCAGGGGGGCGCCTTCGTCGATCACGCTGGCGGGGCCGCCGGACAGGATCACAGCCTTCGGCGCGAACTCCGACAGGAAGTCCGGCGTGACGTTCTGGAACGGGTGGATCTCGCAGTAGACGTTCAGCTCGCGCAGGCGGCGGGCGATCAGCTGCGTGACCTGGCTGCCGAAATCGACGATCAGCAGCCGGTCGTGGGATTGGGCGATATCGGTCATGTGCCGCCCTTACGGCAGGGCGGGCGCTTAGGCAAGATGGCCCGTCGCTCAGCGGATCGGCGACAGCAGCACCGGCTCCGTCACCAGCGCGCGGACGCCGTGGCTGTGCTCTTCCTCGAAGGCGTTGCCCCGTTCGGCCCAGCGGTGCAGCGACGAGATGTCGAGCCGGGCGCAGCGGGGCCGCACGCTCCACGTCACCTGGAGCGGAGAGCAGGTCTCGGCACTGTATTTCGGCCCCGTGGTCGACCCCGCGAAGACCACCGGCGCGCCCGTGTCCCAGGGCAGGATGCGTGGCTGGGGGTGGCCGTTGATGATGGTGTGGGCGAAGTCGAAATTGGCGAAATCGTGCGCCGAAGGATCGTTCACCAGGAGGAACACCTGCGATTCCACCCTGAGCTGCGGGTTCGAGCAGGCGTCGCTGAGGCAGGCGCCGAGCCCCGGGCCCGGTTCGACGGTGCAGGTGGAGAAGACCCAGTGCACCTCCAGCGTATCGCCGGGCTTCACCCCGTGGAAGGCGCCATGACCCTTGGCGGGATCCTCCAGTTCCGCCGCGCTCAACTGCTCGGTCTCGTTGCAGCGGTATCCGCCGTGTTCCCCCTCCCCGGCGAAGACCGAGAAGCCGGGCCCCTTGTGTTCGGCCTGGGTGTGGGTGTGGATGTTGCAGAGGTTCATCTCGACCGCGGGCGGCGCGATGTTGAAGGCCTGCCTGTTCAGCCCCTCGGTCGCGGCGATGTCGCGGGGCGCCTGCGGGCCGAAGCCGCGGCAGATCTCCCCTGCCGTCGCGGTCCCACCAGGGACGAGCGCCAGCATCAGGGCCACCAGCCGCCACACCGCACAATCCATCGCATTTTCCTCCGTCAGGGCCGTCCACGTCAGGCAGGGGTAAGGCCATGGGCTTAACCCGACGTGAACGCGCGCCGCAGGGGCGATGTCGCTTTTCCCCCCAATGCGACGCAATCGCGGCGCAGCCGACACGGGCGTTGGAGTAGGGGAGGGAGAACCGGAACACGAGGCGGAGTAGGGACGATGACAGAAGCCGTGACGTCGCGCAGGGCAAGGGGAGGCGGCGGGGCCGCGCGCCGGGCCGAGCGCACCGCGATCAGCGTGGAAAGCGCCCGCTTCATCGAGCGGCAGATCCCGAACCTCGACATCCTGAACGACGAGGCCATCGAGATCATCGAGCGCAACGCCGAGACGGTGCTGGCCGAGATCGGCGTGAACTTCCCCGAGAACCCGAGGGCGCTCGCCCTCTGGCGCGAGGCGGGGGCCGATGTCGAGGGCGAGCGGGTCAGGATCCCCCGCGGCCTCGCCCGCCAGCTCTGCTCGACCGCGCCCTCGTCCTTCGTCCAGCACGCCCGCAACCCGGAGCGCAACGTCGAGATCGGCGGCCGCAACCTGGTGCTGGCCCCGGTCTATGGTCCGCCCTTCGTGCGCACCGCCGCGGGCGGGCGCCGCTATGCGACGATCGAGGATTTCCGCAACTTCGTGCGCCTCGGCTACATGTCGAAGTGGCTGCACCACTCCGGCGGCACGGTCTGCGAGCCGACGGACGTCGCGGTGAACAAGCGCCACCTCGACATGCTGCACGCCCACATGACGCTGTCCGACAAGCCCTTCATGGGCTCCGTGACCGAGCCGAGCCGCGCGCAGGATTCGGTCGACATGTGCAACCTCCTGTTCGGCGCGGACTTCGTGCAAGCGAACACGGTGATGACCTCGCTCATCAACATCAACTCGCCGCTGACCTTCGATTCGGTGATGATGGGCGCGCTCGAGGTCTATGCCGCGAACAACCAGGCCTCCATCGTCTCGCCCTTCATCGTCGGCGGCGCCATGGCGCCGGTGTCGGTCGCGGGCACGCTGACCCAGGTGCTGGCCGAGATCCTGACCGGCGTCGCCTATTCGCAGCTGGTGAGGAAGGGCGCGCCGGTGATTGCCGGCGCCTTCGTGACCTCGATCGACATGAACTCGGGCGCGCCCACCTTCGGCACGCCGGAAGCCGCGCAGATCACCTATGGCACCGGGCAGCTGGTGCGCCGCCTCGGGCTGCCCTACCGCTCGGCCGGGGCCTTCTGCGGCTCGAAGCTGCCCGATGCGCAGGCCGCCTACGAATCGGCGAACTCGCTGAACATGGGGCTGCTCTCGGGCGTGAACTTCATGCTGCACGCCTGCGGCTGGCTCGAAGGGGGGCTCGTCGCCTCGTTCGAGAAGTTCGTGATGGACGCCGACCAGCTCGGCGCGCTGCACGGTCTCGCCCGCGGCATCGACATCACCGAGAACGGGCAGGCGATGGGCGCCATCGCCGAGGTCGGGCCGGGCGGCCATTACCTTGGCTGCGCGCACACCCAGGCGAACTTCAAGTCGGCTTTCTGGCGCAGCGAGCTGTTCGACTACAAGCCGTTCGAGACCTGGGACGAGGAAGGCGCGCGCGACACCGAGACGCTGGCGGCGGCGCGGGTGGCGAAGCTGCTGGGCGATTACCGCCAGCCGCCGCTCGATCCCGCCATCGACGAGTCGCTGCGCGACTTCGTGCGCCGGAGGAAGGACGCCGAGGCCGACGCCTTCGCCTGAGTCGCGCCACGTCACGGATCATGGCGGGAGGGCGGGGAGACCCGGCCCTCCCGCTGTCATTCCGGAGCGGCACGAAAGCGCCGACGTCGGCCGGGCGGCCTGCTGATCTTGTTGTAACAACGGAACAAAAGGACCAGGGGCAGTGCCCCTGCACTGCCCCTCAGGTCGCTTGACCGATGTTCGATTTTATGTCCACGCGCAGGGAACCGGTACCGGATCCGGGCGTTGGAGGGGTGTCCCGATGCGGAAGCGATATCCCCAACCGCGCTTCTGCCTTCTCAGGCGCCGCTTCCCGTCCCGGAAGCGGCGTCACCTGACCGAAAGGGCCTCAGCGGCCCCAGCTGCGCACGGCGCCGCAGTCCATGTGCACGAAGTCGGACTTCGAATAGCGGCCCACGCCGCCCGCATGGCACGCCGCGGCGGCCTTCGCCATCTGGTTGACCGAACGCGACTGAAGCCGAAGGTCGGCCGCCTGTCCACGCAGGTGAAGGGAGTTCTTCGCCACACCGCTCGACCGGCTGCGCAGCATCGAGTTCGTCTCGGGCGAACGATAGCCGGACAGCAGCATGTAGGGCTCGTTCACATCCATCAGTCTGTGCGCGGCCGTCATGATGTCTACAGTGCGGCTGTCGATGTTCATCACCTTGTTGTTGCGCCAGTCGCGCATGAACAGGGTGATTTCCTTGAGGGCATCGGGAATGTACTTCCCTTCGATCCAGTAGACCATGTCGATGCTTTCGCCGGTGCGCCCGGAATACATCTTGATCCGTCGAATGTCGCCGGCCCCGCGCAGGAAGCCGAAGGCGTTGGCATAGGTCGGTGCGGCCACAACCGTGGTTGCAGCGAAGGCCCCCAACAACGCACGCCGCGTCAGGCCCTCAGAGCTTGCTTTCGTCATGAAGTTATCGTGTCCCGTTCTACCTGTGCCGCTTGGCGCGGCTTGTTTCACCTCATCCCCAGGTGATGTCCCCTCTATGGCACGATCGCCCATGGCGACCAAGACCCGAAGTCCGGGGTGAGGGATATATGCCGGGCATCGGCAAAAATTTGCTTAACGCGCAAGGGGGTGCCGGTTTCCGACCGCCGATGCAGCGAAGCCACAGGTGCCGCCTCTGTCACAAACGTGACTGGACACAACCAGTTGGCGCAACAAGGTGAAGTCACGACGCCGTTATCTGCCGCGGCGTCGTTGCCTGTTGTCCTGGAGATCCCGATTTGTCCCTTTCGCTGCCTGCTTTTCGTCCCGCCCTGCGCCGGAGCATCGCTGCTGCCCTTCTTTCCGCCGCCGCCCTTGCGCTGAACGCCCACGGCGCGCTGGCCCAGGTGACCGCCTTCAAGCAGGCGATCGCCGAGGGCGCCGCGCGCGACGACGCGTTGTCGGCCTTTTATCGCGAGAACGGCTACCAGCCGATCTGGGTCGGCGACGATGAGGACGACCTCAAGCGGCGCGCGGCCTTCCTGCAGGTGGTCGAGCGGGCGGGCGACCACGGGCTGCCCCAGGGCCGCTACGATGCCGCAACGATCCGCCGGATGCTCGGCACCGCCCGCAGCAGCCGCGACCGCGGCCGCGCCGAGGTCGAGCTCAGCCGGATGTTCCTGGCCTATGCCCACGACATCCACACCGGCATCCTCGAGCCGAAGCAGATCGACGAGACCATCGTGCGCGCGACGCCCGAACTCGACCCCCTCGACACCCTGCGCCGGTTCGAGACCAGCCTGCCGCTCGCCTTCCTGCGCAACCTCATGCCGACCTCGCCCGAATACGTCCGCCTGATCCGCGAGAAGATGCACCTGCAGGACGTCGTCGCCCGCGGCGGCTGGGGCCCCGAGATCGGCGGCAGCCGGATCGAGCCCGGCCAGAGCGGCGAGTCCGTCGTCGCCCTGCGCGACCGCCTGACCGCCGAGGGCTACCTGCGGCGCAGCGCGACCCAGGTCTACGACGACGAGATGCGCGCCGCCGTCGCGTCGTTCCAGGCCGACAACGGGCTGGAGCCCGACGGCGTCGCGGGCGGCACCACCATCGCCGCGCTGAACATTCCCCCGGAAGAGCGGATCGGCCAGATCCTCGTCGCGCTCGAGCGCGAGCGCTGGATGAACATCGAGCGCGGCAAGCGCCACGTCTGGGTCAACCTCACCGACTTCAAGGCCAAGATCATCGACGACGGCGAGGTGACCTTCGAGACCCGCTCGGTCATCGGCAAGGACGAATCCGGCTTCCGCACGCCCGAGTTCTCGGACGTGATGGAATACATGGTCGTCAATCCCAGCTGGTACGTTCCGCGCTCGATCGTGGTGAACGAATACCTGCCGCTGCTGCGCCAGAATCCCTACGCGGTGAGCTATCTCGAGATCACCGACCGCCAGGGCCGGGTGGTGAACCGAGGCCGCGGCTTCAGCCAGTACACCGCGCGCACCTTCCCCTACGCGATGCGCCAGGGCCCGTCCGAGCGCAACGCCCTCGGCCTCGTCAAGTTCATGTTCCCGAACAAGTACAACATCTATCTCCATGACACGCCGTCGAAATCCCTGTTCTCGCAGACCCGCCGCGCCTTCTCGCACGGCTGCATCCGCCTGAACGATCCCTTCGATTTCGCCTATGCCCTGCTCGCCCGGCAGAGCGACGATCCGGTGGGCGAGTTCCAGCGCCACCTGCGCAGCAAGGCCGAAAGCCGCATCAACCTGAAGGAGCCGGTGCCGGTGCACCTTGTCTACCGCACCGCCTACACCAAGCCCGAGGGCGGCATGGAATACCGCGGCGACGTCTACGGCCGCGACCGGCGGATCCTCGACGCCCTGCGCGCGGCCGGGGTGGCCATGCCGGGGATGGGCAGCTAACCTCCGCCCCGGATCCATCCGGGGTGAGACCATGCGCTTTTCCATATCCGACATCGCGGCCGCCCTCGGGGCCCAAGCCTTCGGCGACCTGTCGCTGACGCTGACCGGCGCGGCCGAACCCGCCATGGCCGGGCCCGACGACCTGGCCCTGGCCATGCAGCCGAAATACGCCGAGGGCCTCGCACGGGGGGCCGCCCGCGCCGCGCTGGTCTGGGAAGGCGCCGACTGGCAGGCGCTCGGCCTGGAGGCGGCGCTCGTCGTGCCGCGGCCCCGCTATGCGATGGCCCACCTCACCGCGCTGCTCGATTCGGGCCCGGCGATCCCGAAGGGCATCCACCCCACCGCCGTGATCGACCCCTCGGCCACCATCGGCGTCGGCGCGGCGATCGGCCCCCTCGTGGTGGTCGGCCCCGGCGCGCGGATCGGCGCGAACGCCCGCATCGCCAGCCACGTCTCGATCGAGGCGGGGGCGAGGATCGGCGACGACGCGCTGATCCTGAACGGCGCGCGGATCATGGCGCGCGTCGTGATCGGCGACCGCTTCATCGGCCAGCCCGGCTGCGTCATCGGCGGCGACGGGCTTTCCTTCGTCACCCCCGAGACCTCGGGGGTCGAACAGGCGCGAAGCTCCATGCGCGGCGCGGGCGCGGCGAAGAAGCAGTCCTGGACGCGCATCCATTCCCTCGGCTCGGTCCGGATCGGCAACGACGTGGAACTCGGCGCCAACGCCTGCATCGACCGCGGCACGATCCGCGACACGGTGGTGGGCGACGGCTGCAAGATCGACAATCTCTGCATGCTGGGCCACAACGTCGTGGTGGGGCGCGACTGCCTGATGGCCTCGATGACCGGCATCGCGGGGTCCACCGTGATCGGCGACCGCTGCGTCTTCGGCGGGCAGAGCGGCGCGGCCGACAACATCTTCATCGGCGACGACGTGATCCTCACCGGCGGCACCAAGGCCACCTCGAACGTGCCGCCGGGGCGGGTGATGATGGGCTATCCGGCGGTGAAGCTCGAACAGAACGTCGAGATGTACAAGGCGCTGCGGCGGCTGCCGCGGTTCCTTGCGCAGTTCGCCCAAAAAAGCGGTTCCAAAGCCGGTCCCGAGTGACTAGATCACCCGCGGGACAGCAGGTCGCAGGGGGCAGCACATGGACGAAGCCATCAGGGAGAAGGTCGTCCGCATCATCGCGGAGCAGGCCGTGGTCGAACCCTCGGACGTGAGCATGGACCAGACGCTCGAGGATCTCGGGATCGACAGTCTGGGCCTGGTCGAATCGATCTTCGCCATCGAGGAGGAGTTCGACATCCAGGTGCCCTTCAACGCCAACGATCCCAGCCAGAGCGATTTCGACATCTCCTCCGTCGCCGCCATCGTGACGGCGGTCGAGGGTCTCGTGGCGGACCGGAAGGCGGGATGAGACGGGTCGTCATCACCGGGGCCGGCACGATCAACGCCCTCGGTCACTCGGTCCCCGCCACGCTCGAGGCGATGCGCGAGGGACGCTGCGGCATCGGCCCGCTCGACTTCCGCGATGTCGAGCGTCTGTCCGTGCGCATCGGCGGCCAGGTCACCGACTACGACCCCGAGGCCGAGTTCAACCGACAGCAGATCGCCCTCTACGACCGCTTCACCCAGTTCACCCTGCTCGCCGCGCGCGAGGCGATCGCCCAGTCCGGCCTCGATTTCCACGGCGATCTCGCGGCCCGCGCCGGCGTCGTGCTCGGCACCGCCGGGGGCGGGGTTCAGACCTGGGACGAGAACTACCGCGCGGTCTACGAGGAGGGGAAGAACCGCGTCCACCCCTTCGTCGTGCCGAAGCTGATGAACAACGCGGCGTGCTCCCACGTCAGCATGGAATACAACCTGAAGGGCCCGTCCTTCACGGTCGCCACCGCCTGCGCCTCCTCGAACCACGCGATGGGTCAGGCCTTCGCCATGGTACGCTCGGGGATGACCCCGGTGATGGTCACCGGCGGATCGGAATCGATGCTCTGCTTCGGCGGCGTCAAGGCCTGGGAGGGCCTGCGCGTCATGTCGAAGGACGCCTGCCGCCCGTTCTCGCTCGGCCGCAGCGGCATGGTCCAGGGCGAGGGGGCGGGGATCTTCGTCTTCGAGGACTACGAGCACGCCCGCGCCCGCGGCGCCGAGATGCTGGCCGAGGTCGTCGGCTTCGCCATGACCTCCGACGCCGCCGACATCGTGATGCCCTCGAAACAGGGCGCGGCGCGCGCCATCGCCGGGGCGATGAAGGACGCAGGGGTAAGCCGCGACGCGGTCGGCTACATCAACGCCCACGGAACCGGCACGGCGGCCAACGACAAGACGGAATGCGCCGCCGTCGCCGATGTCTTCGGACCCCATGCCGATGCGCTGATGATCTCCTCGACCAAGTCGATGCACGGCCACCTGATCGGCGGCACCGGCGCGGTCGAACTGCTCGCCTGCATCATGGCGCTGAGGGATGGCGTGATCGCCCCCACCATCGGCTACGAGGAGCCCGATCCCGAATGCGCCCTCGACGTGGTCCCGAACGAGGCGCGCGAGGCGAAGGTCGATGTCGTCCTCTCCAACGCCTTCGCCTTCGGCGGCCTCAACGCCGTCCTGGCCCTCCGGAAGATCTGAGCGCGACACGCCATCGCGTCCGCCCTCCGCCGCGGCTCAACCCGGTGCTCAAGACCGGGCGCCCCGCCGGGCAGCCCCCCCGCACCCCCCATCTTTACTTTCCAAGTATCCCGGGGTCCGGGGCAGAGCCCCGGTCCGCCGCCGCCAAGGAGCGCCGTCTTCGCCTCAGCGCCCCTTCCAGACCGGATCCCGCTTCTCGGCGAAGGCCCGTGCGCCCTCCTTCTGGTCCTCCGAGCGGTAGAGCCGCTCGACCGTCGGGAACTGGCTCCTCGTGATCCTGTTCAGCGCGTCGCGGAAGGCCATGTCCTCGGCCTCGCGCAGCACCTCCTTGATCGCGGCGAAGACCAGGGGCGGCCCCGCCGCCAGCTCCGCCGCCAGCGTGCGCGCCGCGTCCATCAGCTCCGACCCCGGCAGCACCCGGTTGACGAGGCCCCACCGCGCGGCCTCCTCCGCGTCGATCCAGCGCCCCGTCAGCAGCATCTCCACCGCGATGTGGTAGGGGATGCGCCGGGGCAGCTTCAGCGTCGCGGCATCCGCCAGCGTCCCCGAGCGGATCTCGGGCAGGGCGAAGGTGGCGTGGTCGGCGGCCAGCAGCAGGTCGCAGGACAGCGCCAGCTCCAGCCCGCCGCCGCAGCAGATGCCGTTGATCGCCGCGATCACCGGCTTGTTCAGCCCCGGCAGCTCCTGCAGGCCGCCGAAGCCGCCGACGCCATAGTCTCCGTCCACCGCGTCGCCGTCGTTCGCCGCCTTCAGGTCCCAGCCGGGGCAGAAGAACTTCTCGCCCGCCCCGGTCAGGATCGCCACCCGCAGGTCGGGATCGTCGCGGAAGGCGGCAAAGACCTCGCCCATCCGCCGCGAGGTCACGAGGTCGATGGCGTTCGCCTTCCACCGGTCCAGGGTCACTTCCAGCACCGCGCCGTCGCGGCGGGTCTTCACGGGGTCGCTCATGTCAGGGCTCCTCTTGCGGCGCGGATCAGGGCGTCGGCGGCGATGGCGGCGGTTCCGGTGCAGATCAGCGGGTTGATCTCCACCTCCTGCACCGCGGCGCGGTTGGCGGCGACGAAGGCCTGCACCGCCAGCACCGCCGTCACCACTGCCTCCATATCCGCTGCGGGCGCGCCACGGAACCCGGTCAGCAGCGGGGCCGCGCGCAGCCGCAGCAGCGCCGCGCGGATCGCGGCCCCGTCCACCGGCAGCAGCAATGACACGGTGTCGGCGATCAGCTCGGCACGCGTGCCCCCGGCGCCGAGGGTCAGAACATGACCGTGGGCCGGGTCCGACACCACGCCGACCAGCAGCTCGCAGAGCGCGCCCTCCACCATCCGCTCGACCAGGAACGGGCCGTCCGGCATGGCGCGCGCGGCGTCGCGCACCGCGCCCGCATCGCGCAGGTTCAACGCCACCAGCCCCGCCTCGCTCTTGTGCGCCGCGCCGGTGCCCTTCAGCGCCACGGGAAAGCCGAGCGTTTCGGCCGCCTCCGCCGCGCCATCCCCGTCGGCCACACGGCGCCCCTCGGGCACCGCCAGCCCGTGACGGGCAAGGAGCGCCTTCGCCGCCGCCTCGTCCAGCGTTTCGGCCTCGGCCCGGTCGGCGGGCAGCAGGAGCGGGGGCAGGGGGCCCTTGTCTGTCCCCAGCCGCGCGGCGCAGGCGATGGCGGCCAGCCCCTCGGCCCCGCCGCAGAGCGCCGGGATGCCGCGGGCCGCGAGCGTCGTCACCTCGGCCTCCGGCATGTTCTCGGGCTGCAGGGCGAGCAGGGCCATGGGGATGCGTGTCGCCGCCCGCGTCGCCGCCACTGCCTCGTACACCTTGCGCCAGTCGGCGGGATCGCAGCGGTCGGCCCGCGGCAGGTCCAGCACCACGACGCCGAGCGCGAGGTCGCCCTGCATCATCGCGGTGAAGGCGCGCGTGGTGGCCGCGACGTCGCCCCAAACCCCGGTCTGGTAGTCGAGCGGATTGGCCAGCGCCGTGTTCGGCCCGAGCGCCGCGCGCAGGTCCGCCCTCTGCCGGTCGCCGAGCGACGGGAACACCAGCCCCGAGCCTTCCGCCATGTCCGCGACAAGGCTCGCCTCGCCCCCCGAGCAGGAGAGCGAGGCGATCCGGTTCGACCGGAGCGGCCCCGTGACGTGCAGCAGCTTCAACGTCTCGAGCAGCGCGGGCAGGGTGAAGACCTGCGCGATCCCGAGCCGCTCCAGCAGCGCCTTCGCCCCCGCGCTGCTTCCGGCGAGCGAGGCGGTGTGCGACAGCGCCGCCGCCTGCGCCCCTTCTGACAGCCCCACGCGCAGCGCGACGACGGGCTTGCCGAGGGCGCGGGCATGGTTCGCCAGCGCCTCGAAGGCGGCAAGGTCGTCGATCCCCTCGATGTGCAGGCCAAGCGCCGTGATCCGCGGATCTTCGAGCAGCGCGCGGCCCAACCGGCTCAGCCCGGTCTGTGCCTGGTTGCCGAGGGTGCCGACGAAGGCCAGCGGCAGGCCCCGCGTCTGCATGGTGAGGTTGCAGGCGATGTTTGAACTCTGCGCCAGGATCGCCACGCCGCGCTCGACCCGCGCGCCGCCGTGCTGGTCGGGCCAGAGCGCCGCCCCGTCGAGGTAGTTCAGAAGGCCATAGCAGTTCGGCCCAACGATCGGCATGTCGCCCGCCGCCGCCACCAGCCTGGCCTGCAAGGCGGTGCCGTCGCCCGTCTCGGCCTGGCTTTCGCCGAACTCCGCCGCGAAGCAGACCGCGCCGCCCGCGCCCATGGCGGCAAGTTCCTCCACCAGCGCGACGGTCGCATGCCGGTTCACGCCGAGGAAGCAGGCGTCGGGGGGGGCGGGCAGGGCGGAAAGAGACGCGTACACCGGCAGCCCGTCCACTTCGGTACGCGTCGGGTGCACGGGCCAGAGCGCGCCGTCGAAGCCGATGGCGCGGTTCGCCGCCACCACGTTCGCACACCATGCGCCCCCGCCGACGATGGCGATGGAGCGGGGCTTCAGCAGCCGGCCCAGAGCGCCCATCACGCCCCCAGCGGACGCAGCAGGTCGCGGGCGATGATGTGGCGCTGGATCTCGGAGGTGCCGTCCCAGATCCGCTCGACCCGCGCGTCGCGCCAGAACCGCTCGATCGGCAGGTCGTCCATCAGGCCCATGCCGCCGAAGATCTGCAGCGCCCGGTCCGTCACCCGCGCCAGCATCTCCGAGGCATAGAGCTTGGCCGACGCGATCTCGCGGTTCGCGGGCAGGCCCTGGTCCAGCCGCCAGGCCGCGGCGAGGGTCAGCCAGTCGGCGGCGTCGATCTCGGTCACCATGTCGGCGATCTGGAAGCCGACGCCCTGGAACTTGCCTATCTGCTGCCCGAACTGCTTCCTCTCCGCCGCGTGGGCCAGCGCCATGTCGAACACCCGCCGCGCCCGGCCCACGGCCATGGTGGCCACGGTGATCCGCGTGGCATAGAGCCATTCGTTCATCACCGCGAAGCCGCCGTCGACCTCGCCCAGCACCTGCGCGTCGGGCAGGCGGCAGCCGTCGAAGTCGAGGATGCAGTTGGCATAGCCCCGGTGCGAGACCGAGCGGTAGCCGGGCCGGATCGTGAAGCCCGGCGTGCCGCGGTCCACGAGGAAGCAGGTGATCCGCTTCTTCGGGCCGTGCGGCGTGTCGTCCACCCCCGTCGCCACGAAGACGATCACGAAATCCGCGTGGTCCGCGCCCGAGATGAAATGCTTGGTCCCGTTCAGCACCCAGTCGCCGCCCTCGCGCACGGCGCTGCAGCTCATCCCCCGCACGTCCGAGCCTGCGCCGGGTTCGGTCATGGCGAGGGCATCCATCCGCTCGCCCCGCACGGCGGGCAGGAGGTAACGCTCGATCTGATCGCCGGTGCAGGCCATCAGGATGTTCTGCGGCCGTCCGAAGAAATGCGTCAGCGCCATGGACCCGCGGCCGAGTTCCCGCTCGACCAGCGCGAAGTCGAGATGCGACAGGCCCGCACCGCCCACGGACTCTGGGAAGTTGCAGGCGTAGAAGCCGAGATCGATCACCTTGCGCTTGATCCCGGCGGCCAGGTCCGGCGGCACCGCGCCGGTGCGCTCGACCTCGGCCTCGTGCGGGTAGATCTCGCGCTCGACGAAATCGCGCACGGTCGAGACGATCATCTCCTGCTCGTCGCTCAGTCCGAAGTGCATCCTTCCCTCCCTCCGCGCGCGGCGCGTGCCGTAAGGTCACGTCCACACCGGGCGATGTCAGCACTTGGCGGCGCCGGACGCCAGCGGTATTTCCGAAATGGAGACGATCTGCACCGCCTTCGTGCCAAACCGTCCAAACCCGCCATTTTCCGGCGGTGGAAGGACCGGGATCGCGGGAGCTGCGTCGTCGCCGCCCGAAAGACGATTGAAGATTCCGCCCGCGACTATTTCGAGAATTGATCCAAGTAGAGGTGAAACAGTGTGTTTCTGGCGGTTTTCCGCAAATTTGGCACGAAACACGCAATAAATTGCAAGCCGCAGAAACGATCGCGATGCCCGCGACGTGGCTGACGGCGCTTCATTCATTGTGACGGTCCGCTGCCTGTGCCCTGTCGAACATCCTGCCGCCCACGCCTTTCGCCGCACCTCCCGGGCGCGGTATGGCGCCCGTGCGGCAGGGGCGGCGGCAACGCGGCCGCCCGGGGGACAGGGACGTGAAGGACTTCGCAGACGAGAGCTTTCCGCTGTCCGCGGCCGGTGCCGACGCGCTGGCCGGCGGGGCGATCGGCGGCCGGGCGACACTTCTCTCCCTGCTCTCGCCCGAGGTGGCCGCCGCCCGCGCCGCCCCGTCGCACCCGTTCCGCGCCGACCGCACCGGCACGGCTCCCGAGGGATGGTATGCCGCCCACGGCAAGCGTCTGGCCGACATCGTCTTCGTTCTCTTCTGCGCGCCGCTCATCCTCGGGGTGGTCGCCGTCTGCGCGCTGGCGCTCTGGATCGAGGGCGGGCAGCCCTTCTATCGCCAGCAACGGCTGGGGCGCGACGGGCGGAGCTTCTCGATCCTGAAGCTGCGCACGATGGTGCGCGATGCCGATGCCTGCCTCCAGCGGCATCTGGAGCGCGACCCGGCCCTGGCGCTGGAATGGGCGATCTCCCAGAAGCTGAAGCGCGATCCGCGGATCACACGCGTCGGGGCGCTGCTGCGGGCGACATCGCTCGACGAGATGCCGCAGTTCTGGAACGTGCTGACCGGCGACATGAGCATCGTCGGCCCGCGCCCGATGATGCCCGGCCAGCTGGCGCTGTACGGCGATACGGCCGCCTATTTCGCGCTGCGCCCCGGGATCACCGGGTTCTGGCAGGTGTCGGCGCGCAACCAGAGCCATTTCTCGTTCCGCTCGGAGATCGACGCGCAGTACCGCCGTCACATGTCGCTGGCCTGCGACCTCGGTGTGATGCTGCGCACGGTCGGGGTCATGCTGCGCCGGACGGGATATTGAAACCGCGCCCGATCCGCCCACGTTACCGGCACGGGCCAGATCCTTTCGCCGCCGCGCCACACGCGCGCCCAGATTGCCCGGCAGGGTCGCGCCGAGTCGACCGTGGCCGGGGCCGCGGCCGGGCGCATCCCGGAGCGCGGACCGGAGCGCAGACGGGGGAAGGGACAGGGCCGCAATGAACGACATGTCAGCGCCGCCGACCGGACGTGCGGCCTCCGCGGATGCCGCCGGAGACCATGATCCGGAGGTCTGGCCCGAGGAAGACGATGCCATGGCGGATCACCGCAAGCCCCGCGACCGGCTGACAAGGGACAGCGACTGGGTGCGCAGGCTGAACGACGTGGTCGAGCGCGCGGCCCGGGTGTCGGTGTTCACCGGGCAGCCCCCGGGCGCCCCCGCGCTGCCCGCGGCGCGCACCGCAGCGGCGGCGAACCGTCAGCTCGTCACCCGTCCCGAAGGCTGGGGCGCGCTTGGCGAGGTGCGCCCGCGCACCCGCAAGCTGCGCGAATCGGGGGCGCCGCTGGTGTCGTTCTACCGTGACGATCCCGTGGCCCACGCCTTCGACGTGCTGCGCACCCGGCTGGTGCAGACGCTGCGCCAGAACGGCTGGCGGCGCGTCGCCGTGGCCGCGCCCGACGCAGGCGGCGGCACCACCTTCACAGCTGTGAACCTCGCCCTCAGCCTCGGGCGGATCCCGGGCAGCCGCACCCTGCTGATGGACATGAACCAGAAGCGCCCCGGAGTCGCCGCCGCGCTCGACATCGGCTGGACCGTGGCGATGCGCGAGTTCCTGAGCGGCGCCTCGCACCTTTCGGACCACATCGTGCGCTCGGGCGAGACGCTGGCGCTCGGGCTCGGGGCGGACAGCTTCCAGGACGGCGCGGACCTGCTGCACGACCCGGTCACGGCGACGATCATCGACGGCGCGATCGACGTGCTGAAGCCGGACGTCGTGCTCTACGACATGCCCGCAATGCTGGAACAGGACGACCTCGGGGCGATGCTGCCGCAGCTCGACGGCGTGCTGCTGGTCTCCGACGGCACCCGCACAACGGCGCGGCGGATCGCGGAATGCGAGCGGCTGATCGGCGGGCGGACCCAGCTTCTGGGCGTGATCCTGAACCGCGCCCGTCCGCCGATCCTGGGGCGGGGCTGAGCATGGCGCCGCGACCGGGGCCCGGTCCGGTCGGGCCGGTCGGCGGGCGCGGGCTCGCCTAGACTCCGCGGCGCGGAAAGGGACGGACGGATGGGACCGATCTATACACTCGACGACGTCATCGACATGGTGCGCCGCCACCTTCGCCTGATCCTCGGGCTGGTCCTGCTCGGCTGCGCGGTGTCGGTCCTCTACGCGCAGCACACGCCGCACCTCTACCGCTCGTCCGAGACGATCCAGATCGAACGGCCGAAGATCGCGAACGACCTGGCGGCCAGCACGGTCGAGGGGTCGTCGGCGCGACGGCTCCAGCTGATCCAACAGCAGATCATGTCGCGCGGCAGCCTGATCGGGCTGATCGAGAATTACGGCCTCTACCGCGATCTCCCGGCCCTGACGCTGAGCGAGAAGGTGGACCTGCTGCGCCGCTCGATCCGGATCGACGGCGTCGCCGCGGCGCGCGAGGGCTTCGCCGACGACGGCACGATCTCGATGCTGACGGTGACGGCCGAGATGCCCTCGCCCGAGCTGGCCCAGCAGATCGCGACCGAGATCTCGAACCGCACCATCGCCCAGTCCACCTCCGAGCGGCTGGACCAGTCGCAGGCGACGCTCGACTTCTTCCGCCGCCGCGAGGAGGGGCTGAAGGCGGATCTCGCCGCGCTCGAGGACCGCATCGCCGCCTTCCGCAACGACAACAAGCTGGCGATCGAAGGCAGCGTGGAGTTCAACCGGACCGAGGTGGCTACGCTGAACCAGCAGCTTCTCGACCTGGCGCGCGAGCGCATCCGGGTTCAGCGCGAGCTGGACCAGGTGGGCGCCGTCCAGACCCGCCGGGCGACGGCCGAGCAGAAGCGCGCCGAGCTCAATGCCGAGCTTGCGGCGCTCGACGCGCAGCGCGAGCTGCTGAACGCCCGGCTGGAGGAGCTGACGAAGACGCTCGACACCTCCCCCGAGGTCGAGCGCCAGCTTGCCGATTTCGAGCGCGACCGCGAGACGCTCCAGGACCAGCTGAACGTCGCGGTCGCGCGGCGCAGCGATGCCGAGATCGGGCTCAGGCTCGAATCCCGCAACAACGCCGAGAAGCTGACGGTGATCGAGGCGGCGGTGATGGCGGATTACCCGTTCACCCGCAGCCGCAAGGTGACGGTCTTGATGGGCGCGCTCGCCAGCCTCGTCGCGGCCCTTGGCGTCGCCTTCCTGCTGGAGCTGCGCAATCCCGTGATCCGCACCGCCGGGCAGATGCGGCGCGAGACCGGGCTCGACCCCGTGGTGTCGATCCCGGTGCTGAAGACGAAGGTCTGGCGCCCGTCGCTTCGCGCGCGCATCGCCGGGTTGCTGCCGGGGGGGCGGCGCAGGCTGGCCCCGCCGCAGGACTGATCAGCCGTTGAACAGCGCCGCGACCGGGGCGGCGTGCAGCCACAGGGCCCCCGCCGCCAGCGCACCGCCGAGCCCGAAGAACAGCGCGTCGTGGAGCGGATCCCAGACCCGGTGGGTGACGGCGAGCCAGACCAGCACGGGATGCACCAGCAGCAGCGACAGTCCCATGGCGACCAGCGCGCCGATCAGGCCGAACTGGCTGACCCCGACCAGCAGCAGCCCGACCTGGAGCACGGCGCGCGCCGAGGTGAAGACGAAGAAGCGCCGTGAATCCCCCGCCGCCAGCGCCGCCTGGTCGTAGGACAGCCCGATCACCTGCGGGATCTGCGCCACGGCCAGGATCACCAGGATCGCCCCCGCCGCCGTATAGCGCGCATCGTACAGCAGCCCGACCAGCGCGGGGCCGAAATAGGCCATCAGCAGCAGCAGCGACAGCACCGCCGCCGACAGCCCGTAGCGCAGCTTCCTCAGCTTTCGCGCGTTCGCGGGGGAGTCGGCCGGGGGCGTGTCGCGGTAGACGGGGATCAGCACCTTGCCCACCACCGCGAGCCCCAGCGACAGCGGGAAGGAGGCCAGGAAGTAGCCGATGTTGTAGACGCCGAGGGTTTCGAGCGGCAGGAACTTCCCGAGGATCGCCTTGTCGCCCTGCGAGCTCAGGAACCAGGCCGCCGTCGACAGGAAGATCCACTTGCCGAAATGGATCAGCTCCTGCGCGCAGGAGGGCTCCCACCGCAGCCGGTTGGCGGGGCCGGGCAGGCCGTAGTGGGTCAGCGCCAGCTTCGCCGCCGTGCCGATCACCCCGCCCACGACCAGCGCGAAGACCGATCCCGTGGCCCAGGCCAGCAGAACCATCGCGGCGATCCCGATGGCCTGCGCGGCAAGGTCGAGCAGCGTCAGCCGCCCGATCAGCAGGTGGCGCTGCGCCGTCTCGATCCGCGTCGGGTTGAACCCCGCGATGGCGAGCGAGATGCCGGCGACCGGGAGGTAGAGCGCAAGCTCGGGCGCGTCGTAGAACCGCGAGACGGGCCACGCCAGCAGCGCCGACAGCAGCCAGAGCCCGAAGCCGCGGATCATCTGGATCGTCCAGGCGGTGTTCAGGAAATCCGGATCGTCCCCGCGCCGGCTCTGCGAGATCGAGGGGCTGATGCCGACGTCCGAGAACATGGCGAGGCCCACCGTCACCACGCCGACCAGCGCCATGATCCCGAAGGCCTCGGGGAACAGCAGCCGCGTCAGCACCAGGTTCGACAGGAGCCGCATGCCCTGGCTGCCGCTGTAGCCGACAAGGATCCAGGACGAGCTGCGCAGCGCCCGCGACAGCAGCTGATTCCCCCGGAAAGCGGCCAGGACGCCCTGCATTGCGATTTCCCCATCGCCGCCTCTGCCGGGCGGCCACCTCGGGCCCTGATGGCACGGATGGGGCGGGACGAAAAGAAAAACCCCGGAACCGCCACGGCAAGGGCACAGTGTCGTGATGTGACGCCGATTGTAACGATCCGGGCCGCGCGCCCCGGACCCCCACCGCGAAGGCCGCCCGATGAAGATCGCCTATGTCCTCAACACCTACCCGCAGCCGTCGCAAAGCTTCATCCGCCGCGAGATCCACGCGCTGGAGCGGTCCGGGGTCGGGATCCTGCGCCTTGCCATGCGCCGGTTCGAGGGGCCGCTCGTCGATCCGCGGAACGAGGGCGAGCGGCAGCGCACGCATTACGTGCTGGAGCAGGGGGTGGCGCGCCTGCTCTGGGCCGTGCTGCGCCGCATGGTGAAGGCGCCCGGCGCGTTCCTGACCGCCCTCGGGCTGACGGTGCGGATGATCCGCACCGCGGGCGCCGATCCGATCCGCCACCTGTTCTACCTCATCGAGGCCGCCTATGTCGCCGAACGCTGCGCGGCCGAGGGCGTCGAACATCTGCACGCCCATTTCGCCACCAACTCCGCCGCCGTGGCGATGCTGGCGGCGACGTTGTCGGGGCTGCCGTTCAGCTTCACCATGCACGGCCCCGAGGAGTTCGACGCGCCCGAGGCGCTGTCGCTGCCGCTGAAGCTGGCCCGTGCCGACCTCAGCGTCGCCGTCAGCCAGTTCGGCCGCTCGCAGCTCTATCGCTGGGCGGGGTTCGAGCACTGGCCGAAGATCAGGGTCGTGCAGTGCGGCATCGAGCCTTCGGTCTTTCCCGAACCGACGCCGCTGCCGGAGGGGCCGCTGCGCCTTGTCACCATCGGCCGCTTCGTCGAGCAGAAGGGCCAGATGACGTTGGTGCTGGCGATGGCGCGGCTGAGGGACAGCCACCCCGACATCCGCCTGACCCTCGTCGGCGACGGCCAGATGCGCCCGGACCTCGAGGCGGCGATCCGTCGGCACGGGCTGGAAGACCGCATCGCCCTGACCGGCTGGGTCGACGAGGCGCGGGTGAACGCCGAGCTTGCCTCGGCCCATGCCCTTGTCATGCCGAGCTTCGCCGAGGGTCTGCCGATGGTGCTGATGGAGGCGATGGCGACGGGGCGTCCCGTCATCTCGACCTATATCGCCGGCATTCCCGAACTGGTCACGCCCGAGATCGGCCTGCTTGTCCCCGCGGGTGACGTCGAGGCGCTGGCGGCTGCGCTGGTCGGGATGGCGGGGATGGCGCGGGAGCGGATGCTGGCCATGGGCCTTGCCGGGCGCGCCCGCGTGCTGGAACGCCACGACGTCGACCGCGAGGCGGCGAAGCTGCTCGGGCACATCCGGGCGCTGAAAGGGCGGGGCTGACGGCCTAGCGCCCCCTTACCCAGCCCTCGCGCCCGCCCCGCGGCGGCAGTCTGACCGCCGCGCCGACGGCGGCATAGACGGCGAAGCCCGCGGGATCGCGCAGCAGCCGCGTCACCAGCCCGCGCACCCCGACCGCCGCCTTGTCGTCGTTGGCCGGGAGGGCGGGGAAGAGGCGGGCGATCTCGGCCACGCCACGGTCCTGCCGCCGCCGCACCCGCACGAGGTTCGCGAACCCCTCGACCATCGGCCAGCTGTAGGTCGCGGGCACGCGGACCCGCTCGGCCGGGGCGAAGCTCAGCCGCACGAAGGTGTCGTCGGAGACGATGTCGGGGAAGGCGCCCCACCGCTGCCGGCCCGCCGCGTTCACCGCGTAAAGGCCGAAGCCCGGAACACCCGTCGCGAAGAAGGGCAGCGTGGCCCAGAACCGTCCGTACGCCCGCGTGACGCCATTGTCCGCCGCCGCCACCTGCGGCGTGCCGCTGGCATAACGGGGCGTCCCGGTGTCGAGCGCCGCGGCGATCTGGGACAGGAGCGGCGGGCTCACCACCACGTCGGCGTCGAGATAGGCGCGCGGGCCGAACCGCGCCGCGGCGTCGCCGAGGTTCAGCGCGTTCAGCTTGCCGCCTGTCGCCGTCTCGATCACCTCCAGCCGCCAGCCCTTCGCCGCGAAGTCAGCCGCGAACCGCCGCGCCACCTCGGCCGTCGCGTCGCGGCAGGCGTTGGCGATGACGATCACCTCCGCCCCGGCAAGGTCCGAGGCCAGCAGCGCCGCGAGGCAGGGGCCGAGGTAGTCCGCCTCGTCATGGGCGGGCAGGATCACCGACAGGCTCACCGGCCCGCGTCCCTTGCGCGCTCCAGCGCCCGCCAGCGCGGGTTGTCGTCGCCGAGAAAACGCTTGGCGCCCCAGCTGCCCCATTTCGTCGGCGCGTAGACGTCGCTGTAGGCGGTGAAGACCCCGGCGCCGAGCGCCCGCCAGCCCGCCAGCAGCGCGTCGTAGATCGCGCCCATCTCGGGGCTGTAGTTGAAGTGGATCAGGAAGTCGGTCATCGCCGCGTCCTCGACCACCGGGCCGATCCCGACGACATGGCTGCCGCCTTCGTAGACCACCAGCTCCAGCCCGTAGCGCCGCGCCACCTCCGCATGGTAGGGCCAGACGCGGCTCACGAGGTCGGGCAGGGCGGTTTCGAGCTGTCCCGACACGCTGCCGTCGAGGATGTCCTGCCCGGCCAGCGCCGAGGCGAGGTCGTAGCGGTGCGCGGCGATGTAGCCGTCGCGCGCTTCGCCGGCGAGGTTCCGCTCCGTCGCCTCCGCCTCTGCCGCGGCACGGCTCTTCGCCAGCCAGCCTTCGACCGTGGCAAGATCGGCCTCGTTGCCGAGGATCCCGCCGAAGTAGCCCGACACGGCATAGGCGTCGAAATAGGCGGCGGGCGGTGCCGTCACCCCCGGCTCGGCCGTCCAGAGCGGCGCGGTCAGGATCGCCTCTTCCAGTCCGAGCCAGCCGGTGTGCGTGGCGATCACGTTCACCAGCCTGTCGGCGGGCATCACCGAGGACCAGATCCGCGCCACCTCGGCCGCGCGCATCCCGTGGAACTGCGCCGCCGCGTCCCGCACGCCCCACCGCGCCTCGGCCCCGTCCGCCGCCCAGACCGCCTGCGGGAAGGCATAGTTCCAGACCTCGTTCGAGAACTCCACCATCGCCCGCCGCCCGGGCGCGAGCCGCTCCTTCACCGCCTCGGCGAAGCGGCGGACATAGGCGTCGTCGGCGAGGTGGGGCATGTTGAACCATGGATCCGCGCCCACGGCGTTCGCGAGATCCACCATCACCTCGACCGGCACGCCCCTCCGCGCATAGGTCGCGTCATCGACCCGCGGCCGGTTCTCCCAGGCCGACTGGGTCGATCCGTTGGTGCCCATCCAGTCCATGAACCGCAGGACGGTCATGCCGTCGAGAAGCGCCAGGAACGCCGGGTTGAACCGCGCGCCCGCGTCGTAGGCGGCGGCCTGGTCCTCGCGCATCACGGTGATGGCGCGGACATGGTCGCCGGTGCCCGCGGGGTCCGAGCGCTGGATCCGGATCTCGACCGCGCCGGGGCCGGGCGCATAGTTGAAGCGCACCTCGTTCGGCCCGTAGCGGACGTTGGACACCCGGCCGCCGACCTCGACGATGCCGCGGCCCTCGAAGCGCAGGACATGGCGCCCGGCAAGGCCGGTGGCGGCCTCCGGCATGTCGGTCAGGATCAGGGTGCCGATGCTGCCGAGATCGTGCGGCACCGACCGGGGCCAGCCCTGCGCGTCGAACAGGCCGTCCGCCTCCATCTCCTCGTAGCCGACGCCGCCGAAGCGGCCCGGCAGATGGCCGATCCAGGAGCGCGCGGTCTTCATCAGGTCGATGAAGGACTGTTCCGTGCTCCAGTCGGCGATGCCCGAGAGCCCGATGCCGAGCCCCCCGGTGCGGGGCGTCACCGGCGCGGTGGCGGGGGG
>NZ_PNOS01000041.1 GCF_002869745.1 Oceaniglobus roseus
ACGGCTCTGCCGATCCCGCCGCGTTCATGGCCGCCACGGCGAAGGCACGGCGGGCGCAGAAGGGCCAGCCGGTCGAGGCCGGCCGACGGATCGTCGAATGCGTCGAGGCGTCGATCCTCGTGCCATACGAGACGGGTATGGAGATGGAGCTTGCCGCCTGGCAGGACTGCGCGGCCGGCGCCCCCGCGAAGGCGCTGTCGGCGCTCGCGGCGGCCGAGGCGGCAGCGTGGGACATGCCCGAGGCCGCGGGCGCCGATCCCGCCCCGCTGCGCCGCATCGCGGTGGTCGGCGCCACGGCCCGGGCGGCTGCAATCGTTGCGGCCTGCCTTGACGCGGGGCTGGAAGTCGCGCTGGTCGAGCTCGATCCGACGGCGCGGGCCGAGGTGCTGGAGCGGGTGCTGGCGGCGGCGGACGGCCAGGTGGAGCAGGGGCGGCTGGGCGAGGAGGAGCGCGACAGGCGCCTTGCCCGCCTCTCTCCCGAGGCGGGGTTCGAGGATCTGGCCGGAGTCGATGCCGTGTGGGAGGCGGCGCCGGACTCGGTCGAGCTGAAGCGCGAGCTCTGGCGTGCCATCGGCCTGATGGCCGCGCCGGGCGCCCTGCTGCTCAGCGCGACCGGCAGCCTCGGCATCGGCGCGCTCGGCGCCGCGGCAGAGCGGCCGGGCGAGGTGCTGGCGCTGCATGTCCCGGGAAGCGGGCAGGGTGCGCCCCTGGCCGAACTGGTGATCCCGGCCGGGGCGGCGGGGCAGGGGCGCCACGTCGCCACCGCCGTCGCCCTTGCCCGCAGGCTTGGCAAGCGGGTGGTACGCAGCGCCGACCGTGCCGGCTTCGTGGTGCAGCGGCTCCAGACCGCGCTGGAGCTGGCCATCGAGAGCCTGCTGATCGCCGGTGCCAAGGCCGAGGCGGTGGACGACGCGCTGATCGCCTACGGACTGCGCGCCGCGCCCTGTCTTTCCATGGATGCCGAGGGGCTGGACCGGGTGCTGGCGCGCCGTCACCGCATCGCCGGGCGCGGCGTCCCGGTCGTCACCGGCTTCACCTTGCTCGACGCGCTGGTCGAGGTGGGGCTGAAGGGACGCGAGAGCGGCGCCGGGCTGATGGGCTGGCGCGAGGGGCGGCCCGGCGGCAAGGACGAGAGCGCGCGCGCGGTGATGCAGGCCATGGCCGAGGCCGACAACGTCACCCCCCGCGCCTGGAGCGCCGAGCAGATCCAGCAGGCCTGCCTTGCGGCGCTGGCCAACGAGGGCGCGCGGATGGTCGAGGACGGCACGGTGCTGCGCGCGGGGGACATCGACGTGGCGGCCGTCCACGCGCTCGGGTTTCCGCGCTGGCGCGGCGGGCCGATGATCGCGGCGGACCAGCGCGGTCTCGTCGCGATCGAGCGGGAGCTTGGCCGCAGCTTCCCGGGGCTGCCGGTCTCGCCGCTGTTCAGCGCGCGGATCAAGGAGGGGGCGAAGCTGAGCGGCGCGGCGCTCTGATCCCCGCGCGGCCGTTCAGCCGAGGATGATGCCGACGATCACCACGGCGAGCCCCATGAGCGAGGCGAGCAGCGCCGCCATGTTCACCACGACGAGCTTCTGCAGCCGCGCCCTGAGCGCCGCGTCGTCCAGCCCGGCGCGCCGGGCCCGCATCGCCAGCACGATGCACCAGACCAGCCCGACGAGGCCCGCCGCCGAAAGCGCGGCTCCGCTCCAGATCACCGTGTCCATCGCTCCTTCCCCGTTGCTCTCCGGGGCGCAGCCCTACCCGATCGCCGGCCCGCGCGCAACTTGGCGCGGCAGGGTCCCCGCGGGGCTTGCGACAGGGCGCGCCCGGCTTTAGGGATCGGCGCAAAATTAGCCACGAGGATATCGAGATGAGCGACACCACCTCCGGGTCGGGCCCCGATTTCGGCCCCGAAGCCACCCCCGCGGATTCGAACTATCGCATCACTGCGGACGAGCTGCGCCAGTTCATCGAGCGGTTCGAGCGGCTGGAGCAGGAGAAGAAGGACATCGCCGAGGCCCAGAAGGAAGTCATGGCCGAGGCGAAGGGCCGCGGCTACGACACCAAGGTGATGCGCAAGATCATCGCGCTGCGCAAGCGCGACAAGGACGACATCGCCGAGGAAGAGGCGGTACTGGAGATGTACATGCAGGCGCTCGGCATGTCCTGAGGCCCCTTCGGCGGAGGAGCTGCCCGCACCTCCGCGTCAGTGCGCCAGCAGCGTCACGCCGTCCAGGGCCGCGACGGCACGCATGTCGTTCTCGTAGAGCGCGCTCAGCCGGGCGGCGAGCGCGTCGGACCAGCCGGGCAGCGTGATCTCCTCCTCCACCGCCTCGGGCAGGGCGAACTTGTCGAGGAAGGCGGTCATCACCTGGCGGCGCACCTGCTCGGTCTGCGGCGGATGGCCCTTGGTATAGGCGCGCAGCCGCTTCATGCCCTCGCCGCTCATCACCGCGCGCAGCATGTCGAAGCCGCCCTGAAGCGGCACCGAGGCGTCCACGCCCGCGATCCGGCGGACGATCTCGCCCCAGTAGAGCGGCGCGTCCTCGTAGCACCAGACGGTCACCGGGCAGTCGGGGCAGGCCTCGCGCAGCGCGGCGACGGTATCGGACCAGCGCAGGATCTCGGGCTCGGCCTGTTCGAGGTAGGCGGGGAAATCCTCGGGCCGGCCCCCCGTCTCGGAAAAGAGC
The DNA here is from genome assembly GCF_002869745.1 of Oceaniglobus roseus. GTDB lineage: Bacteria > Pseudomonadota > Alphaproteobacteria > Rhodobacterales > Rhodobacteraceae > Oceaniglobus > Oceaniglobus roseus. Next base: position 2,673 of record NZ_PNOS01000041.1, read on the forward strand.
GCGGGAATGAAGGTGGCGGGGTTGCGCAGGGCGAGGAAGAACGAGACCCGCGCATCGGGGAAGATGTTGCGCAGCCAGGCGGCCTTCTCGATCTTCGGATAGATCTGCCCGAAGTCCAGGACCGCCTGGGGCGCCGAGATGAAGTTGTGGTTCGACAGCACGACGCGGGCGGGTTCGTCGCGGTCCAGCATCGTTTCCAGCACCACGTCCACCGTCGTCGCGTCGGCCTGCGCGCCCCGGAGGCGGTCCATCACGTCGCGCAGCACGTCGCGGTAGCGGCCCGGTCCCGGCACCTCGATCCCCTGTGCCGACAGCACGTCGCGGTTGCGCAGGAGCGTCTTCATCAGCCGGTCTGCATCGGTGCAATGGGCGCCGAGGTGGATGGCTACGTCCAAGTCTTTCCCTTTCGCGGCGAGGCCTTCCGGGTGTATCGCGAGTTTCTGGACAGTCAAAGCGGAAAGGGCTAAGGCTGCGGCACAATGGCCGATCAAAAGACTCAAGTTTCGCCGGTCCCGCACCTTTCCTTCCCGCGGCTGCGCCTCGACCCCTGGTCGGTGGGTGCGCTGGCGATCGCGGCGCTGGTGCTTTTGCCGCTGATCTCGGTCTTCTGGCTGGCGTTCCACCCGTCCGAGAACATCTGGCCGCACCTGCTGTCCACCACGCTGCCCCGCTACATGGGCAACACCCTGATCCTGATGGCGGGGACGGGGGCGCTGGCGGGCACCTTCGGCGCCCTGACGGCCTGGCTGGTCGTCATGTACCGCTTTCCGGGCGTGAAGGCGCTGGAATGGCTGCTGCTGCTGCCGCTGGCGATCCCGGCCTATGTCGGGGCCTATGCGCTGGTCGACTTCCTGGAATACGCGGGGCCGGTGCAGACCGGGCTGCGCGCGATGTTCGGCTGGGCCGATTCCCGCGCCTACTGGTTTCCCCCGATCCGCTCGCGCGGGGCGGCGGTGATCGTGCTGGCGGCCTCGCTCTATCCCTACGTCTATCTCCTCGCCCGCGCGGGACTGCGGGAGCAGTCGGGCTGCGCCTACGAGGTCGCCCGCGCGCTCGGGGCCGGGCCGGTCGCGCTGTTCTGGCGCGTCGGCCTGCCGCTGACGCGGCCCGCCATCGCGGCGGGCGTGGCCATCGTGATGATGGAGACGGTCAACGACTTCGGCGTGGTCGAGTATTTCGCCGTCCAGACGCTGACCACCGGCATCTTCTCGGTCTGGCTGGAAACCGGCAACGCGGGCGGCGCGGCGCAGATCGCCTGCGTGATCCTGGCGCTCGTCCTCGGCCTTGTCGCGCTGGAGAAGCTGTCGCGCCGGAACTCGCGCTTCTACCGCCTCTCGCGCCAGCAGCGGCGGGTCGAGAGGATGCCGCTCGCCGGCGGGCGCGGCTGGGCCGCCACCGCCTTCTGCACGCTGCCCTTCGTCGTCGGCTTCGTGCTGCCCGTCGCCGTCATCACGGCCCACGCGCTGTCGAAGCCCGACCGCTGGGTCGATCCGGGGCTTCTGAAGGCGCTCTGGCACACCGTGGCCGTGGGTGGGCTCGCGGCCGTGCTGACCGTCGTCGCGGGGCTGTTCCTGGTCTACGGCGTCAGGCTGACGGGGCGCGCGCTGCCGCGGCTGCTGCTGCCGGTGACGACCATCGGCTATGCCGCGCCGGGGGCCGTTCTGGGCCTCGGCCTGCTGATCCCGCTGGCCGGGGTGGACAACGCGGTGGCCGACGCCTGGACGGCGCTGACGGGCAACGATCCGGGGCTGATCCTCACCGGCTCGGCGGCGGCGATCGTCCTGGCCTACATGGTGCGCTTCTTCGCCATCGCCCAGGGCGCCGCGGACGCGGCCATGGGGCGCGTCTCGCCCAGCCTGCCGATGGCGGCGCGCGCGCTCGGGCGCACGGCGGGCGGCACGCTGCGCGACGTCTATGTCCCGCTGATCCGCGGCTCGGTCGGCACGGCGCTGCTGCTGGTCTTCGTGGACTGCGTGAAGGAGCTGCCCGCGACCCTGCTGCTGCGCCCGTTCAACTACAACACGCTGGCGACGCGGGTGCACGAGCAGGCCTCGCTCGAGCGGATCGGCGAGGCGGCGCCGGCGGCGTTGATGGTGATGGCGGTGGGGATGGTCGCGGTGGCGCTTCTGGCGCGCACCAACCGCTGAGGCGCCTCAGGTCGCCAGCACCTTCCGGATCGCCCGCAGCAGGTCCAGCCGCGCCACCGGCTCCATCATCTGCACGTCGTCGGCCTGCAGCCCGTTGCCGTGGATCGCGGCCTCGTTCGGATAGCCGGAGATGAAGATCGCCCGCAGGTCGGGATCGTGCTTGCGCATCTCCTTCACCATGGCGGTGCCCATCAGCTTGCCGGGCATCACGATGTCGGTCAGCACGAGGTCGACCGGCCGGGCCTCGAGATAGAGCTGGAGCCCCTCGTCGCCGGTCGCGGCCTCCAGCACGCGGAACCCCTCGCGTTCTAGGATGCTGCGCAGCACCCTGCGCACCGCATCCTCGTCCTCGACCAGCAGGATCCGCTCCAGATCGCCCGAGCCCGGCTGCAACGCCAGGGGCGGGCGGTCGGCGGCATCGGGCACGGCGCGGAAATACATCTTGACCGAGGTGCCGACGCCGACCTCGGAGTAGATCCGCGTGGTGCCGCCCGACTGCTTGGAGAAGCCCAGCGCGCTGGACAGGCCAAGGCCGGTGCCGCGGCCCACCTCCTTGGTCGTGAAGAAGGGTTCGAACACCTGTTCCAGGATCCCGGGCGGAATGCCGGTGCCGGTGTCGGTGACGGCCACCATGACATAGCGGCCGGGCGGCACCGTCTCGTGGCGCTGCTCGACATAATCGTCGGTCAGGCGGATGTTCGCCGTCTCGATCGTCAGCTTGCCGCCCTTCGGCATGGCGTCGCGGGCGTTGATGACGAGGTTCAGCACCGCGTTCTCGGCCGAGCCGCGGTCCACCTCGACGGCCCAGAGCCCGCCCATCAGCGCCATCTCCAGGTCGATGGTCGCGGGCAGGGTGCGCCGGAGCATCGGATTGATGTTCCGCAGGACGTCGTTCAGGTCCAGCCGCTGGGGCTTCAGCGCGGCCTTGCGCGCGAAGCTCAGGAGCGAGCGGGTCAGGTCGCTGCCGCGGCGCGCGGCGGCCGTCGCCTCGGACAGGTAATCGTTCTGGGTGTCCGAGACGCCCTCTTCGCCGATCAGTTCGAGGTTGCCCATGATGACCGAGAGGAGGTTGTTGAAATCGTGGGCGATGCCGCCGCTCAGCTGCCCCACGGCGTCGAGCTTCTGGCTGTGCAGGAACAACTCGCGCGAGCGCGTCAGTTCGTGTTCCAGTTCGACCTGGTGTGTCACGTCCAGCAGGACCGAGGTCCAGAGCGTGCTGCCATCCTCCTGGCGCGCGGGGGTCGAGACGGCGTGGACGTGACGCCGGATACCGCCGCGGGTGACGTAGGTGATCAGGCGGTCGAACCGGTGGGGGTTGTCGCGGCGGGTCACGAAATGCTCGGCGAAGACGGCCTGGTCCTCGGGCGAGAACAGGCTGCGGATCGCGAAGGGGTCGGCCTGGATCTCCTCCACCGTGAGGCCGAAGAGGTCGGCGCAGGTCGGGCTGATGTAGCCGTAGCGGCTGACCCCCTCCGGGCTGACGCGGTAGCGAACGACGCCGCCCGGCAGGCTTTCGACGATCTCGGTGAACCGCCGCTCGCTTTCCTGCAGGGTCGAGCGGACCTGCATCTCCTCGGTGACGTCGCGGATCGCGCCGACCATGCGGATCGCACCGGCCGCCCCGTCCGATTCGATCAGGCGTCCCATGTCTTCGAGCCAGACGGTGCTGCCGTCGTCCCGCCGGATGCGATAGCGCTCGCTGTAGGGGGAGCCGTTCCGAACGGCCTCCTCGAGCGCGGCAAGCACGCGCGCACGGTCGGCCTCGTGCAGCAGGTCCTGCCAGAGGTGGCGGGGGCGGTGGACCTCCGCCTCGGCGATGCCGAGGATCCGGGCGTAGGCCTTGCTGTTCCAGACGGTGTCCGAGGCGATGTCCCAGTCCCAGGTGCCCGCGCCGATGGCGTCGAGGACGAGGTTGGGAAGATGGGCCGAGGTCTTCAATGCGACGCCTCGCGGAGATCCTGAATCCGGTCGATGTTAGCATAAGTGCCTGCCGGGGGAACCGCGGGAGAGCCGAGAATTGTCTTGGTTCTGCCGTACGCCCGGCCCGTCGGTCCGCCGCGGATCACCCGGCGGGCAGGAGGTTGGTGATGCCCACCGCCGCGCCGCGCGCCAGTTCGGGGTCCAGCGTCATCTGGATGTACTCGCCCCGCCGCCACAGCTCTCCGAGGTCGTCGTAGTGGCGCGACAGCGGGTGGCCGGACTGGCCGGTGGAGATGATGAAGACCGAGCTGTCGGGATCGGCGAAGTCGTAGACCCCGCGGTAGCCCGCGCCGTGGACGTTCAGGAACGGATTCGGTCCGGTGCCCTTGGTCAGCCCGCGCTGGAGCGTCTCGTCGCCGCCGCTTGTGGACTGGCGGATGTCGACGAACCACTTCAGGACCGGCGTGTCGCCCAGCACGGGGTGGTCGTGGGTCGCCTCGTGCGCATCGCCCCAGCGCAGGGATTCGAGCGCGGTGCCGTAGGTCTCCTTGATCCAGATCAGCGCCTCGTCCAGCGACTGGCGGGCGATGTCCTTGCAGGTCTCGACCGGGGCCGACTGGATCACGTCGCACCAGACGCCCGCGCCCTGCACGTTGCGGAACACCCGCTCGATGAACACGGGATCGACATGGGTGAACTCCTCGGACAGCGGCCCCAGCTCGTCGCGGATCAGCCGGTCCTGCAGGGCGCGCATCCACGCGGCATAGATCAGCGGCTCGGGCAGATGTTCGTTCATCTCGCCATTCCAGTCGCCCAGCAGTTGCAGCGCCCGCTGGCGCAGGCGTTCCGGCGTGCCTTCGGGCGCGGGCTCGCCGGTGAACCACAGGTCGGCGGCGACCAGCGGCAGCAGCGCCCGGGCGGTGGGGCTGACGGTGTCGAGTTGCCCCTCGATGAAGCTTTCCCGCGTGTGCACCTCGCGGCTCTGCATCAGGCGGCGCCAGCGCAGGATCCGCTGGGTGTCGCCCCAGTCGAAAGAGACGTGGAGCGGGAAGGGCCGGTCTACCGTCTTGTTGTTGGTGTTGCCGAGGATGCCGCCCACCGGGTTCACGAACTCGGGGTTCGAGGTGTAGGGCAGGCGGCCCTGCCAGCGGTTCTCGGGCAGCCAGCCCGGGGTCGGCATCCGCCCCTGGCTCTGGTGGTTGATGTCCCTGAGCGGCATCGCGCCGATGGTCTTCATCGCGATGCCCTCCGCATCGGCCAGCACCAGGTTCTGCGCGGGCGCGATGAAGTTCTCGCCCGCCGCCAGCCCCTCGGCCACGTTCTGCGAGCGCATCAGGTCCAGCGCGGCGGTCATCGAGGTGTCGTTGGGCGACAGCACCGTCCAGGCCAGCGCCGCGACGTGGCCGGGCGGGGTGATCGCGGCGATGTTGTAGTGGCTGCCGGGCAGGACGGGGCCATTGTCGGACCAGCGCAGCGTCAGGGTGATCGGCGCGGCGCCCTTGATCTTCAGGATCGAGGTGCGGGTCGTGAGCTTCTTGTAGCCTTCGGGCGTCAGCACCTCTTCCGGGTTGTCGGGGTTCAGCTTCTCGATATAGAGGTCCTGGTCGTCGACATAGGCGGAGGTGATCCCCCAGCCGAGCTTCGACGACCGCCCCAGCAGCACCACGGGCATGCCCGGGATGGTGCCGCCGATCACACCGCCCGACTGCAGCTCCAGCCGCGCGAGATACCAGATCGTCGGTGCGGTGAAGCCGAGGTGCGGATCGTTGGCGAGCAGCGTGCCGCCCGAGGCCGAGCGCGAGGGCGCCGCCGCCCAGACGTTCGAAGCGCCCGCGAAGGCCGCGGGCTTGAACGGCGAGAGGGGGTCGTCCTCCACGGGGGGCATCGCGGCATAGCGCGGCAGCTCGGCATCGGGGAAGAGCGAGGCGTATTCCGGCAGCGCGGCGATGCCGTTGCCCGGCGCGTCCGGAAGGATGTCGCGCACCCGGTCGTCCTCGAGCAGCAGCGACACCCGCGCCCTGAGCACCTCGGAGGCGAGGTGCGAGGACAGCTGCAAGCCCATCAGCTTGATGATGGCGAGGCTGTCGGCGGGCTGCCACGGCGCGATCTCGGGGGAGAACAGGAAGAACTCGGGCGCGCCGCGGCCGCGCGCGCCCGCGTTCACCTCCTTCAGCCAGGCGTTGACCCCGGCCGCATAGGCCCGGAGCGCCGCCTTCGTCTCGTCCGACTGCACCTCCAGCGACTGGACGGCGAGGTTGTAGATGTCGAGGCGGCGCAGCAGGTCGTCGATCTTCACCGTCCGCTGGCCGAAGAGTTCCGACAGCCGCCCCTGGGCCGTGCGCCTCAGCATCGTCATCTGCCACAGCCGGTCCTGAGCATGGGCGAAGCCGAGCCCGAAGTACACGTCCGCGTCGGTCTTGCCGAAGATGTGGGGGACGTCGGCGTTGTCCCGCACGATCTCGACCGGGGCGGTCAGCCCCTGGACCGTGAAATCGGCGTTGTAATCGGGGATCGAGCGGCTGGTGAACCAGTAGACCACCACCAGGGCCAGCAGCAGGAGCGCCATCAGGCCGGTGAAGAGGCGCAGCAGCCAGCGGAAGTAGAGAGCCATGGAACCTCGGGTCGGGCGGGTCCGCCCCGGCAGTTGACCCTGCGGAGCGTTTGTTTAGGTAGGGCGACAGGTAAGCGATTTGGAACGGGGAGGAAAGCGGTGGCGAAACTGGCATTTCTGGGAATGGGCGTCATGGGCGCGCCCATGGCGGGGCACCTGGCCAAGGCCGGCCACGACGTGACGGTCTATAACCGCACGACGGAGAAGGCGGAAGCCTGGGCCGCGAAGCACGGCGGCTCCCACGCCGCGACCCCGCGGGAGGCCGCTGCCGGTGCCGCATTCGTGATGGCCTGCGTCGGCAACGACGACGACCTGCGCGCGGTCTGCCTGGGCGAGGACGGGGCCTTCGCGGGCATGGAGCCGGGCACCACCTTCGTCGACCACACCACCGTCTCGGCCGCCGTGACGCGCGAGCTCTACGCCGCCGCGAAGGAGAAGGGGATCGCCTTCGTCGACGCGCCGATCTCGGGCGGGCAGGCGGGGGCCGAGAACGGCCAGCTGTCGATCATGTGCGGCGGCGACGAGGACGCCTATGCGAAGGCCGAGCCGGTCATGGAGATCTACGCCAAGCTCTGCCGCCGGATCGGCGAGTCGGGCGCGGGCCAGACGACCAAGATGTGCAACCAGATCGCCATCGCGGGCCTCGTTCAGGGGCTGTCGGAGGCGCTGCATTTCGCCGAGAAGGCCGGGCTCGACGGACATGCGGTGGTCGAGGTGATCTCGCAGGGCGCGGCCGGGTCCTGGCAGATGGCGAACCGCTACGAGACGATGCTGGCCAACCACTTCGACCACGGCTTCGCGGTGAACTGGATGCGGAAGGACCTCGGGATCTGCCTTGCCACGGCGAACGAGAACGGCGCCTCGCTGCCGGTGACGGCGCTGGTCGACCAGTTCTACAAGGACGTCCAGAAGATGGGCGGCGGCCGGTGGGACACCTCGGCGCTGATCCAGCGGCTGCGCGACCGGGGCTGACTCCGGGCGTCCTGCCCGGCGGTCATCGCCAGGTGGCGGACCGGGCAGGGGGCATTCTGCCCCCACGGCGCTGCGCGCCTCCCCCTGAGGATATTTGGAAAGCAAAGATGGGGGTGCGGGGGGGACTTCCGGGCTGTTCCGGCATGCACTGGTGCGGGTGGTCGGACTCGAACCGACACTCCTTGCGGAAAGGGTGTTTGAGACCCTCGCGTCTACCGTTCCGCCACACCCGCACGTGCCGTCTGCTGATAGGCCGGAGGACAGGGGGCGGTCAAGCGGTCAGGCGGTCGGAGCCCGGCGGGGTCGCGGCGGCCGTGTAGGGGTGGCGGAAACACGAAACGGGCAGGCCGACCCGGCTTGCCCGTTTCAGGTCTGCTGCGGATCTTCGGTGTCGCCGGGCTCAGTAGCCATAGACGGCCCGGCGCGCGATCGTGTGGACATCGCCGCGGTAGATGTCGAGGTCGAGCGCGGTGTCGAGCGGCAGTTTCGACAGTTCCGCGACGGTGCGGTTGTAGGCGGCGCGCTTGGCGGCGGCGGAGCGGATGCTGTTGATCAGGGCCATCATCTTCGTCCTCTTCGGTGACCCGGGCCTCATTGCCCGTGCCCCAGAAATGACCCCGAAGGAGCGCCCGGACAACGCCCGGCTCGGTAATGCTGCCATGCAGCATGTGCAGGGGTCGCGGCCTCCGGCATCCTCTTGAAATGCGCGTGCGGCCCTGATCCGGCGGGAAGGTGGTGCGAATTTATATCCATCGAAAACAGCATGTTAGCGAAGTTTCCCAGGCGTCCGGGCAGAAAATCCCGGAACACTGCGGCGGCTGTCCTGTTGGTCCGGTAACCTGACAGACAAGGGAGACAGACATGAAACGCGCACTTGCAAGCACCCTCGCCCTCACCCTGGCCGCGACGGGCGCCTATGCCCAGAGCGACACCACCCAGAACCAGACCGACGGCACCGCGAAGGTCCAGGGCGACAGCACCATGGCGGCGGACAACAACGCCACCATGCAGAACGACAGCAACATGACCGCCGACACCAACACCACCATGCAGAGCGGCGACGCGATGCAGGACAAGACCATGTCGGCCGACAACAGCTCGGACATGCAGAACCGCGAGAACTGGGATGCGAACGACATGGCCTCGATGCAGGGCAAGCTGATCCGCACCCGCGACATCACCGGCGGCAACATCTATACCGTGAACCCCGCCAATGACGAAGGCTGGGATCCGGCGCAGACCTACAACGGCGTCGGCGACGGCTGGAACAACATCGGCGAGATCGAGGACATCGTGTTGTCGAAGGACGGCCAGATGATCGGCATCGTCGGCGAGGTCGGCGGCTTCCTCGACATCGCGGACAAGCACGTGATGATCCCGGTGGACGACATCAGCCTCGTGGCCGTGGACGACCGCACCTATGCCTATGTCACGCGGCTGTCCGAGGAAGAGCTGGAGCAGCGCGAGGACGTCGACGAAGGCTACTGGAACTGAACGGTTCCAACCGATTTCGCCGGATGACTACCGGCGGACATGACAAGGGCGCGGGGATCACCCCCCGCGCCCTTTCTTTTGGTCCACGCGCAGCCGGTGCGCGGACCCGCGGTCAGATCAGCTTGCCCATCGCGACAGCCGTGTCGGCCATGCGGTTCGAGAAGCCCCATTCGTTGTCGTACCAGGTCAGGATCCGGCACATCGTGCCTTCCATCACCTTCGTCTGGTCGGTGTGGAAGATCGACGAATGCGGATCGTGGTTGAAATCCGACGACACCAGCTTCTCGTTGGTGTAGCCGAGGATGCCCTTCAGCCGCCCGTCCGCCGCGGTGCGGATCGCGTCGTTGATCTCTTCCACCGTGGTCGTCCGCGATGCCTCGAACACCAGGTCGACGACCGACACGTTCGGCGTCGGCACCCGGATCGCCACGCCGTCGAGCTTGCCCTTCAGCTCGGGCAGGACCAGGCCCACGGCCTTCGCGGCCCCGGTCGAGGTCGGGATCATCGACAGCGCCGCGGCGCGGGCGCGGTAGAGATCCTTGTGCATCGTGTCGAGCGTCGGCTGGTCGCCGGTGTAGCTGTGGATCGTGGTCATGAAGCCCTTGGTGATCCCGATCGCCTCGTTCAGCACCTGCGCGACCGGCGAGAGGCAGTTGGTGGTGCAGGAGGCGTTCGACACCACGATGTCCTCGGCCGTCAGCACGCTGTCGTTCACGCCGAAGACGATGGTCTTGTCCGCGCCGTCGCCGGGGGCCGAGATCAGCACGCGCTTCGATCCGTTCTCCAGATGCGCCTGGCACTTCTCCTTGCTGGTGAAGATGCCGGTGCACTCCAGCACCACGTCGACGTCGCCCCACGGCAGGTCGGCGGGATTGCGGATCGCCGTCACCTGCATCGGGCCGCGGCCGACGTCGATGGTCGTCTCGGTCGTCGTCACTTCGGCCGGGAAGCGGCCGTGCACCGAATCGTAGCGCAGCAGGTGGGCGTTGGTCTCCACCGGCCCGAGGTCGTTGATCGCCACCACCTCGATGTCGGTCCGGCCGGATTCGATGATGCCGCGCAGCACGTTGCGCCCGATGCGCCCGAAGCCGTTGATCGCTACCTTGACTGTCATGGTGCGTAGTCTCCCTTGCCCTATGAGACGCGGGCGCGGCCCCCTGCCGCGCGGCCGGAGGGTCATGCCCCGGTCTGCGCCGTATTCCCGGCCAACATGAGAATTTCGCGGCAAAGGTCAACCGGAGAGCGCCCGGAGGTCAGCGCCAGAAGGCGACGTGCTGCACGAGGTCGGCGAAGCGGCGGGCGAGGAACAGCAGCCTGCCGCCGCCGGTGTAGAGGTCGAAGGCGACGAAGGCGCAGATCAGCAGGGCCAGGCCCAGGGCGATCCTGTTTGTCATCTCCGCGCCGCTCCTTCCGCTGGCCGGGATCATGCCAGAGCCGGGGGCCGCGCGACAGCCCGTCCGCCGCCGCCCGCCGCAAAGCCCGAAGGCCGTTGCCTTTTCGCCGCCCCGGGTGCGATACCGGGAGCGAGAGGGGAGATCGGCATGCGGGACCTCACGGCACTTCTGGGGCGCTGCCTGATCGCGGCGCTGTTCCTCGCCGGGGCGTTGCAGAAGGCCATGGATCCCGCGCCGGTGATGGGCCTTCTCGCCGATCATGGCCTGCCGACGGCGCTCGTCTGGCCTGCCCTCGTCTATAACGCGGCCGCGGGCCTTGCGCTGATCCTCGGCTGGCGGCTCGGGCCCGTGGCCCTGTCGGCGGCCCTCTATTGCATGTTCACGAGCTGGTTCCACTTCCTGCCCGCGGATCCCTGGCAGATGACGATCTTCGTCAAGAACTGGGCCATCGCGGGCGGTCTGCTGTGCCTGGCGGCGGGCGGCGGCGGCGGCTGGCGCATCCGCTGACCTCACCTTTTATCCTGCTTTATCCCCAGGCCGGATTGATCTATTGCGGGCCGTCACGCAGTTACCACGAGCCGACCTTTCGATGACGATACCCAGTACCGGCGCACACGATCCCCGTCTCCGCGCCCTTGCCTCCTTCGACATCCTCGACACCGGCCCCGAGAAGGACTTCGACGACGTGGCCGAACTTGCCGCGGCGATCTGCGAGGCCCCGGTCGCGCTGATCTCGTTCGTGGCGGCCGACCGGCAGGTGTTCAAGTCGGCCATCGGCACCGACCTGCGCGGCACGCCGCTGGAACAGTCGATCTGCGCCCATGCGCTGCTGCACGACGACCTGCTCGAGGTGCCCGACACCCAGGCCGATCCGCGCACCCGGGGCAACCGGCTCTGCCAGGGCGAGGCGGCGATGCGCTTCTACGCCGGGGCGCAGCTGACCAGCAGCGAGGGGCACCGGCTTGGCACGCTCTGCGTGCTCGACCACCGGCCGCGGCGGCTGAGCGATCTCCAGAAGCACGCGCTGAAGGTGCTGGCCGAGCAGGTGATGAAGCAGCTCGAACTGCGTCGCGCGCTGAACCAGGCCGAGGTCCTGCGCCGCGAGGTCGACCACCGGGTGAAGAACTCGCTTCAGTCCGTCGCCGCGCTGACCCGCCTCCAGGCCCTGGCCAGCGAAAACCCCGAGGTGCGCGCGGCGTTGCAGGCCGCCGTCCAGCGCGTGCAGACCGTGGCGGCGCTGCACGAACAGCTTTACCGCACCGATGCGGGCGGACGGATCGACCTCGCCCGCTACCTCGAGATCGTCGCGGGCTCCATGGAGGGGGTGCGCCCGGCCCACGTGACGCTCGCCACCGACATCGCGCCGGTGACGCTCGATTCCCGGCAGGCGGCTGCGGTCGCGGTGATGCTGAACGAGTTCGCGCAGAACTCCTTCCGCCACGCCTTCCCCGAGGGGCGGAGCGGCACCGTCACGATCCTCGGTCGAACCGCGGAGGAGGGGCAGTACCGGCTGACGCTGATGGACGACGGCATCGGCTTCGTCCCCGGCGACACCCGCCCCGGCGGGCTGGGCCTGCGGGTGATCGAGGCCTCGGCGCAGCAGCTCGACGGAACGCTCCTGCACGACGATGCCGACGGAGGCGTGCGGCTGGAGCTGGTGTTCCCGGTCCAGGCCTGACGGGCGACGGACAGCGCGACATCGCCATTGTGCGGGAGAGGGGTCCGGGGAGAGGGCATCCTCTCCCCGGACTTGCACCCGCGGGCGCGGCGGGCCGGCAGGAAGACCCTGCCGGCCGCGCTCTTACTTCAAAAGATCGCGCACCTTCTGTGCCGTCGCCTCGGCCGTGATGCCGAACTGCGCATAAAGCTCCTCGGCCGGGGCCGAGGCGCCGAAGCCGTGCATCCCGATGAAGCCCGACTTCTCGCGCTTGCCGCGCTCGCCGAACAGCCAGCGGTCCCAGCCGAAGCGCACCGCCGCTTCCACGGCCACGCGCACCGGACCGGCCGGCAGCACGCGCTTGCGATAGGCCTCGTCCTGCTCCTCGAACAGCTCCCAGCAGGGCATGGACACGACCCGGGTGCCGATGCCTTCGGCCTCCAGGATGTCGCGCGCCGCCATCGCCACCGACACCTCCGAGCCCGTCGCCATCAGGATCGCCTGCCGCTTCGCCGTGGCCTCGGCCAGAACGTACGCGCCCTGCGCCACCAGGTTCTTCGACTTGTGCTCGGTCCTCACCGTCGGCAGGTTCTGCCGGCTCAGCGCCAGCACCGAGGGCGTTTTCGGCGAGGTCAGCGCGATCTCCCAGGCCTCCGCCGTCTCCACCGTGTCGGCGGGGCGGAAGACGTGGAGGTTCGGCGTCGCGCGCAGCATCGCCAGATGCTCGACCGGCTGGTGGGTCGGCCCGTCCTCGCCCAGGCCGATGGAATCGTGGGTCATCACGTAGACCACCGGCGCGCCCATCAGCGAAGAGAGCCGCATGGCGCCGCGGGCGTAGTCGGTGAAGCACATGAAGGTGCCGCCGTAGGGCTTCACCCCGCCATGCAGCGCCAGCCCGTTCATCGCCGCCGCCATGCCGTGCTCGCGGATGCCGTAGTGGACGTAGCGGCCCTTGCGGTCCTCGGGGCTGAAGATGCCGAGGTCCTTCGTCAGCGTGTTGTTCGACCCCGTCAGGTCGGCCGAGCCGCCGAAGGTCTCGGGCATGATTGGATTGACGACCTCCAGCACCATTTCCGAGCTCTTCCGCGTGGCGACCTTGTGGCCCGCCTCGCTCGCCTGCTTCTTCAGCGCCCGGATGACCGAGGAGAGCTTCTTCGGCGCCTCGCCCGCGACCATGCGGTTGAACTGTGCCTGCCGCGCATCGGACAGCCCCGCCAGCCGCTCGCTCCAGTCCTTGCGGGCGGCGGCGCCACGGCGGCCGACTTCTTCCCACCAGGACTTCACCTCGGCCGGGATCTCGAAGGGCGCGTGGCTCCAGCCATAGGCCTCGCGCACGTCGGCGATGAGCTTCGCATCGGTCAGCGCCCCGTGCCCCTTCGCCGTGTCCTGCGCCGAGGAGCCGAGCGCGATGTGGGTCTTGCAGGCGATCATCGAGGGCTGGCCCGTCACCGCCTTGGCCGCGGTGATGGCGGCGTCGATCGCCTCGGGGTCGTGGCCGTCGACCTCCTGCACGTGCCAGCCGGAGGCGGCGAAGCGCATCATCTGGTCGGTGCGGTCGGCGATCTCGACCTTGCCGTCGATGGTGATGTTGTTGTTGTCCCAGAACACGATCAGCTTGCCGAGGCCCTGCCGCCCGGCCAGCGCGATGGCCTCCTGGCTGACGCCCTCCATCAGGCAGCCGTCCCCGGCGATGACATAGGTGTGGTGATCGACGATCTTCCGGCCGAACCGCCCGCTCAGCGAGGCCTCGGCCATGGCGAAGCCCACGGAATTGGCGATCCCCTGGCCCAGCGGGCCGGTGGTGGTCTCGATCCCCTTGGCGTGGCCGTATTCCGGATGGCCCGCGGTCTTCGCGCCCCACTGGCGGAAGTCCTTGATCTGCTCCAGCGTCATGTCCTCGTAGCCGGTGAGGTACAGAAGCCCGTAGAGCAGCATCGAGCCATGGCCCGTCGACAGGATGAAGCGGTCGCGGTCCGGCCAGTCGGGGTTGGCGGCGTCGAACTTCAGGTGCCGCGAGAACAGCACCGTCGCCACGTCGGCCATGCCCATCGGCATGCCGGAATGGCCCGAATTGGCCGCCGCGACGGCATCGAGGGCCAGCATCCGCAGCGCGGCGGCGCGCTGCCAGTGATCGGGGTCGCGGTCGCGCAGGGTGGCGATGTCCATGGCGTTCATCCTTCGGCTGCCTCGGGGGTCCGGCGGGTGATAGCAGGGTTCAGCCCAAGATCAAGCTGCGCCGCCTTGCCGACGGGGCGGTTAGGGGGCTGAAATCGGGTTTGACTTGGGTTTAGATGGCTGAAATGCCGGAAAATGCGATTCGGGACCGCGCCGCGTGCCCGGCGGCGGCAAGATGAGGACAGGTAACACATGAACGACTTGACCGAGTTGGAGGCACGGGTCTCGGCCGCGCTGGACCGGATCGCCACCCATGTGGCGCATCTGGAGCGCGCCGCCCCCGCGCCCGAACCGGAACCCGAGACCGACGCCGGCCTGCCCCCCGCGGCCGAGCTGATGGCCGAACTCGAGGCCGAGCGTGCCGTCACCGCGCAGCTCGAGGAGCGGGTGCGCGCCATCAAGGACCGCCAGGACAACCGCGTGAGCGTGCTGGAATCCGACCTCTCGCTGGCCCGCGACCGGATCGCGGCGCTGGAGGAGGAGAACGCGGCGCTGAAGGCCGATGCGGGCTCCGGTTCCGGCTCCGGCGGGGACACGGCCGCGCTCCAGGCCGAACTCGACCAGCTGCGTGCCGAGCGCGAGGCCGAGCGGCAGGAACTGGCGGAGCTGCTGGCCGAATTGAAACCCATCGTCGAGGAGAGCGCCGGTGCCTGAGATCAAGATCACCGTCGGCAGCCGCGTCTTCGAGGTCGCCTGCCAGGAGGGCGAGGAGCACTATCTCCAGGCCGCGGCGCGGATGCTGGACATCGAGGCTTCGGCGCTGGTGGGCCAGATCGGCCGCCTGCCGGAATCCCGGATGCTGCTGATGGCGGGGCTGATGCTGGCGGACAAGACCGCGGGCATGGAAGAGCAGGTGCGCAACACCGAGCAGCAGCTTCGCGCGATGCAGAGCCAGCTGGCCCAGGCCGCCGCCGAGATCGAGGCGCTGAAGAACGCGCCGCGCCCCGCGCCCGAGCGGGTCGAGGTGCCGGTGATCCCGTCCTCGGTCATCGAGTCGCTGGCCGAGATGGCGGCCCGGGCCGAGGCCATCGCCGACAGCGTCGAGGAGAAGGCGCAAGGCTAGGGCGCCGCGCCGGGCGCCGTGCAGCCGGTGTTTGGGAAACACCGGGGCGCTGCGCGGCGAGGGCGCGTCGGGGGGGCGGTCTCCGGCTGGAGCGGAACCCTTGCGGCCATGCAGCCCGCGCGCTGCTGTCCTGACCCGGAAACGAAAGGGGCCCGCCCTCGGCCGAGGACGGGCCCTTTCAGTTGACGGGGGCCGCGGCCTCAGGCGTTGGCTTCGCGGATCTTGTCGGCGGCGGCCTTGTCGAAGGCGACGCCCTTCTCGGCGAAGAGCGTGTCGAGTTCGCCCGAGAGAGTCATCTCGGTGACGATGTCGCAGCCGCCCACGAACTCGCCCTTGACGTAGAGCTGGGGGATCGTCGGCCAGTCGGAGAAGTCCTTGATCCCCTGGCGGATCGACTCGTCCGCCAGCACGTTCACGTCGGCATAGTCGACGCCCATGAAGTTCAGCACGCCGGCCACGCGGCTGGAGAAGCCGCACTGGGGCATCGACTTGGTGCCCTTCATGAAGAGCACGACGTCGTTGCTCGTCACGGTATCCTGGATCTGTTTCGTCGCGTCAGTCATCGGAAGTGTCCTTCTTCGGGTCGCGGCGGGCGGCGTCCTGCTTCAGGTAGGGACGGAGCGCGCCGTAGGTGATCAAGAGAACGAGGCCGAGGGCGGCGAAGAGCGGCCATCCCTCGGTCAGCAGCGTCGCGAGCCAGCTCAAGGCGCCTCCGGCACCTTGGTCGTCAGGGCCAGCGCGTGCAGTTCGCCGTGGGAGCCGTCCATCTTGCCCTTGAGCGCCGCGAAGACGGCGCGCTGCTGCTGCACGCGGTTCATGCCGCGGAAGGACTCGTCCACCACCAGCGCGGCGAAATGCGCGCCGTCGTCGCCTTCGACGGTGATCTTCGCGTCCGGAAACCGCTCGCGGATCAATGCCTCGATGTCGCTGGCCTGGATCGCCATGGGATCGTCCCTCCTGTCGTCGCTGCGAAGGTATGCCGGGGCGGTCGGCGCTTCAAGCCCATCCCGCGGCGCGCCCCGAGAGCGCCCGCAGGACTTCGGGCAGGAAAGAGAAGGCTGTCACGCCACGAGACCCGCGGCGAGGGCCGCCGCGAAGCCGGTGCGGTAGAGGCCGGAGAGCGTCGCCATCGGGTAGCTGGTACCGCCGATCGACACGGCGTCGCCGCCGAACCGGCCGACGGTCGAGACCGGGACGCCGGCGGCGGCCGCGGCCTGCATCAGCGCCTCGGCGGCGTCAAAGGAGCAGGCGACGAGGTAGCGGGCCTGGTCCTCGCCGAAGAGGCGGGCGATGTCGGTGTCGTCGAGGACAAGGCCGATCCCGTGCGCCTCCGCCATCTCGAAGGCGGCGAGCGCGAGGCCGCCGTCGGCGAGGTCCGTGGCCGCGTTCAGGAGGTGGCGGTTGGCGAGGATGAAGTCGCCGTGCGCCCGCTCGGCCGCGAGGTCGACCGGCGGCGCGCTGCCTTCCTCGCGCCCGAAGGCCTCGGCCAGGAGGGCCGACTGGCCGAGGTGGCTGCCCGGCGCGCCGATCAGCAGCGCATAGTCGTTCTCCTGCGGCTGCCCCGCGATCAGCTCCTCGGGCGAGGCGATAAGGCCCACGGCGCCGATGGTGGGGGTCGGCAGGATGCCGGTGCCGTCGGTTTCGTTGTAGAGCGAGACGTTGCCCGAGACGATGGGCATCCCCAGCGCCTCGCAGGCCGCGCCGATGCCTTTGATCGCGCCGACGAACTGGCCCATGATCTCGGGCTTCTCGGGGTTGCCGAAGTTCAGGTTGTCGGTGGCGGCCAGCGGTGTCGCGCCGACCGCGACGAGGTTGCGGTACGCCTCGGCCACCGCCTGCTTGCCGCCCTCGACGGGATCGGCCTTGACGTAGCGCGGGGTGACGTCCGAGGTGAAGGCCAGCATCTTGTCCGTTCCGTGGACCCGGATCACCCCGGCGCCAAGGCCCGGCACGCGGACCGTGTCGGCCATCACCTGGGTGTCGTACTGTTCATAGACCCACTGTTTCGCCGCATAGTTCGGCGAGGTGATGAGCGCCCTCAGCCCTTCCATCGGGTCGATCTCGAGCGTCTCGTGGAAGGGGGCCGGGGCAGGGGTCTCGACCCAGGGGCGGTCATATTCCGGAGCGGTGCCGGAAAGCGCCTTCAGGGGCAGGTCGGCCTTCACCTCGCCGCCGTGGACGATGACGAAGCGGTCCTCGGCGATGGTCTCGCCCACCACGGCGAAGTCGAGGTCCCACTTGTCGAACACCGCCTTCGCCTCGGCCTCCTTCTCGGGGCGCAGGACCATGAGCATCCGCTCCTGGCTTTCGGACAGCATCATCTCGTAGGCGGTCATCCCCGTCTCGCGCACCGGCACCCGGTCGAGGTCGAGCCGCACGCCGAGCCCGCCCTTGTCCCCCATCTCGACGGCCGAGCAGGTGAGGCCGGCCGCGCCCATGTCCTGGATCGAGATCACGGCCCCGGTCGCCATCAGCTCCAGACAGGCCTCCATCAGCCGCTTTTCGGTGAAGGGGTCGCCGACCTGGACGGTGGGGCGCTTCTCCTCGATAGTCTCGTCGAACTCGGCCGAGGCCATGGTCGCCCCGCCGACACCGTCGCGTCCGGTCTTGGCGCCGAGATAGACCACCGGCATCCCCACGCCCGAGGCGGCGGAGTAGAAGATGGAATCCGCATCGGCAAGGCCGGCGGCGAAGGCGTTCACCAGGCAGTTGCCGTTGTAGGAGCGGTGGAAGCGGACCTCGCCGCCGACCACGGGCACGCCGAAGCAGTTGCCGTAGCCGCCGACCCCGGCCACGACGCCGCTGACCAGCTGGCGGGTCTTCGGGTGGGCGGGCACGCCGAAGGACAGCGCGTTCATCGCCGCCACGGGTCGCGCGCCCATGGTGAAGACGTCGCGCAGGATGCCGCCGACGCCCGTCGCCGCGCCCTGGTAGGGCTCGATGTAGGAGGGGTGGTTGTGGCTCTCCATCTTGAAGACCACCGCCTGCCCGTCGCCGATGTCGACCACGCCCGCGTTCTCGCCGGGGCCGCAGATCACCTGGGGGCCGGTGGTGGGCAGGGTGCGCAGCCATTTCTTCGAGGACTTGTAGGAACAGTGCTCGTTCCACATGGCCGAGAAGATGCCGAGTTCGGTGAAGCTCGGGGCGCGGCCGATGATTTCGAGGATGCGCGCGTATTCGTCGGGCTTGAGCCCGTGGGCGGCGATCCGGTCTTCGGTGATGGCAGGCTCGGTCATGGCAGTCTCCGCGGCGGCTTGCCACGTCATAGACAAGCGGCCTGCGGACGGAAAGGGCCAGTTCGACGCGCGGGCACGGGCGACCGGACCCCGGCACGAAAAAGGGGCGCCCCGGAAGGCGCCCCCGCAAGTTGGATCGATCGTGGATCAGGCCGGGTTCTGCTCTTCCACGAGCATCAGAAACTCGTTGTAGTCGGCGTTGACGACATAGTCTTCGCCGACCCGGCTGAAGTGCGTGGAGTCGAGGGTCACGTTCTTCTCGGCGCCGGGGCTGACGGTCTGGTCGACCTGGATGATGTACTGGGTGGTATCGCCGTCGCGCGGGACGACCGACACGATCTTGCCCAACAGCTCGCCGCTGGTCGCCATCACGACATCGTCGGCCTTCATGCCCTCGACGGAGGCGTCGGGCGCGATCTTCGCGGTCTCGACCGTCACGGCGTCCTCGGTGTTCGTCACGGTGGCCTGCGCGTAGACGGGCGAGGCCAGCAGGGCGAGGGCGGTCAGCGGGGCGGCGATCTTGAGCGTCTTGAACATTTTCAATCTCCAACACTGTGTGGATGCTGATGCATCGTTGCCCGCTAAACGCGCGACGCGGCAGTTGGTTGCCTTGAAACGATAATTTTGCCGGAAGATGGCTTGATGCCGCCGTGCAGTGTCGTGCCGGACGAGGGGCGCAAAAAAAAGGCCGAGCACAAGGGCTCGGCCGTAGTCCAACAGGGAGGTAGAAGAAGAACTGCCGCGAGGGCTGTCCTGCCTTCTGATGAGGCAGTTATGCCTGCGCCCTTGGCGTTTCAAGAAGAAACCGGCGTTCCCTTCGCAAGGCCGGTATGCGCGAGGTGCATAGCGGTGGATCGCGGCAATCTCAGTCGTCGGTCCCGTTCTCGCGCTGGCGCTGGCGATGAGCGAACAGCTCTTCCACCACGAAGTCCCGGAAGGCCTGCACCCGCTTGGACTGGCGCAGCTCTTCGGGATAGGCGAGGAACACGGGCACGTCGCCGGACTCGACATCCGGCAGGACGCGCACGATGGCCGGGAAATCCTCGATCACGTAATCGGGCAGCACGCCGATCCCGAGGTTGCTCAGGACCGCCTGCAACGCCCCGAAATAGTTGTTGACCGTCAACAGCGAGGGGATGTCGTAGGTCAGCAGCTCCTGCACCAGGATCGCGCCGGCCTGCACCTGGTGCGAGCCGGGGTTCTGGCAGATCAGGCGGTGGTTCGACAGGTCCGACAGGCGCCGTGGCGTGCCGGCCTCGGCGAGGTACTGCGGCGAGGCATAGAGGCGCATGCGGATGTTCATCAGCCGCTTGCGGATCAGGTCGGCCTGGCTCGGCTCCTTCATGCGGATCGCCACGTCGGCCTCGCGCATCGGCAGGTCCAGCACCCGCTCCTCCAGCATCAGGTCGATCTTGAGGTCCGGATACTTCTTGAACAGCGTCGGAAGGCGCGGCGCCAGCCAGAGCGAGCCGAAGCCGGTGGTCGTCGTCACGCGCAGTTCGCCGAAGACCTCCTCCTCGCTGTCGCGGATCCGCGCCGCCGCGGTGTCGAGCCTGCGCGCCATGGCCTTCGTCGCGTCATGCAGCAGCTCGCCCTGCTCGGTCAGGATCAGGCCGCGGGCGTGGCGGTGGAACAGGGTGGTGTTCAGCGATTCCTCCAGCGCCCGGATCTGCCGCGACACGGCGGACTGCGACAGGTGCAGCGCGTCGCCGGCATGGGTCAGGCTGCCCGCATCGGCCACCGCGTGGAATATTCTCAGCTTGTCCCAATCCATTCTATCCGGTCCATCCCGCAGGAAGCGCGCCAGCGCGCCTCGTCTATGCCGCAGCGCAGCATCAATCGCAAATGCCGAACGCGCGATTTATTCATTTTGTCACCTCCGGAGGAGTGGCCTAGACTCCTGTCGGAAAAGTACGGGCGGAGAGTGAACGAAATGCGGCAGGATGTAACGCTTCACGACCGCTACGATCTCGAAAAATCGCAGGTGCTGCTGAACGGCACCCAGGCGCTGGTCCGCCTGATGCTGATGCAGAAGGCCCGCGACCGCGCCGCGGGGCTGAACACCGCCGGCTACGTCACCGGCTACCGCGGTTCGCCGCTCGGCGCCGTCGACATGGTGATGGCCCAGGCGACGAAGGACCTGACCGCCGCCGACATCGTCTTCCAGCCCGGCCTGAACGAAGATCTGGCCGCCACCGCCCTCTGGGGCACCCAGCAGGCGGAACTGAGGGGCGAGGGGAAGTACGACGGCGTCTTCGGCCTCTGGTACGGCAAGGGGCCGGGGGTGGACCGGTCGGGCGACGTCATGCGCCACGCGAACATGGCCGGCACCTCGCCCCACGGCGGCGTCCTGATGGCCATGGGCGACGACCACACCGGCGAAAGCTCGACCGTCTGCCACCAGTCCGACTGGGCCATGGTCGACGCCTACATGCCGGTCCTGTCCCCGGCGGGGGTGCAGGAGATCCTCGACTTCGGCCTCTACGGCTTCGCGCTGTCGCGCTTCTCGGGGCTCTGGGCGGGGCTGAAGCTGATGAAGGACACGGTGGAGGTGACCTCGGTCATCGACGGCTCGCCCGATCGCATGTCCTTCGTGCTGCCGGAGTTCCAGATGCCCGAGGGCGGGCTCAACATCCGCCTCGGCGATCACTGGATCCCGCAGGAGGCGCGGATCATCGACCACAAGCGCTTTGCCGCCGAGGCCTTCGCCAAGGCCAACCGCATCGACCGGCGCATCCACGGCAAGCCCGGCGCGAAGATCGGCTTCGTCGCGGCCGGCAAGAACTGGCTGGACCTGACTCATGCCCTGTCGCTGCTGGGGCTCGATCACGCGGAATGCGAGCGTCTCGGCATCACCACCTGGAAGATCGGCCAGACCTTCCCGCTGGACATGGACAGTTTCCACGACTGGGCCGAGGGGCTGGACCTGATCGTGGTCGTCGAGGAGAAGCGCAAGCTGATCGAGGTGCAGATCAAGGAGGCGATCTTCGACGACCGGCAGGGCCGCCGCGTCTGGGGCTGGCGGATGGGCACGACCCACGGGCCGGAACTGTTCCCGACCCGTTTCGCGCTCGACCCCGTGATGATCGCCGAGAAGCTGGGCAGGATCCTCGTCGACGAGGGCCGGGGCACCGACGCCCTGCAAGGCGCGCTCGCCCGTCTTGCCGAGGCGCGGAAATCCGACAACGCGCCCGAGATCGCGGCCCGCCTGCCGTATTTCTGCTCGGGCTGCCCGCACAACACCTCGACCAAGGTGCCCGAGGGGTCGCGGGGCTATGCCGGGATCGGCTGTCACTTCATGGTGCAGTGGATGGACCGCGCGACCAGCGGCTTCACCCACATGGGGGGCGAGGGCGCGAACTGGGTCGGCGAGGCGCCGTTCTCGAAGACGCCCCACGTCTTCCAGAACCTCGGCGACGGCACCTACAACCACTCCGGCGTCCAGGCGATCCGCTTCGCGCTGATGGCGGGCACGAACATCACCTACAAGATCCTCTTCAATGACGCCGTCGCCATGACCGGAGGGCAGCACAACGACGGCGACCTCTCGCCCCAGCAGATCGCCCGCGAGGTGCTGGCGATGGGGGTGAAGCACGTCGCGGTGGTCTATGACGAGAAGGAGGACGTGGCGCTCGAGGCTTTCCCGAAGGCGGTGACGACCCACGAGCGGGCGGAACTGGCGTCGGTGCAGGAGAACTACGCGCGCCACACCGGGGTCAGCGTCATCATCTACGTCCAGACCTGCGCCGCCGAGAAGCGCCGCCGCAGGAAGCGCGGCCAGTATCCCGACCCCGACAGGCGCGTGTTCATCAACACCGACGTCTGCGAGGGCTGCGGCGATTGCGGGGTGCAGTCCAACTGCGTCTCCCTCGTCCCGGTCGAAACCGAGCTTGGACGCAAGCGCGCCGTCGACCAGTCCTCGTGCAACAAGGATTACAGCTGTCTCAAGGGCTTCTGCCCCTCTTTCGTCACGGTCGAAGGCGCCGAGATCCGCAAGGAGGCGACCGCGGAGGTCGACACCGGCCACCTGCCCATGCCGGAAATCCCGGCGATCGAAGGCACCACCAACGTCGTCATCACCGGCGTCGGCGGCACCGGCGTCGTGACCATCGGCGCGATCATGGCCATGGCGGCCCACCTCGACGGCAAGGGGGCGGGCATGATGGAGATGGCCGGGCTTGCCCAGAAGGGCGGCGCCGTCCACATCCACTGCCGCCTCGCCAATTCGCCCGGCGACATCAGCGCGATACGGGTCGCCACGGGCGAGGCCGACGTGCTGATCGGCGGCGACCTGGTGGTGTCGGCGGGGGCCAAGACCATCGGCTTGATGAAGCCCGGCAAGACCGGCGGCGTGGTCAATTCGCACGAGATCATCACCGGCGAGTTCACCCGCAATACCGAGTTCCGCATCCCGACCGAACGGCTGTCCCTTGCGCTGGAGGCGCGCCTGAAGGACCGCCTGCAACTCTTTGATGCGTCGGAGCTTTCCAAGGCGCTGCTCGGCGACTCCATCTTCTCGAACATGATGATCTTCGGCGCCGCGTGGCAGCACGGCTATGTCCCGCTGAGCTTCGAGGCCATCGACCGGGCCATCGAGCTGAACCGCGCCGCCGTCGACGGCAACCGCCGCGCCTTCGAGCTGGGCCGGTGGGCGGCGCTGAACCCGTCGAAGGTGAGGGAGATCCTGGAGCCGAAAGTGGTCAGCCTGCCGACCTCGACCGCCGAGCGCATCGCCTTCCGCGAACGCCACCTGGCCGCCTATCAGGGCCAGCGGCTGGCGAGGCGCTATCGCCGGATGGTCGACGGGATCGCGGACGACGAGGTGCGTCTCGCCGTGGCAAGAGGCTATCACAAGCTGCTGGGCTACAAGGACGAATACGAAGTCGCCCGACTGCTGAAGGACAGCCGCGCCAAGGCTCAGGAGGCCTTCGGCGGCGACCTGAAGCTGACCTTCCACCTCGCTCCGCCGATCCTCAGCCGCACCGGACCCGACGGACGTCCGGCCAAACGCGCCTTCGGTCCCTGGATCGAAAGGGCCTTCCCGGCGCTCGCGCGGTTCCGCTTTCTCCGGGGCACGCCGCTCGACCCGTTCGGCTACAGCGGCGAGCGGCGGATGGAGCGCGCACTTATCCGGCAGTACGAGGCGGACATGGCCGAGGTGCTGCCGAAGCTCGGGCCGAACACCCGCGGCGCGATCGTGGCTTTGGCGGAACTGCCGTTGCAGATCAGGGGCTTCGGGCCGGTGAAGGAGGCGAATGCCGCGAAGGCCGCCAAGCAGCGCGCGGCCCTGCTCGACATCATCCGCAGCGGCGGCGAGAGGTTCGACAAGGCGGCCGAATAGGGCTGTCGCAAAACTGATACCGAACCGTGACACAAGACGCGCCAACCGTTGCCTCAAGGTGAGTCCGCCGCGTTGAACGTCCAGCCGCAGCTGCCCGGCCAGCACATCGCCCGCGAGATCAGCTATGCCAGCTCGGCCCGCTCGAAGGGCGGGCAGACGCTGATCCGGATGATGGAGAACGCCACCGGCCGCCTTTCCCTCATCCGCCGCGCCGCGGGATACGAGGCCGAGGTGGCGCAGGGGCGCTGCTTCTGGCAGGTTATGGTCGAACGCTACGGTCTCAGCCTTCACGTCGCCTCGGGAGCCCTTGGGAACATTCCGAAAACAGGTCCCCTGATCCTGATCGCGAACCACCCGTTCGGCATCCTCGACGGGCTGATGATGGGCCATATCCTGAGCGTGACCCGGGGCGATTTCCGGATCCTGGCGCACCGCGTCTTCCGCAAGGCGCAGGATCTGGAGCGTGTCATCCTGCCCGTCGCCTTCGACGAGACGAAGGAGGCGACGGCGGTCAATCTGGAGACGCGGCGCAATGCACTGTCCTTCCTCGCCGCCGGTGGCGCCATCGGGATCTTCCCGGGCGGCACCGTCAGCACCGCGCCCAAGCCCTTCGGCCAGGCGCTGGACCCGGTCTGGCGCAACTTCACCGCGCGGATGGTGGCCAAGTCGAATGCGACGGTGCTGCCGATCCATTTCGACGGCTCCAACTCCAGAATGTTCCAGATTGCCAGCCACTTGCACTATACTCTTCGTATGGCGCTGCTGATCCGCGAGTTCCGCCGCCGGGTCGAGGAGCCGGTGCGCGTCGCCATCGGCGACCCGATTTCCCCGGACGCGCTGGCGCCGTTCCGCCACGATCCGAAAGCGATGATGGACTTTCTGCGCGCGCGGACCTATGCCCTGTCTCCGAAGCCGCTGAAAACGCTCGGCTACGGCTTCGAGTTCGAGGACAGATACAGGGTCTGACATGGCCGTCGGCATTTTCGATTCCGGTCTGGGCGGTCTCACCGTGCTGGACGCGGTGGCGCGGCGGCTCCCCGAGGTGCCGTTCATCTATTTCGGCGACAACGCCAACGCGCCCTATGGCGTGCGCGACGCCGACGACGTCTACCAGCTGACCTGCGCGGCGACCGAACGGCTGTTCGACGCGGGCTGCGACCTGGTGATTCTGGCCTGCAACACCGCCTCGGCCGCGGCGCTGCGCCGGATGCAGGAGGGCTGGGTACCGCGGGACAAGCGCGTGCTCGGCGTGTTCGTGCCGCTGATCGAGGCGCTGACGGAACGGAACTGGGGCGACAACTCGCCGCCCCGCGAGGTCGCGGTGAAGAACGTGGCCCTGTTCGCCACCCCCGCCACCGTCCGCTCCCGCGCCTTCCAGCGCGAACTGGCCTTCCGCGCCATCGGCGTGGACGTCGAGGCGCAGGCCTGCGGCGGCCTCGTCGACGCGATCGAGGACGGCGACATGATCCTGGCCGAGGCGCTGGTACGCTCCCACGTCGATGCGCTGAAGCGGAAGATGCCGTTTCCGGATGCGGCGGTGCTGGGCTGCACCCATTATCCGTTGATGCAGGAGGTCTTCCAGGCGGCGCTCGGGGACGAGGTGCAGGTCTTCTCGCAGGCCAACCTCGTGGCCGAGAGCCTGGCCGATTACCTGACCCGCCATCCCGAACGCCAGGGCCCGCCGCGCGAGCCGGCGTTCCTGACCACGGGCAACCCCGACAAGGTGTCGAACAGCGCCACGCAGTTCCTGCGCCGCCGCATCTCTTTTCAAAGCGCGTGATCTCGGTCTAAACCTCCGCCGGGACCCCGCGGAAGCCGGGGCCGGAGGGAGGGGACTGCATGTCGTTCAAGGCCGCCATCTTCGGCGCCTCTGGGTATACCGGGGCCGAACTCATCCGCCTGATCGCCACCCATCCGACGCTGGAGATCGCCGCGCTGGTGGCCGAGCGGCGGGCGGGCGAGGCGCTTGGCGCCGTGTTTCCCCACCTGCGACACCTCGACATGCCGAAGCTCGTGAAGCGCGAGGAGGTGGAGTTCGGCGGCGTCGACATCGTCTTCTGCGCACTGCCCCACGGCACCTCGGCGACGGTGGTGGCGGAGTTGCCGCGGGACGTGAAGATCGTCGATCTCTCCGCCGATTTCCGGCTGAAGGATCCCGACGCCTATCACCACTGGTACGGCAAGCCCCATCCGGCTGCCGCGCTGCTGGGCGAGGCCGTGTATGGCCTCAGCGAGTTCTACCGCGACCGGATCGAATCCGCGCGGCTGGTGGCCGGGACGGGGTGTAACGCGGCGGCGGGCCAGTTCGCGCTGCGGCCGCTGGTCTCGGCCGGGGTGATCGACCTCGACCGCATCGTGATCGACCTGAAGGCCGGAAGTTCGGGCGCGGGGCGGGCGCTGAAGGAGAACCTGCTTCATTCCGAGCTTCAGGGCGGCGCGGCGCCCTATGCGGTCGGGGGCAGGCATCGCCATCTGGGCGAGTTCGACCAGGAGTTCAGCGCGCTGGCCGGGCGGCCCGTGGAGGTGCAGTTCACGCCACACCTGATCCCGGCCTCCCGCGGCGTGCTGGCGACCTGCCATGTCGAGGGCGACGCCGCGGCGATCCACCGCACCCTGGCCGAGGCCTATGCCGAGGAGCCCTTCGTGGTGCTGCTGCCCATGGGCGAGGTGCCGAGCAGCCAGCATGTTCTGGGCTCCAATTTCGTGCATGTCGGGGTCGCCGGGGACCGGCGGAAGGGGCGGGCCGCGGTCTTTGCCGCTCTCGACAATCTGACCAAGGGGTCATCGGGCCAAGCCTTGCAGAACGCCAACCTTATGCTAGGAGAGGAAGAGACCGCGGGGCTGATGCTGGCGCCGCTGTTTCCATGAGCGGCGGAGAGCGATGAAGGGTCTGAAGAAGAAGCGACGCATCCAGATCATCGTTCTGGCCTTCGTCGCGCTTGCCGGGTCCACCGCGCTGATCGGCTATGCCATGCGCGACGGCATCAACTTCTTCCGTGCGCCCGCGCAGGTGATGGCCGATCCGCCCTCCTCGGGCGAGGTGTTCCGCATCGGCGGCCTTGTCGCCGAGGGCTCGCTGGTGCGCGGGCAGGGCGAGCAGATCACCTTCTCGGTCACCGACGGCGCCGCGACGGTGCCCGTCACCTATACCGGCGTGCTGCCCGATCTCTTCGCCGAGGGGCAGGGGATGGTGGGCACCGGGCGCTATGTGAACGGCGTCTTCGAGGCGAGCGAGATCCTCGCCAAGCACGACGAGAATTACATGCCCAAGGAAGTGATCGACGCGCTGAAGGCGCAGGGCGTCTACGAGGCGCCGAACGCCGAGGTTCCGCCCTCTTAACCGCTCGGCCCGGATCTTCCCCGCCCAGATGCAAGGGCCCGGAGGGAGTGAGGCATGGCAAGCGTGGAGTCCATCGCGGAAGAGATCGTGGCGCGGGAGGGCGGGTTCGTGAGCGACCCCGACGACCCCGGTGGCGCGACGAACCATGGCGTGACCATCGGCACCCTGCGTCGGCTGGGGCTGGACCTCGACGGCGACGGCGATGTCGACGTGGCGGACCTGCGGCGGCTGACTGCAAGCCGGGCGCGCGACATCTTCATTGAGCACTACTTCCGCCGTCCGCGCATCGCCGAGCTGCCCGAGGTGCTTCAGGACAGCGTCTTCGACATGTACGTCAACGCCGGGTCGAACGCGGTGGAGATCCTCCAGCGGCTGCTCTGCGACATGGGCCAGCGGGTGGCGGTGGACGGCGTGGTCGGGCCGCAGACCCTGGCCGCCGCCGCCGTCGCCCACGCCGCGGCGCCCGCGCATCTGCGGGACGCCTATGGGATCGCGCGGCGCAACTACTACTACGCCCTGGCCGACCGGCGCCCTGCCTCGCGCAAGTACGCGCGGCGGCTGGACGGCGGCAAGGGCGGCTGGATCCTGCGGGCCGAGAGCTTCATCTCGCCGCGCTACCGGCTGAGCGAGGACGAGCACGCGCGCCGGGTGGCGTCATGGGGCTGATCGACCGGGGCATGGGGCTGCTGTTCGGCAGCGGCAATGTCATCGCGGAGACGGCCGAGGTGTTCCGCGAGAACGCCGAGGCCTCGGCACAGCGGGCGGCGGACCTTGGCGCGGCGTCGCTGGCGCAGTTCGCGGCCGAGTTCGCGGCCCCCCGGCAGGGTGCGTTCGACCGGTTCATGGACGGCGTGAACCGGCTGCCGCGGCCGGTCTTCGCGCTTGGCACCGTCGGGCTGTTCGGGGCCGCCATGGTAGATCCGCTGTGGTTCGCCGAGCGGATGGTGGGGCTTTCGGTGGTGCCGGACCCCCTGTGGTGGCTCCTGGGCGCGGTGGTGTCGTTCTACTTCGGCGCGCGCCATCAGGCGAAAGGGCAGGCGTTCCAGCGCGACATCGCGGCGGCGCTGGCGCGCACGCCGGGGGCGGTGGACGCCATCGCGCGACTGCGCGAGGCGCGTCAGGCGCAGGCGGGACAGACCGGGGAGGATCGGACAGATGCCGCAGGACAGGACACCGCCGCGCCTTCGGGCGCCCTTGCCGGCGCGCCGCGGGGGACCACCGCTGCCGCCACGCCGCCCCCGGACGGCAACGCGGCCCTCGACGACTGGAGGGCCGGGCGTGGATGAGGCGTGGCGGCAGGCGATCGAGGCGCGGCTGATCGCCGCCGAGACGCGCAACGCAGTGGACGAGGTGCACCGCGTCAACGTCGAGAAACGGCTGTCCGCCATCGAGGATACGCTGAAATGGCTGGTGCGGCTGATCGTCGGCGCGATGCTGATGGCGGCGCTGACGCTCCTGTTCCGCGAGGGGGTCATCCCCGGCTGACCCCCGGGCCGCAGGACCTGCGGCATCGACGCACTTTGACGTGCGCCCCATTGGCGAGGCCGTCGCGCCGGTCTATGCTCCGGCGCATGATTACAGAACTCGGTCACTTCGCCCTGATCCTGGCCTTCATGGTCGCCCTGGTCCAGATGGTGGTGCCGCTCGTCGGTGCGCACCGTGGCTGGTCCGGATGGATGGCGGTGGCCGAGCCCGCGGCCAAGACCCAGGCGGTCCTGATCGCCTTCGCCTTCGGTGCGCTGATGCACGCCTTCGTCACCTCCGACTTCTCGGTCAGGCTGGTGGTGATGAACTCCCACACAGCGAAACCGATGCTCTACAAGGTCGCGGGCGTCTGGGGGAACCACGAGGGGTCGCTGCTGCTGTGGTGCCTGATCCTCGCGGTCTTCGGCGCCTGCGCGGCCTGGTTCGGCGGCAACCTTCCGGCGACGCTGCGCGCCCGGGTGCTGGGGGTGCAGGCGGCCATCGGCGTCGCCTTTTTGGCCTTCATCCTGTTCACCTCCAACCCGTTCCTGCGCCTCGAGGTGCCGCCCTTCAACGGGCAGGACCTGAACCCGCTGCTGCAGGATCCCGGCCTCGCCTTCCATCCGCCGTTCCTCTACCTCGGCTATGTCGGGCTTTCGATGACCTTCTCCTTCGCCGTCGCCGCCCTGCTGGAGGGCCGGGTCGATGCCGCCTGGGGCAGGTGGGTCCGGCCCTGGACGCTGGCCGCCTGGATCTTCCTGACCATCGGCATCGCGCTCGGCTCGTGGTGGGCCTATTACGAGCTTGGCTGGGGCGGCTTCTGGTTCTGGGATCCGGTCGAGAACGCGTCGTTCATGCCCTGGCTGATCTCGGCGGCGCTGCTGCACTCGGCCATCGTTGTCGAGAAGCGCGAGTCGCTGAAAAGCTGGACGATCCTGCTGGCGATCATCGCCTTCGGCTTCTCGCTGATCGGCACCTTCATCGTGCGTTCGGGCATCATCACCTCGGTCCATGCCTTCGCCAACGACCCCGAGCGGGGCGTGTTCATCCTGCTGATCCTCGCCGTCTTCATGGGCGGCGCGCTGACGCTCTATGCCGCGCGGGCGGGGGTGCTGGAGGCGAAGGGGGTGTTCTCCACGCTCAGCCGGGAATCGGCGCTGGTGGCGAACAACATCCTGCTGACCGTCTCGTGCTTCGTGGTCTTCGTCGGCACGCTCTGGCCGCTGATCGCCGAGCTGCTGTTCGGACGGAAGCTTTCGGTCGGCGCGCCGTTCTTCGATGCGGCCTTCACGCCCTTCATGGTCGCCATCGCGGTGCTGCTGCCCTTCGGCTCGCTCATGCCGTGGAAACGGGCGCACATGGGGCGGGTCGCACGGCCGCTCTGGGGCGCGGCGGCGCTGAGCCTCGCGCTCGGCGCGCTGGTCTGGACGATGCAGACGGGGCGCGCCTTCCTCGCGCCGGTGGGGCTGGTGCTGGCGCTCTGGGTCGCGCTTGGCGTGGTCGCGGATCTCTGGATCCGCTCGGGACGCGGAAACCTGGCGCAGAAGGCCGGGCGGCTCTGGCGTCTGCCGCGGGCGGACTGGGGCAAGTCGGTGTCCCACGGCGGCTTCGCGGTGACGATGTTCGGCATCTGCGCCATGACCGCCTGGCAGACCGAGGACATCCGCGTGACCCGGGTCGGCGAACCCTTCGAGGTCGGTGCCTATACCGTGACACTGCAGGACGTGCAGGAGGTGCAGGGGCCGAACTATTTCTCGACGCTGGCCACCATCGGCATGGAGCGGGGCGGTCGGACGATCGAACTGCACCCCGAGAAGCGGATGTATCCCGTCCAGCGGATGCCGACGACCGAGGCGGCGATCCACAACGGGATCCTGCGCGACCTCTACGTCGTGATCGGCGATCCGCAGGACAACGGCGGCTGGGCGGTGCGCACCTATATCAAGCCCTTCGCCAACTGGATCTGGGCCGGCTGCATCATCATGGCCTTCGGCGGCGTGCTGTCGCTGTCGGACCGCCGCCACCGCGTTGCGGCCGGTGCGGCGAAGACCCGGACGGCGGCGGTGCCCGCGGAATGATCGTGTCGCGGAGGAGCCTGTCGCGCGTCCTCGCGCCCCTGATGGTCGCGCTTGCCGTGATCGGCCAGCCGGTGCTGGCGGTGCAGCCCGACGAGATGCTTTCCGACCCCGCGCTCGAGTCGCGGGCGCGGGACCTGTCCAAGGGCCTGCGCTGCCTCGTCTGCCGCAACGAGAACATCGACGAGAGCGACGCCGACCTCGCGAAGGATCTCCGCGTGCTGCTGCGCGAGCGGCTGGTGGCGGGCGACACGGACGAGGAGGCCATCGCCTTCATCACCGACCGCTACGGCGAATACGTTCTGCTCAATCCCCCCGCGACGGGCTCGACCCTGATCCTTTGGCTCGCGGGCCCCGCGATGCTGCTTCTGGCCGGGGGCGTGGCCGCGGTCTATCTCCGGCGGCGCCGCCCGGAACGGCAGGACGACAGCCTGAGCGCCGAGGACAAGGCGCGGCTCGACGAAATCCTGGGGCGGTGACGGCGCGTTCCGCTTCCCCGGACCTTCCGCTTCGGCAATGATCTGCCAAAAGCCCCGGAAGGACCCCCGATGCATTACGAAACGATCCGCCTGACGGTTGCCGACAACGTGGCCGTCCTGACCCTGTGCCGCCCCGAGGTGATGAACGCGCTGAACACCCAGATGCGGGCCGAGATCCTGCACGCGGTGAAGGCCGCCGCCGACAGCGCGCGGGTGCTGGTGATGACGGGCGAGGGGCGGGCCTTCTGTTCGGGGCAGGACCTGGGGGACGGGGCCACGGCGGCGAACATGGATCTTGAGCGGACGCTCAGGGACGAGTACGTGCCGATGCTGAAGGCGATCTTCGACTGCCCGATCCCCACCATCTGCGCCGTGAACGGCGCGGCGGCGGGGGCGGGGGCGAACCTGGCGCTGGCCTGCGACGTGGTGATCGCCACGGAAGGCGCCGTGTTCCTCCAGGCCTTCACCCGCATCGGCCTGATTCCGGACGCCGGCGGCACCTACTGGTTGCCGCGGCAGATGGGCGCGGCCAAGGCCATGGGCGCGGCGCTGTTCGCCGAGCCGATCACGGCGCGGCAGGCCTCGGACTGGGGGATGATCTGGGAAGCGGTGCCGGATCACGCCTTCGACGCCCACTGGCGCGCCCGGGCCGGGAAGCTCGCCTTGGGGCCGACGCTGGCCTACCGGCACGTCAAGGCGGCGCTGCGGGGCAGCTTCGAGAACTCCCTCGACGAGCAGCTGGCGCTCGAGGCGCGGTTGCAGGGCGATTGCGGCACCTCCTTCGACTTCAAGGAAGGCGTGCTGGCCTTCCTCGAGAAGCGCCCCGCGCGCTACGAAGGGCGCTGATCCGGTCACGGAACGAATTCTGCGTCGCGGCGTTACCGTATCTCTTCTTCGGAAAGGATCGAGATATGAGTGAGCACCGCAACCTGTTCGACCCCGTGAAGATGGGCGATCTGGACCTGGCGAACCGCGTCCTGATGGCGCCCCTGACCCGCAACCGCGCCCAGTCCGACGGCACGCCGCGCGACATGGCCGAAACCTACTACGGCCAGCGCGCCGGCGCCGGGCTGATCTTCACCGAGGCCACCCAGATCAGCGCGATGGGCAAGGGCTATCTCGACACGCCGGGGATCTACACCGACGGGCACGTGGCGGCGTGGAAGAAGATCACCGACGCCGTGCATGCCAAGGGCGGACGGATCTTCCTCCAGCTCTGGCATGTCGGGCGGATCAGCCATGTCTCGCTGCTGCCCGACGGCCGCAATCCCGAGGCGCCCTCGGCCATCGCCGCGAAGGGTCAGACCTTCACTGCGAACGGGTTCGAGGACTGCTCGACGCCCGACGCGATGAGCGTGGAGCGCATCCACGAGGTCGTGAATGAGTTCCGGCACGCGGCCGAGATGTCGCGCAAGGCGGGGTTCGACGGCGTCGAGGTGCACAGCGCGAACGGCTATCTCCTAGACCAGTTCCTGCAGGACAGGACCAACAAGCGCACCGACCAGTTCGGCGGCGAGATCGAGAACCGGATGCGGTTCCTCGAACTCGTCATCGACGCGGTGAGCGAGGTCTGGGACAAGGATCGCATCGGCGTGCGCCTGTCGCCGCTCGGCCAGGCCAACGACATCGGCGACAGCGATCCGGAGGGGCTGTTCACCGAGGTCTACAAAATGCTTTCCGGCAAGGGCCTCGCCTACCTCCACGTCGTCGAAAGCTTCCCGGGCAGCGACAAGGACAGCGCCGGGCAGGACCTGCTGAAGCGGCTGCGCGGCCACTACCACGGCTTCTATATCGCCAACGGCGGCTATGACGCCGAAAGCGCCTCGGCCGCCATCTCGGATGGCCACGCCGATGCCGTGACCTTCGGCCGTCCCTTCATCGCCAATCCCGACTTGCCCGAACGCTATCGACTCGGTGCCGAGCTGAACACGCCCGATCAGGACACGTTCTACGGTGGCGGCGCGGAAGGCTACATCGACTATCCGTTCCTGAAGCCGGGCGAGAAGGCGGCCTGACGCGCGGCGTCCCGGCGCCGACGACCGTCTGCAACGGAAAAGGGCCGCCCCGAGGGGCGGCCCTTTCGCATGGGATCCGGGCCTTGCGGCTCAGCGGTTCTCGACGTCCACGTAGTCGCGGTAGGTCGGGCCCTGGTACAGCTGGCGCGGACGGCCGATCTTCAGCTGCGGGTCCGAGATCTGCTCCTTCCACTGGGAAATCCAGCCGACGGTGCGGGCCAGCGCGAAGATCGGCGTGAACATCGCGGTCGGGAAACCCATCGCGTCGAGGATGATGCCCGAGTAGAAGTCGACGTTGGGGTAGAGCTTCTTCTCGGCGAAGTATGAATCCTCCAGCGCCACCTTCTCCAGCTCCTTGGCGACCTGAAGGGTCGGGTTGTTCTCGACTCCGAGCAGCTCCAGCACCTCGTCGGCGGACTTCTTCATCACCTTCGCCCGCGGGTCGAAGTTCTTGTAGACGCGGTGGCCGAAGCCCATCAGGCGGAACGGGTCGTTCTTGTCCTTGGCGCGGGCGATGAACTCGGGGATGCGGTCGGGCGTGCCGATCTGGCGCAGCATCTCCAGCGCCGCCTGGTTGGCGCCACCGTGGGCCGGGCCCCAGAGGCAGGCGATGCCGGCCGCGATGCAGGCGAAGGGATTCGCCCCCGAGGACGAGGCCAGCCGCACCGTGGAGGTCGAGGCGTTCTGCTCGTGATCCGCGTGGAGCGTGAAGATCCGGTCCATCGCGCGGGACAGGATCGGGTTGACCACGTAATCCTCGGCCGGAACGGAGAAGCACATCCGAAGGAAGTTCGACGCATAGTCGAGCGAGTTCTGCGGGTACACGAAGGGCTGGCCGATCGAGTACTTGTAGGCCATCGCCGCGATCGTCGGCATCTTGGCGATCAGGCGGATCGAGGCGACCTCGCGTTGCCAGGGGTCCGAGATGTCGGTGCTGTCGTGATAGAAGGCCGACATCGCGCCGACCACGCCCACCATGGTCGCCATCGGGTGCGCGTCCCGGCGGAAGCCGCGGAAGAAGTTGTGCATCTGCTCGTGGATCATCGTGTGCTGGGTCACGCGATGCTCGAAATCCTCCAGCTGGTCGGCGGTTGGAAGCTCGCCGTAGAGCAGGAGATAGCAGACCTCGAGGAAATGCGACTTCTCGGCCAGCTGGTCGATCGGGTAGCCGCGGTGCAGCAGCACGCCCGCATCGCCGTCGATGTAGGTGATCGCACTGTCGCAGGCCGCGGTCGAGGTGAAGCCGGGGTCATAGGTGAAGACCCCCGCCTGGGCATAGAGCTTGCGGATGTCGATGACGTCGGGCCCCGCGGTCGGGGTGTGCATCGGCAGCTCGAAGGTCTTGTCGTCGAAGGTCAGCGTCGCTGTTTTCGTGGCTTCTGACATGTCGGTGTCCTTCCTCTCGGGGGGCCTCACCGCAGTGAAACCTCGTTGATCCTGTGTCGGGTGGCGGGGCCGTCCCGGTGTCTACTGCGTCGCGTCGGCCAGGCGGGCCAGGCTTTCGTCGCGGCCGAGCACCTGCATCATGTCGAAGACGCTGGGTGTGGCCATGCGCCCGGCGAGGGCAGCACGCAGCGGCTGCGCGAGCTTGCCCAGCCCGATCCCCTGCGCCTCGGCGAATGAAGCAACTGAAACCTCTAGGTTATCCCGGTCCCAGCTAGCAGTTTGCAGGTGCGGCGTCAATTCGCGCAAGCGCGCCCGCGCCTCGTCGTCCAGCGCCTTCGCCGCCTTGTCGTCCGGCGCGATCGGGCGCGAGGTCAGGCAGAAATGTGCCTTTTCAAGGAGATCCGGGAAAGATTTCGCGCGGTCTTTCAGTGCGTACATCGCCTTTTGCAGCAGCTCCGCCTGCGCGTCGGTCAGCGGCGGTTGCTGCGCCGCGTCGAGATAGGCGGCGATCTCCGCCACCAGGGCCGCGTCCTCCATCATCGCGATGTGCTGGCCCGAGAGGTGCGCCAGCTTCTTCGCGTCGAGCCGCGCGGGCGCCTTGCCGATCCCTTCGAGCGTGAACCACTCCACCGCCTGCTCGGTCGTGAACACCTCGTCGTCGCCGTGGCTCCAGCCGAGCCGGGCAAGGTAGTTGCGCATCGCCGCCGCGGGATATCCCATGGCCTGGTACTCGTGCACGCCAAGCGCGCCGTGCCGCTTCGACAGCTTCTTGCCGTCCTCGCCGTGGATCAGCGGGATATGCGCCCAGACCGGCACCTCCCATCCCATGGCGTTGTAGACCAGCATCTGCCGCGCGGCGTTGTTCAGGTGGTCGTCGCCGCGGATCACGTGGGTCACGCCCATGTCGTGATCGTCCACCACCACCGCCAGCATGTAGACGGGCGTGCCGTCCGAGCGCAGCACGATCATGTCGTCGAGCTGGTCGTTGCGGATCCTGACGTCGCCCTGCACGCGGTCGGCGATCACCGTCTCGCCGTCGAGGGGCGCCTTCACCCGAATGACATACGGCGCATCGGGATGGGTCGCCGGATCGGCGTCGCGCCAGGGCGAGCGGAACAGGGTCGAACGCCCCTCGGCCCGGGCCTGTTCGCGGAACGCCTCGATTTCCTCCTGGGTGGAAAAGCACTTGTAGGCGGTCCCGGCCTCCAGCATCTGCCGCGCCACCTCGGCGTGGCGGGGGGCGTTGGCCGACTGGCTGACCGCCTCGCCGTCCCAGTCAAGCCCGAGCCAGCGCATGCCCCGGAAGATCGCCTCGGTCGCCTCGGGGGTCGAGCGGGCGCGGTCCGTGTCCTCGATCCGCAGCAGGAATGTCCCGCCGTTCGCCTTTGCGAACAACCAGTTGAACAGCGCGGTGCGGGCGCCGCCGATGTGGAGATAGCCCGTCGGCGAGGGGGCGAAACGGGTGACGACGGGTCGGGACATTGGCGTTAACCTTCTGGAAATCATGAGGAGGTTAGGGTCCGGAGCGGTCTAGCCAATCGGCGGAGGGAGGACAAGTGTGGCACCCCTGACGCGCCTCGCCGGCTGGATCGACGCGCAGAGGGGCGGCCTGTTTCCCTGGGTGCCGGTGTGCCTGGCCATCGGCATCGGCTGCTACTTCTCCCTGCCTGCCGAGCCATCGGCGGCGATCTGGGTGGGCCTTTCCGCCACCACCCTGGCGCTGGTCGCCGGGCTGGCGCGGACCGGGCCGGCGCGGCGGCCGCTGCTTTCGGCCCTCGCGCTGGTGGCGGCGGGCGTGCTGCTGGCGGGGGCGCGGGCGCATCTGGTCGCCGCCCCGGTGCTCCCGTTCCGCTACTACGGCTCGGTCGAGGGGCGCATCCTCGGCATCGACCGCTCGGCCAGCGACGCCGTGCGCCTGACGCTCGACCGCGTGGTGCTGGACGACGTGGCGCCCGCCCGCACGCCCTCGCGGGTGCGCATCTCTCTCCACTCCGATGTCGCGGGGACCGTGCCGGTGCCGGGCAAGCGGGTGATGCTGACGGCGCATCTGGCGCCGCCCGCCGGCCCGGTGGAGCCCGGGGGCTTCGACTTCCAGCGTTCCGCCTGGTTCGACGGGCTGGGCGCCGTCGGCTATTCCCGCACGCCACTGATGGCGGTGGCCCTGCCGCCCTCCCGCCCAAGCCTCGCGCGCTGGCGCGACACCGTCGCCGGATCCGTCCGGCGCGACCTGCCGGGCGAGGCGGGCGCCTTCGCCGCGGCCATCACGACGGGCGACCGCGCGGCCATTCCGCTCGCCACCCTGGTCGACCTGCGGGCCTCGAACCTCGCGCACCTGCTGGCGATCTCGGGGCTGCACATGGGGCTTCTGACCGGCGTCGTGTTCACCGCGGTCCGCCTCGCGCTGGCGGCGGTCCCGGGCGCGGGGCTGGCCTGGCCGATCAAGAAGATCGCCGCGGTCTTCGCGCTGGCCGCCGGCGCGGTCTACCTCGGGCTCTCGGGCGGCAACGTCGCCACCCAGCGCGCCTTCGTCATGGTCGCGGTGATGTTCGGCGCCATCCTGCTGGACCGCCGCGCGCTGACCCTGCGCGCCGTCGCCATGGCCGCGATCATCGTGCTGGTCCTGCGCCCCGAAAGCCTGACCGAGCCGGGGTTCCAGATGTCCTTCGCCGCGACCACGGCTCTCGTCGCCGTGTTCCGCGCGCTCCGCGGCGTCGAGGCGCCGTGGCTGCCGCGGCTCCTGCGCCCGGTCCTGACCGTCGTGCTGTCCTCGGCCGTTGCGGGGGCCGCCACGGCGCCGGTCGCGGCCGCCCATTTCAACACCTTGTCCCACTACGGGCTGATCGCGAACCTGCTGTCGGTGCCGCTGATGGGAACGGTCGTGATGCCGGGCGCGGTGCTGGCAGCCTGCCTCGCGCCCTTAGGGCTGGAACAGGTCGGGCTGGCCGTCATGGCCCCGGCGATCCGCTGGATCCTCGGCGTCGCGCACTGGATCGCCGCGCAGCCGGGGGCTGTCGGCCGCGTCGTGGCGCCCGGTCCCGCCGTGCTGCCGCTGATGTCGCTCGGCCTGCTCTGGGTCATGGTCTGGCGGGGCCCGGCGCGGCTGGCGGGGCTTGCCCCGGCCGCTCTCGCGCTCGGGCTCTGGAGCCAGGCGGAGCGGCCGGCGCTCCTGGTGTCGGACAGCGGCGGGCTCGTCGGCGTGATGACCCCCGCGGGCCGGGCGCTGAGCAAGGAGCGGGGCGAAGGCTTCGTCGCGATGAGCTGGCTCGAGAACGACGGCGACGGCGCGCCGCAGGACCGCGCCGCAGGGCGCGGCGCCTTCCGGCGCGAGGGCGGCCTGACTCTGTTCCGCATCGGCGAAGTGGAGGTCGCGCAGATCGGCGGGCGTGGCGCGGGCGAGAGGCTGACCGAGGGCTGCGCGCGCGCCTCCCTCGTCATCCTCGCGGCCCGCACGACAGCGGCCCCGCCCGAGGGCTGCCGCGTGATCGACCGCGCCAGCCTGTCCCGCTCGGGCGCCCTTGCCGTGCGGGCGATGCCCGGTGGTCTGGACATCACGACGGCGCGCGAGGCGTCAGGAGAGCGGTTGTGGAACCGGCACCCCCGAAGGCCGCGGTCCGGGTCAGGGGGCTGACGTTCCGATCACGTCCCGGCACCCGGTCAGGCGAAACCGCTGCGCCCGGTGCTTCGCTTTCGACAAAAAAAAGGCACGCCGTCCCGCCGGTCTGCGCGGGAGAGCCCCGCGCCCGGCGCGGCCCTGCGTCAGTAGGTGCGGATCAGGCCCACGAGCCGTCCCTGCACCTTGACCTGATCGTCGCGGTACATCCGCGTCTCGTAGGCCGGGTTGGCGGCTTCCAGCGCGATGGAACTGCCGTTGCGGCGGAACCGCTTCAGCGTCGCCTCCTGGTCCTCGACCAGGGCGACCACGATGTCGCCGTTGTCGGCGCTGCTGCTTTCCCGGATCACCACGACGTCGCCGTCGTTGATCCCGGCCTCGATCATCGAATCCCCGCGCACTTCCAGCGCATAATGGCTGCCCTTGCCGGACAGCATCGTGCCGGGCACGGCGACGCGGTGGCTTTCCAAGCTGATGGCCTCGATCGGGACACCGGCGGCGATCCGGCCCATCACGGGAAGGTCGACGGCGTCGACCTGCGCCTGCGAGGAAGGGCGCCGCGCGTCGGACTCACCGCCCTCGATCACCCGCGGGGAGAAGCCCGGCGCCTCCATCGCGTCGGGCAGCTTGACGATTTCCAGCGCCCGCGCCCGGTGGGCGAGGCGGCGGATGAAGCCACGCTCCTCCAGCGCGGTGATCAGCCTGTGGATGCCGGATTTCGAGCGCAGGTCCAGCGCCTCCTTCATCTCGTCGAAGGACGGCGGCACCCCGTCGCGCTGGACGCGGCGGTTGATGAAATCGAGCAATTCCAGCTGCTTGCGGGTGAGCATGTATCGGGTCCCGAAGTTGTCCACAGGGGGCGCCCGAAGGCGCGTTCTGCGCGTGTTCTACAGGTGTTCCCGCTTTGTGTCAATCTCCGCGGCGTCACCCCGCCACGGCTCCGGGCGGTCAGAGGGGCAGGTAGGTGACCAGATCTCCGGCGGCGCGGGCGGGATCGTCCACCGGGCGCAGGATCAGCGCGTCGGAGGCGGCCAGCACGCCGGTCAGCGCGCTGTCCTGCCGCGGGGCCGGGACCAGCCCCGCCTCGGTCAGGCGCGCCCGCATGTAGTGCTCGCGCGGACCGTTCGCCGCAAGCGGCGCGGCGAGCGGTGCGGTGCGGCGGGGGGCGGGCCGGGCGCCGAGGCCCAGCATGACGCGCAGCGCGGGCAGCAGGAAGACATGGCCGCAGACCATGGCCGAGACCGGGTTGCCGGGCAGGCCCAGCATCGGCACCCCGTCCATGCGTCCTGCCATCAGCGGTTTGCCGGGGCGCATGGCGATCCTGTAGAACGACCGCTCCATGCCCCGCGCCGCGGCGACGGCGCCGACCAGATCGTGGTCCCCGACCGACGCGCCGCCGATGGTCACGACGAGGTCGGCGCCCCCCGCCAGCGCGAACACGGCGTCGAGCGACGCCTCGCTGTCCCGCGCGATCGGCAGGATCCGTGCCGTTCCGCCCGCGGCCTCGACCATGGCGGCAAGCCCGAAGATGTTGGACGCGGCGATCTGGTCGGCCCGCGGCGCCTCGCCCGGCATCACCAGCTCGTCCCCCGTGGCGATCAGGGCGACGACGGGACGGCGGACCACCGTGACCTCGGGCAGGTTCATCGCCGCGATCAGGACGAGGTCGGCGGGGGTCAGGGGATGGCGGGGGAAATGTTCCTGGCCTTGCGCGAAGTCCGCGCCGGCGGGGCGGACGTGGGTGGCGTCGTCGAGGTTGTCCTTCAGCGTGACGGTGTCGCCGTCGCGGCTGACGTCCTCCTGGATCACCACGCGGTCGGCGCCCGGGGGGAGCGGCGCGCCGGTGAAGATGCGCAGCGCCTCGCCGGGTCCGAGCGCGCGGTCCGAGACGCGGCCGGCCGCGTTCTCGCCCACCACGCGGAAGGTCGCGCCGGGCCTCACGGCATCGCCCGCCACCGCATAGCCGTCCATGGCCGAGGCCGCGAAGGGCGGCTGGGCGCG
>NZ_PNOS01000042.1 GCF_002869745.1 Oceaniglobus roseus
GGCGCGGCGACGGGGATCTGCACCGGCGCGACGGGCAGCAGCGACGGGTCGGCCACCACGTCCCCCCGCCCGCCCATGGCGGCGGTCATCCGGGCGAAGCGCTCGGCGGCGCGGCCGTCCTGCAGCGTGGCGCGCAGCGCCGCCTGTCCGGCCTCCGGCGTGGCCGAGACCCCGGCGAGCGACAGCAGTTCACCGCCGAGCGCCAGCGTCACCCCGGCCAGCGGCGTGTCAGTGGCGCCGCGAAGGCAGGCGATCACCTCATGCAGTTCCAGAGCGTTGCCGAGGGCGCCGGCAAGCGGCTGGTCCATGTCGGTGATCAGCGCCAGCGTCGGGCAGCCCGCCCCGTTCGCCGTGTCCACCAGCGCCCGGGCCAGGGCGCGGGCGGCGTCGAGATCGGCCATGAAGGCGCCCGAGCCGCATTTCACGTCCAGCACCAACGCGCCGAGCCCCGCGGCGAGCTTCTTCGACAGGATCGAGGCGGTGATGAGGTCGAGGCTGTCCACCGTCCCCGTCACGTCGCGGATCGCGTAGAGCCGCCGGTCGGCCGGGGCGATGCGGGCGGTGGCCGAGACGATGGCGCAACCGACCTCGCCCACCACGGCGCGGAACCGCTCCTCGGGCAGGTCGGTCGAGAGGTCCGGGATCGCCTCGAGCTTGTCGAGGGTGCCGCCGGTGTGGCCGAGGCCGCGGCCCGAGATCATCGGGACGTAACAGCCGAGCGCCGCCAGCGCCGGGGCGAGCACCAGCGAGACCGGATCGCCGATGCCCCCCGTGGAGTGCTTGTCCACCACCGGCCCCGGCAGATCCCAGGCCAGCACGTCGCCGCTGTCGCGCATCCCTTCGGTCAGCGCGACCGCGCCGCCCTCTCCCAGCCCGTTCAGGCAGGCGGCCATGGCGAAGGCGCCCGCCTGCGCGTCGCTCACCCGCCCGTCGGCCAGCCCGGCGGCGAAGGCGCGCAGGGCCTCCGGCGCGGGAGCTTGACCGGCGCGCAGGGCGGCGAGGACGGTGCGGGGCTCCATCGGCTCAGGGCTTGTCCATGTGGGCCAGACTGAAGGCGCCGGGCAGCAGGTCGGCCACGGTCACCGTTTCGGACTTGCCGCCTGTGGTCGCCATGGTCACGGGGGTGCCCGGCGCCGCGAACTCGGCCAGCTTCTGGCGGCAGCCGCCGCAGGGAGGCACCGGCGCGGGGCTGTCGGCGACGACATAGGCCTCGGCGATCTCGTATTCGCCGGCAGCGCACATGGCGGCGATGGCCCCGGCCTCGGCGCAGGTGCCTTCGGGATAGGCCACGTTCTCGACGTTGCAGCCGGCATAGATGTTGCCCGCGGGGGTGCGGATGGCGGCCCCCACCTTGAAGCCGGAATAGGGGGCGTGGGCGTTCTCGCGCACCTGGCGCGCGGCGGTCTTCAGGGTCATGTCGCTTCCTTCCGGGCGTTCGCGCGCATGGTGCAGTGCCCCACCGGGGCGCGCAAGGGGAACCCCGCGTGCGGTGCGGCCGTTCGCTTGGGGAAGGAGGAATTCCCATGTCCAGCAACGAACATCCCGACGTCGTGGCCGCCACCGAGATCGGCGCCGTCGCCGCCCCCGAGACGGGCGAGGACGAACCGATGACCGAGAAGCAGGCCGCGGAACTGCGCCAGCTCTGCGAGGAGAAGGGCGAGGAGTACGACGCCAGCCTGACGAAGACGCAGGCCGAAGAGCGGATCGCGGCGCTGAAGGGGCAGGATGGGTGATATCACCCATCCTACGTCAGGCGCGGCGGGCTGACCGCTGCCGCGCGGTCAGGCGAGCGTCGTCCTGAAGCCCCCCGGCAGCGACACCTCCAGCAGCTCGAAATCCTCGCTCGGGGCCGCGTAGGTGGTGACCATGCCCGGCGGGATCGCGAGGGCGTCGCCGGGCGTCAGATCCACCGGATCGCGTCCCTCGCCCTCCAGCCGCATCGCGCCCTCCATGACGAATCCGAACAATATGTCGGCGTCATGGGTCGCGGCGGCGGGCAATCCTTGTCCTTTTCGAACAACCTGAACATTTGCCACGTTATTCGTATTCGTCCCGATCGTGGTGTCCCGGCAGATGAACCCCGGAACCCGGAAGTCCTGCCACTCGGCCTCTTCCGCGCGGTGATGGACGAACCTCTGGCCCTGGAACCGCCGGCCGGGGTTCACCGTGGCGTTCGGCAGGGTCATCTCGTGGTCGATGGTGGTGACGTGTTCCGCCGGAACCCCGATCTCGATCACCTCGATGCTGTCGGAGGCGTAGAGGACGCGGTGGCGGATCTCGGGCGGCTGGATCACGCAGTTGCCCGCGTGCAGTCGGAAGGGTTCGCCCTGGTCCTCGTAGACGAGGTCGACCCAGCCGCGATAGCAGAAGATCAGCTGGAAACCGACGGTGTGGTAGTGGACCATGTCCGGCACCGGCCCGCCATCGGGGATGCGGATGTGGCTGGCGATGATCGAGCCGCCCAGCCGGTCGGGCAGAAGGTCGCGGTAGTGCATCCCGGCCCGCCCGATCACCCAGGGCGCCTGGTCGGCCAGGCGGCGCACGGTGAAGGCGTGGGTCGTCGGCGGGATCGTCAGCGGCGGGTGCAGCTCGGCGATCTCGACCCGCGTACCGTTCGGGGCGGTCAGCAGGCGCTGGCCACCGGCGAAGGCATCGGGGTCGTCGGTGAGGATGCGGAGCGTGCCGGGGGCCTCAGGGGCGCCCTTTTCCAGCCGCACGCGCAGCCCGTGGCCCGAGAAGACGCCGACGGAGGGATCGTCGGCGGGATAGATCGTGTCGAGCCGCATCCCCAGCACCCTGGTGAAGAAGGGGATGTCGTCGCGCAGTTCGGCGGTGGGCAGGCGGACCTCGGCCCGGATCTCTGGCGCATGTTCTGTCATGGCGGCGAAGGTGCTGCGGCGCGCGGGCGGATGCAAGACGGGAACTTCTCCGCCACCCGGAACATTATGGGAACAAAGGAGACACACCATGGACAAGATCACCGAGACGCCCAAGGCCGACGCGCCGGGCAATGCCGAGAAGCCGGTCGAGGACTGGGTGACGGGCGACGAGCCGATGACGGGGGCGCAGGCCTCATATCTCAAGACGCTCTGCGAGGAGGCGGGAGAGGATTTCGACCCCGGCCTGAGCAAGGCCGAGGCGAGCAGGCGGATCGACGCGCTGCAGGGGGAAACCGGGCGCGGCGGCTGAAACCGGGCTGGCGGAGCGCGGCGGGCTTCGGATAGTGTGCCCGGAAAAGGACCGCGGGGGACACGGATTTGCAGAACAAGGAACGCGCCGAGGCGCTGCGCCAGGCGGCGCTGGAGTACCACCGTTTCCCGAAGCCCGGCAAGCTGGAGATCCGCGCCACGAAGCCGCTGGCCAACGGCCGCGACCTGTCCCGCGCCTATTCCCCCGGCGTCGCCGAGGCCTGCCTGGAGATCAAGGCGGACCCGGCGACGGCGCGCGACTATACCTCGCGCGGGAACCTCGTGGCGGTGGTCAGCAACGGCACGGCGGTGCTGGGTCTCGGCAACATCGGGGCGCTGGCCTCCAAGCCGGTGATGGAGGGCAAGGCGGTCCTGTTCAAGAAGTTCGCCAACATCGACTGCTTCGACGTCGAGGTGAACGAGGCCGATCCCCACAAGCTGGCCGACATCGTCTGCGCGCTGGAGCCGACCTTCGGGGCGATCAACCTGGAAGACATCAAGGCGCCGGACTGCTTCATCGTCGAGAAGCTGTGCCGCGAGCGGATGAACATTCCCGTCTTTCACGACGACCAGCACGGCACCGCCATCGTGGTCGGGGCCGCCGCCACCAATGCGCTCAGGGTCGCGGGCAAGAGCTTCGAGGACATCAAGGTGGTGTCGACGGGCGGCGGGGCGGCGGGGATCGCCTGCCTCAACATGCTGCTGAAGCTCGGGGTGAAACGCGAGAACGTGTGGCTGTGCGACCTTCAGGGGCTGGTGCATGTGGGACGAGTGGCCGACATGACCGAGCAGAAGGCGGCCTATGCGCAACCGGGCGGGCCGCGCGGCCTGGCCGACGTGATCGAGGGCGCGGACCTGTTCCTGGGGCTGTCGGGGCCGGGCGTTCTGACGCAGGAGATGGTGGCGAAGATGGCCCCTGCCCCGGTGATCTTCGCGCTGGCGAACCCAAACCCCGAGATCGACCCGGAGGATGCCCGCGAGGTCGCGCCGAAGGCACTGATCGCCACGGGTCGGAGCGACTATCCGAACCAGGTGAACAACGTCCTGTGCTTCCCGTTCATCTTCCGCGGCGCGCTGGACGTGGGCGCGACCGAGATCAACGACGCGATGAAGATCGCCTGCATCGAGGGGATCGCGGCCCTGGCCCGCGCCACCACCTCGGCCGAGGCCGCCGCGGCCTACCAGGGCGAGCAGATGACCTTCGGCCCCGACTACCTGATCCCGAAACCCTTCGATCCGCGCCTGATGGGCGTGGTCGCCGTGGCCGTGGCGAAGGCCGCGATGGAGACCGGGGTCGCGACGCGGCCGATCGAGGATCTGGCGGCCTACAAGGCGCAGCTCGACGGTTCGGTGTTCAAGTCGGCGATGATCATGCGCCCGGTGTTCGAGGCGGCCTCGGTCGCCTCC
The DNA here is from genome assembly GCF_002869745.1 of Oceaniglobus roseus. GTDB lineage: Bacteria > Pseudomonadota > Alphaproteobacteria > Rhodobacterales > Rhodobacteraceae > Oceaniglobus > Oceaniglobus roseus. The sequence goes on from NZ_PNOS01000042.1 coordinate 4,596, forward strand.
CGTCGCCTGGTCTTCGCCGAGGGCGAGGACGAGCGGGTGCTGCGCGCGGCGAGCGCGATCATGGAAGAGACGATCGACAAGCCGATCCTGATCGGCCGCCCCGACGTGATCGAGGCCCGGGCCGAGCGCGCGGGGCTGGTGATCCGGCCGGGCCGCGACTTCGAGATCGTGAACCCCGAGAGCGACTCGCGCTATCGCGACTACTGGGGCACATACCACGAGATGATGCAGCGGAAGGGCGTGACGCCCGACCTCGCGCGGGCGATCATGCGCACGAACTCCACCGCCATCGGCGCGGTGATGGTGCACCGGGGCGATGCCGACAGCATGATCTGCGGCACCTTCGGGCAGTACCTGTGGCACCTGAACTACATCCAGCAGGTGCTGGGCACGGACGAGCTGCACCCGATCGCGGCGCTGTCGCTGATGATCCTGGAAGACGGGCCGCTGTTCATCGCCGACACCCATGTGCACCCGAACCCCTCGCCGCAGCAGATCGCCGAGACGGTGATCGCCGCGGCCCGCCACGTGCGGCGTTTCGGGGTCGAACCGAAGATCGCGCTGTGTTCGCATTCGCAGTTCGGCAACCTCGACTGCGACACGGGGATCCGGATGCGCGGCGCGCTCGAGATCCTCGATTCCGAGCCGCGCAATTTCGCCTACGAGGGCGAGATGCACGCAGATGCCGCGCTCGACGGCGAGCTGCGGGCGCGGATCTTCCCGAACAGCCGTCTGGAGGGTGCGGCGAACGTGCTCGTCTTCGCCAACACCGACGCCGCCTCGGGCGTGCGCAACATCCTGAAGATGAAGGCGCGGGGGCTCGAGGTGGGGCCAATCCTGATGGGCATGGGCAACCGGGCGCATATCGTGACCTCGTCGATCACTGCCCGGGGCCTGCTCAATATCGCGGCTCTGGCTGGTACGCCGGTTGCACAGTACGGCTGACGCGTTCGGCGAGTTTGGTCTTGCTGCGCACCAGGTCCGCCTGGGAAATCGCCCGCGCCTCGTAGCTGCGCAGCACCGGGAAGGCCATCTCCATGGTGCGTCCGGCGAACAGGGCCGTCACCGTGTCGTAATCCTGCGCGCCAAGCGCCTCCATCGCCACGTCGCCGAGGAACATGCTTTCGGCGGCCATGCCGTTGGCGAGAAGCACGACGTGGCTGTCGCACAGGATGTGGTGATACTCGATCCGGCTGCGCGTGGCGTCGACGGTGATCGAGCAGCCGTTGACCAGGTTGACCGCCGGCGCCAGGCAGGCTTCGCCGAAGATGATCTGGCAATGGGCGGTCCGCAGGAGGAGACGGTGCTGCTGCGAGACGTAGGTATCGACGTAGGGCACCCCGTCGCCGAAGGTGTTGCGGGCGATGCGGACTGGGTACCACTTGCGGTAGCTGTCGTTCACCGGAACCGTCAGCCGGCGTGATCCGCTCCAGCGCACGGGATGGACCTTGCCCTCGATGTCGATCACCTGGGTGCCGACGCCGATCTCCTCGACCGGGATGTCGCCGTCCGTGGTGCGGATCAGCGTGCCGCTGCAGAAGCAGACGGGCGTGAACACCGGATAGGCGGTGGGGTCGATGTCGATGACCTCGGCGATCTGGCCAAGGGAGCTCGGCCGCCCGGCCGGGTAGTAGAAGTAGATCTGTCCACCGGCCTCGAACACCACGACGTCGACCTGCGTGCCAATACCCACCGTGATCCCGGCGACATCGACACCGGCCTGGGCCGTACCGCTGCCGATGTAGTTCAGCGGCTGCCCCTCGAAGGTGGCGATACCGTCGTCGGCGTCCGACAGGGTGCCGTCGTCGTCGGTCAGCGTTCCGCTGGTCGACCCGCCGAAATCGCCGAGGACGATGTTGACGGGATTTGAAAGAAGCTGCGCCTCCAGCAGGGCGCCGTCGTAGGGAATTACCGAAATCGTTTCCGTTGCCATGTGCACTCTCCACCACTCACCGGTGCGGCCGGACACCCAGGGCGCGACCGGCCGCAATCCGAGGTTGCAGAGTTCAAAGTGGACAAATCGACATGTTTGTTGGAAACAATGCACGCCGCGGCGCCGCCTTGTTTGTGCTCAAATATTTGATCTGTTAACGGAAATTAACCATTTGTTCCCTGTCCGGCCGTCGCGTTCCGCACGCGGAGACCAAGCCAGAACGTTACTTTTACAGGAAAGTTTTTCTCTGCCCAAAGATCGATCGGATCGGGCTGTCACGGCACGGGGAGCAGAGCCACGCACCATTGTACGACAGACTTCGCGGAGGGGGCTGAGCAACAATCCGCCCACGCCGGATTTCACATTTTCGTGAGGTTACGGGCAGCCATTCCGCGCGGGGCTAAGGCCGCGGTCGACACGTCGAGGGATACGGACCCAGTCATCCTTGCCTCGGCGCGCTGCCGCCGGATCGGCCCGGCGGCAGCGATTCGCGCTACTTCTTCGGTGCGGGCTTCTTTGCCGGAGCGGGCTTCGCGGCGGCTTCGGCCGGGGCGGCCATCTTGGCGTCGGGCTTCGATGGCTGCTTCATCTTCTTCTTCGGATTCTTGTCGCCCATGGCAACGTGACCTCTGTTGCGGGCAGGCCCTGCGCCGACCCTCCCCCCGACGCTAGTCGCCGGGCGGGAACGGGGCCGCTCCGTTTTCGACGGGAATGTCGAATCCGGCACATCGGCGCGCGCAACCCCATGCTGGCGCTCTGCTTTCGCCCGCGCTACTCCTCAAGGCGGACAGGACGTTTGGGAGGGCGGCATGGCGTATTCGGAGATCTACAGGGCCTGGCAGGACGACCCCGAGGCGTTCTGGATGGAACAGGCGAAGGCCATCGACTGGGACCGTGCCCCGACCTTCGCGCTCGACGACAGCCGGGCGCCCTTCTACGGCTGGTATCCCGATGCGATGGTCAACACCTGCTTCAACGCGGTGGACCGGCACGTGCGCGACGGACAGGGCGATCGGGCCGCGATCATCTACGACAGCCCGATCACGGGCGCGAAATCCAGGACGACCTTCGCCGAGCTGAAGGAGCAGACCGCGCGGCTGGCCGGGGCCCTCGCGGCGAAGGGCGTGGGCAAGGGCGACCGGGTCATCATCTACATGCCGATGGTGCCCGAGGCGCTGGTGGCGATGCTGGCCTGCACCCGGATCGGGGCGGTGCACTCGGTGGTCTTCGGCGGCTTCGCGGCGCACGAGCTGGCGACGCGGATCGACGACGCCGCGCCGAAGGCGGTGATCGCCGGCTCCTGCGGGATCGAGCCGGGGCGCGTGGTGGCCTACAAGCCGCTGCTCGACAACGCCATCGCGGCGGCGAAGCACAAGCCCGCGTTCTGCGTGATCTTCCAGCGCGAACAGTTGCGGGCCGAGCTGGTCGAGGGGCGCGATCACGAGTGGCACGCCTTCCAGGAGGGCGCGGAACCGGCGGACTGCCTGCCGGTCGAGGGGATGCACCCGGCCTATGTGCTCTATACCTCGGGGACGACGGGACAGCCGAAGGGGGTGGTGCGGCCCACGGCGGGGCACCTGGTGGCGCTGAACTGGACCATGAAGGCGGTCTACAACGTCGCGCCGGGCGAGGTGTTCTGGGCGGCATCGGACGTCGGCTGGGTCGTCGGCCACAGCTACATCTGCTATGCCCCGCTGATCCACGGCAACACCACGGTGGTGTTCGAGGGCAAGCCTGTGGGCACGCCGGACGCGGGCACCTTCTGGCGGGTGATCGCCGAGCATGACGTGAAGTCCTTCTTCACCGCGCCCACGGCGTTCCGCGCGATCAAGCGCGAGGATCCGAAGGCCGAGTGCCTGAAGGCGCACGACATCTCCTGCCTGCGCGCGCTGTATCTCGCCGGAGAGCGGGCGGATCCCGACACGATCGAATGGGCGCAGCGGGTGATGAACGTGCCGGTCTACGACCACTGGTGGCAGACCGAAACCGGCTGGCCCATCGTCGCCAACCCCGCCGGGATCGAGCCGCTGCCGGTGAGGATCGGCTCGCCCACCGTGGCGATGCCGGGTTACGACGTGCAGGTGCTGTCGCCCGAGGGGACGCCGGTCGCGCCGGGTACGCTCGGCGCCATCGCCATCAGGCTGCCCCTGCCCCCGGGCACCCTGCCGACGCTCTGGAATGCGGAGGAGCGGTTCAGGAAGGCGTATCTGACCACCTTCCCCGGCTATTACGAGACGGGGGATGCGGGGTACATCGACGAGGACGGCTATCTCTGGATCATGGCGCGCACCGACGACGTGATCAATGTCGCGGGGCACCGGCTGTCGACGGGGGCGATGGAGGAGATCCTGGCCTCGCACCCCGATGTCGCGGAATGCGCGGTGATCGGCGTCGCGGACCAGCTGAAGGGGCAGCTGCCCATGGGGTTCGTCTGCCTGTCGAAGGGCGTGAACAAGCCGAAGGAGACGGTGGAGGCCGAGTGCATCCAGCTGGTGCGCGACCAGATCGGCCCTGTCGCCGCCTTCCGGCTGTGCCGCGTGGTCGACCGGCTGCCGAAGACGCGCTCGGGCAAGATCCTGCGCCGCACCATGGCCAGCATCGCCGACGGGCAGGAGTTCAAGCTGCCCGCCACCATCGACGACCCCGCGATCCTCGACGAGATCCGGGAGGCGCTTTCCGGGATCGGCTATCCGAAGGCGGAGGGCTGAGGCGCGGGAGGAAGGCGGGCGCTCAGGGGTGGAAGAACACCTCTTCCATCGGCGCCCACCACTCGCCCTTGCCGACGCTGTCGAGCTGGCGCTGGCAGGGACCGCAGACTGCCCACCACTCCTGCGTCACCGGATCCTGCGCCATGGCGGCGGCGTCCCTCTCCCAGTCGTCGCCGTGGTATTCGAAGTGCGAGAACAGCAGGTTCTCGGGTTCGCGCAGGTAGATGACGTAGTTGCGGATGTGGCTGGCCGTGATCCGCTCCAGCACGGCAGGCCAGACGGCAGCGTGGAGCCTCTTGTACTCGGCGATGCGCTCGGGGCGCACCGCGATGACCGATCCCATCCTGACCATCAGGCGCCCTTTCGCAGCTCGACGTTGAACTCGGGGATCGCGCGGGCGGCCAGCGCCGCGCGGTCCCAGGCGATGCCGAGGCCCTGCGTCTCGGGCGCCTGCGCCATGCCGTTCTCGATCACGAGGCCGGTCTCCGTCACCTCGTCGAGCTGCGGGATGTATTCGACGTAACGCCCGTTCGGCACCGCGCAGACGAGGCTGACGTGAAGCTCCATCAGGAAGTGCGGGCAAACCGGCAGGTCGAAGCATTCCGCCATGTGGGCGACCTTCAGCCAGGGGGTGATGCCGCCGATCCGCCCCGCGTCCACCTGGATCACCGAGGCGGCGCCGCGCGAGATGTATTCGGCGAAGTGGCGCACGGAATAGAGGCTTTCGCCCACCGCCACGGGCATCGCCGCCGCGCGGGCCAGGTCGACGTGGCCCGCGATGTCGTCGGCGGCCAGGGGCTCCTCGATCCAGGCCAGGTCGAAGGGGCGCAGCGCCTCGGCGCGGCGGCGGGCGGTGTCGCGGCTGAACCCCTGGTTGGCGTCGGTCATGATCTCGTAGGACGGCCCCAGCGCCTCGCGCATGGCGGCGATGCGGGCCACGTCCTCGGCCGCCGTGGGCTTGCCGATCTTGACCTTCGAGCCGGTGAAGCCCTTCTCGCGCGCCGCCAGCGCATCCTCGACCAGCGCCTCGGGCGCGATGTGCAGCCAGCCGCCCTCGGTCGTGTAGCAGGGCGCGGCGGGGCGCGCGCCGCCCGCCATGCGCCAGAGCGGCAGGCCCGCCTTGCGGCAACGCAGGTCCCACAGTGCCGTGTCGATGGCGGCGAGCGCGATGGCGGTGATGGCGCCGATGGTGGTGGCGTGGGTGGCGAACTCCAGCTCGTGCCAGATCGCCTCGACCTCCGTCGCCTCGCGCCCGATCAGGCGCGGCGCCAGGTGATCGGCCAGCAGCCGCATGACCGAGGAGCCGCCGGTGCCGATGGTGTAGGAATATCCGGTGCCGGTCGCCCCGTCGCTGTCGGTGATCGTGACCAGCGGCGTCTCCTGGCTGACGAAGCTCTGGATCGCGTCGGTGCGCTTCACCTTCGGCACGAGGTCGACCATGGAGAGTTCGACGCGCTCTATGCGGGACATGGGAGGGGCCTTTCGCTTCGGCAGAGGATCAGTCGGGCAGGCCGTAGAAGCGGCGCGCGTTCCGGTGGCCGATCTTCGCGCGCTCGTCCTCGGAGAGGCCGGACAGCAGGCGGTGGGTCATCTCGATCCAGCCGGGCAGCCCGACGCCGAGGTCCACCACCGGCCAGTCGCCGCCCCAGACCAGACGGTCGGGGCCGAACAGCTCCAGCGCGGTCATCGCCACGGCATCGGTCGGCGCCTCCGGCCCGGCGTCGTCGGGGACATAGGCCGTCATGCCCGAGAACTTGACCATCAGGTTCGGCAGCTTCGCCAGCCGTTCCATGCCCGCGCGCCAGCCGTCGAAGCCACCCGCCGCCATGTCGTTGGTGCCGAAGTGGTCGAGGATGAAGGAGACATCCGGGCAGGCCGTGACAAGGTCCGCGGCAAGGTGCAGCTGCCGGGCGGCGAAGCACAGGTCCACCGGCCAGCCCGCCGCGCCGATCCGCCGGACGTTGGCGCGATAGCTGTCCGAGGTGCTGGTGTCGTCGGGCATGGTGTGCAGGATGCGGCGGAAGCCGACGACGTGCAGGTCGCGGCATTCCTCCAGCCACGCCTCGAAGCCGTCGTCGGTCTCCGGGCGGCAGGCGGCGATCTGGCCGTACATCGGCAGATCGCCCGTGCCGACCATCCCCGCGACAAGCCGCGCCTCGCGCTGGTAGTCGGCACCGTCCACGCCGGTTTCCATGAACACCGTGCCGATCACCCCCCGCCCCGCGACAAGCGCGGCATAATCGTCGCGGGTGAAGCCGCCCGAAAGCGCCGGGATGCCCTCGGTCCACGTATATCCCAAGTGGTCGCGCAGGATCAGGTGCTGGTGGGTGTCGATCAGCTGCATGGCGGCTCCTTCTGCTGCGTCTTCAGGCGGGGATTGCGATGCGGTCCATGTCCGGCCAGAGCGCCTCGGGCACCTCCCGGGCGAACAGGTCGAGGTTGCGGGTCAGGCTCGACGGTTTCGCCGTGCCGATCAGGACGCTCGCCACCACCGGATTGCGCAGCGGGAAATGCAGCGCGGCCGTGGGAAGGGCGACGTCGTGGGCGGCCGCGACGGCCTCCATCCTTTCGACCCGCTCCAGGATCTCCGCCGGGGCCTCGGCATAGTTGAAGGTCGCGCCGGGTTTTGCGCCCGTGGCGAGGATGCCGGAGTTGAAAACCCCGCCGACGACCATCGCCGTGCCGCTCTCCTCGCACATCCTCATCAGCCGCCCCTCGGCGCCCCGGTCGAGCATGGAGTAGCGCCCGGCCATCAGCAGGCAGTCGAGCTGCACCCGCTCCATCACCGCGACGCATGCCGCCACCTCGTTCACGCCAAGGCCGAAGGCGCCGATCCTGCCCGCCTGCTTCAGCTCGCGCAGCGCGTGGATGCCGTCGGTGCAGAAGGTGTCGAGGTGGCGGGCGTAATCCTCGCCCGTGAAGGTCGCGCTTTCCAGGTCGTGGACGAACAGGATATCGATGGAGGTCAGCCCCAGCCGCGCCAGGCTGTCCTCGACCGACCGCAGGATGCCCTCGCGGCTGTAGTCGTAGGAGACGGCGAAGGGCAGCGCGTCGACGAAACCGTTGTCCGGTGTGCTGCCGTCAGTGATCGGCGACAGCAGGCGGCCGACCTTGGTGGACAGCACGAAGTCGCCGCGCGGCTTGCCTTGCAGGAAGTCCCCCACCCGCCGCTCCGACAGGCCCTGCCCGTAGTAGGGCGCGGTGTCGAAGTACCGCATCCCGCCCTCCCAGGCGACCTCCATCGTCGCCATCGCGTCCTCGCGCATCACGGGGCGGTAGAGGTTGCCGATCCCCGCCGCGCCGAAGCCGAGTTCGGTCAGGTGCAGGTCGGTGCGGCCAAGGCGTCTGGTCTTCATCGTCATGTCCTGTTCAGGGAATATCGCGCGCGGGCACGTCGAAGGGGAGGTTCGCCTGCTGCTCGTCCGTCATCCGGTCGAAGATCACGAACACCATGTCGAGATGCCGCGCCAGCGCCTCTTCCGCGCCAAGGGCGTCGCCCGCGTCCAGCGCGTCGATCACCTGGCGGTGCTCGTCCAGCACGTCGAACAGCCGCTCGCGCTGCGCCCAGTAGCGGTGGAAGCGCATCAGCGGGGTCTTGGCCGCCTGGATCGCGGCCCAGACGCCCTGCCGGCCCGAGTGGCCCGCCAGCACCTGGTGGAACCGCTCGTCCTCCTGGAAGAAGCCGTCGGGATCCAGCGCCTCCACCATCTCCTCCTGCCGGGCGATGATCGCGCGCATCGTCTCGCCCATCTCCGGCGTCCAGATCGGCGCCGCCTCGCGCAGCAGCGCCAGTTCCAGGGAGCGGCGCACGAAGTGGCTGTCGCGCAGCCCTTCCAGCCGCAGGGGCGCCACGAAGCTGCCCCGCTGGGGCGAGACATCGACCAGCCCCTCCTCGGCCAGCCGCTGGATCGCGGCGCGCACGGGGGTGCGGGAGACCGAGAACTGCTTGCAGATCGAGTTCTCGCTGATCCGCTCGTTCGGGGCCAGCCGGACGTCGACGATTGCCTTGCGGAGCACCGCGTGCACCTGGTCGGAGACCGAGAGGTGACGGTCGAGATCGAGCGTCAGGGTTTCCAGCCCCGGTCGGCTGGCCCCGATCGGCGGGGCAAGCTCGGGGTGCGGCAGCGCGGTTCGGTCCCTGGCCATCTGGAGCCCTCGGCGGCAAAGCAAATGTCTTGCGACTTGGATACAAGGATACTAGTGTTCCGAACATGATTGCAAGCCGGTGCATCGACACCCGTGCAAACGCGAAGGGACGGGCGGGCCGGGAGACCCGATCCGGACTTGGCAATCGGGAAGTGGAGGAGAAAATCATGAGAAAGACGTTCAATTTCATTGCGATGGCCGGTCTCTGCAGCCTCGGCGCCGCAGCCGCGCAGGCCGCCGACGACAGCCAGCTGGCCTTGGTGCCGGGCGGCCCGCACCCCTATTTTGCGGCGTGGGAGCAGGCGGGGGCCGACGCGGTCAAGGACCTCGGCATCGCCGCCGCCGACTACAAGGTGCCGCAGAAGTGGGAGCTGACGCAGCAGAACCAGCTGCTCGAAAGCCTGCTGAGCCAGGGTTACAACGGTTTCATGATCTTCCCCGGCGATCCCGTCGGCGCCGTCTCGACGGCCGAGGAGCTGGCCGAGAACGGCGCGCAGGTGATCGCGGGCGCCGGCTGCTTCAAGGATCCCTCCCCGGCGGCCTTCTGCCTTGGCACCGACACGGGCAATTCCGCCTATCTCGGCACCAAGGAGCTTCTGAAGACCCTCGGTGACGGCGAGAAGAGGATCGCGCATTTCACCGGCTTCCTCGTCGACCCGAACACCCAGCTGCGCATCGACGCGGTGAACAAGGCGGCGGAGGAAGGCGGCGCGACGGTGGTGCAGGTCATCGCCGACATCGACGCGCCGGAACCGGCCGAGGAGAAGATCAACGCCTATCTCGCCGCCCATGCCGACGAGATTGACGGGATCATCACCACCGCCTGGGTGCCTGCCGTGGTCGCGGCGAACGCGCTCAGGAAGATGGGCGACACCGGCATCCACATGGTCGGCATCGACCACGACGAGGTGGTGCTGGCGGCGATCAAGGACGGCGTGATCGACGGCACCATGCTCCAGAACCCCTATGGCCAAGGCTATATCGGGGCCTTCGCGCTGGACAAGCTGCGCTCGGGCTGCACGGTGAAGGAGGATGCGCCCTTCGCGTCGAACGCGCTGACGAACAAGTTCATCGACTCGGGCACCGCCTATGTCGATGCCAGCAGCGTCGACGGCTACATCGACGCGATGCGGGCCGAGACGGACAAGATCCTGAAGGACTTCGAGGCGACCTACCTCACCTGCAACTGAGGTCTGCCGCCCCTCCGCCGATGCCCGCGCGGCATCGGCGGAACAGCCCGTTCGGCCCCCTGCCGCTTCCCTACTGGACCCGCTGTTGATGTCTGCACAAGATCTCGTCCCCGCCTCCGCCGGACCGCTCTCGCCCACCGGAGGCGGGCTGTCGCGCACCCGGTTCTTCCTGTCCAACGAATTCGGGCTGATCCTGCTGATCGCCGCCTTCGTGGCCGTCTTCGCCTTCACCACCCGCGGTTTCCTGTCGCCGTTCAACCTGTTCTCGCTCGGCCGCAACTCGGCCGTGAACATCATGATCGGGCTGTCGATGATGACCGTGATCGTCACCGGCGGGCTGAACCTGGCGGTCGGCGCGATCGGCGTCTGCGCGGCCATGGTCTGCGGCTGGATGATCGAGGTCCTGGCCCTGCCCTGGCCGCTGGCCGTGCTCGGCGGCCTGGCGCTTGGCGCCGCGCTCGGCTTCGTCAACGGCTGGATGGTGGTGCGCACCGGGCTTCACAGCTTCATCATCACGCTTGCCACCATGAGCATCTTCTTCGGCGCGATGATCTTCCTCACCCGGGCCGAGTCGTTCCGCGCCATGCCCGAGGTCTTCTCGGCTTTCGGCAAGATGAAGCTCGCGACCTACCTCTCGCCGCTCCTTCTGGTCACGCTGGCCTGCGCGCTGCTGCTCGCCTGGCTCTACCGCTTCACCGTCACGGGGCGCGAGATGCTGGCCGCGGGCGCCAACCCGGCGGCGGCGGAGCTTTCGGGGATCAACGTCAACCGCGCGGTGATCCTCTGCCATGTCCTGTCGGGCGTTCTCGCGGGCCTGGCGGCGCTGATGCTCGTCACCCGCAACGGCGCGGCGATCCCGTCGATGGCGGGGCAGCTCGGGCAGGACTGGCTGCTGCCCGCCTTCCTCGGCCCCGTGCTGGGAGGCACGCTGCTGAAGGGCGGCAAGGTCTCGGTGCTGGGCACCGTGCTGGGCGCCTTCCTCGTCACCATGCTGACGAGCGGGCTGCTGATGCTCCAGGTCGGCGCCTTCTGGGTGCAGACCTTCCTCGGGCTGATGCTGCTGGTCGCCGTGCTGCTGGACAAGGCGCGCCGCTCCTACCTCGCCCGCCGCAATCTGGCGTGAAGGGACCGACATGCTGCACCTCTCCCGCCTCTCCCGCGCCGACTGGTTCGGCCCGCTGCTCGCCACGATCCTCGCGATCCTGCTGATCCAGAGCTTCAGCGCGTCGTTCCTGTCGGCCTACAACATCGAGATCCTGCTGCTGGCCATCGCCGTGAACGCGCTGGTCGCCTACAGCCAGATGGTCATCATCGCCATCGGCCAGATGAACTTGTCGGTCGGCGCCATCGGCGGGCTTGCCGCGATCTCCTTCGCCGGCGTGATGGAGGTCTGGGGCCTGCCCGCGCCTCTGGCGCTGCTCCTCGCCCTGGCGATCGGGGCGCTCGCTGGGGCGGTCAACGGCATCCTGATCCGCATCACCGGCATCTCGGCCTTCGTCATCACCCTGGCGACGCTGTCGATCTTCAAGGGCATCAACCTCGGCATCACCGAGGCGCAGCCGTTCTACGGCATCCCCGAAAGCGTCAAGAGCTTCGGCGCCTCGATCCTGTTCGGCCCAGTCCCCCTGCTGGTCCTGCCGACCGCCATCGTCACGCTGCTGCTCTGGCTCATGCTGCGCCGCCTGCCCATGGGGCGGTTCATCCTGGCCGTGGGCAGCAACGAACACGCCGCGGCGCTCTCGGGCATCTCGGTCGGCACCACCGTCGTCGCCGCCCACGCGATCTCGGGCCTGCTCGCGGCGCTGGCGGGCGTGCTGGTGGTCGCGCGGCTCCAGATCGGCCAGCCCTCGATCGGGGACGACTGGCTGATCCTGTCCTTCGCCGCCCCGGTGATCGGCGGCGCGATCCTCGCGGGCGGACACGTCAGCACCATGGCGACGCTGCTCGGCGTCGTGATCGTCGCCATCATCACCCAGGCGCTGGTGCTGTTCTCGATCGACCCGTTCCTGGTGCAGGTGGTGCTGGGCGCGATGATCCTGGCCGCGGTCGGGCTGAACCGGCTGCGCGCCCGCACGCCCTTGAAGGGGAGCCACTGAGAATGACCGCGACCCCGATCTTCCGTGCCGAGGGCATCCAGAAGGCCTTTCCGGGCGTCCTCGCCCTGAAGGGCGTCGACATCTCGCTCCACCCCGGCTCGATCCACGCGCTCCTGGGCGAGAACGGGGCGGGCAAGTCGACGCTGATCAAGGTCATCACCGGGGTGCACGCGCCCACCGCCGGGAAGATGTACCTCGACGGCGCCGAGACGGGCTTCGCCAGCCCCCGCGACGCCATCGCCAAGGGGATCGGCGTCGTCCACCAGGAGAGAAACCTGTTCCCCCGCTTCTCGGTGGCCGAGAACATCTTCCTCGAACAGCTCGCCGACTCCTGGGTCCGCCCCGTGGACTATGCCCGGCTGAACCGCGAGGCGCGGCCCTGGCTCGAGTCGCTCGAGCTCGACATCGACCCGGCCACGCCGGTGTCCGAGCTGTCGGTGGCGCGGATGCAGCTGGTGGAGATCGCCAAGGCGCTTTCGCTGAAAAGCCGGGTGCTGCTGCTGGACGAACCCACCGCCTCGCTCACGTCGAGCGAGACCGACCGGCTGTTTACCATCCTGCGGCGGCTGCGCGACGACGGCACCAGCCTGGTCTTCGTGTCCCACAAGCTGGAGGAGGTGCAGGAGATCTGCGACCGCGTCACCGTGCTGCGCGACGGCGAGAACGCCTGCGACAGCCGCCCGATGCAGGGGGTGGACCGCAACGACCTGGTGCAGATGATGATCGGGCGCGCGGAAAGCGGCGGCGCCTGGCGCCACCGCGACACCGAGGCGCAGCCCGAGGTGCTGGGCCTCACCGGCGTCGCCACCGCGCTTGGCCACCGCGACATCGACCTGACCGTGAGGAAGGGCGAGATCGTCGGACTCTACGGGCTGATCGGCGTCGGACGGACGGAGCTGGCGAAATGCATCATGGGCCAGTTCGCCGTCACCGGGGGCGAGCTCAGGGTCGACGGCAGCGCGGTCCGGATCGGCTCGGTCGCCGAGGCGATCCACCGCCACGGCATCGGCTACATCAGCGAGGACCGGAAGGGCGAGGGCCTGATCCTCCAGCACACGGTGCTGGAGAACGCGGGCGTGCCGATCTGGCGCAAGCTGGCGCGCGCCTTCGGCAGCCTCTCGGACCGGCGGGTCGAGGGCGTGGTCACGCCGTTCCTGAGGAAGCTCGAGGTGAAGACGCCGAGCCTGGCGCAGACCGCGGGCAACCTGTCGGGCGGCAACCAGCAGAAGATCAGCGTGGCGAAATGGCTGGCGGCGGGGGTGTCGCTGCTGATCGTCGACGAGCCCTCGGTCGGCATCGACATCAAGACCAAGGCCTATCTGCACGACCTCCTGCGCGAACTCGCGGACAACGGCACGGCGATCCTGCTGATCTCCAGCGACATGCCCGAGATGATCGCGCTGGCCGACCGAATCGCGGTGATGGACGGCTACCGCATCCGCGGCGAGGTGGCGAACACCGGCGTCTACCGCGACATCAGCCGCCGGATCATGGACCTGATCCACGGCGAAAGCGCCGCCCGGGCGGGATAGCCAGGGGTCGACGACACGCCAGGCCCGGGCGGCACCTTACAGCGATGTAACGCGGCGGAAAGCGCCCGGGCAGGTTCGGCCCCCAGGTGGAGTGGTGACAGAACAACTGCCCGAAAGGAGCAATGTCATGAAACCCCTCTCGAAACTGGCCGCCGCCGCGACCGTCGCCACCAGCCTTCTTGCCCTCGGCGCGCCGCTCGCCATGGCCCAGCAGGCGCAGTCCGAAGCCGGTCTTCGCGCCTCCGTCGTGTCGGAAGCCAGGGCCAACGGGATCACCATCGCCGACCCCCAGGCCCTGACGATGGCGCAGCTGACCGAGCTTTCCGACGTGCTGAACTCCGGCGATCGCCAGAAGGCCTCCGAGGTCGAGACGATCCTGAACGCCCGTCACGAGACGGCGCTGCTGGACCGCTCCGCCGCCGCGGATCCGGGCCTGCGCGACAGCTTGGTGTCCGAAGCCGCGGCCAACGGTCTCGACATCGCCAATCCCGACCAGCTGACCGTCGCCGAGCTGATCCGGATGAGCGACATCCTGAACTCGGACAGCCAGGACAAGGCCGCCGCCCTGCGCGCGGTGCTCGGAAGGACCGACATGGACCGGGCGAGCGATCCCTCGACCGCGGGACTGCGTGACAGCGTGGTGTCCGAGGCGGCGGCCAACGGCGTGACCATCGCCAATCCGGGAAGCCTGACGGACGAGCAGCTGGCCGAACTCGGCAACATCCTGAACTCCGGCAACCGCGACAAGCCGGCGGCGATCCGCGCGGTCATCGGCCGCGGCTGACCTCCGCTTTTTCCCCGCGTCGATGACACCCCCCTGCGTCGGCGCGGGGAAGCGCGGCCGGGCCCCATCGGTCCGGCCGTTGCGGGCGATACAATGCCATCGGTCGGGCGCCTCGCCGCATCCGGTTACTTCGAAGAAACCGGATCATTTTCCTCGATGAGAATGGGCCCGCCACGAAACAAGCGTCCGGATCCGGGCCCGGTTTTCTCAAGAAAACCGGGCCATTTTCCTTGAGGAAAATGGCTTCCCCCCAAGCGCCGACGTCTGGGCCCTTTCCCGGTTTTCTCAAGAAAACCGGGCCATTTTCCTTCAGGAAAATGGCTGGCTTCCCCAACGTCGCGCAAGTCCGTTCCGGACCGCACGCCGCGGCTTCTGTTTCCCACCGGCTCTGCTAGGCTTTGCCACGGGGGAGCAGCCTGGCTCCCCGGCAGACACGGCGAGGGGTCGATGAACGATTACACCCACCCGACGGAGCACCACGTCTTCGAGATCGCGAACCTCCGCCTCCAGCGCGGCTTCACCCTGCCGACGGCGCGGCTGGTCTACCAGACCTACGGGCGGCTCAACGGCGACAGGTCGAACGCGATCCTCTACCCGACCTCCTACGGCGCGCAGCACACCGACATCCAGTGGCTGATCGGCCCCGGCCGCGTGCTGGACCCGACCGAATGGTTCATCGTCATCCCGAACATGTTCGGCAACGGCCTCTCCTCCTCGCCCGGCAATCTCGAACCGCCGTTCGGCCCCGAGCGGATGCCGCTCTTCACCCACTGGGACAACGTCCACGCCCAGCGGCGGATGCTGGCCGAGGTGTTCGGGATCGAGAGGCTGGCGATGATCTACGGCTGGTCCATGGGCGGGCAGCAGGCGCTGCACTGGGGTGCGATCTTCCCCGACCGGGTCGAACGGATCTGCGCCACCTGCACCTCGGCCCGCACCTCGGTGCACAACCGGGTGTTCCTCGAGGGGGTGCGCGCCGCGCTGACGGGGGATCCAAGCTGGCAGGGGACGCATTTCACCGCCCATCCCACGCGGGGCCTGCGGGCCATGGGGCGGGTCTATGCCGGCTGGGCGATGTCGCAGGCGTGGTATCGCCAGAGGCTCTACGAGAAGGACGGATACGCATCGCTCGAGGATTACCTCGTGCGCTTCTGGGAGGCGAACTTCCTGCGCCGCAATCCCCACGACCTCCTGGCCAGCATCGAGACCTGGATGGCCTCCGACATCTCCGACAACCCGCTGTTCGGCGGCGATCTCGACAGGGCGCTTGGCGCGATCACGGCGAAATCCATCGTGATGCCCTCGCGCACCGACCTCTACTTCACGCCCGAGGACAGCGAGGAACAGACGGCGCGGATGCCGAATGCCGAGTTCAGGGTGATCGAATCGATCTGGGGTCACCGGGCGGGCAATCCCGCGACCCACCCCGAGGACGAGGCGGTGCTGCGGCAGGCCGCGGAAGACCTGCTGGCGTCATAGGACCGGGGCGCCGCAATTGCGGCGCCCCGCCGGCGATCAGTCCATCGCCTTGAAGTTGAACTCGCCGCCTTCCTTGATGCCCGAGAACCAGCGCGCCGTGACCGTCTTGGTCTTGGTGTAGAAGCGGAAGGCGTCGGGGCCGTACTGGTTCAGGTCGCCGAAGGCCGATTTCTTCCAGCCGCCGAAGGTGTGATAGGACAGGGGCACGGGGATCGGGAAGTTGATCCCGACCATGCCCACGTTGACCCGGTGGGCGAAGTCCCGCGCCGTGTCGCCGTCGGCGGTGTAGATCGCGGTGCCGTTGCCATAGGGGTTGTCCATGGTCAGCTTCAGCGCCTCCTCGTAGCTCTCGGTGCGCACGGTGCTGAGGACCGGGCCGAAGATCTCCTCCCTGTAGATTTCCATGTCCGGCGTCACGTCGTCGAACAGCGAGGGGCCGACGAAGAAGCCGTTCTCGTAGCCCTGGAGCTTGAAGCCGCGCCCGTCGACCACCAGCTTCGCGCCCGCGTCCACGCCGCTGTCGATCAGCTTCTCGATCCTGGCCTTCGAGGCGGCGGTGATGACGGGGCCGTAATCCACCTCCTCGCCCGAGGTGTAGGGGCCGACCTTCAGCTTCTCGACCCGCGGCACCAGCTTCTCGATCAGCGCGTCGGCCGTCTCCTTGCCGACCGGCACCGCGACCGAGATCGCCATGCAGCGTTCGCCCGCCGCGCCGTAGCCGGCACCGACCAGCGCGTCGGCCGCCTTGTCGATGTCGGCGTCGGGCATGATGATCATGTGGTTCTTCGCCCCGCCGAAGCACTGGGCGCGCTTGCCGTTGTTCGCCGCGCGGCCATAGATGTACTGCGCGATCGGGGTCGAGCCGACGAAGCCCACGCCTTGGATCGTCTCGTTGTCGAGGATGGCGTCCACCGCCTCCTTGTCGCCGTTCACCACCTGCAGCACGCCGTCGGGCAGGCCCGCCTCCTGCAACAGTTCCGCGAGGCGCAGCGCGGTGGAGGGGCAGCGCTCGGACGGCTTCAGCACCATCGCGTTGCCGCAGGTCAGGGCCGGGGCCATCTTCCAGAGCGGGATCATCGCCGGGAAGTTGAAGGGCGTGATGCCCGCGACCACGCCGAGCGGCTGGCGCATGGAGTAGAGGTCGATGCCCGGGCCGCCGTCGTCGGTGAACTCGCCCTTCAGCAGCGACGGGCCGCCCATGCAGACCTCGACCACTTCCAGACCGCGCTGCACGTCGCCGCGCCCGTCGGGCAGGGTCTTGCCGTGCTCCTTCGACACCAGCTCGGCCAGCTCGTCCATGTGCTCGTTGATCAGCTGGCCGAACTTCATCATCACCCGCGCCCTACGCTGCGGGTTGGTGGCGCCCCAGGCGACCTGCGCCTCGGCGGCCTTGGCCACGGCCTCGTCCAGCTCGGCCTTGCTGGCCAGCGGCACCTGCGCCTGCACCTCGCCGGTAGCGGGGTTGTAGACGTCGGCCATCCGGCCCGAGCCCTTGACGCGGGCGCCGTTGATCCAGTGGTGCAGGGTTTCCATCGCATCCTCCATGTTCCGGTTGGCCGCAGTCTAGGGTTGCCGGGACGCCGCGGAAAGCGGCAGTTTGGCAAAGAGGTCTTGCAGGAATGAGGCTACGATGGCGGAACCAAGCTGGGACGATCTGCGCATATTCCTGTCCGTCGCCCGGCAGGACAGCCTGTCGGCCGCGGGGCGGGCGCTTCGGCTGGACCCGGCTACCGTGGGTAGGCGCGTCGCGCGGCTGGAACGGGCGGTGGGCGCGGCGCTGTTCGTCAAGTCGCCACAGGGCTATGCGCTGAACGAGGCCGGGCTGCGCCTGCTGGTCCATGCCGAACGGGCCGAGCAGGCGATGAGCGCCGCCACCGAGGAACTGGCGGGGCGGGACGCGGGCCTCGGCGGCTCGGTGCGGCTCGGGGCGCCGGACGGCTGCGCGAACTTCCTGCTGCCGCAGGTCTGCGCCGACATCGCGGCCCGCAATCCCGGGCTGGAGGTGCAGATCGTCGCCCTGCCCCGGATCCTCAACCTGTCGCGGCGCGAGGCGGACATGGCCATCGGCGTCTCCCCGCCCACGGGCGGGCGGCTCGCCGTGCAGAAGATCGCCGACTACCGGCTGCACCTTGCCGCCCATCCCCGCTATCTCGAGGGCGCGCCGCCGCTGGAGCGGCCCGAGGACCTGCGCCACCACCGGATCGTCGGCTATATTCCCGACATGATCTTCGACAGCGAACTCGACTATCTCGGCGGGATCGGGGTCACCCGCGTGGACCTCGCCTCGAACTCGGTCGCGGTGCAGATGCGCTGGCTCGCCGCGGGGGCCGGGGTTGGCATCGTGCACGATTTCGCCCTGCCCTCCGCCCCCGGCATGGTGCGGCTGCTGACCGGGGCGGTGTCGCTCGAGCGGACGTTCTGGCTGATCCGCCAGCAGGAGGACCGCCGCTCGGACCGGCTGAACCGGTTCGCCGCGGCGCTGACCGAGGGCCTGCGGGCCGAGATCCGGCGGCTGGAGGCGCTGTGCGCCACGGCGGCGGCGGCCGGAAGCGCGACCAATGGTGGCTTGACAGACGCGGGGGCGAAGTTGGACGCTGATCCCAGGCGGCCCCGCGCCGGGTCTGCCGGTTGAACGGTCCTAGGGAGGAGCACTCCATGCTGGTGCAGCAGATTCTCAACGGCAAGTCCGGCGGCGAGGTCTATACCCTGCCCTCCGGCACCTCGGTTTCGGACGCGGCCAGGCTGCTGTCCGAGAAGCGGATCGGCGCGGTGATCATCTCGGACGACGGGACCACGCCCCTCGGCATCCTGTCCGAGCGCGACATCGTGCGCGAACTCGGCAAGCGCGGCGCGGGCTGCATGGACGACCGGGTGGAGCGGCTGATGACCCACAAGCTGGTCGGCTGCGCCCCCGAGGACGAGGCCCATTCGGTGCTGATGAAGATGACCGAGGGGCGGTTCCGCCACATGCCGGTGATGCAGGGCGAGACGATGGTCGGCCTGATCTCGATCGGCGACGTGGTGAAGGCGCGGCTGGCCGAACTCGCGATGGAGCGCGATGCGCTGGAAGGCATGGTGATGGGCTACTGACGCCCCGGGCGCGGAGTGCCTTGCATTCCCGCGCGCAATAATGTTGCGTGCGCCCATTGCGGCAGCGAGGACTCCATGCGCATCGGACTTTACCCCGGCACCTTCGACCCCATCACCCTGGGCCATCTCGACATCATCCGCCGGGCCTGCCGCCTGGTGGACCGGCTGGTGGTGGGCGTGGCGATCAACGACGACAAGGGGCCGATGTTCTCGCTCGACGAGCGGGTGGCGATGGTCGAGGCCGAGTTCGGCGGGCTGACCGAGAAGACGGGTTGCGAACTGGTCGCCCATCCATTCGACAACCTGCTGATCGACTGCGCCCGTGACGTGGGCGCCACGCTGATCGTGCGGGGACTGCGGGCGGTCGCCGATTTCGAGTACGAGTACCAGATGGTAGGCATGAACCGCGTGCTCGACGATTCGGTCGAGACGGTGTTCCTTATGGCCGAGGCGCGCCACCAGGCTATCGCCAGCAAGCTGGTGAAGGAGATCGCTCGCCTTGGCGGCGACGTGTCGAGCTTCGTCAGCCCGGCCGTGCGCGACGCGCTCAGCGGCAAGCTCGACCGGGTCTGAGCGGCGCCGCCGATGGATGCCGCGCCACCCTGGCTGCACCGCGCCCTGCCCCACGACCCGAGGCCGCGCCGCCTGCCCGGCGTCCAGCCGCTGGACCCGGCCGACTGGCTGAGGGTGGACGAGGCCTTCGGAGCGCAGATGGCGCTGCGGGACCGGCTGGTGGCCGAACGCCCCGAGGCGGTGCTGGCGCTGCTGCCCGAGGCGCGGGAGGCGGCGCTGGAAGCCATGGAGGAAACGGCGTCGGCCCTCGCGCGCCTTCCGGGATACGAGCGGCGCGCAGATGTGCTGAACCGTCCCGACGGCGTGGCCGTCGCGCTCGACCCGTCGGATCCCATGGCGGCGCTGGCGCGCATGGGCCAGGCCGACATCTGCCTGATGCTGCCGGGCGCCGACGAATATGTCCTGGCCGCGGGCGCGCTGTGCTTTCCGGCCAGCTGGACCCTGTCACAGAAGCTGGGCCGCCCGCTGACCGGCGTGCACCGTCCCGTCGCGTCCTACGACGCCGACCTCGCGCGGCGGGTGGACCGTCTGTTCCGCGGGATCGCGGCGGGGCGGCCGCTCTGGCGGAGCAACGCGCTGGTCTACACCGATCCCGCCCTGTTCCTGCCGCGCAGTGAGGGCGAAGGGCGGGCCCGCGGCGAGGGCACCCGCCGCTACCTGCGCAGCGAGCGTCAGTGCCTTCTGCGCCTGCCCCGCAGCGGCGCGGTGGCCTTCACCATCCACACCTACCTGGTGGCCGTCGAGGATCTGCCGACGGCGTGGCGGTCGGCCTTCGACCCCGAGCCGGACGGCGCGGCGAAGCGCACCGCCTGAGCGGCCTCAGAACAGGTGCGCGAGGGTCAGCGCCACGGGCAGCAGCCCGCCGAGGTCCGACCCCGAGGCCAGGCCCTGCGTCGCCGTCAGGGTCGTCAGGCCGCAGGCCGTCCCGGTCAGCGCCAGGGCACGGGAGGTGCCCGCGATGGTGCCGCCGCGGATCAGGTTGTAGGTCATCAGCCCGGCGCCGATCGGCAGGCTCAGCACCATCACCGTGGTGTTCAGCGCATAGAGCGTGACGGTCTCGCAGACATTGTGCTGCTCGCGCTCGGACGCTTCCGGCAGAACCGCCTCGACCGTCGCGTCCAGTCGGGCGCGAAGCTCGGCACGGGCCTTGTCGAAGAAGTCCGGATCGAGCGTGTCGAGCTTGCCGGCCGGCGCCGCGGCTCGCGGGGCAGCCGACAGGCTGGTGCCGACAGTGGCCAGCGTCGCCGGCTCGGGACGGGCCGAGGGCACGGCATAGGTCTTGTCCTCGTGCCGCCACAGCACCCGGTGCGGCGTGATCTGGCCGAAGATCTGGAGCGTCGCCGCGGTGAGCGCGCGGAACCGCCGGTCGGCAACGCCGTCCCCGCAGGAGCCGTCGCGGGGCGTTTCGGCGCTGATCTGGATCTGCGACGGCCGGTCGGTATCGCAGGCGACGGTGACGATCAGCTTGGCGCTGATGTACTGAAGCTCGCAATCCTCGGACATGCCGACGACGTCGAACACGAACCCCCGCCGCTCCAACGCCTTCGTCAGCGGCGCGGCCATCGCCTCGAGGTTGAACGCAACCTTGCCGTCGTAATGCAGGACCGCCAGGCTCTCATCGTACCTTCTGGACATCTCTTGCTCCACGTTCATGGATCTGTTCAACCTGAGATTGCCGAGCAAAAGAGAAAAGAATGAGGCGGGAAACGCGCCTTTTCGGCATCCGGAACGGTTTTCGCGGGGCGGGAGGGCGGTTTCGGCAATCATCCGCCGACAACAGGCGGAAAAGCGCAAGGGGCGCCCCGAAGGACGCCCCCGCACCGCTGTCGCACAAGGGAGGTGTCAGCAGCTGTAGTACATCTTGAACTCGATCGGGTGCGGGCAATGCTCGTAGGCATAGATCTCGTCCCACTTCAGGTCCATGTAGCCCTCGATCTGGTCCATGGTGAAGACGTCGCCCGCCAGCAGGAACTCGCAGTCCTTCTCCAGCTCTTCCATCGCCTCGCGCAGCGAGGCGCAGACGGTCGGGATGCCGGCCAGCTCTTCGGCGGGCAGGTCGTAGAGGTCCTTGTCCATCGCCTCGCCCGGGTGGATCTTGTTCTTGATCCCGTCGATGCCCGCCATCAGCAGGGCCGAGAAGGCGAGGTAGGGGTTCGCGGACGGATCGGGGAAGCGGGCCTCGACGCGCTTGGCCTTCGGCGATTCGGCCCACGGGATCCGGATGCAGCCCGACCGGTTCGAGGCCGAGTAGGCGCGCAGCACCGGGGCCTCGAAGCCCGGGATCAGGCGCTTGTAGGAGTTGGTCGAGGGGTTGGTGAAGGCGTTCAGCGCCTTCGCGTGCTTCAGGATGCCGCCGATGTAGTAGAGCGCGTTGTCGCTGAGGTCGGCGTACTTGTCACCCGCGAAGGTCGGCTTGCCGTCCTTCCAGATCGACATGTTGACGTGCATCCCCGTGCCGTTGTCGCCCGCGATGGGCTTCGGCATGAAGGTCGCCGACTTGCCGTAGGCGTGGGCGACGTTCTGGATGATGTACTTGTACTTCTGAAGCTCGTCGGCCTGCTTGGTCAGGGTGCTGAAGATCAGGCCCAGCTCGTGCTGGCAGGACGCCACCTCGTGGTGGTGCTTGTCGACCTTCATGCCGATCCGCTTCATCGTCGACAGCATTTCAGAGCGCAGGTCCTGCGCGTCGTCCACCGGGTTCACCGGGAAGTAGCCGCCCTTGATGCCGGGCCGGTGGCCCATGTTGCCCATCTCGAACTCGGTGTCGGTGTTCCACGCGGCGTCGATGGCGTCGACCTCGTAGGAGACCTTGTTCATGCCCACCTGGTAGCGGACGTTGTCGAAGATGAAGAACTCGGCCTCGGGGCCCATGTAGGCGGTGTCGCCGACGCCGCTGGCCTTCAGGTATTCCTCGGCGTTGCGCGCGGTGCCGCGGGGGTCACGCTCGTAACGCTCCATCGTGTCGGGCTCGTACACGGTGCAGTGCACGGCCATCGTCTTTTCGGCATAGAAGGGGTCGATGTAGACGCTCTCGGGGTCCAGCATCAGCTTCATGTCGGACTTGTCGATCGTCTTCCAGCCCGCGATGGACGAGCCGTCGAACATGAAGCCGCTCTCGATGAAGTCCTCGTCGACCTGATCGGCCATCACCGTGACGTGCTGCAGCTTGCCGCGCGGGTCGGTGAAGCGGATGTCGACGTATTCGACGTCGTCATCCTTGATGGTCTTCAGCATGTCTGATGCGCTCATGTGACTTTTCTTCCCTTGAAGTTTCGTTGGTATCAGGCGCCGGGCCGCGGCGCGGATCGGGACGCGGCGGAAACCGCCCGCGCGTCAGAGGGCGTCGCTGCCGGATTCACCGGTGCGAATTCGGATCGCCTGCTCGACGGTCGACACGAAGATCTTGCCGTCGCCGATCTTGTCGGTCTTGGCGGCGGCGACGATAGCCGAGATCGCGGCATCCACCTGCTCGTCGTCCAGAACCACCTCGATCTTCACCTTCGGCAGGAAGTCGACGACGTATTCGGCCCCGCGATAGAGCTCGGTATGACCCTTCTGGCGGCCGAAGCCCTTGACCTCGAGCACGCTCAGACCCTGGACGCCGATCTCCTGAAGCGCTTCCTTCACTTCGTCGAGCTTGAAGGGCTTGATGATCGCTTCAACTTTTTTCATTCGCCGACTCCCCCGGGCTTGCTACATCGGGTCAGACCACTTCCGCCCGCCGGTCACAATTCGGCAGGCCGACGGGGCGCCGTGGCGGCGGGGGAAATCTCGAAGGAGCGCCTAAAAATGCAGCACATGGATCAATTCACGGGCGGTTTTGAAACCCGCCGCGACGCGGCATGAGCGCGCTGCTGACCTCGGCCGAGATGCGCGCCCTGGAACAGGCCGCGATCACCGGAGGCAGCGTCACCGGGCTGGAGCTGATGGAGCGTGCGGGGCGCGGCGCGGTCGAGGCGATGCTGGCGGAATGGCCCGCGCTGGCGTCCGGCGGACACCGGGCCGCGGTGTTGTGCGGCCCCGGCAACAACGGCGGCGACGGCTTCGTGGTGGCGCGGCTGCTGCACGACCGGGGCTGGGAGATCACGCTGTACCTGTTCGGCGATCCGGCGAAGTTGCCCCCCGATGCGCGGACCAACCACGACCGCTGGTGTCAGCTCGGAAAGGTTCTGCCCTGGCCCGGTCCGGACACGCCCCATGATCCCCGGAACAGCGATCTGATCGTCGATGCCCTGTTCGGTACGGGGCTGACCCGGGGCCTGTCCTTCGACAGCGGCTTCGGGTCGATGCTGCCCGGGCGGGACCTGCGAAACCAACCGGGGTCGCCGCGCGTCGTCGCGCTCGACGTGCCTTCCGGGCTTTGCAGCGACAGCGGGCGGCTGCTGGAAGGCGACGCGCTCCGGGCCGACCTGACCGTCAGCTTTCACAGCCTGAAGGCGGGTCACGTGCTGGCCGAGGGGCCTCATCTGTGCGGGAAGGTTGCGGTCTGCGACATCGGCCTGTCGGGGCCGGGGGGCCGCGTGGCACGGCTGGTCGGCCCCCCGCACCGCCAGGTCGGCACCCGCGCCGACCCCTTCGGGCGGCCGCAGCACAAGTTCGACCACGGCCACGCCCTGGTGCTGTCGGGCGGCGTCGGCCACGGCGGCGCGGCGCGGATGGCGGCGCGCGGGGCGCTCCGGATCGGGGCGGGGCTGGTGACGGTGGGCTGCCCTCCCGCGGCGCTGATCGAGAACGCGGCGCAGCTGACCGCGATCATGCTGAAAAGCGTCAAGGACGCCGATGCGCTGGCCGACATGCTGGAGGACAGCCGGCTCAACGCGCTCTGCGCCGGGCCGGGGCTGGGGCTGGATCCGCGGGCGGCGGCGCTGGTGGGGTGCGTGCTGAAGGCGCGGCGGCCCACGGTGCTGGACGGCGACGCGCTGACCCTCGTGGCGCGCGACCCGGAGCTGTTCGCCGTGCTACACCGGGACTGCGTGCTGACGCCCCACGGCGGCGAGTTCGCGCGCCTGTTCCCCGACATCGCCGACCGGCTGGCCGAACCGGAGGTGCACGGCCCGGCCTATTCCAGGCTCGACGCGGCGCGCGCCGCGGCGGCGCGGGCGGGAGCCTGCGTGCTGCTGAAGGGGCCGGACACGGTGATCGCGGCGCCCGACGGCAGCGCCGCGGTGCATGCCGCCGCCTACGGGCGCGAGGCGCCCTGGCTGGCCACGGCGGGGGCGGGCGACGTGCTGGCCGGGTTCATCGCGGGACTCCTGGCGCGCGGACTGCCGCCGCTGGAGGCGGCGGAAAATGCGGCGTGGCTGCATGTCGAATGCGCGCTGGACTTCGGCCCCGGCCTGATCGCCGAGGACCTGCCCGAGCGCCTGCCCGCAGTGCTGCGGCGGCTCTCAGACTGACAGCGCGTCGAGCGCGTCGATCACCGCGCTAGCCCCGGTCTCGGCCAGCTTCCGCCCGTGTTCGGCGCGGATCCCGGCCAGATGCGCGCCGCCGGTGAAGCCGACCGACCGGATGCCCGCCGCCTTCGCCGCCATGATGCCGAAGGGCGAATCCTCGATCACGAGGCAGTCCCTTGGCGCGACGCCCATCGCCGCGGCGGCGTACAGGAACAGGTCCGGCGCCGGCTTGCCCCGCACCACCATCTCGGCGCTGAAGACATGGGGAAAGCGGTGGGTCAGGTCCATCGCGCCAAGCGCGACGCTGATCCGCTCGAAGGTGCCGCTGGAGGCGATGCAGTAGGGCAGCCCGCGCGCGTCCAGCCGGTCGAGCAGCGCCGGCAGGCCCTGCACCGGCGCCAGCTCGGCGCGGAAGCGGTCGTAGAGGACGGAATGCCAGGCGGCCTCGAACCCCTCGGCCGGGCCATGGGGCGAGCGCGCGGCGACATCGGCGGCGATGGTGGCAAGCGAGGCGCCGAGGTAGCGGTGGCGCACGTCCTCCTCGCTGCCCGCGATGCCAAACTTTTCCAGCACGTCGCGCAGGGAGGTGAGCGAGATGATCTCGCTGTCCGCCACCACCCCGTCGAAATCGAAGATGACGAGCGACGGGGCGCCGAAGGGATCGCTGCCTCCAGGCGGGGCCGCGGCGGGTTCATCCTGGGCCATGACCGCCCCCTAGCGCAGCGCGTGGCCGGCCGAATCGAACTGGTGCAGCCGCGCCTCGGGGATCGCGAGGCCGATCTCGGACCCGACCGGCGTCTCGTCGTCGCCGTTCACGCGCACCACCAGCTCTCCGGCGCCGCCCTCCCGCGCGGTGTAGAGCAGCGTCTCGCCACCCAGCCGCTCCTTCACCGTCACCGTGGCGTCGAGGTTGCCCTGCCCCTTCGCCACCGGCGCGAAATGCTCGGGACGGCAGCCGATGAAAGCCGTCTCGCCCTTCAGGTCCAGGCCGCGCACCCCCGCCTTGTCGAAGACGTTCATCGCGGGCGAGCCGATGAACTCGGCCACGAATCGCGAGACGGGCCGGTGGTACAGCTCCATGGGCGAGCCCACCTGCTCGACCCGGCCGCGGTTCAGCACCACGATCTTGTCGGCCATGGTCATCGCCTCGACCTGGTCGTGGGTGACGTAGATCATCGTCGCCTTCAGCTGCTTGTGCAGGCTCTCCAGTTCCACCCGCATCTGCACCCGGAGCTTGGCGTCGAGGTTCGACAGCGGCTCGTCGAACAGGAACACCTTGGGGTTCTTCACGATCGCCCGCCCGATCGCGACCCGCTGGCGCTGGCCGCCCGAAAGCTGGCCGGGCTTCCTGTCGAGATAGTCCTCAAGTTGCAGCACCCGCGCCGCCTCGGCGATCCGCTCTTCCCGGAGCTTCGGGTCGAACCTGTTGACCTTCATCCCGAAATCCATATTCTCGCGCACCGTCATGTGCGGGTAGAGCGCGTAGGACTGGAACACCATCGCGATGTCGCGGGCGGAGGGCTCGGCGAAGGTCACGTCGTTGCCGTCGATGGTGACGCGGCCCGAATCGATGCCCTCCAGCCCCGCCAGCGTCCTCAGCAGCGTGGACTTGCCGCAGCCTGAGGGGCCGACGAAGACCACGAACTCGCCCTCGGCGATGTCGAGGCTGACATCGAACAGCGCCTGCATTCCCCCGTAGGACTTGTTGATCCCCTTGATCTCGATCCCGGCCATGGCCGCGCCCTCCTCCGCTTCCGTCGCGCCGCGGGGCGGGCGACCAGATGTTGCCGTTGCGTTACTTTTGTATTGACATCGGCCCGAGATCAATACTTTTGTATCTCCACCAGTACAAATGAATGTTTGCACAGTCTGCATTTGTCAGGGAGGACACCAATGACACTGAAGAAGCTGCTCTGTTCGGCCGCCATCGCGACCGCACTGGCCACCGGCGCCCATGCGCAAAGCGACGGCTGGAGCCTCGCCAAGGCCGCCGAACCCTACAAGGGAACGACCGTCGACGTCGTGTTCCTGCTGCGCCCCGGCTACGAGGCCATAGAGGCCATGCTGCCGGAGTTCGAGAAGGAAACCGGCATCAAGATCAACATCATCAAGCACCCCTACGAGAACGCGCTCGGCGAGCAGGTGCGCGACTTCGTGGCCGGGGGCGACCTGGACATCGCGCTGATCGACCTCGTCTGGATCGGCAGCTTCGCCGAGAACGGCTGGATCGTCCCGGTCGACAAGATCAGGGAGCAGTATCCCGACATCATCGACCCCGATCTCGACATGGCCGACTTCTTCCCGCTGACGCTGGACGCCTTCGGCACCTGGGACGGCACCGTCTACGGCCTGCCCTTCGACAACTACTCGGGGCTGATGTTCTACAACGCCTGCATGCTGAAGGACGCGGGCTTCGACGGGCCGCCCGAGACTTGGGAAGAGCTGAAGGACACCTATGGCCCGGCCCTGACGAAGGACGGCAAGTACGCCTTCGCGCTTCAGTCCAAGCGCAACGAGACCCAGTCGGCCGACAGCTTCGCCCGGGTGATCTGGCCCTTCGGCGGCTCGTTCCTGGACGACAACTTCAAGTCGAACCTGATGTCCGAGGGCTCGCAGGCCGGTCTGAAGTTCCGTCAGGACCTGATGCAGTACATGCCCGACGGCATCGTCGCCTATGACCACGCCGAGACCGTCAACGCCTTCGCCCAGGGCGACGTGGCGATGATCACCGAGTGGTCGGCCTTCTACTCCTCAGTCGTGTCGCCCGACACCTCGGCGGTGGCCGACTGCGTCGAGATCGCGCCCGAGCCGAAGGGCCCCGCGGGCCGCAAGCCCGCGCTCGGCGGCTTCTCCCTTGCCGTGGCCGAGCAGGCCGACGAGGCCGAGAAGGCGGCCGCCTGGCTGTTCATCCAGTGGGCGACCTCGAAGGCCAACGCGAAGGAATACGTCGAGCGCGGCGGCGTCTCGGCCCGGCAGTCGGTGTACAACGACGAGGAGCTCGCGAAGAGCAAGAAGTTCATCCCGGCGCTGGTGGAAAGCTGGCAGGAGGGCGTGCCGGAGTTCCGCCCGCGCTTCGCCGAATGGCCCGAGATCACCGAGATCGTGCAGGAGTGGGGCACGAAGATGATGCTCGGCGAAGTCTCGACCGAGGACGGCGCCAAGGAGATCGGCACCCGCATGGAAGAAGTGCTGGACGCCGCCGGCTACTACGACGGCAAGAAGCCGCTCGTCCAGTAAGGCCATCGCCCCCGACAACCGGCCGGGCGCCCGTCGCGGCGCCCGGCCCCTTCGCTCCGGTCATGGGAGGACACGGCATGCGCGGCCAGGTTTCACGGCGCACGACCCTCGGCTTCATCGGCCCGGCCGTCTTCGGCCTCGCCATCGTCGGCATCGCGCCGCTGCTCTATGCCGTCTGGACCTCACTCCACTTCTTCAACCTGACCAAGCTGGCCCGGGTCGAGTTCATCGGGCTCGAGAATTACTGGACGGTGCTGACCGACGGCGTGTTCTGGCAGGCCATGGGGCGCACCTTCTTCCTGCTCGCCACCGCCCTGCCCCTGCAGATCGCGCTCGGCCTCGGGATCGCGCTGCTCCTGCACCAGCCGGGGCTGACGCTGGTCAAGACGCTGGCGCGGCTGTCGCTGGTGCTGCCGATGGCGACGACCTATGCCGTGGTCGGCCTCCTGGGCCAGGTGATGTTCAACCAGAAGTTCGGGGTGGTGAACCAGCTTCTGGGGGGCGCCAACATCAACTGGATCGGCGATCCGACCAACGCCTTCGCCATGATCATCTTCTGGGACGTCTGGCAGTGGACGCCCTTCGTCGCCCTCGTCCTGCTCGCCGGCCTGACCATGGTGCCGGGCGAGGTGGAAGAGGCCGCGCGGCTGGAGACGAACAGCTGGTGGACGATCCTGCGCCACGTCCAGCTGCCGTTCCTGCTTCCGGGGCTGACCGCGGTGCTGATCCTGAGGACCGCCGACACGCTGAAGCTGTTCGACATGGTCTTCACCCTGACCCGGGGCGGCCCGGGTGCGGCGACCGAGTTCATCTCGCTGATGATCCAGCGGGTCGGCTTCCGCGGCTTCGACCAGGGGCTGGCCTCGGCCCAGGCGGTGATCCTGCTGATCATCACCATCATCCTCGCCCGGATCTACATCCGCGTCTTCTACAAGGAGGTCTGAGTCATGCGCCGCCAACGCTCCACCCTCTGGCAGCTCGTGCTTCTGGCCGGGGTGATCCTGCTCTGCGTCTTCCCGTTCTACTGGATGGTCACGACCTCGCTGAAGACGCAGATCGTGGCGCTCGAGGCGCCGCCGGTCTGGATCTTCGAGCCGACGCTCGATAACTACCGCGAGGCGCTGTTCGAGGACGGGGTGCTGCGGACGCTGGTCAACTCGCTGATCATCGCCGTCTGCACGACGCTGCTGGCGCTGCTGCTGGGGGTGCCTGCCGCCTTCGCGCTCGCCCGGTTCGAGTTCCGCGGCAAGAAGGACCTGTGGTTCTGGTTCATCACCAACCGCATGGTGTCGCCCATCGTGCTGGCGCTGCCGTTCTTCCTGATCGCGCGCAACCTCGACCTGCTCGACAAGCACATCACGCTGATCCTGATCTACCTGACCTTCAACCTGCCGATCGTCATCTGGATCGTCACCGACCAGTTCCGCGGCATCCCCTACGACCTCGACGAGGCGGCGCGGCTGGAAGGCGCCTCGCAGTTCACCATCATGCGCAAGATCTGCCTGCCGCTGGCGATGCCCGGCGTGGCGGTGTCGGCGATCTTCTCCTTCATCTTCTCGTGGAACGAGCTGATGTTCGGCCTGATCCTGACCCGCTCGGACGCCAAGACCGCGCCGGCCATGGCGGTGTCGTTCATGGAGGGCTACGACCTGCCCTATGGCAAGATCATGGCGACCTCGACGCTGATCGTGATCCCGGTGCTGATCTTCGCGCTGATCGCCTCGAAACAGCTGGTGCGCGGGCTGACCATGGGGGCGGTGAAGTGAGGGGGGTGGCCTCCAGTGGCGTCGCCTTCGCTCCGGGCATCGCCGCAGTCTCCGAAGTCTCCGCTCTGCGCAAAGGGCAGCCCCCGGCCGCCGGGCGGGGGAAAAGCCCCCGCCCGGGGGGGCGGTCGGGGGCTGCCCGGCGTGCCGCCGGGCGGGACATCTGCGGCGGTGTGCCAAACGGCAAACGGGTAACCCGTTCTGCCCTATCACGCGCCGCCGCCCCCTCCCCGCGGGACATCCCCGCCCTCCCGCATTACATCTCCGCTCCAAGGCCATAGCCCCAAGGAGACCGGAGCCATGTCGCGCTACATCAAGATCGGCCAGATCGACCCGGACGAGCAGCTTCTCGTCCGCCTCGCCTGGGCCTGCGAGGTCGAGGGGCTGACCCAGAGCGACGCGGCCGAGCGCTTCGGCATCACCCGCCTGCGCGTCAACAAGGCGCTGAGCGAGGCGAAGCGCCGTGGCATCCTGAGGATCAGCATCGAGTCGATCTACCGCGCCGCCGCCGATCTCGAATGGCAGCTCGAACGCCGCTTCGGGCTGAAGGGCGTCTGCGTCGTCCCCTCGCCCGAGGACGCCGAGACGGTGACGACGCTGGTCAGCGCGGGCCTCGGCGCCTATCTTGGCAAGCTGCTGGCCGACACGAGGATCACGACCTTCGGCATGTCCTGGGGCAACACGCTGAACCTCGCCACCCGCTACATGCAGCCGGTGAACCGGCCCGACCTCGAAATCGTGTCGATCATGGGCGGAGTCGCCCGCGGCTCGGACGTCAACGGCTACGAGATCACGACCCGCCTCGCCGACATCTGCAATGCCGAGCACAGCTTCTTCACCGCGCCGCTCTTCGCGGGCAGCGCCGAGAGCCGCCGGATCATCATGGAGCAGGACGTCATCGCCTCGATGATCGCCCGGATTCGCGAATGCGAGGCGGTGGCGCTGGCCACCGGCGACCTGACCAGCTCGCTCCTCGTGAAGGACGCCCTGCCCCGCGACATCGACCCGGCCGAACTGCGCGCCCGGGGCGGCGTCGGCGACATCATCGGCCATGTCCTGAACGCCGAGGGCGAGCTGATCGACCACGAGGTGAACCGGCGGGTCATCGGCATCTCGCTCGACGACCTTGCGCGGATCGACAACGTGATCCTCGCCGCCGGCGGCCTGCACAAGGTCCCCGTGATCCTCGCCGCGCTCCGCCGCGGCTTCGTCGACACGCTGGTGACGGACGAGAACACGGCGCAGAAACTGCTCGAGACCGCGGACGCGCGGATCGCCGAGACCACCTGAGGAGAAAGAACCATGGCCGAAGCCCTCGTCCTGGAAGAGAAGAACAAGCTCGCCCTGCGCGACATCGACCTGCCCGACACGCTGGGCGCGGGCGACGTGCGCATCGCCATCGACACCGTCGGCGTCTGCGGCAGCGACGTGCACTACTATACCCACGGCAAGATCGGCCCCTTCGTGGTGAAGGAACCGATGGTGCTGGGCCACGAGGCGGCGGGAACCGTCACCGAGGTCGGGCCCGAGGTCACGCACCTGAAGGTCGGCGACCGGGTGTGCATGGAGCCGGGCATCCCCGACATGCGCTCGAAGGCCAGCAAGCTCGGCGTCTACAACGTGGACCCCGCGGTGCGGTTCTGGGCCACGCCCCCGGTCCACGGCTGCCTCACGCCCTCGGTCGTCCATCCCGCCGCCTTCACCTACCGCCTGCCCGACAACGTCAGCTTTGCCGAAGGCGCCATGGCCGAACCCTTCGCCATCGGCATGCAGGCGGCGCTGCGCGCGAAGATCAAGCCGGGGGACATCGCCCTTGTCACCGGCTGCGGGCCCATCGGGATCATGGTGGCGCTGGCGGCGCTCGCCGGGGGCTGCGCGAAGGTCTTCATCGCCGACCTCGTGGACGAGAAGCTGGGCGTCGCCGCGCAGTACGACGGGATCGAACCGGTCAACGTCACGCGGGAGAACCCGGCCGAGGTGGTGCGCGAGGCCACGGGTGGCTGGGGCGCCGACGTGGTGTTCGAATGCGCGGGCGCGGCCAAGTCGGTGCAGACGGCGCTGGAGGCGGTGGCGCCCGCCGGCTGCGTCGTCTGGGTGGGCATGCCAGTGGATCCGGTGCCCTTCGACCTGGTGCTGGCGCAGTCCAAGGAGATCCGGATGGAGACGGTGTTCCGCTACGCCAACATCTACGATCGCGCCATCGCCCTGATTGCCTCGGGCAAGGTGGATCTGAAGCCGCTGGTCTCTCAGACCTTCGCGTTCAAGGACAGCATCGCCGCCTTCGACCGGGCAGTCGAGGCCCGGCCCACAGACGTGAAGATCCAGATCCGGCTCGGACAGGACTGATGACCCTTCCGGACGATATCGCGACCCGCGTGCTGGACGAGCTTCGACCCGGCCTTGCGCCGGAGGTGCTGGCGCAGATTCCCGCCCTATCCGAAACGCTGGCGGGGGCGGGCCCCATCGTCTGTTACGGCGTCGGGCGCGAAGGGCTGATGATGCGCGCGCTGGCCATGCGGCTGTTCCATCTCGGCCTCGACGCGCATGTGGTCGGCGACATGACGGCCCCCGCCCTCGGGCGGGGCGGCGTGCTGCTGGTCAGCGCGGGGCCCGGGCAGTTTTCCACCGTCGCGGCGCTGGCGGGGGTGGCGAAGGAGGCCGGCGCGAAGGTCGTCTGCTTCACCGCCACGCCCTCGGGCGCGGTACCGCGGGGCGCGGACATGGCGGTGCACCTCCCCGCGCAGACCATGGCCAACGACCGGGGCGCGGCGCCGTCGGTCCTGCCCATGGGCTCGCTCTACGAGGCGCTGATGTTTCTGTTCTTCGAGCTTGTCATCCTCGAACTGCGCGACCGCATCGGCGTCACGCCCGAGGCCATGCGCGCCCGCCACACGAACCTGGAGTGACCCGATGCGCCGCTGGCAGGACCGCTTCTCTCTGACAGGCCGCCGGGCGCTGATCACCGGCGCCTCTTCCGGCATCGGTTGGGCGATCGCCGAGGTCTTCGCCGATGCAGGCGCCGACATCGTCGCGCACGGGCGGGACAGCGACCGGCTGGCAACCCTGGCCGAAACCGTCCGCGCGACGGGCCGCCGCTTCGACGCCGTGACAGGCGACCTCGCCTCGGCGGAGGAAACGGTGCGGGTCGCGGAGGATGCGCTGGCGGGCGGCGCAATCGACATCCTCGTGAACTCGGCGGGCATCGCCCTCACCGGCCCCGCGACGGAATACAGCCTGGAGGACTGGAACCGCACGCTGGCCGTGAACCTCACCGCGCCGTTCCTCCTTTCGAAGGCCCTGCTGCCCGCGATGATGGCGCGTCGGCGCGGCAAGATCGTCAACATCTCGTCCCAGACCGGGGTGATCGCGCTGGCCGACCATGCGGCCTATGCCACGTCGAAGGGCGGGCTCAACGCGCTGACCAAGTCGCTGATGACCGAGGCCGCGCCACACAATGTGCAGGTGAACGCGATCTGCCCGACCGTGGTGCTGACCGAGATGGGCAAACAGCTCTGGTCGGCGCCCGAGAAGAAGGATCCGTTCATCGCGCGCACCCCGCTCGGCCGGTTCGGGGAGCCGGTCGAGATCGCGGACCTCGCCCTCTATCTCGCCTCGCCAGCATCGGACCTCGTCAACGGCGAGATCGTGATGATCGAAGGCGGCTATTCCAGCATCTAGGGAGGATTTCGATGACCGACGGACTGCAGGGAAAGGTCGCCGCCATCACCGGCGCGGCCTCGGGAATCGGGCTGGAGTGCGCGCGCCAGTGCCTTGCGGCCGGGGCGCAGGTGGCGCTGGTGGACCGCAACGCCGAGGCGCTGGAGAAGGCCTGCGCCGACCTGGGCGACGGCGCCTTCGCCGTAGAGACCGACCTGATGGACCGCGACAGCGTCGCCCGGATGCTGCCGCAGATCCTGAAGGAGGCGGGGCAGCTCGACATCTTCCACGCCAACGCAGGCGCCTATGTCGGCGGAGACATCCTGGAGGGCGATCCGGACCAGTGGGACCGGATGCTGAACCTCAACATCAACGCCGCCTTCCGCTCGATCCACGCGGTGCTGCCGCATATGGCGGAGCGCAAGACCGGCGACGTGATCCTGACCAGCTCGGTCGCGGGCGTCATCCCCGTGGTGTGGGAGCCGATCTATACCGCCTCGAAACACGCCGTGCAGGCCTTCACCCACACCGTCCGCCGCCAGATGGCGCGCCACGGGGTGCGGGTCGGGGCGATCTTGCCGGGCCCCGTGGTGACGGCGCTGCTCGACGACTGGCCGAAGGCGAAGCTCGACCAGGCGCTGGAGGAAGGCAGCCTGATGCAGCCGAAGGAGGTGGCCGACTGCGTGGTGTTCATGCTGACGCGGCCGCGCAACGTGACGATCCGCGACCTCGTCCTGCTGCCGAACGCGGTGGACCTGTGATGGCGGGACCGTATTTCATCGGCGCCGACGTCGGCACCGGCAGCGCCCGGGCGGGGATCTTCGACGCCGCAGGCACGCTGCTCGCCAGCCACAAGCACGACATCCGCACCTGGCGCGAGGACGGCGGCATCGCCGAACAGTCCTCGGACGACATCTGGTCCGCCGTCGCCACCTGCATCCGCGCGGTCGTGGCCGAGGCGCAGGTCGTGCCGGAGCAGGTGGCCGGGGTCGGCTTCGACGCCGCCTGCTCGCTCGTCGTGCTGGACCGCGACATGCAGCCGCTGACGGTCTCCGCCTCGGGCGAGGCCGAGCGCAACGTCATCGTCTGGATGGACCACCGCGCGACCGAACAGGCGGAACGCATCAACGCCACCGGCCACCGGGTGCTCGACTACGTCGGCGGGCGGATCTCGCCCGAGATGCAGACGCCGAAACTCCTGTGGCTGAAGGACCGGATGCCCGAGACCTTCGCGGCGGCGGGCCAGTTCCTCGACCTGCCCGACTTCCTGACCTGGAAGGCGACGGGATCGCTGGCCCGTTCCGCCTGCACGGTGACCTGCAAGTGGACCTACCTCGCCCACGAGGAACGGTGGGACGACAGCTATTTCCACGCCGTCGGGCTGGGCGAGCTGGCGGACGAGGGCTTTGCCCGGATCGGGCAGGAGATCCTGCCGCCCGCCGCCCCTCTCGCCGGTGGGCTGAGCGAAGAAGCCGCCGCCGACCTCGGGCTGTCCCCCGGCACGGCCGTCGGCGCGGGGCTGATCGACGCCCACGCGGGCGGCATCGGCACCGTGGGCGCCGACCCCGGGGCGGGGCCGCAGCAGGTCATGGCCTATGTGTTCGGCACCTCCGCCTGCACCATGGCCTCGTCGGACGAAGCCCATTTCGTGCCCGGCGTCTGGGGCCCCTACTACTCCGCCATGGTGCCGGGGCTCTGGCTCTCCGAGGGCGGGCAGTCGGCGGCGGGCGAGGCCATCGCGCATCTCATCGCCACCCACCCGGCAGGGGCCGAGGCGGCGGCGCGGGCGAAGGCGGCGGGACAGTCGGTGCAGGCGCTGCTGCTGGACGAGGCCGAACGGCGCGCAGGCAGCGCCAGCGCCATGGCCGAACTTGCGGGCAACCGCCTTGTGGTGCCCGACTTCCTCGGCAACCGCGCGCCCCACGCCGATCCCCACGCGACGGCCACGGTGTCGGGTCTGACGCTGGCCCGCGGCTTCGACGACCTGCTCGCGACCTACGTGGCGGGCGTGCTGGGCGTCGGCTACGGGCTGCGCCAGATCCTCGCGGCGCAGCGCGACCGGGGCGTGGCGCCCGGGGCGGTGGTGATCAGCGGCGGCGCGGGAGAAAGCCCGGCGATCCAGCAGCTCCTGGCGGACGCCGGGGGGCTGCCGGTCCTGTCGACGACCTGCCCCGAGCCGGTGCTGCTCGGCGCCGCGATGCTCGGGGCGGTGGCGGCGGGGCAATACGACTCGGTACGCGACTGCATGGGCGCGATGTCCCACATCGGGAAACGGCACGATCCCGCGGGCGGCGCGGTGGCCGAGCGTCACGCGGCGCGGTTCGCGGCCTACATCGCGATGCAGGAGGCCGAGCGTGCGCTCAGGGCGCGGCTCGCGGAGATCGGCGCCGGGCAACCCTAGACTCCGATACCGACCGGCTTTCCACGCCGCGCGGCTACCGGCGCCACCCGGTCTTCATCGGGGTTACGGGACCCGGAGCAGAACCGGCCATCGTCCCGCGAAGGCCGACAGGCACACTGCCGGCCATTCCCGGCCACCGCTCCGCACGAAGAGCAGCCTCCGACCGCGGGCGGGGGCTGCCCGGGATTCCCCCGGGCGGGAGATCTCCGCAAAGCGCGCGGAGTTCCCCGAACTCCGCTCCCCCGGCGCCGCTCGGCACTCCCCCTTCCGCGGGTGTGCCCCGGAGTTCCCCGAACTCCGGCCGCGCGCCGCCGCCCTAAGCCGCGCTCGTCACCTTCGCCAGCGCCTCGACCTTCCCCTTCGCCGCGCCCGAATCGATGCTCGTCCGCGCCATCTCGACCCCCTCGGGAAGAGAAGACGCGCGCCCCGCCACCACAAGCGCCGCGGCAGCGTTGAACAGCACCGCGTCGCGATAGGCCGAGTCCGCACCGTCCAGCAGCGCCCGGAACGCCTTCCCGTTCTCCTCGGGGGTGCCGCCCAGGATCGCCTCGAAGGGGTGCATCGGAAGCCCGGCGTCCTCCGGCGCGATCTCGGTCTCGCTGACGACGCCGCCCTCCAGCTTCGCCACCCGCGTCGGCGCGGCGATGGAGATCTCGTCGGTCCCGTCGCCGCCATGCACCAGCCAGGCCACCTCGGACCCGAGCGCGGCCAGCGTCTCGGCCATGGGCCGGATCACCTCGGCGGAGAACGCGCCCGTCAGCTGCCGCTTCACCCCGGCCGGATTGGTGAGCGGGCCGAGGATGTTGAAGATCGTCCGCGTCCCGAGCTCGCTGCGCGCGGGCATCACGTGGGCCGTCGCCGGATGGTGCATCGGCGCCATCATGAAGCCGATCCCCGCCTCGGCCAGCGCCCGCTCCACCACCTCCGGGCCGACCATCACCTGGATGCCCATCTGGGTCAGCGCATCCGCCGCCCCGGATTTCGAGCTGAGGTTGCGGTTGCCGTGCTTGGCCACCACCACCCCCGCCCCGGCCACCACGAAGGCCGTCGCGGTCGAGATGTTCAGCGTCCCCTTGCCGTCGCCGCCGGTGCCGACGATGTCGATCGCCCCCTCGGGCGCCTTCACCTTGCGGCACTTCGCGCGCATCACCGCGGCGGCGGCGGCGTATTCGTCCACCGACTCGCCCCGCGTCCGAAGCGTCATCAGGAAGCCGCCGATCTGCGAGGGCGTCGCCTCGCCCTCGAACAGCAGGCGGAAGGCGGTCTCGGCCTCGGGGCGGGTCAGCGGGCGGGACACGGCGGCGGCGATGAGAGGCTTCAGATCCTGGGTCATGCCGGAACCTTCGCGCTCTCGAGGAAGGTCTTCAGCATCCTGTGCCCGTGTTCCGAGCGGATGGATTCGGGGTGGAACTGCACCCCCTCGATCGGCAGGTTCCGGTGGCGCAGCCCCATGATGGTGCCGTCCTCCAGCGCCGCCGTGACCTCCAGCGCGTCGGGCAGGCTCTCCCGCTCGACCACCAGCGAGTGATAGCGCGTCGCCGACAGCGGCGAGGGCAGACCGGCGAACACGCCCTTGCCCTCGTGCAGGATCCGCCCGGCCTTGCCGTGCACGATCTCGTGGCAGCGCACCACCTTGCCGCCGAAGGCCTGCCCGATGGTCTGGTGGCCAAGGCAGACGCCCAGAAGCGGCGTCCCCGTCTCGGCCGCGGCGGCGGTCAGCGCCAGGCAGATCCCCGCGCGGTCGGGATCGCAGGGGCCGGGCGACAGGACGATGGCCGACGGGTTCAGCGCCATCGCCTGCCGCACGTCCATCGCGTCGTTGCGGTGCACCCGCACGTCGGCGCCGAGTTCGCCCAGATAATGAACGAGATTGTAGGTGAAGCTGTCGTAGTTATCTATGAGAAGCAGCACGTTGGGCGTCCTTCGGCTGGGTCGGTGGCGGCGGGGCGCCGTGGCGTCGGCACGGCGCGGTTAAGGGGTGAACCCGGCCGTCAGCCGGGCTATACATGGCCGGACTGGCGGCCGGGGGTCAAGCGCCCTCGGGCAGGACCGTGACAGCGGCGGCGGACGGCAGGGCAACAGGCAGGAGACGGAGAGATGGCATCGTGACAGGCGGCAAGGTTTCGGGTGTGATCGGCGGTCTGTTCTGGGGGCTTGTGCTGTGCTGCGTCTTCCTCGCCTTTGCCTCGCAGCAGGCCCGCCGCTATGCCGTGGCGCCGCCGCCAGCCGTGGTGCCCGAAACCGCGCCGGAACCGGCGCCGGACGCGGAGTCCCCTCCGGCGGCGCGCACGGAAGGACCGGCGGTGGATACGACGTCCGATGCCGGAACCGGAACCGTCACCGATCCGGAGACACCCGACGCCGGGGCGC
>NZ_PNOS01000043.1 GCF_002869745.1 Oceaniglobus roseus
GCCGCCGCCTCGGCGTGGCCGGCGTGCTGGCGGGGGCTCACGGGTTCGGTCTGCACCGCCTCGATCCGGATCGTGTCGATGCCGAAGCCCGCGTCGATCGCGTCGAGCTTCATCGCCAGCAGCGGGCGGATCCGCTCGGGCTCGGCCGAGGGGCGGGCAAGGCCGATCTCGACCGCCTGGAGCGTGCCGTCGGCGCGAAAGCACTGCATCCGCACCACCCGCGCGCCGCGCCCCTTCTTGGCCAGCTTCGCGCCGAGGGCCGGCAGCAGCCGGTCCAGCGCGGCCAGCAGATCGCTTTCCAGCCCGATCGGGTCGGGCAGGGACAGGCGCACGGCGAAGCGGTCGACCGGCGCGGCGGGTGACACCGGCTCGGGCTCGACCCCCAGCGCCTGGTCGAGGCGGCGCACCAGCATCCGCCCGAACCGCCGGGCCAGCGCGGCGCGGGGCTGGTTCGCCAGGTCCTCGATCCGGCGCAGTCCGAGGCGCGTCAGCTCGGCCACCGCGTCCTCCTCCAGCCTGAGCGCCGCGACGGGCAGGGGGGCGAGCGCCTGCCGCGTCTGCCCCGGCGGCGCGATGGGATGGACGCGGGGCAGCCCCGCGGGCACCAGCGGCGCCGCGCCGCCCCGTTCCCAGTGGCGCCGTTTCGCGGCGCGCGAGCGGGTGGCGTGGGCCTCCTGGTCGATGGCGTCGCCGCTGCGGGCCAGCGGGGCCGACTGCCCGGAGTAGCGCGCCAGCGCCCAGGCCCCGCCCACGGTGTCGGCGATGGCGGCGCGCAGGGTCAGCCCCAGATCGGCGCAATCCTCCTGCAGCTGGTCCATGAGCGCCGCCTCGCCGCCGAACAGATGCGCGCAGCCCGTGAGGTCGGCGACCAGCGCGTTGGTCCCCTGTTCGCCCACCCAGGGCGAGAACTTGCCGGCCCAGCGGCGCAGCACGGCCAGGAACGCCGCCTCGGCCTGCGGCACCTGCACCCGCGTGACCAGATCGGGACAGATCGCCATGGCGTCGCGCAGGGGCTGGCCCTGCCGCAGCCCCGCCGCCTCGGCCGCTTCCGAGAGGCTGGACAGCACCTGCGCCCCGCCCCGATCCGCGACCACGGCGAAGGGCGTGCCGAGAACGGCCGCAAGACCGCCCCGGTCGCGGCGCAGCAGACGTTCGGCCCCCATCCGGGGAAACCAGAGGGACAAGATACGGCGGTTGATCATCGGGTGGCAGCCTGATGAGTTCCTGATTTGTTCTCATACCAGTCTGCCCCCGCGGGAGTCGAGAACCGATCGGCGGTCCCTGTCACGCAAATTTGGCTGGATTTGCGCAGGCGGCCCTATACGGTCGCAGCTACACATTTCTGAGAGGATCTGCCTTCCATGAAGACGTTCACCCTGATCGCCCTGTCCGCCACGCTCGCCCTCGGCGCCGTGCTGGCCAACGCCGCCGCCCACGAGGACCCGGTGGAGGCCCGCCAGAAGCTGATGAAGTCCATCGGCGACCAGGTGAAGATCCTCGGCACCCAGGCCAAGGCCGGCGACGCCTACGATGCCGAGGCCGCCCATGCCGCCGCGATGACCCTGTCCGAGGCCTCGACGCAGATTCCCGCCGCTTTCGAGACCAACGTGATCGAGGGCGATTCGGAGGCGCTGCCGAAGATCTGGGAGAACTACGACGACTTCACCAAGAAGGCCGACGCCCTGCACACCGCCGCGATGACCGCGACCGAGGCGGGGGATGCCACCGCCATGGCCGCCGCGATGAAGGACATCGGCGGCGCCTGCAAGGCCTGCCACTCGGAATACCGTCAGGACAAGTGATCCGCTGGCGCCGCCCTTCCGCCGGGGACGGGCGGCGCCGACCGGCTCAGCCGCAGTAGACGCGCTGGATCACCCCGGCGTCGTCGATCTCGATGTTCAGCCGCGTTTCGCGGAAGTCCATCGTCACCGCGTCCCCCGGCCGGATCAGCCGCATGTCCCGGCCCCGGTCGGGCAGCGTGACGGCCGCGATGTTCGTCCCGACGAGCGACTCGTAACCCGAGGCACCGCAGCTTCCGCCTTCCGCGGCGGGCGGCTGGCCCGTCGGCGGCGGTGTCGTGCCGTTCTGCGCAACGCAGCCGCCCAGCAGGACAAGCCCCGCGGCCACGATGGATATCCCGTGCGTCGTTTGCATGCGGCCCTCCCGTTT
Organism: Oceaniglobus roseus; assembly: GCF_002869745.1. Taxonomy (GTDB): domain Bacteria; phylum Pseudomonadota; class Alphaproteobacteria; order Rhodobacterales; family Rhodobacteraceae; genus Oceaniglobus; species Oceaniglobus roseus. The sequence continues at coordinate 2,170 of NZ_PNOS01000043.1, forward strand.
GCAGCTCTGCCCGGCACAGCTATGCCTTGCGCCGCCGGATGCAACAAGGCAGCCCGTGGCGCGACGGCTTCCAATGCCGCCCGTTTCTGCTATGGCAGCGGACATGAAACAGAATGACCGCCCGCTTTACGCCGTCCTGATCGACGCCGACAACATCCCGGCCCGCTTCGCCGGGCCGATCCTGAAGGAGATCACCAGCTTCGGCGAACCGGCCCTGCGCCGGGTCTACGGCGACTGGTCCTCGGGGCAGCTCAGGAACTGGTCCGAGACGGTGCGCGCCCTCGGCCTTGTCGCCCACCAGGAGACGGCGAACACGAAGGGCAAGAACGCCTCCGACATCGGCCTTGTCATCGACGCCATGGACATCCTGCACACGGGCCGCTTCGACGGCTTCGTTCTGGTGTCGTCGGACAGCGACTTCACCGCGCTCGCCAACCGGATCCGCGAGCAGGGGCTGGACGTCATCGGCATCGGCGAGGCGAAGGCGCCGGAATCGCTCCGGAACGTCTGCAACCGCTTCATCCTGATCGAGAACATCGTCGACGAGATGCCCGCCGAGCCGAAGAAGGGCGAGTCGAACGAGCCCGCGCCGGTGGTTCAGGGCAAGCAGCCCCCGGTCAACGCCGTGCCGCTGATCCTGCGCGCCATGGACAAGATCGCCCAGGACGACGACTGGTATGCCCTCGGGCCCCTCGGCCAGTACATCGTCGCCGACAACCCGGACTTCGACGTGCGCACCTATGGCATGAAGAAGCTGACCGATCTGGTGATGGAGTTGAAGCGGTTCGAGACCCGCAAGATCGGCAACCAGTACTACGTCCGCCGGGTCGACTGAGCGGCGTCAGGTGCCGTAGCGCGCCATGAACATCTCGACCGCGCCGGTGATCACCGCCTCGACCTCGGCGTCGGTGAAGCGGTCCTGGATGCCGAAGATCAGCCGCGGGAACAGGTGCGCCTTGCAGAGCTCGGCGAACTGGTGCGCCGCCAGCACCTTGTCGTCGATCGCAAGCTCGCCCCGCGCGATGGCGAGGTCGAAATACTGGCCAAGCGCCCGTTCCACCGTGCCCGGCCCGCTGACGTAGAATTGCCGCCCAAGCTCGGGGAAACGGTCCGACTCGGCGACGCAGATGCGGAACACCTTCTGCCCGAGGTCGGACAGGAAGAAGCGGATCAGGTGCGAGCCGACATGGTGCAGCACCGCCGCCGGGGGCTTCGACATGTCCATCATCGCCATGGCGGCATCGGCCTGGCGGCAGCACTCGGACTTCGCCACCTCCATGAACAGCAGCCGCTTGTCGGGGAAATAGCTGTAGAGCGTCGCCTTCGACACCCCCGCCTCCTTCGCGATGGTGTCGACGCTGGCGCCCTCGAAGCCGTCCTTCAGGAACACGCCGCGCGCGCCTTCGAGAACCTGCTCGAACTTCCGCCCCTTCTTGATGCCGTCCGCCAGGTCGTTCATCCCGTATTCCTTTTTCACGATACTAGACCCCGCGGTTCAGTCAGGGCAAGGACCGGCTGTCATACAACCGAACGGCCCGGCGGAGCGTTCCGCCGGGCCGGTGCAATGATGTGGCCGGTCCTGGTAATGTGGCCGCCGCAGGCTTGCGGCAGGGGGCAGGATCAGCGGCCGGGCTGTGCCGTGCCTCGGGTCGGCAACTCGGGCCGGGGGTCGGGGTACTGGATGTTCGGCGGCAGGATGTCGAAGGCGCTGGCGGCGGTGCCGGTCAGCAGAAGGGCAGAGAGGGCGGCGGCGGCGAGGCGGGTCATCGGAGGAACTCCATTCTGAACTGTTGTGTTCATAAATCTAAACCGAATGGTTCAAAACGCAAGAGCGAACTGAACCGATCGTTTCATTTTTTGCGGTGAGGAGGCGCTTGCGGCGCCGCGGCATCCCGCTACATTGGAATCATTCTAAACTGTCGAGGTGCCCATGATCCCCGGAGTCTCCAGCCGCCGCCGCTTCTCGGACCTCAGCCAGCAGGAGGTCCTGGCGCTCGCCATCTCCTCGGAAGAGGACGACGCCCGCATCTACCGCACCTACGCCGAACGGCTGCGCGCGGAATATCCCGGCTCGGCCAAGGTCTTCGATGGCATGGCAGCGGAAGAGGACACCCACCGCCGCCGCCTGATCGACCTGCACGTGAAGCGTTTCGGCGAGGTGATTCCGCTGATCCGGCGCGAGCACGTCTCGGGCTTCTACGCCCGCCGTCCCGTCTGGCTGGTCGAGAACCTGGGGATCGAGCGGATCCGCGACGAGGCCGAGATGATGGAGAAGGACGCGCACGATTTCTACGTCCGCGCCGCGTCGAAGGCCACGGATGCCGAGACGCGCAAGCTGCTCGGCGATCTCGCCGCGGCCGAGGCGGGCCATTCCGAACTGGCCGACAGCCTGGCGGCCACGCACCTCGGCGACGGAGAAAGGGATGCCGAGGCGCGCACCGCCCACCGCCAGTTCGTGCTGACCTGGGTGCAGCCGGGCCTCGCGGGCCTGATGGACGGGTCCGTCTCGACCCTGGCGCCGATCTTCGCCGCCGCCTTCGCCACTGGCGACACTTGGCAGACCTTCCTCGTCGGCCTTGCCGCGTCCATCGGCGCGGGCATCTCCATGGGCTTCACCGAGGCGGCCAGCGACGACGGCGCCATCTCGGGCCGCGGCAGCCCGCTGAAGCGCGGTGTGGCGGCGGGTGTGATGACGGCGGTGGGCGGCCTTGGCCACGCGCTGCCCTACCTGATCCCCGACTTCTGGACCGCGACCACCATCGCCGGCATCGTCGTCTTCTGCGAACTCTGGGCCATCGCCTGGATCCAGAACCGCTACATGGAAACGCCGTTCTTCCGCGCCGCCTTCCAGGTCGTCCTCGGCGGCGCGCTGGTGCTGGCGGCCGGCATCCTGATCGGCTCGGGCTAGGGGCGGGCCGCCTCGGGCGGAAACTGTCCCTCCAGCGCGGCGAGGGTGACGGCAAGGCCCTGGCGCATGTGGTCGCTCAGGTGCGCCAGCATCGCCGGAAGATCGTCGCCCGAGGCGAGCGTCACGTACAGGTCGTGGGACTGGCGCTGCGGTCCCTTGCGGTCATGGGCGCGCTGGTGCAGCGAGAAGTAGAAGTGGACGTTGGGCTTCATCCCCTCCCAGGTCCTGGCCAGCAGGCCGTGGCCGCTGACCTCGTAGATCCAGCCGTGCAGGTGCAGCTCGTGCGCGATGGCGGCCTGCCCGTCGTCGCCCCGGTCGATGCAGCGCCGCAGCGTCTCGGCCCGCCGGGCGAGATCCTCCAGCGCCGCGGGGGTGCGCCGGTCCCAGCCCCGCTCGAACGCGAACCGCTCGAGCGCGGTGCGCAGGGAATAGAGCTCTTCCAGGTCGCGCCGCGTCATCGACCGGACATAGAGCCCCTTGTAGGGCACGCTGGTCAGAAGCCCGGTGTCCACCAGATCGCGGATCGCCTCGCGCAGCGGCCCCCGGCTGACCCCGAGCGAAGCGGCAAGCTGCTGCTCGGTCAGGCGCTGGCCGGGGGAGAGGCGGCCGCCGACGATGTGCTCGGTCAACCGCTGGGCGATGCGGCTGCGGACGGTCGTCTCGCCCAGGGGTTCGGGGGCGAACGGCGGAGTCTCGGGGTCGGGAAGAAGGGTCACGGGCGGCACCTCGGACATGGGGCGGCGCTGCGGGACGCGCCGAGGTCCAGTCTGCGCGGTTTCGGTCGGTCATGCAACGATCTCGTCGGATTGTTGACAATCATACAGGATGCCGTAACCTGCCCCCAAATCGCCGCCCCGCGGCCATCCAGCAGGAGAAGCGCCATGTCCCATTTCCGTCGCCTGAGCCTTGCCGCCGCCATCGGCCTCGCCGGTCTCACCGCAGCGCAGGCCGAGGAGTTCATCACCATCGGCACCGCGGGCCAGACCGGCGTCTACTACGTCGTCGGCCAGTCGGTCTGCCAGCTGGTGAACCGCAACACCGATCGTCACGGCCTGCGCTGCACCGCACCGGCCACCGGCGGGTCGATCGCCAACCTCAACGGGTTGCGTGCGGGGGACCTAAGCTTCGGCGTGGTGCAGTCCGACTGGCAGTACCACGCCCTGAACGGCACCAGCACCTTCGCCGATGCCGGACCCGACCCCAAGCTGCGCTCGGTGCTGTCGGCCCACGCCGATGTCGTCACCGTGCTGGCCCGCGCCGATGCCGGGATCGAGACGCTGCAGGACCTGAAGGGCAAGAAGGTGAACATCGGCAACCCCGGCTCGGGCTCGCGCGCCACGGCCGAGGTGCTGCTCGACACCATCGGGATCGAGGTTTCGGACCTCGCGCTGGCCTCCGAGCTGAAGTCGGCCGAACAGTCCGCCGCCCTCTGCGACGACAAGGTGGACGCGATCATGTTCTCGGCCGGTCATCCGGTTGGCAACATCACCGAGGCGACCGTCTCCTGCGATACCAGGTTCCTCCAGGTGAACGGCCCCGAGGTGCAGGCCCTGGTGGCCGAGACGCCCTATTACTCCCCCGCCGTGATCCCCGCGGGCACCTACCGCGGACAGCCCGAAGAGATCGAAAGCTTCGGCCCGCTGGCCACCCTCGTCACCTCGGCGGATACCGATGAAGAGGCTGTCTACGAAGTGGTGAAGGCGATCTTCGACAACTTCGACCGCTTCTGCGGCCTGCACCCCGCCTTCGCCAACCTGAAGCCCGAGGACATGATCTCGAACGGGATCATCGCGCCGCTGCACCCGGGCGCCGAGCGCTATTACCGCGAACAGGGCTGGATGTGATCCGGCCCAGATGCAGGAGCGCGCGATGACCGACCACGGCCACACGACCCACACCGCCGAAGACGACCTCCGCAACCGCGACATCAGGATCTACGTCAACGGCGAGATCGTGCACCGCGACGCGGCGAAGGTCTCGGTCTACGACGCGGGGTTCATGCTCGGCGACGGGATGTGGGAGGGGATGCGCCTCTACAACGGCACCTGGGCCTTCTTCGACGAGCACATGGACCGCTTCTTCGCTTCCTGCAAGGCGGTGTCGCTGGATGTGGGCAAGACCCGCCAAGAGCTGCTGGAGGCGCTGAACGCGACGGCGAGGGCGAACGGCATGACGACCGACGTGCATTGCCGCCTGATGCTGACCCGCGGGATCAAGGACAAGCCGTTCCAGCATCCGAAGCTCAGCACCACCGGGCCGACGCTGGTGATCATCCTCGAACATTCGAAGCCGGTGGAAAGCCTGTCGTCCAGGGGCATCCGCCTGGCGACGGTGCCCCAGGTCCGCGGCCTGCCCCATGCGCAGGATCCCAAGCTGAACAGCCATTCGAAGCTCAACTGCATCATCGCCTGTCTCCAGGCGGAAGCGGCGGACGCGGACGAGGCGCTGATGCTGGACCCCCACGGCTTCGTCAACACGACCAACGCCTGCAACTTCTTCATCGTCCGCAAGGGCGAGGTGTGGACCAGCACGGGCGACTACTGCATGAACGGCGTCACCCGCCAGAAGGTCATCGACCTCTGCCGCGCGAACGGAATCCCGGTGTTCGAGAAGAACTACTCGCTTTACGAGACCTACGGCGCCGACGAGGCCTTCCTCACCGGCACCTTCGGCGCCCAGACCCCGGTCGCCAGCATCGACGGCAAGCCCATCGGCACCGGCGAGCGCCCCGTGACCGCCCGCATCCGCGCGCTCTACAAGGAGCTGATCCGGCAGCACACGGGCGGCTGAGGCGCGTCCGGGGCGGGCGCGACACCCACCCCGCCGCCCGCGATCCGGCTTCAGTGCTCCATGCTCTCGGCCAGGCGCATCAGCTTCACCGCCTCGTGGCGATAGCCATAGGGGTCTTCGCCGGTCGCGCCCTGCGCCAGCGCGACGGCGTCGCCGAATCCCCAGTTGCCCAGGTAGGCGCTGCCGCGCAGCAGCTGGCCGAAGCCCGCGATGGCGGCGGCAAAGCGGGCGTCGTCGTCGGGGGCGGTCACCGTGTCGGGGATGGCGGTTTCGCTCAGGCGGCTCTCCGCGGTGCCGGGCGCCTTCCAGCGCAGCCGCAGGAAGGCGAGGTCGGTGCTGTCCGACGTCGCCGGGGCGGTGCCGAAATGCAGCGGATCGGTCAGGCGGGCGGGCGAGCCCTTGGGCGTCACCTCGTAAAGCGCCGTCACCTGGTGGCCCGCCCCGATCTCGCCCGCATCGACGCGGTCGTTGTTGAAGTCCTCGCGCAGCAGCGCCCGGGTCTCGTAGCCTATCAGGCGGTATTCGGCGACGGTGGCGGGGTTGAACTCCACCTGCACCTTCACGTCGTCGGCGATCGGGAACAGCGCGCCGGTCAGCTGGTCCACCAGCACCTTCTGCGCCTCGGACAGCGTGTCGATATAGGCGGCGGTGCCGTTGCCGTTCTGCGCCAGCGCCTGCATCGTGGCATCGTCGAGGTTGCCGCGCCCGAAGCCGAGCACCGAGAGATAGGTGCCGGACTCGCGCTTCCCGGCGACGTAATCCTTCAGCGCCTCGGGGTCCGACGGGCCGACGTTGAAGTCGCCATCGGTCGCCAGCAGGATCCGCGACACCTCGCCGTCCTTCGCCATCTCTTCCGCGGTGGCGTAGGCCTGCCTGAGCCCGTCCTGCCCGGCGGTGGAGCCGCCCGCCGTCAGCCCGTCCAGCGCGGCGAGGATCCTGCCGCGCTCGCCCGCCAGGGTCGGCGGCAGGACGAGGCCCGCGGAGCCTGCATAGGTGACGATGGCGACCTCGTCCTCGGGGCGCAGCTGCGACAGCATCAGGCGGAACGACTGAACCAGCAGGCCCAGCCGGTCGGGCCCCTGCATCGAGCCGGAGGTGTCGATCAGGAACACGAGGTTCAGCGGCGGCCGGTCGGCGACGGCGGGCAGGGCGCCCTGTAGGCCGATCCTCAGCAGCCGGGTCCCGGGGTTCCACGGTGTTTCGCTCAGGCTGACCACGGGCCGGAAGGCGGCGTCGGCCTCGGGTGCGGGGTAGGCATAGGGGAAGTAGTTCACCATCTCCTCGATCCTGACCGCGTCTTTCGGCGGCAGCGCCCCCGCCATGATGGACTGCCGGATGACGGCCCAGGAGGCGGTGTCGGTATCGATGGAGAAGGTCGAGACGGGATCCTCGGCCGCCACCTTGACCGGGTTCGGGTCGGCGTTGGCGAAGGCTTCGGTGTCCGCTTCCGGCAGCATCACGGGCGGTTCGGCGAGAAGGGCGGGCGGCTCGGCCATGACGACGCCGGGCATCGCCTTCGGTGCGGCAGCGCCGGGCGGCAGGGCAAGTCCGCGGGACATCCGCTCGGCCGACGGCGCGAGGCTCTGGGGCGCGGGTGCGGGCGGCGGTGCGGCGTCGACCATCGGGGCGGCTGCGTCATCGGCGGACGCGGGCATCGCCTCGGTCCCGTCCGGTACGCGCGGCGGGACCGGACCCGAGGTCGGGCCAAGGTTCAGCGACGGCAGCGCGACCAGCAGGACGCAGGCCGCAAGGGCGGTGGTGGCGGCAAGGGCGCCGCGGGAGGAGAGGGTGTTCAGCATCATTCCGGCTCCGTTCCTGATATCCGCCCATCTGCCGGGGCGGACAGGATTGGGACGCGGCCCGGGGCGCGACTCTTGGAGGCGGTCGAAACTTTCCTGCGCGCGGGCCAGCGTCTCGGCCCGGCGTGCGGAATCGGGGGCGGGGGTGGCGCGCCGCATGGCGTCGCGCAGGTCGTCCAGCGGATCGGTCATGGTGTCCCCTCCTTCGGGGCGAGCGCGCGCAGCAGGCGGCGCGCTTCGGACAGCCGCCAGCTGACGGTGCCGGGGGCGATTCCCAGAACCTCGGCGGCCTCGGCATGGGTCAGCTCCTCGCCCAGCGTCAGGGCGAGCGTGTCGCGCAACTCGTCTGGCAGGGCGGCCATGGTGGCGGCCAGCCAGTCGGCCTGCACCTTCGCCTCGGCCATCTCGGCCTGCCGCGCGATCTCCCAGTCGCCCCAGCCCGCGGCCGCCTTCGCATGGGTGGCGCGGCGGCGGCGCCGGTCGTGGGCGGCGTTCACCGCGACGCGGTAGAGCCAGGTGGTGAACCGCGCCCGCGATTCGTAGCGGGCGAGCTTGGCGGGCAGGGCAAGGCAGATGTCCTGGGTCAGATCCTCGGCCTCGGCCCGTGCGCCGGTCAGGCGGAAGCACAGGGCGAAGAGCGCGTCGTAACGCCTCTCGAGCAGGGCCGCGAAGGCCGCCCTGTCCCCCGATGCGGCCGCGGCCGCAAGATCCTCGTCCGATGTGTTCATGCGCATGACAGTGGGTGGGACGCGCGCGGGCGGTCAATCCTTGGGAGCGCGCGCGAACTTTTCCGTCCGCCGCGGTGCCTCGGGCCCGCCCGCACCCGTTGACCCTGCCGCGCCCGCCGCCATACTGGCGCCCAAAGGGAGTGCTGCCGATGGAATGCGTCTTCGTCCAGGTCCGCTGCGTGCCGGGGGAAACCTATCGCGTCGCCGAGGAGATCGTGCGCCGCGAACTCCATTCCGAGCTCTACTCCACCAGCGGCGACTTCGACCTGCTGGTGAAGATGTATATCCCGAAGGAAGAGGACATCGGCCTCTACATCAACGACAACCTGCGCACCATCAAGGGCGTGGAGCGCACGTTGACCACCCTGACCTTCAACGCCTTCTGAGCCGTCGCGCCCCCAGATAAGGCGGCGCATCACGGCAGGGCGCCCGAAGCCGGGCGTTGGGGGCGCGTCGCGGACCGCAATCGGGACGCGCGTTCCGTTTTCACCCCGCCTTCCGGACGTCCGTTCTCCGGCATCGGTTTGACTTTGCGGCAGCGCGAACGGATATGCCTCTTCGAATGTGAGCGAGGGGGTTTGCCATGCTTTTCGAGATGTTCGACGCTCTGCCCGACCCGCGGCTGGCGCAGCTGCTGTTCGGCCTGGCCATCGGCGCGCTGTTCGGCGTCGCCGCACAGGTCTCGCGCTTCTGCCTGCGCCGCGCCGTCGCGGGGGACGAGGCCGAGCGGGGTAGCGCCGGCGCGGTCTGGCTGACCGCGCTTGCGGTGGCGGTTGCGGCCTTCGCCGGGGCGGCAGCCTTCGGCTGGGTGGACCTGGCCGGACACCGCTATGTCACCGCCGACGTGCCGGTGCTGGCCATCGTGCTGGGCGGTCTGGCCTTCGGCGTCGGCATGGTGCTGACCCGCGGCTGCGTCTCGCGTCTGAGCGTGCTCGGCGCCACCGGCAACCTGCGCGCGCTGACCGTGGTGCTGCTGTTCGCCGTGGTGGCCCATGCGACGCTGAAGGGCGTCCTCAGCCCCCTGCGCACCGCGCTCGGCGCCCACACGGTGGAGATGCCCTTCGGCACCTTCGCCGCGCTGCCCGGCGCCGTGCCGGTGGCCGTCGTGGCGCTGCTGGCCGTGGCCGCCTTCCTGGTCCGCCGCTTCCGTCCCGCGCCGCTGCACGTCGTCATGGGCGCGCTGATCGGGCTCGTGCCGGTGCTGGGCTGGGCCGCGACCAGCGTGCTGCTCCAGGACGGGTTCGAGCCGCTGGAGGTGCAGTCCGCCGCCTTCACCCTGCCCTGGACCGACACGCTGTTCTGGATCATCGCCTCGACCGCCATTCCCGCGGGCTTCGGCACCGGCTTCATCGGCGGCGTGCTGGGCGGGGCCTTCCTCAGCGCCGCGCTGCGTGGGGAACTCGCCTGGCAGAGCTTCGAGAGCCCCGGCCAGACCCTGCGCTATGGCGCTGGCGCGGTCCTGATGGGCGTCGGCGGCGTGCTGGCGGGCGGCTGCACCGTGGGTGCGGGCCTTTCGGGCGTCTCGACGCTGGGCGTGTCGGCCGTCCTCGCGCTGGTCAGCATCGTCTCGGGCGGGATCGCCGCGGGGCAGGTCCTGGGCTGGCGCGCGCGCGGGCATTACGCCTGAGGCATCGAAACGGACATGAAAAAACCGGCGCGGGGCTGTCCCGCGCCGGTTTGCGTTTGTGGGCTGCGATGCCGGGTCAGACCGACATGCAGATGTACTTCACCTCGAGGTAGTCCTCGATACCGTACTTCGAGCCCTCGCGGCCCAGACCCGACTGCTTCACGCCGCCGAACGGCGCCACTTCGGTCGAGATGATGCCGGTGTTCACGCCGACGATGCCGTATTCCAGCGCCTCCGACACCTTGTAGACCCGGCTCAGATCCTTGGCGTAGAAATACGCGGCGAGGCCGAAGATGGTGTCGTTCGCCATCCCGATCACCTCGTCGACGGTGTCGAACCTGAACAGCGGGGCGAGGGGGCCGAAGGTCTCTTCCGTCGCCACGGCCATGTCCTGGGTCACGCCGGTGACGATGGTCGGCTGGAAGAAGGTGCCGCCCAGCTCGTGCTCGGACCCGCCGGTGACGATCTTGCCGCCCTTGTCCAGCGCGTCCTGGATGTGCGACTTCACCTTCTTCACCGCGTCGCTGTCGATCAGCGGCCCGAAATCGGTCCCGCTCTCCAGACCGTCGCCGACCTTCTTCTTGCCCAGGGCCGCCGCCAGCTTCTCGGCGAAGGCGTCATAGACGCCGGACTGGACGTAGATCCGGTTCGCGCAGACGCAGGTCTGGCCGTTGTTGCGGAACTTGCACATCATCGCGCCTTCCACCGCCGCGTCGAGGTCGGCGTCGTCGAAGACGATGAAGGGCGCGTTGCCGCCAAGCTCCATGGAACACTTCATCACCTGGTCCGCCGCCTGACCAAGCAGGATGCGCCCGACCTCGGTCGAGCCGGTGAAGGTCAGCTTGCGCACGACCGGGTTCTCGCAGAACTCCTTGCCGATGGCCGAGGAGGACGAGGACGGGATGATCGACAGGATCCCCTTCGGCAGCCCCGCCCGGTCTGCCAGCACGCCGAGCGCCAGCGCCGAAAGCGGCGTCAGCGAGGGCGGGCGCACCACCATGGAACAGCCCGCGGCCAGCGCCGGGCCGACCTTGCGGGTGATCATGGCGTTCGGGAAGTTCCAGGGGGTGATCGCCGCGCAGACGCCGATCGGCTGCTTGATGACGGTGATCCGCTTGTCGGGCTGGTGGCCCGGGATCACGTCGCCGTAGACGCGCTTGGCCTCTTCGGCGAACCACTCGATGAAGGACGCCCCGTAGAGGATCTCGCCCTTCGCCTCGGCCACCGGCTTGCCCTGCTCGGCGGTCAGGATCGTCGCGAGGTCGTCGGCGTTCTCGACCATCAGGTCGTACCACTTGCGCAGGATGTTGGCCCGCTCCTTGGCGGTCTTCGCGGCCCAGGCCTTCTGCGCGGTCTCGGCCTTGGCGATGGCGTCGGCACACATCGCGCGGTCGAGGTCGGCGACCTTGGCGATCACGTCGCCGCGGGCCGGGTTCGTCACGTCGAAGGTACGCCCGTCGGGACCGTCGACCCATTCGCCGGCGAGGTAGGCCTGGGCGACCAGAAGGCCCGGATCCTTCAGCAGGTCGGCAAGATTCGTTGTGCTGTCGAGCATGGTGGTTCTCCCGTGTGAGGCGGAGTGGAGGCGGATTTGCCCGTTCGGGGCAGACAAACCATGGGCCATCGGCCCTTGTCCAGCTATAACCGGCGCGTCCAAGAGGGGTTCCGACGTGTCCAACGATACCGCCTATGCCAATGCCGCCTTCATTCCCGGGGCCGAGTCCTATCCTCCCCGCTGGCTGGCCGCCGCCGAAGCCTTCCGCGCCGGGCGGGCCGCCGCGGGACTGGCGCGGCTCGACCTGCCCTATGGCGGGCGCGCGCGGCAGCGGTTCGACCTGTTCCTGCCCGACCCGGGCGTGGCAGCCGAAGGCGCCGGCGTCGTCGTCTTCGTGCACGGCGGCTACTGGCGGGCTTTCGACAACAGGACCTGGTCCCACCTCGCCGCCGGGGCGCTGGCGCGGGGCTGGGCGGTGGCGATGCCGGGCTACACGCTGGCCCCCGAAGCGACGATCCCCGAGATCACGCAGGAGATCGCGGCGGCCCTGTCGGCCATCTGCGCCGAGACGACCGGCCCGCTGGTGCTGACCGGCCATTCGGCGGGCGGACACCTCGTGGCGCGGATGCTCTGCCCCGACGTCGGCCTGCCGGGCGGGGTGGCGGCGCGGATCGCCCGCTGCGTGCCGATCTCGCCCCTCTCGGACCTGCGCCCGCTGATCGACACGGCGATGAACGCCGACCTGCGGCTCGACCCCGGCACCGCGCTGCGGGAGAGCCCCGCGATCTACCCGCCGCTCGGCGGCATCGGCATCGCGGTCTGGGTGGGGGCGGAGGAGCGGCCCGCCTTCCTCGAGCAGGCGCGCGGACTTGCGGCGGCCTGGGCGCCGGGCGCGCTTCATGTCGAGGCGGGGCGGCACCATTTCGACGTGATCGACGGGCTGGCGGAGGCGGACAGCCCGCTGATGCGCGCCGTCCTGCCGTAGGTCCGGCTTCGCGGACGGGACCGGGGGCCAGCCCCCGGACCCCCGGGATATTTGGAAAGCAAAGATGGGAGGGGGTGCGGGGAGGGGCGGACCCTTCCGCCGCGGCGGTCTTCAGGCGCCGAAGCCTTCGAGGGCCTTGAAGTCCATGGTCTCGAGGTGGGAGATCATGTCCGCCGTCTCGCCGCCCTGGGCCTGGACGAGGATCCGGTTGCCGATCATCCCGGTGAGGTCGCCGTCCTGGTTCATGAACTTCTCGCGGCCCACGCGCTCGATCTTGCCCATGGAGGCCATCAGCGCGGCGTTGCCGAAGACGCTGCCGAAGCTCGCCACCATCGGGCTGTCGGCGAGGATCTGGATGGTGAAGCTCTGGCCGTCCTTCTCGTAGCGGGCCACCGCGGCGGTGCCGCCCATGGCACCGAGGCCGCGCGCCTCGTCCTCGTCGATCTCGCGGCTCCAGCCGTCCTGCGCCGCGGGCAGCAGCTGGGCCAGGTCGCCGGCCTTCATCGACTTGATCAGCTGCGTCGCGAAGGCAAGCTCTTCGAGCGCGTACTGGATGTCGCCAGCATTGTAGGCGTCGAGCGCGCTTTGCAGCGTGTCGGTGACGTCGTCCGCCGCGGCGGCGAGGGGGGCGAGGGCGAGAAGGGCGGCGAAACCGGCGGTACGGAACATGGAAACCTCGTTGACGTTGGGGCAATGCAGCGGGACGGTAGCGGCGCCGGGGCGCTGCGCCAAGTGGGGATTTCGCGCCCTTGACCGGGGCGCGATTTTTCCGTTTGCTGCGGAGGCGCGCCGCGGTAATCTCGGGCTGTCCAGCGGGAGCGATGGCGTCGCTCCGCCCCACGCTTCTGATGTCCTGTACGCCGGGACGCCTTTCAGGAGTGCATGGCCATGGCCACCCCTCGTCCTGCCCATTTCAGCTTTCACAACGGCGCCAAGGCGTCCCTTCCCTTCGCGCCGGAAGAGTACGAGGCGCGCCTTGCCGGACTGCGCGCGCTCATGGCCGAGCGCGGCGTCGCGGCGGCGCTCTTCACCTCGATGCACAACATCGCCTACTACTCCGGTTTTCTCTACTGCAGCTTCGGGCGGCCCTACGGGCTGGTCGTGACGGCCGCCACGAGCGTGGTGATCGGCGCCGGGATCGACGCGGGCCAGCCCTGGCGGCGCTGCCATGGCGAGGCGCTGACCTATACCGACTGGGCGCGCGACAACTTCTGGCGCGCGGTGGTCTCGGTCACCGGGACCGGGGCGGCGGTGGGATACGAGGCGGATCACCTGACGCTGCAGCAGGCGGAGAAGCTGAAGGCGTTCCTCGCGCCGGCGTCGCTGACCGACCTCTCGGGGCCCTGCATGGCGCAGCGGATGGTGAAGTCCGCGGCGGAGATCGCGCTGATCCGCGCCGGAGCGGCGGTGGCGGACGCCGGCGGCTACGCGATCCGCGACGCGGTGCGCGAGGGGGTCAGGGAGATCGACGTCGCCATGGCCGGGCGGGACGCGATGGAGCGCGAGATCGCCGCGCGCTTCCCCGAGGCCGAGTACCGCGACACCTGGGTCTGGTTCCAGTCGGGGCTCAACACGGACGGGGCGCACAACCCGGTGACGGGGCGGCCGTTGCGTCGGGCGGACATCCTGTCGCTGAACTGCTTCCCGATGATCTCGGGCTATTACACCGCGCTGGAGCGGACGATGTTCCTGGGCGAGGTGGACGACGCCTCGCTGGCGATCTGGGAGGCGAACGTGGCGGCGCACGAGCTTGGCCTTTCGCTGATCCGGCCGGGAGCGAGCTGTTCCGGCATCACGGCGGAGATCAACGCCTTTTTCGAGGCGCGCGACCTGTTGCGGTACCGCTCCTTCGGCTACGGGCATTCCTTCGGGATCCTGTCGCATTACTACGGGCGCGAGGCGGGGCTGGAATTGCGCGAGGACATCGACACGGTGCTGGTGCCCGGCATGGTGGTGAGCATGGAGCCGATGCTGACCCTGCCCGAGGGGATTCCGGGGGCCGGGGGATACCGGGAGCACGACATCCTCGTGGTCGGGGAGGACGGCGCCGAGAACATCACCGGCTATCCCTACGGCCCGGGGTTCAACGTGGTGTGAGGGGGGCCGCGGGGGGAACCGGGGGTTCCCCCCGCACCCCTCTCCCTGCGCGCCGCCGCGGGTGTCGGCGGCGGACGGAGGGGACGGGAACGAGGGGCGCCGCCCCTCGCGCTCCCCGGGATATTTGGGAAGCAAAGATGGGGGCGGTGCCGGCCGGACGCTGCGCGGCGTTGTCTGCGGCGCGGGGTCTGCTATGAGCCTTGGCGGAAGCGGGCAGCGGAGCGGACATGGATCACTTTCTTTACCGGGACGGACGGCTGATGGCCGAGGACGTGGCGCTGGACGAGATCGCCGCCGCGGTCGGCACGCCCTTCTACTGCTATTCCGCCGCGACGCTGACGCGGCATTTCCGGCTGCTTGACGAGGCGCTGGCGGGGACCGAGCACCTGGTCTGCTTCGCGATGAAGGCGAATTCGAACCTGGCCGTGGTGAAGCTGCTGGGGGATCTCGGGGCCGGGGTCGACGTGGTGTCGGGCGGCGAGTACCGGCGGGCGCGGGCGGCGGGGATCCCCGGCGCGCGGATCGTGTTCTCCGGCGTCGGCAAGACGAAGGCCGAGATGCGGCTGGCGCTGGAGGGCGGCATCCGGCAGTTCAACGTCGAGAGCGAGCCGGAGATGCTGGCGCTGGACGCCGTGGCGCGGGAGATGGGGGTGCGGGCGCCGGTCGCGGTCCGGGTGAACCCGGATGTCGATGCGAAGACCCACGAGAAGATTTCCACGGGCCGCAAGGAGGACAAGTTCGGCATCCCGATCTCCCGCGCACGGGAGGTGTACCGGGAGGCCGCGGGGCTGGCCGGGCTGGAGGTGGTCGGGATCGACGTGCACATCGGCAGCCAGTTGACCGACCTCGCGCCCTTCGAGCAGGCCTATCGCAAGGTGGCGGAGCTGACGGCCATGCTGCGCGCCGATGGCCACGACATCCGGCGGCTGGACCTCGGCGGCGGGCTGGGGATCCCCTACCAGAAGAGCAACGCGGCGCCGCCCCTGCCGTCGGATTTCGGCGAGATGGTGCGGCGGGTGCTGGGCGACCTCGGCTGCGAGATCGAGATCGAGCCGGGGCGGCTGATCGCGGGCAACGCCGGGGTGCTGGTCTCGGAGGTCATCTACGTGAAGCATGGGGAGGAGCGGCAGTTCCTGATCGTCGACGCGGCGATGAACGACCTGATCCGTCCCGCCATGTATGGCGCGCACCATGACGTGGTGCCGCTGGTCGAGGCCGTGCCGGGGGTCGAGGCCGAGGTCTACGACATCGTCGGCCCGGTCTGCGAGAGCGGCGACACCTTCGCGAAGCAGCGCGCGCTTGCGCCTCTGGCCGCCGGCGACCGGATCGCCTTCCGCAGCGCGGGGGCCTATGGCGCGGTCATGGCGTCGGAATACAACTCGCGCCCGCTGGTGCCCGAGGTGCTGGTGAGCGGCGATCAATTCGCTGTCATACGCGCCCGGCCGGACTTTGACGAAATGCTGAAGCGGGATACCATCCCGGAATGGCTCTGACGCGGACCCCTCCGTATTGGGCAGGCTGACCGGAGTCCCATGACCGATCGCACCCCCGTCGACGACGTCCATCCCGCCCTCGCGGCCCTGCGCCGTCCGCTGGCGCTGACCCTCTGGGGGATGCGCGCCGAGAGGCTGGTGCGCTGTTTCTGGCCGGTCTGGACGATCCTGCTGCTGGTGCTCGGCGCGCTGATGCTGGGGCTTCAGGATTCGGCGCCGCTGGAGGTGGTCTGGGGCTTCGGCGCGGCCGCGCTGCTGGGGCTGGTCGTCGCGCTGTGGCGCGGCCTTCGCGCCTATCGCCCGCCGAGCGAGGTTGATGCGCTGGCCCGGCTCGACGCGACGCTGAAGGGGCGGCCGATCCAGACATTGCAGGATACCCAGGCCATCGGCGCGGGCGATGCCTGGTCCGAAGCCGTGTGGCGGGCCCATGTCGCGCGGATGGCCGAGCGGGTGCTGGCCGCCCGCGCGGTGAAGCCCGACCTGCGCGTCGCCTCGCGCGATCCCTTCGCGCTGCGCTATGCGGCGCTGCTGCTGTTCGCGGTGGCGCTGCTGTTCGGCTCGGTCTGGCGGGTGGCGACGGTGGCCGAGATGGGGCCGGGCGGCGGGCAGGCCATGGCGGCGGGGCCGTCCTGGGAGGGCTGGATCGAACCGCCCGCCTATACCGGCAAGCCGAGCCTCTATCTCGCCGACATTCCCGAGGGTGAGGTGCGGGTGCCCCAGGGCAGCCGGATGACCGTGCGCCTCTATGGGCAGATGGGCCGGCTGGGGCTGGAGGAGTCGGTGTCGGGGCAGCCGCTGCCGGACAACACCCCCGAAGCGGAGGCCACCAGCCAGACGGCGCGGTCCTTCGAGGTGGCGCAATCCGGGCGGCTGGCGATCACCGGCCCGGGCGGGCGCGCCTGGGACGTGGTGATGGAGCCCGACGCGGCGCCCATGGTCTCGGTCTCCGTTTCTGCCGAGCGCAAGGCGGACGGCGAGTTCCGCCAGCCCTTCGGCGCGCAGGACGATTACGGCGTGCAGGGCGGCCGGGCGGTGATCACGCTGGACCTGGAGGCCATGGACCGCACCTGGGGGCTGGCGACCGAGCCCGATCCGCGCGAGCCCATCGTCGTCGACCTGCCGATGCCGATCAGCGGCAACCGCACCGATTTCGAACAGGTGATGGTCGACAACTTCTCGAAGCATCCCTGGGCCAACATGCCCGTGAAGATCCGCTTCGAGGTGACAGACGCCCTGGATCAGTCCGGCGAAAGCGCCCCGGTGGCGGAGAACCTGGGCGGTCTGCGCTTCTTCGATCCGCTCGCCAAGGCGATCATCGAGCAGCGGCGCGACCTTCTCTGGGCCAAGGAGAACGCGCCGCGGGTCGCGCAGGTGCTGCGCGCCGTCAGCTGGGAGCCCGAAGAGGTGTTCCGCTCGCAGACCTCGGCCGTGAAGCTGCGCATCGCGATCGAGCGGCTCGAGCACAATTTCCGCCTGGCGAACCTCTCGGACGAGGTGCGGGACGAGGTGGCCGAGACGCTCTGGGCGCTGGCCGAGCAGATCGAGTACGGCGACCTTGCCGATGCGCTGGAGCGGCTGCGCCGGGCGCAGGACCGCCTGGAAGAGGCGATGAAGAACGGCGCCAGCAACGAGGAGATCGCGAAGCTGATGCAGGAGCTGCGCGAGGCGATGCAGGACTACATGCAGCAGCTGGCCGAGCAGCAGCAGCAACAGGGCGAGCAGCCGCAGCAGGGCGAGGGTCAGGAGATCACCCAGGACCAGCTGCAGCAGCTTCTCGACCGCATCCAGGAGTTGATGGAGCAGGGCCGCATGGCCGAGGCGCAGGAGCTGCTGCAGCAGCTTCAGCAGATGATGGAGAACATGCAGGTCACGCAGGGCCAGGGCGGCCAGGGCCAGCAGGGCCAGGGCGACCAGGCGATGCAGGACCTGCAGGAGACGCTGCGCGACCAGCAGGGCCTGTCGGACGAGGCGTTCCGCGATCTCCAGGAACAGTTCAACCAGCCCGGCCAGCAGGGGCAGCAGGGCCAAGAGGGTCAGCAAGGCCAGCAGGGACAGGGGCAGCAGCCCGGGCAGCAGCAAGGCCAGGGCCAGGGGCAGCAGCAGGGCCAGGGCGGCCAGCAGGGGCAGGGCAACCAGCCCGGCACCAGCCCGCAGGGGCTGGCCGAACGGCAGCGCGCGCTCCGGAACGAACTGAACCGCCAGCAGGGCAACCTGCCCGGCGCCGGCACGCCCGAGGGCGATGCGGCGCGCGAATCGCTCGGCCGCGCGGGCGAGGCGATGGACGGCGCCGAGCGGGCGCTGCGCGACGGCGACTATGCCGAGGCGCTGGACCGCCAGTCCGACGCCATGGAGGCTCTGCGCGAGGGCATCCGCAACCTCGGCGAAGCCATGGCGCAGGAGCAGCGGCAGCAGAACGGCCAGGGCCAGGCCAATGCCCGCGGCGACCAGCAGGGCCAGCAGCGCGATCCGCTGGGCCGCGAGGCCGGGGCGAACGGTCAGCTTGGCACCGACGAGCAACTGCTGCAGGGCGAGGACGTGTATCGCCGGGCCGAGGAACTGCTGGGTGAGATCCGCCGCCGTTCGGGCGACCAGAGCCGTTCGGAGCAGGAACTCGACTATCTCAAGCGCCTGCTGGACCGGTTCTGAGCCGACCTCCGGGCGCTACGGACAGATACGGCATTGCTTCGCGCGGCCAAAGCGGGGTCGGTTGCGGTACGGAAGTCCCGGCGCGATGAGGCTGCGGTCGCGAGCCCCGCGACCACCGCGACGCAGCTCCTCCGGTCAGGATTGTCCGTCGCTGCCGTTCAGGAGGGCGTTGAGGCTGTCGATGGTGCCGTTCAACCCGCTGTCCACCGAGTCGAGAACACCGCTCGCCCAGAGCAGGTAGCCGTTGATCGTCGGCGCCGCCGCGGGCACCGCCTGGGCGAGGCGCGGGCCGAAGACGTAGAGCAGCGTCAGCACCACGAACACCCCGAGCACCGCGAAGAACCCGATCCGAAAGCCCGAGCGGCGCTCGAGATCCTCGGTCTCGGAGTCGTCATGCTCCGGGCCCGCCTGCTGGCGGTCGGAGGTGGCGGTGAGGGTCGAATTGATCTCCTCGATGTCCGGCAGAAGCTCGCGCCGGGACGAGGCCGTCTGTTCGGCGGGGGTGGCGGGCGCAGCCTCTGGGTCTTCCGTCGGCTCGGTGGTCTCGTCCTCGACGGCACGGGCCGGGCGGCTGCGGACGCCGCCGCCGGAGAGGCCGAGGTCGGGCTGGGTTTCCACGGTGACGCTGCTTTCGCGGCGGCGCGCTTCGGCTTCGCGAAGCGCCTCCTCGCGCAGCACGGCGCGCGCGGCTTCGTCCAGGGGCCGCGGTCGGGGCGCCGCGTCATCCCCGGCCGTGTCGGCGGCCTCGCCGCGATGGGACGCGGCGCCGGGGGGCTGCTGGGGCATCGGACGCGTCGCCTCGGCGGCGGCTGTCGCCGGTGCTAGGGGCTCGTCCTCCTCGTAATCGTCGAAGTCGTCCGGTGACGCAGCGGGCGTTTCAGCCACGGAGTCCTTCGCCGCCTCGGCAGCCTGGAACCAGGTATGGCCGCAGGCCGAGCACTGGACATCGCGCCCCTCGGCGGGGATCATCGAGGCATCCACCTCGTACTGCGCCGCGCAATTGGGGCAGGTTAGCCGCATTGAAATCCCCAAGACACTCATTTCACTGTTTTATGTACTTTGACAGTTAACGAACAATCGGCAATACCGCCTCGTATTTTTTGTCGGCCCGTGTGTCACCCGATTGAAACACCTGCCGGCCTTTGGCAAAAGGGCGCAGCGGGAGGGCGGCCCTCCGGGGGAACACCGTGATCGAGTTGCAGGACGTCAGCTACAGTTATGACGGGGCCGATCTGCTGTCCGACATCTCGCTGACCCTGGCGCCGGGATCGTTCCACTTCCTGACCGGCCCCTCGGGCGCGGGCAAGACGACCCTGCTCAAGCTCTGCTACATGGAACTGATGGCGACGAAGGGGCAGGTCACGCTGTTCGGCCGTCCCGCGGACCAGATCGGCCGCGACGGAGTGGCCCATGTGCGCCGCCGGGTCGGCATCGTCCACCAGGACTGCGCCTTCCTCGACCACCTCCCGCTGGTCGAGAACGTGGCCCTGCCCCTGACGGTGTCGGGCCAGAGCACCGAGGCCAACATGCAGGAGCTGCGCGAACTGCTGGGCTGGGTGGGCCTCGCCTCGAAGATGGCGTCGCTCCCGGCCGAGCTTTCGGGGGGCGAACGTCAGCGGGCCGCGCTGGCCCGCGCGGTCATCATGTCGCCCGACGTGATCCTGGCCGACGAGCCCACCGGAAATCTCGACTGGGAGATGTCGCTGCGCCTGCTGACCCTGCTGGTGGAGCTGAACCGCATGGGCAAGGCGATCCTCGTCGCCACCCATGACCTGAACCTGATCCGCCAGGCCAAGTCCCAGGTCTCGGCCCGCGTACTCAGGATCAAGGACCGTCGCCTGCAGCTGGCCGGGGCCGACCTTTGATCCGTCTCGCCGAAGTCATCAGCATCGTCCAGGGCGATCCCAGAGCCGACCGGGCGGTGCCGCCCACGGGCTTCACCGCGCAGCTGACGCTGTTCACCGGGGCCGCCATGGCCTTGCTCGCCGTCTTCGCGCTGGCGCTGTCGCTGGCCACCGCGCGGCTGGCGGACCGCTGGTCGCGGGAGCTGGCGCAAAGCTCCACGGTCCGCATCTCGGCCCCCGAGTCGCAGGTCGCCGTCCAGACCGAGGCCGCGCTGCGTGTCCTGCGTTCCACGTCGGGTGTGGAGTCGGCCCGCGCGCTCGCCCCGGCCGAGCAGCAGGCGCTGCTGTCCCCCTGGTTCGGCCCCGACCTGCCGGTGGATGTCCTGCCGATCCCGCAACTGATCGAGGTCGTCGAGACCTCCGGCGGCTACGACGCCGAGGGCCTGCGCCTGCGCCTGAAGGCCGAGGCGCCGGGCGCGGTGCTGGACGACCACACCCGCTGGCGCCGTCCGCTGATCGAGGCGGCGGGGCGTCTCAACCTGCTCGCGCTGGCGTCGATCCTGCTGATCGCGCTGACCATGGTGGCGATGATCACGCTGGCCGCCAATGCCGCCCTGTCGGCCAACGCCCAGGTGATCCGGGTGCTGCGGCTGGTCGGGGCGCGCGACAGCTACATCGCCCGCGCCTTCGTGCGCCGTTACACCCTGCGCGCGCTCGCCGGGGCGGCGGCGGGCACGCTGTTCGGCATGGCCGCCATCGCGCTCCTGCCCGACGCCGACCCGGCCGGCGGATTCCTCACCGGCCTCGGCTTCTCGGGCTTCGGCTGGCTCGCGCCGCTGCCGGTTCCGCTGCTGGCCGCGGTCATCGCGTTCTGGTCCACCCGTGTCGCGGCGATGCGGGCGCTGAGGGGGATCACCTGATGGGATATGCACTCCAGTGGCTGCGCTCGCTCGCCTTCAACATCGCCATGTACGCGGTGATGCCGGTGATCGGCCTCATCCACCTGCCCTGGGCGATCGCGAGCCCGAAAGGCGCCCGCGCCGCCTGCCTGTCCTACTGCCACACCGTGCGCTGGCTGGCCTCCTGGATGATCGGCCTGAAGACCGAGGTGCGCGGCACCCCGCCCGACTTTCCCTGCCTGATCGCGGCCAAGCACCAGTCCTTCCTCGACATCCTGATGATCTTCAGCTCGGTCCCCCGCGGCCGTTTCATCATGAAGGACGAACTGCGCTACGCGCCGATCCTCGGCTGGTTCGCGCTTCGCATCGGCTGCATCCCGGTGAAGCGGGGCGAGCGGGGAAAGGCGGTGGCGAAGATGAAGCGCGACGTCGAGAAGGGCCGGGACGAGCCCGGCCAGCTGATCATCTACTCGCAGGGCACCCGCACCGCCCCGGGCTCGAAACTGCCCTACAAGGCCGGGACCGCCGCGCTCTACCAGCAGCTCGGGCAGCCCTGCGTGCCCGCCGCCTGCAACGTCGGCGTGTTCTGGGGCCGTCGCGGGGTCTATCGTAAGCCCGGCACCGCCGTGGTCGAGTTCCTGCCGCCGATCCCGCCGGGCCAGAGCCGGGAGACCTTCATGGCCCGGCTCCAGACCGAGGTGGAACAGGCCTCGGACGCGCTGATGGCCGAAGCCGGCTTCTTCCTGGAGAAACCATGATGGAGCCGATCCGCAGCCTGGACGAACTGGAATCGCATTACGGCGCGCCCGGCGCGGCAGCCCTGCGCAAGGTTGCCCCGCGCCTGACGCCGGAGTACCGGGCTTGGATCGAGCGGTCGCGCTTCTGCATCCTCTCGACCGTGGGCCCGGAAGGCACCGACGCCTCGCCCCGTGGCGACGAGGGGCAGGTGGTGCGGGTGCTGGACGAAACCGCTCTGGCGCTGCCCGACTGGCACGGCAACAACCGGATCGACACGTTGAGGAACATCGTCCGCGACCCGCGGGTGTCGCTGCTCTTCCTCGTGCCCGGCTCGGACAACGTGGTGCGGGTGAACGGCCGCGGGCTCGTCACCGCGGACCCGGACCTGCGCCAGAGCTTTGCCAGGGGCGGACGGCTGCCGCGCACGGTGACGGTGGTCACGCCGGGCGAGGTCTATTTCCAGTGCGCCCGGGCGATCCTGCGCTCGGGCCTCTGGGCGGGGCGGGACGACAGCGCGGGTCTGCCGACGGCGGGCGATTTCCTCGCGGCGATGACGGAGGGGGCGGAAGGCGGCGCCGGCTACGATGCCGGCTGGGCGCGGCGGGCGGCCGGAACGCTCTGGTAGGAGAGCGCCGCAGGATGGGTCATATGACCCATCCTACGCCAGACGGCGTGCAGGCGGCATTCAGGCGGCGAGCCCCTTCGCCCCCATCTTCAGGAACTTCTTCCGCCGCTCCTGCACGACGGCGGTGCGGTCCATGCCCTGCATCTCGCCCAGCATCGCGCCGATGGCCTTGCCGACGTTGGCGATCGCCGCAGCGCGGTCGCGCTGCGCGCCGCCGCGAGGTTCGGGGATGATCCGGTCGATCACGCCCAGCTTCTTCAGGTCCTGCGCCGTCAGCTTGAGCGCCTCGGCCGCCTCGCGCATCTTCTCGGCGTCGCGCCAGAGGATCGACGCGCAGCCCTCGGGCGAGATCACCGAGTAGATCGAGTGTTCCAGCATGGCGAGCCGCGAGGCCGTGGCGAAGGCCACGGCGCCGCCCGATCCGCCCTCGCCGATGATGACCGAGACCAGCGGCACGCCGAGTTGCAGGCAGCGCTGGGTCGAGCGGGCGATCGCCTCGGACTGGCCCCGCTCCTCGGCGCCCTTGCCGGGATAGGCGCCCGGCGTGTCGACGAGCGAGATCACCGGCATGTTGAACCGGTCGGCGAGGTCCATCAGCCGGATCGCCTTGCGATAGCCCTCGGGGCGGGCCATGCCGAAATTGTGCTCGATCCGCGTCGTGGTGTCGTGGCCCTTCTCGTGGCCGATGACGACGACGGGCCGGTCCTCGAACCGCGCAAGGCCGCCCACCACGGCGAGGTCGTCGGCGAAGTTGCGGTCGCCCGCGAGCGGCGTGAACTCGGTGAACAGCGCCTCGACGTAGTCGCGGCAATGCGGCCGCTCCGGGTGGCGCGCCACCTGGCACTTCGCCCAGGGCGAGAGGTTCTTGTAGAGATCGTTGAGGATGTCCGCCGCCTTCCTGTCGAGCGCTGCGGCCTCCTTCTCGACATCCATCTCGCCGTTCGCCCGCGCCATGGCGCGCAACTCCTCGGCCTTGCCCTCGATGGCGGAGAGCGGCTTTTCGAAATCGAGATAGGTGGTCATCCGGGTCTCCGGGCTCGGTTATCGGCTCGCGGTTATATGCCCCCGCCACCGCGCCAATGCAACTCGCCCCCCCGCGACGGCCCTCGACGGCCCGCGCGGTGCCGCGACGGCGTCGCCGGCCCGAGCGCGCCGTCTGCCCAGCGGGCGGTCGCCGCCGCGGCGCGCGGACCCTAGCCGCCGATCATCCCGGCCTGCTTCACGATCACCTGGGCCTGGCGGATCGACGCCAGATCGACCAGCCGCCCCTTGTAGACGGCCGCCCCCTGGCCCTCGCGTTCCGCCTGCTCCATCGCGGCGAGGATCTCCCGCGCCTCGGCCACCGCGGCCTCGGTCGGGGTGAAGACCTCGTTCGCCAGCGCCACCTGCTTGGGGTGGATCGCCCATTTCCCGACCATCCCCAGCGTGGCCGAACGCAACGCCTGGGCGCGGAAGCCGTCCTCGTCCGAGAAATCGCCGAACGGCCCGTCCACCGGCAGCACGCCATGGGTGCGGCAGGCCGCGACGATCTTCGCCTGCGCCCAGTGCCAGGGATCCGCCCAGTACCGCTGCCCCTCGCGGTGCATGTAGTAACCCTCCTGCGTGCCGCCGATCCCCGTCGTCTGCATCCCCATCGACGCCGCGAAATCCGCCGCCCCGAGGCTCATCGCCTGGAGCCGGGGCGAGGCCGCCGCGATCTCCTCGGCGTGGGCGATGCCCGCGGCCGTCTCGATGATGACCTCCAGCCCGATCCGCTTCGTCCGCCCCGCCGCCGCCTCGACCGCGCTCACCAGCGCGTCCACGGCATAGACGTCCGCCCCGCAGCCGACCTTCGGGATCATCAGCAGGTCCAGCCGCTCTCCCGCCCGCTCCAGCAGCTCCACGACGTCGCGGTACCAGTAGGGGGTGTCGAGTCCGTTGATCCGGACGCTCAGGGTCTTGTTCCCCCAGTCCACGTCATTGATCGCGGCGATGATGTTCGCCCGCGCCTCCGCCTTGTCGCCGGGCGCCACGGAATCCTCGAGGTCGAGGTTGATCACGTCCGCCGCGCTGGCCGCCATCTTCTCGAAGATCGCGGGGCGGGAACCGGGGCCGAACAGCTGGCAGCGGTTCGGGCGGGCAGGGGGCGCGGGCTGGACGCGGAAGGACATGGGATACCTCGGCAATGATATTTCGTTCAGGGCTTCGTCTTGGGTAGGATGTTGCGTGCGGGGCCGCAACCCGTCTTGTGCAGTTGCAGCGAAACCGTCGCGGGCCCCGAACTGCCGCGCATTGCGCATCCCGTCGCGATGCTTACGCTCCGGCCACACACATCTGCGGAGTTCCATATGCGCCAGCTCAAGGTCTACACCTCCCTTTGGGCCATGCAGCCCCACGACCAGAGCGGCGTGAAGCTGCCCCATGCCGAGGTCTGCGCCATGGTGGCCGAGGCGGGCTATGCGGGCCTTGCCATCGACCTCGGCGCGGCGGATGTGGCCGTGGCCCACGCCGTGCGCCCGCATATCGAGGCAAACGGCCTGACCCCGCTGATCGTCGCCTTCCCGAAGACGGTCGAGGGCTTCGGGGACACGCTGGCGCTGGCGAAGGACTTCGGTTCCCCGTTCGTCGACGTGATCGGGCAGGTGATGCCGATCACGCTGCCGGAGATGGAAAAGGTCGTCCGCACCTGGATCGGCATGGCCGACCGCGCCGGTATGCCGATCCAGTTCGAAACCCACCGCAACTGCATCACCAACGACCTCTACACCACGCTGCAACTGATCGACGCCATTCCCGAAATGCGCCTCTGCGCCGACCTCTCGCACTATGTCGTCGACCGCGAGTTCTGGCACCCCCTGTCCGAGCGCGACCTCGCGCTGGTCTCGCGCATCCTGAAGCGTTCGGACAGTTTCCAGGGCCGGGTGGCGAGCCGCCAGCAGATCCAGCTGCAGCTCGACTTCCCGCAGCACCGGAAATGGGTGGATCTCTTCAAGGGCTGGTGGCGCGAGGGGCTGGCCGACTGGCGCGCCCGCAACGACAGCGGCGACTGCATCTTCCTCTGCGAACTCGGTCCCCCCGAATATGCCATGACCGGCCCCGATGGCCGCGAGATGAGCAACCGGTGGGAAGAGGCCCTGCAGATCAAGAGCTGGGTCGAGGAGATCTGGACCGACCTGGAGGTCGCCGAGGCCGACACCCCCTGACGCCCTCCATCGCTGTCCTGCCCGGGTATGCTTCCTCCGGAGGCATCGAGCGGTCCTGTCCCGCCGCCCGCGGCAAAAACCGCCGCCGCCACCTTTCCGCTGCGCCGAAACCCGCTAGGCTGCGACCGAACAGAGCGGAGCCTGCCCCATGATCCAGACACCCTACCTTCTCTTCCTCGGCGATGCGCCCGATCCTCTGGCGGCCAAGGTCGCGCAGGGCATCCGCGACTGGAACCCGGAGGTCGCGAAGGGCCAGTTCCGCCTGCCGGGCTGCGCGGCGGACATGGGCCTGCCGGACATGACCCTGGAAGAGGCGGCGCAGGCGGGGGTGAAGACCGTGGTCGTCGGCGTGGCCAACCGCGGCGGGGTGATCTCGCCCGCCTGGAAGGCGGTGCTGGCCGAGGCCCTGGCCATGGGGTTCGACGTCGCCGCCGGGCTGCACAACCTGCTGAGGAACGAGCCCGACCTGAAGGCCGCGGCGCGGGAGAACGGCCGGACGCTGCACGACGTGCGCATCCCCACCGTCGCCTACCCGATCGCCAACGGCGAGAAGCGGACCGGCAAGCGCTGCCTCGCCATCGGCACCGACTGCTCGATCGGCAAGATGTACACCGCGCTCGCCATGGACCGCGAGATGAACCGGCGCGGGATGAAGTCGACCTTCCGCGCGACGGGTCAGACCGGGATCCTGATCACCGGGGCGGGCGTGCCGCTCGACGCCGTGATCGCCGACTTCATGGCCGGCGCGATCGAGTATCTCACTCCCGCCAACGATCCCGACCACTGGGACCAGATCGAGGGGCAGGGCAGCCTGTTCCACCCCTCCTATTCCGGCGTGACGCTGGCGCTGATCCATGGCGGGCAGCCCGACGCCCTGGTGATGTGCCACGAACCGACCCGCACCCACATGCGCGGCCTGCCGCACTATGGCCTGCCGACGCTGGAACAGCTGCGCGACACCGCCCTGCCGCTGGCCCGGGTCGTGAACCCGACGGTGAAGATCGTCGGGGTCTCGGTCAACACCAAGGCCCTGGGCGAGGACGAGGCGATGCGATGCCTCGAGGAGATCGAGGCGCGGCTCGGCCTGCCCACGGTCGATCCCTACCGCATCGGCGCCGGCCGGCTGGTCGACGCGCTTGCCGGGATCTGATCCCCTGCCGGAACAGGACACTTGCGAAAAGAAGGCCCCATGAAACTGACCGTCACCCCCGACACCTTCCGCCTCGCCGAGGTCTTCACCATTTCCCGCGGCTCGCGGACCGAGGCGAAGGTGCTGACCGTGCGCGCCATGGAGGACGGCGTCACCGGCCTCGGCGAATGCGTCCCCTACGCTCGCTACGGCGAATCGCTCGACTCGGTGACCGGGCAGATCGAGGGCCTGCCCGGGGACGTGACGCGCGACGCCCTTCAGGACCTGCTGCCGCCCGGCGCCGCGCGCAACGCGGTGGACTGCGCGCTCTGGGACCTGGAGTGCAAGCGGACCGGCCGGCGGATCTGGTCCCTCCTCGGCCTGCCGGAACCGAAGCCCGCGATCACCGCCTTCACACTGTCCCTCGACAGCCCGGAGAACATGCGCCGGGCCGCGGAAAGGAACGCCTTCCGCCCGCTCCTGAAGATCAAGCTCGGCACGCCCGACGACATGCCCCGGCTCGAGGCGGTGCGCGCCGGGGCGCCGGACGCGGCGATCATCGTGGACGCCAACGAGGGCTGGGATGCGGATGTCTACGCCGACCTCGCGCCGCACCTGATCCGCCTCGGGGTAAAGCTGGTGGAACAGCCGTTGCCCGCCGGGGAGGACGACATGCTTGCCCAGATCGAGCGCCCGCTGCCGGTCTGCGCCGACGAATCCTGCCACGACACCGCGACGCTGGAAGCACTTAGGGGCAAGTACGACCTGGTGAACATCAAGCTCGACAAGACCGGCGGCCTGACCGAGGCGCTGCGCCTGCGCGACGCCGCCCGCGCCCAGGGCTACGGCATCATGGTCGGCTGCATGGTGGGCTCCTCCCTCGCCATGGCGCCCGCCACCCTCCTCGCCCAGGGTGTCGCCTTCGTCGATCTCGACGGCCCGCTCCTGCTGGCCGAGGACCGCGACGCCCCGCTCGCCTTCGACAGCGCCGGGATCCACCCGCCCGCCGCCGCGCTCTGGGGCTGAGCGTTCACGGGAATGTCGGGTGCCGCGGCGCGCCCCCGCCCCATCCTTCCAGCCACCGCCGCAACCCGGAGCCTGTCATGCGCCCTGCCGCCGCCCTCCTGCCGATCCTGCTGAGCCTCCTGCCGCTCCCGGCCCTTGCCTGCGGACCCGACACGGATTGCCCCGTGGGCGAGCGCAGCTATCGCCTCTACCTCCCCGAAGGACTGGAAGGGAAGGAGATCGGCGCCCTCGTCTTCGCCCACGGCTATCGCGGGACGGCGGCGGGGGTGATGAAGAACATGGCCTTCCGCGCCCTCGCCGACGACCTCGGGGTCGCGCTGATCGCGCTCCAGGCGGCGGGCGAGGACTGGCAGCTCGCCCATACCCCCCGCGCGCCGGACCGCGAAGAGGCGCTGGAATACGACTACGTCCGCGCCGTCCTTGAGGATGCGGGACAGCGCCTGCACCTCGACCCCGCCAGGACCGTCGCCACCGGCTTCTCCGCCGGCGGCATGATGACCTGGACGCTCGCCTGCGGCATGTCCGAAAGCTTCGCGGGCTTCGTGCCGATGTCGGGCACCTTCTGGGCCCCGGTCCCCGGGACCTGCACGACGCCCCCGGCCAGCGTGGTGCACATCCACGGCACCGAGGACACGACCGTGCCGCTGGGCGGCCGCCCCATCGGCCCGGCAAGGCAGGGCGACGTGCCCGAGACGCTGGCGATGTACTCCGCCTACGGAGATTTCACGCCGACCGGACAGCACGACGGCCCCGACGGTATGAGCTGCAGGCGGTCGACCAACCCCGCGGGCAGGATGCTGGAGTTCTGCACCTTCCCCGGCGGTCACAGCTTCTCGACCCTGCGCCTCGGCTACGCTTACCGCCGCATCCTGGGAGAGTGAGGCGGCTTGACAGCGCGAGGGGCTTGACCCACTCCAGAGCCACCGCGCCGAAGGAGAGCCAGCCATGACCCGCACCGTCTATGTCAACGGAGACTACCTGCCCGAGGATGAGGCCAAGGTCTCGGTCTTCGACCGCGGCTTCCTGTTCGCCGACGCGGTCTACGAGGTCACCTCGGTGCTCGGCGGCAAGCTGATCGACTTCGACGGCCACGCCACCCGCCTCGCCCGCTCGCTCTCGGAACTCGACATGCCGAACCCGATCGCGAAGGAGGACCTGCTGGAGGTCCACCGCGAACTGGTCCGTGCCAACGGGATCGAGGACGGGCTGATCTACCTCCAGATCACCCGCGGCGCCGCCGACCGCGACTTCGCCTTCCCCGAGGATCCGAAGCCGACCATCGTGCTGTTCACCCAGTCCAAGCCCGGCCTCGCCGACAACCCGATGGCGAGCACGGGGATGAAGGTCATAAGCATCGAGGACCAGCGTTGGGGCCGCCGCGACATCAAGACGGTGCAGCTGCTCTATCCGTCGATGGGCAAGATGATGGCGAAGGCCGCGGGCGCCCACGACGCCTGGATGGTCGAGGATGGCGAGGTGACCGAGGGCACGTCGAACAACGCCTATATCGTGAAGAACGGCAGGATCATCACCCGCCATCTCGGCCACGAGATCCTGCACGGCATCACCCGCAAGGCGGTCCTGCGCTTCGCCCGCGAGGCGCAGATGGAGGTCGAGGAGCGCCCCTTCACGATCGAGGAGGCCCAGGAGGCCGACGAGGCCTTCATCACCTCGGCGTCGAGCTTCGTGATGCCGGTGGTCGAGATCGACGGCAAGGCGATCGGCACCGGCAAGCCGGGCCGCACCGTCGCGCGCCTGCGCGAGATCTACCTCGACGAAAGCCGCAAGACGGCGGTCTGACGGGAACCCATTGCCGACAGGTCGCCCCGGGGAGCGCCCCGGCCCCTCCCGGGCTGCGCCCCTGCTTCTTCTTTGCGGAAATACTCCCGCCGGAGGCTTCCCCCCTCGCCGTCCGCCGCCCGGCCGATCCTCGGAGTGCCCATTTTCCTGAAGGAAAATGGTCCGGTTTCCTCAAGGAAACCGGCCGCCCGGCGGAACGGGCGGCCCTTCACTCTTCCCAACGGGAACCCCCTCGGCGCGGCACCATTTTCCTGAAGGAAAATGGACCGGTTTCCTTCAGGAAACCGGCGCCCCGCACGAAGGCCGCGGCCGGGGTCAGCCGTGGGTGGCCTTGAAGGCTGCCGCCTGCTCCGGGCTTGCCTCGCGCTGGTGCCGCGCGCGCCAGTCGTCGTAGGGCATGCCGTAGAAGATCTCGCGCCCCTCGTCCTTGGTCATCGCGATGCCGCGGTCGTTCGCCGCTTCCTGGTACCAGCGGCTCAGGCAGTTGCGGCAGAATCCGGCGAGGTTCATCAGGTCGATGTTCTGGACGTCGGTGCGCTCGGCCAGGTGGTCGCGCAACCGGCGGAAGGCGGCGGCTTCGAGTTCGAGTCGGGTCTGGTCGTCCATGGTGCGTCTCCCTTGTCTGCCGCGAAACTGGGAGCCGGGGCAGGGGGCGTCAAGACCGCTGCACCCCTGTCTGCACAGGTTTCGGGCAGAGGGTCGCCTTTCGTTCATACATCTGCACTATTCCCTCGCGCAAAGCGAGGCGGTCAGGGTTCAGTTGCTCCTGCGGGGCAAATCCTCCATAACCGCGCTCAACCGGCCTGAGACCGGACCAGGACAGAAGGAACGATGCCCATGCGACGCCTGCGGAACGTGAAGATCGTGGCAACGCTCGGTCCCGCCTCGGACGATTACGAGACGATCCGCGCCCTCTACGAAGCGGGGGCCGACGTGTTCCGCCTGAACATGAGCCACGGCGACCACGGCGAGATCGCACGCCGTCACGGCATCATCCGCCAGATCGAGAAGGACCTGGGCCGCCCGATCGCGATCCTGGCCGACCTCCAGGGTCCGAAGCTGCGCGTCGGCACCTTCGCCAACGGCGAGGAGGAGCTGAGCGAGGGGCAGGACTTCCGCCTCGACCTCGACGAGGCCGAGGGCGACAACACCCGCGTCCGCCTGCCCCACCGCGAGATCTTCGAGGCGCTCGAGCCGGGGTCGAGCCTCCTGGTGAACGACGGCAAGATCCGCCTGAAGGTGAAGGACTGCGGCAAGGATTTCGCCAACTGCACCGTGACCGTCGGCGGCACGATCTCGAACCGCAAGGGGGTGAACGTCCCCGACGTGGTGCTGCCCCTGGCCGCCCTGTCGGAGAAGGACCGCCGCGACCTCGACTTCGTCTGCGACCTCGGGGTCGACTGGCTGGCCCTGTCCTTCGTGCAGCGGCCCGAGGACGTGATCGAGGCGCGGGGGCTGGCGCGGGACCGGGCGGCGGTGCTCTCGAAGATCGAGAAGCCCGCGGCGGTGAAGAACTTCGACGCGATCCTCGACGTGTCCGACGGGATCATGGTGGCGCGCGGCGACCTCGGGGTCGAGCTTCCGGTGCAGAACGTGCCGCCGATCCAGAAGCGGCTGGTGCGCAAGTGCCGCGCGGCGGCGAAGCCGGTGATCGTCGCGACGCAGATGCTGGAGTCGATGATCGAATCGCCGATGCCGACCCGGGCCGAGGTCTCGGACGTGGCCGCGGCGATCTACGAGGGCGCGGATGCCGTGATGCTCTCGGCGGAATCGGCCGCGGGCTCCTACCCGATCGAGGCGGTGACGACGATGAACAACGTCGCCCGCGAGGTGGAGAGCGATCCGACCTACCGCGAGGTCATCAACGCCAGCCGCGGCGGGCACAAGGAAACCGTCGCCGACGCCATCGTGTCGGCCGCCCGCGAGATCGCCGAGACGACGAACATCAAGGCGATCTGCTGCTTCTCGCAGTCCGGCACCACGGCGCTGCTGGTCGGACGCGAGCGTCCGCACGTGCCGATCCTGGCGCTGACGCCGCTGGTCGGCACGGCCCGGCGTCTCTGCCTCAGCTGGGGGATGCACTGCGTCATCACCGGCGAGGTCGACCGCTTCAAGCAGGCGGTGATCAGCGCCGTGCGCGCCGCAAGGGACGAGGGCTTCGCGCTCAGCACCGACCAGATCGTGGTGACGGCGGGCGTGCCGTTCAACACCACGGGGACGACGAACATCCTGCGGGTCGCGCCTTGCGAAGAGAGATTGATTTATAGCGCCGATCCGGAGTAGACTTCGCGCGTGGGGCATCTGGAGCAGTACATGGATACTGATATCGCCCTCGTTCTCGGCGTCGTCTTCGCCGCTCTCGCCTTCCCCGCCCTGCTGTCCGCCTTCTCCGAAAGCCGCGCGCCGCGCGCCGCGGCGCTGATGGGCGTCCTGTCGGCCGGGCTTGTCTATTTCGCCGTGGACACGCGCCCCGGCGGATACCAGATGGACGACATCCCCGGCGCCTTCGCCCGTGTCATCGGGCGCATCGCCCATTGATCCGGCCGACCGAAGGCTGCGCAATCCCCCTTGCCAGCCTGCCCGGTCGCCTCTATGAAGCGCGCTCTGCCGCGCGTCCGGCCAGTGGCATGCCGAGTCGCGCGTAAACCGTATCGAATTCCGAGGAGACGGAAATGCCCAAGATGAAGACGAAGTCGAGCGCGAAGAAGCGTTTCAAGGTGACGGCGACCGGCAAGGTCGTGGGCGGCATGGCCGGCAAGCGTCACGGCATGATCAAGCGGACCAACAAGTTCATCCGCGATGCGCGCGGGACCCGTGTCCTGTCGGAGCCGGATCAGAAGCTTGCCCTGTCCTATATGCCCTACGCCCGCTGAGGAGGCCTGAGAGATGTCCCGAGTCAAAGGTGGAACCGTCACCCACGCCCGTCACAAGAAGGTCCTGAAGGCCGCGAAAGGCTATTACGGCCGCCGCAGCACCGCGTTCAAGACCGCGACCCAGGCGGTCGACAAGGCCAACCAGTACGCGACCCGCGACCGCAAGGTCCGGAAGCGGAACTTCCGCGCCCTGTGGATCCAGCGGATCAACGCCGCGGTCCGGTCGCACGACGAGGCGCTGACCTATTCCCGCTTCATCAACGGCCTGTCGCTGGCCGGGATCGAGGTGGACCGCAAGGTTCTGGCCGATCTCGCCGTGAACGAGCCCGAGGCGTTCGGCACCATCGTCGAGAAGGCACAGGCCGCGCTGGCCGCCTGATCGCGATTTCCAGTCGACGACACGGAAGGCCGCCCCCGGGCGGCCTTTCTGCTGTCCGGCCTCTGGGCGAGCCGTCCCGGGCTGCCCCGGCGCGCGACCGCCGGTCGGCGACGGCGGCGGGGAACCGGCGGGCGGGAACCCTCCCGCGCTGGAGGGGCGTTTTCCCTGCAATGACGGGAAAGGAGAACGCCATGGCACTGGACGACACATCCACCGGCAAGAAGGCCCGCATCTTTCGCATGGTCATGCCGGATCATGTCTGCCCCTACGGTCTGAAATCCGTGCACCTGCTGAAGAGCAAGGGGTTCGAGGTGGACGACAACTGGCTGGAGACGCGCGAGGAGACCGACGCGTTCAAGGCCCGGCACGGGGTCAAGACCACGCCGCAGACCTTCATCGGAGGCGAGCGAATCGGCGGCTACGACGCCCTGCGCGAACACTTCGGGCAGCACGTCCCGGGCCCGGACGAGACGAGCTACAGGCCGGTGATCGCCATCTTCACCACGGCGCTGGCCCTGGCGGTCGCGGCAGGCTGGGTGGCCTTCGGGGCGCTGACCTTCCGGACCTTCGAGTGGTTCATCTCGATCTCGATGGTGCTGCTGGCGCTGCAGAAGCTGCAGGACGTCGAGAGCTTCTCGACCATGTTCCTGAACTACGACCTGCTGGCGCGGAGGTGGGTGCCCTACGGCTATGTATATCCCTATGCCGAGGCGGGGGCGGGCATCCTCATGGTCGCGGGCGTGCTGCTCTGGATCGCGGCGCCGGTGGCGCTGTTCATCGGGACGGTGGGCGCGGTGTCGGTGGTCAAGGCGGTCTATGTAGACAAGCGGGAGTTGAAATGCGCCTGCGTGGGCGGCAGTTCGAACGTGCCGCTGGGGTTCGTGTCGCTGACCGAGAACGTGATGATGGCACTCATGGGCGTCTGGATGCTGGTGCGCCTGATCGCGGGATGAGGCGCAAACTTGCAAGGTTCGCCGCAACCGGATAGCTGACGGCCCGAAGAGCGAGTTCGGGGGCCGTCATGGACGATGTGAAAGAGAAGTACCTGGCGCAGATCGCCGCGGCCGGGACCGAGTCCGCGCTGGAAGAGGTGCGGCTGGCCGCCGTCGGCAAGAAGGGCGAGGTGTCGCTGAAGATGCGCGAGCTGGGGAAGATGTCCCCGGAAGAGCGTCAGACGGCCGGCCCGGCGCTGAATGCGCTGAAGGACGCGATCAACGAGGCGCTGGCGGCGCGCAAGGCGGCCTTGGCCGATGCGGCGCTCGAGGCGCGGCTGGCGGGCGAGTGGCTGGACGTCACGTTGCCGGGCCGGTCGCGGGGCGCGGCGCTTGGCACCATCCATCCGATCAGCCAGGTGTGGGAGGAGGTCACGGCGATCTTCGCCGACATGGGCTTCACCGTCGCGGAAGGACCCCAGATCGAGACCGACTGGTACAACTTCGATGCCCTGAACATCCCCGACCATCACCCGGCGCGGGGCGAGATGGACACGTTCTATATGCACCGGGCCGAGGGCGACGACCGCCCGCCCCATGTGCTGCGGACGCATACCTCGCCGGTGCAGATTCGCTCGATGCAGGACAAGGGTGCGCCGATCCGGATCATCTGCCCCGGTCGGGTGTACCGGGCGGATTACGACCAGACCCACACGCCGATGTTCCATCAGGTCGAGGGGCTGGTGATCGACCGCGACACGTCGATGGCGAACCTGAAGTGGGTGCTGGAGGAGTTCTTCTCGGCCTTCTTCGGGCGCAGCGTGAAGACCCGCTTCCGCGCCTCGCACTTCCCCTTCACCGAACCCTCGGCGGAGGTCGACATCCAGTGTTCCTTCGAGGGCGGCACCGTGAAGGTGGGCGAGGGCGACGGCTGGCTGGAGGTCCTGGGCTCGGGCATGGTCCACCCTCACGTCCTGCGCTCGGGCGGGGTGGATCCGGACGAATGGCAGGGCTTCGCCTTCGGCATGGGGATCGACCGCATCGCGATGCTGAAATACGGCATCCCGGACCTGCGGGCCTTCTTCGATTCCGATCTTCGGTGGCTCAGGCACTACGGCTTCTCGCCGCTTCAGGTGCCGACGCTGTACGGGGGTGTCTAAAAGACCTCGCTGGAATTAACCGAGTGTTAACTCCTGCGCGGCTACAACCCCGACGTATCCCGGGTTTCGGGCATGAAGACCTAGGTCACTAGGCAGGCCGTTCGCCCCGGGCGATGACAAGCTCTGATCGGCCTTATAATACTCCGATGTCCCCTGACCCCGCTTCGGCGGGGTCTTGCGTTTCCGGGGCTTCCCCGATGTGGTGCGGCGCAGGCGGACGGACCCCTTTTCGGCACACGCTCTGCCTGCTATGCCCGCGGCGACCTGAAAGGATGACCGACAGGGGGATGCCATGAAGCTGTTTCACTACGACCACCGCGACCGCTCGCCCGAAAGCCGCCGGATCTATGCGGCGTTCGAGGTGGCCTACACGGCCGTCGACTTCGGTGCGGCGCTCTGCTTCATCGTGGGTTCGGTGATGTTCTTCTACGAGGCATGGCAGGTGCCGGGGACGTGGCTGTTCCTGGTCGGCTCGATCCTGTTCGCCGCCAAGCCGACGCTGCGGCTGGTCCGGGAAATCAAACTCTACCGCATGGGCGATTACGGC
The DNA here is from genome assembly GCF_002869745.1 of Oceaniglobus roseus. Classification (GTDB taxonomy): domain Bacteria; phylum Pseudomonadota; class Alphaproteobacteria; order Rhodobacterales; family Rhodobacteraceae; genus Oceaniglobus; species Oceaniglobus roseus. The sequence goes on from NZ_PNOS01000043.1 coordinate 37,872, forward strand.
GATCTTGCCCAGGGCGGCCAGTAGACGAGAGACACAGACATGAAATTCACGCTGTCCTGGCTGAAGGAACACCTCGAGACGGAGGCCACCGCCGACGAGATCGCGGAGGCGCTGACCGATCTCGGGCTCGAGGTCGAGGGGGTCGAGGATCCCGCGGCGAAGCTTCGGGAGTTCACGCTGGGCTTCGTGAACTCGGCCGAGAAGCATCCCGATGCCGACCGGCTGAACGTCTGCCAGGTGGCGACGGGCGACGGCGAGGTGCAGATCATCTGCGGCGCGCCGAACGCGCGGGCGGGGATCACCGTGGTGGTGGCGAAGCCGGGAACCTACGTGCCGGGGATCGACACGACGATCCAGGTCGGCAAGATCCGCGGCGTCGAGAGCCACGGCATGATGTGCTCGGAACGCGAGATGGAGCTGTCGGAGGCGCACGAGGGGATCATCGAACTGCCCTCGGGCGAAGTCGGGCAGAGCTTCGCGGACTGGCTGGCCGAGCATGACCCCGAGAAGGTGGACCCGGTGATCGAAATCTCGATCACGCCGAACCGGCCCGACGCGCTTGGCATCCGCGGCATCGCGCGGGATCTCGCGGCGCGGGGCCCGGGGAAGCTGATCGAGCGTGAGGTGGAGCCGGTGGCGGGCACCTTCCCCTGTCCGGTTCCGGTGACGATCGCCGAGGACACGCGGGACGGCTGCCCGGTCTTCGCCGGGCGGGTGATCCGCGGCGTAAGGAACGGCCCCTCGCCCGCGTGGCTGCAGGCGCGGCTGAAGGCGATCGGCCTCAGGCCGATTTCGGCGCTGGTCGACGTGACCAACTTCTTCACCTACGACCGCAACCGCCCGCTGCACGTCTTCGACGCAGGCATCGTGAAGGGCGGGCTGACCGTGCACCGCGCGAAGGGCGGCGAGAGGCTGATGGCGCTCGACGAGAAGGAGTATGTGCTGGAGCCGGGGATGATGGTGATCTCGGACGACACGGGCCCCGAGAGCATCGCCGGCATCATGGGCGGCGAGCACAGCGGCTGCACCGAGGCGACGGTGGACGTCTTCCTCGAATCCGCCTGGTGGGATCCGGTGACGATCGCCAGGACGGGGCGGGCGCTGAAGATCAACTCCGACGCGCGCTATCGCTTCGAGCGGGGGGTCGACCCGGCCTTCACGCTGCCGGGGCTGGAACTGGCGACGCGGATGATCCTCGACCTCTGCGGTGGCGAGGCGTCCGAGGTGGTCGTCGCGGGTGCGGTGCCCGACCATTCCCGCGCCTACCGGCTGGACACAGACCGGGTGCAGAGCCTCGTCGGCATGGCGATTCCGGCCGATGTGCAGGTGGCGGGGCTGGAGGCGCTCGGCTTCCGGATGGAGGGCGACATGGCCCTTGTCCCGTCCTGGCGGCCCGACGTGCAGGGCGAGGCGGACCTGGTGGAGGAGGTGGCGCGGCTGGCGTCGCTCTCCGGTCTCAAGGGCCAGCCCCTGCGCCGCACCCAGGCGGGCGTGCCGAAGCCGGTGCTGACGCCGGTGCAGAAGCGCGAGCAGGCGGCGCGGCGGACCGCGGGGGCGCTCGGCTACAACGAATGCGTGACCTACAGCTTCATCGACCAGGCCTCGGCGGCGCTGTTCGGCGGCGGCGGCGACGCGACGCGGCTGGAGAACCCGATCTCGGCGGACCTGTCGCACATGCGCCCGGCGCTGCTGCCGGGGCTGTTGCAGGCGGCGAAGCGGAACCAGGCGCGGGGCGTTGCCGACATGGCGCTGTTCGAACTGGGCGCGGCCTTCCACGGCGGCGAACCCGGCGAGCAGCGGCAGGAGCTGACCGGGCTTCTGATCGGGCGCACCGGGCCGAAGGACGTGCACGGCGCCTCGCGCCCCGTGGACGTCTTCGACGTGAAGGCCGACGCCGAGGCGCTGCTGGCCGCCATCGGCGCCCCCGCTAAGGTCCAGATCCTGCGCACTGGACAGGACTGGTGGCACCCGGGGCGGCACGGCACCATCTGCCTTGGCCCGAAGAAGGTGCTCGGCGTCTTCGGCGAGGTACACCCGAAGGTCCTGCGCGCGATGGACGTGAAGGGCCCGGCGGTGGCCTTCACGCTTTATCCCGCCGAGGTGCCGCAGCCGCGCAACGACAGTGCCGCGCGGCCTGCGCTGGTGCTGAACGACCTCCAGCCGGTCGAGCGCGATTTCGCCTTCGTCGTGGATGCCCGCGTCGAGGCGCAGACGCTGGTGAATGCCGCCTACGGGGCCGACAAGGTGCTGATCTCGGACGTGCGGGTGTTCGACGAGTTCGTGGGCGGATCGCTCGGAGAGGGGCGTAAGTCGCTCGCCATCGCGGTCAGGCTGCAACCGAAGGAGGCGACGCTGACCGAGGCCGAGATCGAGGCGGCGTCGTCGAAGATCGTCGCCAAGGTCACCGGCGCCACGGGCGGCAGCCTGCGCGGCTGAACCGTCCTGCGAGACGGAAGGGAAGGGCGGTCCGGAAACTCCGGGCCGCCCTTTTTCGTGTCTCCTTCCGAAGGACTGTTACACCCCGCGAACAGGATCGTGAGGGGCCCGCCTTTTGTCTTCGGCGGCGCCGCGCTTAGGTTACAGTCCAACCGAACCCAGCCGAGGAGGACGACATGGCCGGACGATACAGAAGCGACCTGAAGTGGTCGGACGTGACCCCGAAGTCCGCTTTCCTGAACCGCCGCCAGCTGATGGCCGGGGCAGGGGCGCTTGGCCTCGGCGCCATCGGCGGCCCCGCCTTCGCCAAGCTGAACGCCGCGCCCTCGCCCTATTCGACCGATGCCGAGCCGAACACATTCGACGAGATCACCCATTACAACAACTACTACGAGTTCGGCACCGGCAAGGAGGATCCGGCGCGCTATGCCGATGCGCTGACCGTCGATCCCTGGACGGTGAAGGTGGACGGGCTGGTGGACAAGCCCGGCGACTACAGCTTCGACGACATCATGAAGGGCACGTCGCTCGAGGAACGGATCTATCGCTTCCGCTGTGTCGAGGCCTGGTCGATGGTAGTCCCCTGGGTCGGTTTCGAGCTGGCCGATCTGTTGAACCGCGTCGGCGTGCAATCCTCGGCCAAGTACATCGCCTTCGAGACGGCGGTGCGCCCGGACGAGATGCCCGGGATCTCGCGCGGCTATCTCGACTGGCCTTACCGCGAGGGGCTCAGGATGGACGAGGCGATGCATCCGCTGACGATCATCGCCACGGGCCTTTATGACGAGCCGATGCCGAAGCAGAACGGCGCGCCGCTGCGGCTGATCGTGCCGTGGAAGTACGGCTTCAAGTCGATCAAGTCGATCGTCCGGATCAGCGCCGTGGAGCAGCAGCCGCCGACCAGCTGGAACATGGCGAACGCGCGGGAATACGGCTTCTACAGCAACGTGAACCCCGAGGTGGATCACCCCCGCTGGTCCCAGGCGACCGAGCGTCGCGTCGGCGGCGGCTTCTTCGCCAAGCGGATCGAGACGCAGATGTTCAACGGCTACGGCGACGAGGTCGCGGCGCTGTACGACGGCATGGACCTGAAGGCGAACTACTGATGACGGCGGCGCAGCGGATCAACACGACGCTGCGGCGGCTGCCGACCTGGCCGATCTACGTGGTGCTGGGGCTTGTGCCCTTCTGGTGGCTCTACCTCGGCTTCACCGGCGGCCTCGGCGTGGAGCCGATCCGCGAGCTGGAGCATCGGCTGGGCGAGCTCGGGCTGCAGGTGCTGATCGCCTCGCTGCTGGTGACACCGCTGCGGCGGTTCACGGGGGTGACGCTGATCCGGTTCCGCCGGGCGCTCGGGCTTATGGTCTTCTACCTGATCTCGCTGCACCTCCTGGTCTGGGCCGTGCTCGACGTGCAGATCCCAAGCCAGATGTGGGCGGACATCGTGAAGCGGCCCTACATCACCATCGGCATGGTGGGTTTCTTGCTGCTGATCCCGCTGGCGCTGACCTCCAACACCTTCTCGATCCGGCGGATGGGGCCGAAGGCGTGGCAGCGGTTGCACAGGCTTGTCTATCTCTCCGTGATCCTGGGGGCGGTACACTGGGTGATGGTCGTGAAGGGCTGGCAGCGTGAACCGCTGGTCTATCTGGGAATCGTCATGGCGGTCCTGGCCCTGCGGCTGCCCGCGCCGAAGCGATTCCAGCTGGCGAGTCGCGGCGCCTGAGCGGATCCGGGCCCTTTCGAAAGGTGAATCGGGGCTCCGAGTCGGGTGAATCGGGCCGGGCTGCCGCGACATGGGGCCAGTCGTGCGCCGATACGGCAGATCCGGTTCCGCCGAATTTTACCGAACGGACAAAAATTGCCCGAAGCCCCTGCCAGTGGTGGCGAAGATTGCGCTCGATGCCACATTTTGAGGATGAAAAATTCCCGACATGAAAAGTTCACAAAGGCCCAAAAAACCGCTTGCGGGGTTCGGGGTGTTTGCTTAGAAGACCCCTCACCGGCGGCGCTGAGGCGCACGGCGGGGCGCCAGACGGGGTTGGGACGGTAGGTTCTGACAGACGAGGCGGCGACAACCAGGGCAGACGAGGCGGGGCGCGCCGGCAAGATAGGGCGCATC